>JAIQFN010000009.1 GCA_020073265.1 Terriglobia bacterium | reverse complement strand
TCCTGCATGTCCACATTGATAAAGACGTGAGGTGCGGTGGAGTACAGCGTGGTGAACAGCAGCGAGTTCACTTCGACGCCGGAAATCGGGGCGACCCGCGGGACGCCGATCGCGGCCACCGTGTCCCGGAACAGGTGCGTGCAATTCCGGTTGGTCATGTTCCGGCAGCCGCAGCCGATGGTGCCGATTTCGCTGATGCCGTAATGCGAGCTGGCCAGGCATCCCGCCTCGCGGATGACCGCGGCCTTGGCTTCTGAAAGCGGTTCGCCGTGCAGCAGGAACAGCGTTCCACGGATATCCAGTTTCTGGTCGAACGCCGCGCGGGCAATCCGCACGCCGGCGCTGACATTGGTCCCGATCGCGCAAGCGCCACCCTGTTTCCGGTGTCGCGCCACCCACTCCGCCACGGGCGCGAAATCGTTCCAGGGCAATTGCCTCGGCAGCGGCACCGGCGCTCCCAGAGCCTTGGCCCACAAGACCAGTGCGTAGGTGGCCGCGCGATAGTGACCCGCCGAGCGCCAGTTCCCGCCCGGAACGAACCACCGCTCCACCGGCTGCCCGCAACGCGCGGTTCGCACGCACGGATTCAGCCCAGTGGTAGAAGGAAGGATGGGACGCACTTCCACCAGCGTGCGTTCGCTGAGCGAGAATTCGCGACGCCGCAGGATCTCCTGGTCTTCGCGCGTCACCAGGTCTTCCACGCTGCGCGGCGTCCGAGTGCCGCGGCTCCGGCTCCCGCCGCTGGAAGATTCGAGCAAACCCCGGATCAGCGGATTCCGGAAACTGTGCGGCGAGGACGGAATGTGCCGGCCGCCGCGAACGATCGGCTTCACGCCCTTGAACTCGTCGTGTTCCAGCCAGACTCCACTCCGGTATAGCCGCTCGAGAGTCGAGTCCAGGCCGTCGCGGCGCACCGAATCCGCCAGATCGTCCCAGGTGCAGCCCGCCAGGCGAAACATCTCGTAGTAAGGATGGGCGGGATCGGAGAAGACAACCTTCCCGGCGGTGTCCAGAAACCGGGCTTCGCGGTTCGCCACCTGCGCGCGGATCTTCTCCTCCGGACCGGCGGTCACCGGAGCCCGCACATATCGAAACAACCCGGCCGCCATGCGCGCATAATAGCTCGCCTCACGAAGCATGCGTCACCTCGCGCGGCCGCAATCCAAGCTCGGCATGGATTCTACGTTTCAGGAGCTGAACCTCGTCGCTCAAGGCCGTCGCCGTGGTGCGCGGACGCGCGAGGCCGATCTCAAATTCCGCAACGATGCTGCCCGGGCTGGCGCTCATCAGCAGAATCCGGTCGCTCAACAGGATCGCTTCTTCGATGTCGTGCGTGACGAAGATGACCGTCTTGTGGTTTTGCTCCCACAAATCCAGCAGCTCCTGGTGGACCAGCTCGCGCGTCAGCGCGTCCAGCGCGGCAAACGGCTCGTCCATCAGCAGCAACCCGGGATCGCTCAAGAAACTCCGGATCACCGCCACGCGCTGTCGCATGCCCACCGAAAGATGCGGCGGATAGGCGTGCTCCCAGCCGCTCAACCCAAGCCGGGCCAGCAGCGCGTGGGCGCGCGACTCCCGCTCGCCGCGGCCGACGCCTTGCATCTCCAGGCCGAATGCGGCGTTCTGCAGCACGGTCATCCAGGGAAACAGGTTGTTCTCCTGGAACACCAACAGGGCCTGAGCGCTCCGGCTTCCCGGGCCGACCTGCTTTTCAACCTGGCCGCTCTGAGGCGGGAGCAGGTCCGCCAACGTCCGCAGCAGTGTAGTCTTGCCGCAGCCCGACGGCCCGACCACGGAGAGAAATTCTCCCGAGCGGACATCCAGCGACACGTCTCGCAGCGCTTCCACCGTTCGCTCCCCAGCAACGAACGATACGCTGACATTCCTGCAGATCACTCGCATGAAGGCGTCTCTCCGATGGTATTACCTGGCTGACGCCTAAGCAATTCCGGCCCAGCCTGTTTCGGGCGCTGGGGGCCGCCTCACGCTTCGGAATTTTCTCAAGATCCGATGAGCCTCCCGGCGGGACCTTTTTCGCGTTAGTGGATGAAGAGCATCTGGAGGAAGCCCGATGACAAACATTAGACAAGCGCTCAGAAGCATTGGCTGGACGATGGCTGCTGCCTGCCTGGCGGCCACTCCAGCGGCGGCCCAACCAGTGGTCCGAGGAATCACCAACGCCGCCAACGGCGATATTACCCAGGTCGCGCGCGGAAGCTTCGTGTCCATCTTCGGGCAAAATCTCGGGACCACGGCCGGCCCACCTTCCGCGCTTCCGCTGCCTACGAATATGGGCGGAGCCACGGTCAACATTAAGCCCAACTCGGGCACCAAGACATACCAGGCCTATCTGCACTTCGTGAGCACCGGCCAGATCAACGCAATCATTCCCTCGGCCGTTCCGGCGGGTCCCGCCAGCCTGACGGTCACGGTAAACAGTGCCACCAGCCCTCCCGTTCCAGTCCAGATCGCCGAAAACAGCTTCGGCATATTTACTATCAACTCCCAGCCGGCTGGCATGGCAATCGCTCAAAATTATGAATCTCCCACTTCCTTGCCGCTCAACCTGTACACCAATGCGGCCAGGCCGGGCCAAACCATTATCTTGTGGGGCACCGGGCTGGGCGCTTACACGGGCGGATCCGACGGCGATGCGCCGCAGGCCGGGAACATCGTCAACAACGCCCAGGTGCTGATTGACGGCTACGCAATCACGCCCTTCTACGCCGGCCGCGCTCCGGGCATCCCGGGCGTCGACCAGATCAACTTCACGCTGCCGGATTCGGCGCCGATTCCCGACGGCTGCTCGCTCGAAGTTCAGGTACAGGTCGGCTCGTTCACGCAACCGAGCGGCGCTACCATCGCGAAGTCTTCCAACGGCCCGGTGTGCGAGCATCCTTATGGGCTTTCGCAGGATCAGCTCGTGGCGCTCCAGTCCGGGAGCACGTTGAAGGCGATGATGGTGCAGCTCTACCACAGCGTCGGCGTTCAGGGCATCGTGAATGGCTCGGTGTTGGGCTCGATCCAGGACGAAGTGGAGGTGGGATTGCGTAAGTTCGCGGCGAACGGCTCGCCCCTGACCGATCAAGGCTATCCGTATGCGCTTCAGCAGGCAGCGGGATCCTGCAACGTCATCAAGGCCGGGGGCAGCGATTTCGAGTTCGTCGATCACACCGACTTCATTAATCTGCTGAATTTCCCTCTCGATTCCGGGTCGAATTCCGTGCTGTCCGGCCCCGGCGGAACGATGACCCTGGCCCCGTTCGGCGGCCTGACAACGCTCTTCCAGGGAGTGGCCATACCGGGCTCACCGGTCGGTTCTGCGTTCCTGCAGAACGGCAACTATACCCTGGCAATTCCCGGCGGCAAAGACGTCGCGGCGGTTCAGGCGCAGTTTGTTTTGCAAAACCAGTTCAGCGCGAATTTTCCCAGCTCGATCTCCAAAGGCAAGCCGCTCACGCTGACCTGGACGGGCGGAAACGACGGCGATCTGGTCCGGATCTTCGTTACCGGAATCACGTTTTCAGGCGCCTCGCCCCTGATCACTTGCACGGCGAACGCGACGGATCACACCTTCACGATCCCGGGCGACTTGACCGGCCAGCTTACCAGCGATCAGCCGGTGGGCGTCTTGGGTTTTTATTCCATAGGTGCGCCGGCGTCGTTGTCGGTGCCGCTCACCGGCGGCGGGAGTTTGGATTCGGCGAAGGTACAACTGAACGTTTTGGAAGCCTTCACTGCGGTCCCGCTCCAGTAGAGGTTCGGGCTGCGCCATGGGCAACACACTACACCGGTTTGTGTTAACGCCAGCGAGATTGATCTCCCGCGCGTACGAACTGTGTTTCCAGCCCGGCGGCGCGAGCGGGTTCGCAAGGCTGTTCCGGTGTAGAATCCCTTTAGGTAAAGGGATTCCAGGTGGCCGGAGCCGACGTCACTACGCTGTTGATCGACTGGAGTCAAGGCGACCGGTCCGCGCTGGACCGCCTGATGCCGCTGGTCTACGACGAGCTGCATCATCTGGCCTCGCGCTACATGTCGCACGAGGACCCCGGCCACACGCTCCAGAGCACGGCGCTGGTTCACGAGGCCTATCTCAAGCTGATCGATCAGCAGCGCGTCCAGTGGCGCAACCGCGCTCAGTTCTTTGGCGTGGCGGCGCAGATGATCCGCCGGATTCTGGTGGATCACGCGCGCACCGCCAAGGCCCAGAAGCGCGGCGGCGATGCGCGCAAGCTTTCACTCGACGAGACCGCGGGCCTTCCGGCGCCTCGCGATTTCGATCTGATCGCACTGGACGACGCGCTGGCCACCCTCGCCAAGCTCGATCCCCAGCAAAGCCGCGTGATCGAGCTGCGTTTCTTCGGCGGGCTGACGATCGAAGAGACGGCCGAAGCCCTCAACATTTCCCCCGCCACCGTGAAACGGGACTGGGTCACCGCCAAGGCCTGGCTCTTTCGTGAGCTGAACCTGGCCGACTCCGCTGCTCCATGAACACCCAGCGCTGGCAGCAGATTAAAGAGGTCCTGTACGCGGCCGTCGAGCTGGCGCCCGATCAGCGCGAGAACTACCTCGACCAGGTTTGCGGTGGCGACCTGCCGCTGCGGCGCGAAGTCGAGGCTTTGATCGAAGCCAACGATCAGGCCGGCGAGTTCCTGGAGACGCCGGCGCTCGGGGCCAAGCCGGCTCCCGAGGACCTGGCGGGATCGCTGGTCGGACACTACCGCATCGTCGGCGAGATTGGACGCGGCGGAATGGCCGTGGTCTACCGCGCTGTGCGCGAAGACGACTTCCGCCAGGAAGTCGCGGTCAAGGTTGTCAAGCGCGGCATGGACACCGATGAGCTGCTGGAGCGCTTCCGTCATGAGCGCCAGATCCTGGCCCTGCTGAGCCACAACAATATCGCCCGCGTACTGGATGGTGGCGCCACCGCCGACGGCCGCCCCTATTTCGTCATGGAGCTGGTGCACGGGCTTCCGATTACCGATTACTGCGATCGGAACAATCTCGGCATCCACGAACGGCTGCTCCTGTTTCTGAAGGTGTGCGGCGCCGTTGAGTACGCGCACCGCAATCTGGTCGTGCACCGCGATCTGAAGCCCGCCAATATTCTGATTGGAGCGGACGGCGAACCCAAGCTGCTGGACTTCGGCGTCGCAAAATTGCTTTCGCCCGATGCCACTGGAGCAACCGCCGGCCTGACCGGGGCTCAGGTCCGATTGCTGACGCCGGAATACGCCAGCCCCGAGCAGGTCCGCGGCGAACGGATCACCACCGCGACCGACCTCTACGCGCTTGGCGCAGTCCTGTACGAGCTGCTGACTGGCGCCAAGGCGCACCGGCTCACCAGCAGCGGCGCAGTCGAACTGGAGCGCGTCATATGTCTCACCGATCCCACCAAACCGAGCGAGACCGGCGAGAAGCGCAGCGAGTTGCGGGGCGATCTGGACAACATCGTTTTGAAGGCCCTGGAAAAGCAGCCCGAACGCCGCTATTGGCACGCCGAGCAGCTAGCCGAAGACATCCAGCGCTATTTGGACGGGCGTCCCGTGCTGGCGCGTCCGGACACCATCCGCTACCGGACGGTGAAATTCTGCCGGAGAAACAAAGTTCTGACGATTTCCGCGGTGGTGGTGCTGCTCACTTTGATCGGAGGAATCATCGCGACGGCCTGGCAGGCCCGGATTGCGCAGCGCGAGCGCGCGGTGGCTGAACGCCGCTTCGATGAGGTCCGAAAGCTGGGCTGGACGCTGTTGTTTGAAGTCGACCCGGAGATCGCGCCGCTGGCGGGCGCCACCAAGGCGCGCGAAAAGCTGCTGTCGGCGAGCATCGCCTATCTGGACGCGCTGGCCCGGGATGCCAAAGGCGATCCGGCGCTGCTGCGTGAGCTGGCGGAGGCCTACGAAAAAGCCGCGCAGGTCCGTGGTACGCCGGGCTTCGCGAACCTCGGCCGGGAGGAAGTGGCCGTCCAGAACCTCCGCAAGGCGATGGCGCTGCGGGAGCAACTGCTGGCGACGGATCCGTCCTCGATTGATTTTCGCCTGGAGTTGGCTCGCGCCACGCGGCTGCTGGCGCAGCTCATTCAGGATCCCGCCGAAGCCCGCGGGTTGGCCCAACGCGCTCTGGAGATGGTCCAGCTCGCCGCCCGCCGCCCACCGGTCGACGACAAGATCCGCGCGGAGTTGGCGAGTGCCCATTACCAGGTGGGACAGCAACTGGTTGCAACCGATCCGGGCCCCGCGATCCAGGAGTTTCGCCAGGCCTTGGCGCTGTACAAGGACCCGTCCAACGTCAGCTTGGTGCACAAGAAAATCGGCGCCCTGTTGCTGCTCCAAAGAGACGCCGAGCACGCCTTGGTTGAATACAACGCTGCCATCGCGCTAGACGAAGACGTGGCGCGTCGCGATCCTTCCGACGCAAGAAGCCGCTTGAACCTTTCTTACGGCTATAGCGACCGCGGCTCTGTGCTAGTCCAATTGCAGAGGCTCCCGGAGGCCATCGAAAGCTATCGCAAGGCTGAGGCGATACGCCTCGCGCAGGCAACCGCGGATCCCAGCGATTCGCGCTCGCGAAGCTCCCTGGTTTCGGTTACCTGGAGGATTGGCATGGCGCTCGCGCAGACTGACAGACGCGCAGCTACCGAGACTTTAGAGAGAGCAGTGAGGCTGGGAGAATTTCTCAACCGGGACTTCCCCGCTAACTCGATTGCGCACCGGGAACTGCTGGACGCCTATGGAGCTCTCGCGAATGCCTACCGGATCTGGGGATCCTGTGTTGAAGCCCAGCGCTGGTGGGAGCTGCGTAGAAGGAAACTCGAAGAGTGGAAGCTGGTGAATTCGGAGGCTGTTTCCGACCACGCCATCGCCGCCTGCGAAAGCCGCTCTGGAAAGTCAGACCGAAACTGAATTCGCGATCACGATTTCTTCGACGATGCGTCCGTCGAACAGCGTGATGCTGCGTTCGGCGCAGCGGGCATAGCGCGGATCGTGCGTCACCATGCAGATGGTGGCGCCTTCCTTGTGCAGCTCGCTGAGCAGCGACATCACCGCTTCGCCATTGGCCGAGTCCAGGTTGCCGGTGGGCTCGTCGGCCAGCAAGATCGAAGGATGCCCGCCCAGCGCCCGCGCCACCGCGACGCGCTGCTGCTGGCCGCCGGAAAGCTGCGAGGGATAATGCTTCATGCGATGCGACATGCCCACCCGCTCCAGCGCGTCGCGAACCTGGGTCTTGCGCTCCGCCGACGGCATGTTGCGATACGTCAGCGGCAGCTCGACGTTCTCGTACACGGTGAGGTCGCCGATCAGGTTGAAGGCCTGAAAGATGAATCCGATCTCGCGATTCCGCACCCGGGCGCGCTCGGAAAGCTTCATCTGGTCCACGCGCGTGCCGTTCAGAACATAGGTGCCTTGCGTGGGCGTGTCCAGCAAGCCGAGTATGGCCAACAGGGTCGACTTGCCGCAGCCGGAGGGCCCGGAGATCGAAAGGTACTCGCCTTTTCGGATGTTCAATTCAATGCCGGCCAGGGCATGCGTCTCCACTTCGTCGGTGGTGAAAACTTTGAAGACGTCCTGGAGTGCGATCAGCGTGGTCGCGTCTGTGTTCACGTCGGCTCCTTCGGGGCGCCCGGTTCCCGCCAAGCGCTCATCACTTGGACGTACGCAAGCGGAGCGAGTTAGGTTCACGGAAAAAATGCTGCCTTTTCCGGGTCTTCCCGCTCGCATCGTCCTCCGGGAGGAATTACTGGTTTATCGCCCGAAGGTTACATACGGCCAGAGCATTTATGATCGGCTTAGCGGGCGATTTAACTCAGCGGCAACACCAGCCGGCCTGGCAGCTTGGTCCGGACCTAACTTCACTTGCGCCAGCGGGCGAACGCCGCCGAGACCTCGGCAATGCTGGCGAACGTGCCTGCGTCGGCCTGCTTGATCCCGGCCTTAATGTGTTCGACCCGCCACCGGTGGGCTTCGAGATAGACATTGATGGCTTCGTTCAGAACGTACGAGCAGTCTCGATCCAGAGCCGTCGCAATGGCATCAAGAGCTTCCTTCTTTTCGGTTGCCAGTTCGAAGCTGATCGTCTTGAGACCCACCTTTGTATAGTACGATGCAATGTAAGCCTTCAGCTCAGCGGCAACGTCAGCCGGGCCTCGCAACCCGGGCCGTCGTCGGCGTTCTGCAACGTCAGGCTTCCGCCGTGCGCTTCGGCGATCTGGCGGCACAAAACCAGGCCAATGCCCGATCCGGTGGGCTTGGTGGTGAAGAACGGAACGAAAAGATTGGTGGTGTTCGGAAGCCCCGGCCCGTCATCGCGCACCCACACGATCAAGTGTGAATTCTGACGATTCCAGCCCACCCGCACTCCGCCTCCGGTCTCGAGCGAGGCGTCCGCTGCGTTCCGGATCACGTTGATGAGCAATTGCTCGAGCTGATCGGCGTCGGCCTGAATGGTCAACTCCGGTCCGGGCATCAGGGCCGGCGGCACTCGCGTCTCCAAGCCCACCACGCGCCGCACCAGCTCGCCCACCCCCACCGGAGCAAGCGTCGGCTGCGGCAATTTGGCCAGCCGCGCGTAGGCGCTCATGAAACGGCTCAAAGCCTCACTGCGGGCCGCAATCACGGCCAGGCCCCGGCGCGTGTCGTCCTCCCAATCCGCCGGACGCGGCTGGCGGCCGAGGAGATTATCGAGACTGCCGGCAATCGACTTGATGGGCGCGAGCGAATTGTTCAACTCGTGCCCGAGCACGCGGACCAGCCGCTGCCAGGCCTTCAATTCTTCGGCGCGCAACGGGCGCGTCAGATCGGTGACCACCAGGAGCTGGTGCGGAAGCCCGCCCTCGCGGAACGTGCTGCGGCTGATGCCCCAGCGCGCGGTTCCTCCCGGGAACGTGCGCTGGATGGTCTGTTGCGCGTCGCCTTCGAGATAGCTGGCCAGCGCCAGCGATGCCGCATCGGCGCCCAGGATGCGCTCGGACGGCTGGCTGAGCAGGCGCTCGCCGGCCCGGTTCACCAGCCGCAGACGGTGGTCGCCGTCAAAGGCGAACACAGCCACATCGATCTCTTCCATGACCTTGCGCAGCAGCGTGGTGGCTTCCAGCGCGCCCAGACGTTGCGCGCGCAGCGTGGCGCTCATGGCGTTGACCTGCTGCATCACCTCGCCCATGGCGTCGTCGCTCTTGACGCCGCGCGCGCGGATGGAATAGTCGCCTTCGCGCATGGCCTCCAGCAGATTGGCCAGCGTGCGCAGCGGCGAGGCGACGCGCTCGCGCAGCGCCATGCAGAAGCCCAGCCAGGCTCCCACGATGGCCACCGTCAGGGTCCACTGGACCTTAGGCGTGTAGTCGCCCAGCCACAGAATGAGCATCGAGGTGAGCACGGCGGGCGCGCCGGCCATGAGAGCCATCGCCAGGATGCGCTGTTCGTGGACCAGCTGGGGCTTGCGGAAGTTCATGAGCCGCTTCCAGCCACATCATAGCCCGTAGCGCTGCAAGCGGCGATACAAAGCGCTGCGGCTCAATCCCAAGGCGTTCGCGGCATGACTGACGTTCCCGCTATAGCGCGCCAGCGCCTTCTTGATGAGAAACGCCTCCACCTCTTCGATGCTCATGTCTTCCAGGCGCGGGCTGCCTTCCCGCGCTGCGCGCAGCGCCAGGTCGGCCGGTTTGATCTGGCCGTCCTGCGCCATGAGCACCGCGCGCTCCACCACGTGGTTCAACTCGCGGACGTTGCCCTGCCAGGGATTGTCCAGCAGCAACTGCAAGGCGGGGTGATCGAAGCCGCTGATCCGCTTGCGGTAGCGCTGGGCGTGCGTCGACAAAAAATGCGCCGCCAGCAGAGGAATGTCCTCGCGGCGCTCACGCAGCGGCGGCAGATGAATCTCGATGGTGTTGAGACGGAACAGCAGATCCTGGCGGAAACGCCCGCCTTGCACTTCTTCCTCGAGATGGGCGTTGGTCGCCGAAATGACCCGCACATCCACGCGCTTGGTCTTGGACGATCCGACGCGCTCCATCTCGCCGACCTCCAGCACGCGCAGCATCTTGGCCTGCAGATTCATCGGCACGTTGGCGATCTCATCCAGAAACAGCGTGCCGCCGTCGGCCAACTCGAAGCGGCCCACGCGGTCGGCCTTGGCGTCGGTGAAAGCTCCCTTCACGTGCCCGAACAGCTCGCTTTCAAACACGCCCTCGGCCAGGCCCCCCGCATTCACCGTCACCATCGGTTTGGTGGCGCGCGGCGAAATGGCGTACAGCGTCTTGGCCACCACTTCTTTGCCGGTGCCCGGCTCGCCGGTGATCAGCACGTTGGCGTCCGACGGCCCCACGCGCGCGATCATCTGCAACACCGGATGCATGGACGGCGACTCGGCGATCAGCGCCGGAACGCCGTCGGTGCGCAGCAGCCGGTTCTCCGCTTCCAGGCGCAGCCCGCGGCGGATGGCGTTGCTCAAGTCCACCTGGGTCTTGACGACGCTGAGCAGCCGCTCGTTTTCCCAAGGCTTCTGGATAAAATCGCGCGCGCCGCGCCGCATGGCTTCCACCGCCAGTCCCACGGTGCCCCAGGCGGTCATGACGATCACGGGCAGAACCGAATCGATGGTCTGAATGCGCGAGAGCAGATCCAGCCCTTCCTCGCCGGAAGTGGTGTCGCGCGTGTAGTTCAGGTCCATCAGGACCACGTCGAAGTCGCGCGCTTCCAGCGCCGAAATCACGCCCGCCGGAGAGGCCGCGGACTCGATTTGATAGCCTTCGCCCTTCAGCAGCAGCCGCAGGGCTTCCAATACGTCGGGCTGATCGTCTGCGATGAGGATGCGGGGCGCGGAGTCGGGAGATTTCATGCCGGAGACTTCAGTGCGCAAAATTCAGAATACAGAAACCGCACCCGAGCGCGTAGCTACAGATTCGAAGCACTCTTGGTTCGCCTTAGACGAATGCTGCCGTTGACGGTGGCCAGCCGCAGGTCCGGCCCTCCGCGCCCGATGGCGCCGTCAATGTGCTTGGCCGGAAATTGGCCGCGCACGGGCAACGGAAATTCGGTCTGGATGCCCCCGTTGACCGTCTGCGCGTGGACTCGCGCACTGGCGCAGCGGGGCACGTTCACGGTGATGCCTCCGTTCACGGTGGAAAACTTCAAGGCGCTGTTGATCCTTCCCATCGACGCGATAATGGACCCGTTCACCGTCTCGCCCTGTGCGGCCCCGGCGGTGCTGAGCAGCACGTCGCCGTTCACGGTGTGCGCTTCGGTGTCCGCCTGGAGCGACTTCGCCTCCACCAGCCCGTTGACGGTCCGGGCGACGAAGCGCACGCCCGAAGGCACCCGCACGGTGAAGTCGACGCTGACATCATTGTAGACCGCTCCGCCGTTCTCGCACTGGCTGGTGTCCGCGGACGACGGGTAGACCGCGCAGATGGTGACGCCTCCGTCGCGCTGCACCACTTTCACTTCGATCTCGCCTGGATCGAAGACGCGTCCAGACTTGGAGGCGATCACTTCGATGCTTTCGCCCGAGGCGGGTTGCGCGTGAATGCTGCCGTTGATCCCTCGAACTTCCAGGAATTGACCGGCCGGCACATGCCCGGTCCAGTGAAACGTGTCCGTGGTGGTCGCCGCGCCGAACAGCGCCATTTGTCCGGCCAAAAGCACCGGTATGATTGAGAAGCCCACAGTCGATCTCCTCTCTGGAACCCCACAAGTAGTGCAACTGGGATACCAGGGGAAGCTCCACGGTACCAATCAGTTAGCCAGGAGCAGTGTTCGCTTGTGGGACGGCCGTGGACGGTTGCGGGACAGGTTTCAGGTGCTTGAGCCGTTTCGCCAAGCCGTTCAGCATTCTGCCAACTTCGGCGGTGAGGGCGAATGCTGGTTGTGCATCTGGTTCATCGATATACCCAAGTCTTGATGCAAGCAGCAGGTGACCTGACACCCGACACCTGACACCTGAAACCTAGTCAGCAATCCACCCATCGGCGATGTTAATCACCCGGTTGCCGTACTCGGCGTTCCGCTCGTTGTGCGTCACCTGGATGATGGTGGTGCCGGATTCGTTCAGGCGTTTGAAGAGTTCCATGATCTCTTTGCCTTGGCTGGAATGCAGGTTGCCGGTGGGTTCGTCCGCCAGGATGATCTTGGGGCTGGCGACAATGGCGCGCGCCACCGCCACCAGTTGCTGCTGCCCGCCCGAGAGCTGATTTGGATACAGATCCTTCTTGCCGACGATCTGGAAGCGGTCCAGCACGTCGCACACGATGCTGTCGCGCTCCGATTTCTTGATGTTGCGATAAGAGAGCGGGATGTCCAGGTTCTCGTAAACCGTGAGCGAATCCAGCAGATGGTAGCTCTGAAAAACGAAGCCGAAGTATTTCTTGTAAAGCTCCATGCGGTCTTTCTTGGGGAGCTTGTGGATGGCATGCTCGAGCAGATGGTATTCGCCCGTCCAGGCGCTGTCGTGCATGCCCAGCAGATGCAGCAAGGTGGATTTGCCCGCGCCGGAGGGTCCCATGATGGAGATGAATTCGCCCTCCTTGACCTCGACGTTGATGCGGCGCAGGACGAAGGTCTTGGTGGGCCCGTGCTCAAAGTATTTTTCGACGTTCCGCAGAACGATCATCGGTGAACTCATACCTATACTCTTATTGTCTTATGAACGCGATGTGGGGCGGCCAATCCTGGCCGCAGCCGGCTTCAGCCGGCGTGGCTCTACCTGTTCCGGAGGGAGTCGATCTGCAAGCGAATCTGCTGAGCGAGCGGGCAAGATTGAGCCTTCAACACCGGCTGCTCGAAGCCGACCGGCCGCACCGCCACCGGCACCACGATCTGGGAGGCTTGCGAGAACGCCAGCAGCCCGAGCGTGATGAACAGCACCGCGAAGAAATCCACATGCCGGCAAAACATTATGCCACCCCCACGCTTTCCTCCACGATCCTGCCGTCAAACAGCCGGATGGTGCGATCCGCATAGCGGGCATAGCGGGGATCGTGGGTGACCATGCAGATGGTCGCGCCGCCGCGATGCAACTCCCTCAGCAGTTCCATGACGGCTTCACCATTGGTGGAGTCGAGGTTTCCGGTGGGCTCGTCCGCCAGCAGAATGGAAGGATCGCCGCCCAGGGCGCGCGCCACCGCCACGCGCTGCTGTTGGCCGCCCGAGAGCTGCGACGGATAGTGCTTGATGCGATGCGACATGCCCACGCGCTCCAGCGCGTCGTGCACGCGCTTCTTGCGCTCGGCCGACGGCATCCCGCGGTAAGTCAGCGGAAGCTCGACGTTCTCGTACACCGTCAGGTCGCCGATCAGGTTGAAGGCCTGAAAGATGAAGCCGATCTCGCGGTTGCGGATGCGCGCGCGCTCGCTGAGCTTCAGATTCTGCACCGGCTTGCCGTTCAAAATGTAGGTCCCGTCAGTGGGCGAATCCAGCAGCCCCAGGATGGCCAGCAGCGTCGACTTGCCGCAGCCCGACGGCCCGGCGATCGAAAGGTACTCGCCTTTCTTCAGGTGCAGGTGAATGCCCGCCAGCGCGTGCGTCTCCACTTCGTCGGTCACAAAGACCTTGGTCACCCCGTCCAAACTGATCAAAGCATCCGGATCATTCGCCATAAAGTCACCCCGTTTCGTCTAATTCAAGCGGATGCGGTTGTACGCATCCTGCGCCGACATATCCGACAGAATCACCTGGTCGCCCACTCTTAACCCGTCCACGATTTCGATGGTGTTCACCGAGCTGCGCCCCAGCTTCACCGGCACGCGCTGCGCTTCCTTATTGTCCGGATCCAGCCTGAACAGCGAGATCTTGGCGTCCGGTTGTCCGATCACCGGCCGGCCGACGTACACCACGTCCGCCAGCTTCTCGATGGTGATGGTGCCATCCACGCTGAGATCGGGACGCATACCGGGCGCTGTTCCTTCCAGCTTTACGTCCACGTCCACGGTTCCGTTCACCGCGGCCGGATCGATACGCGAGACGTGCCCGGGGATGATCCCGTTGCGAGTATCGATGGAGGCCACCTGGCCGATTGCGACGTCCTTCACCTGGGTTTCCGGAATCTTGAGGGTCGCCTTGAGCCGGTTGGGTTGCGCGATCTTCGCCAGGATGGCTCCCGGCGCCACGCGCATGCCGGCCTCGAGCGGCGTGGCGGAGGTTCCCAACTGCGTCAGGGTGCCGTCCACGCCCGCGCGTATCGTCAACTGGTCCACTTGCTCCTTCTTCAACTTGTAGGCCGCCTGGAGTTTTTCAATCTGAACCTTCTGCGCGTCCAATTGCGCCTTGATTGATTGGCCGCTGATATCCAACTGCTCTTTCGAGAGCGCATAGCGGCCCTTCAGCTCCTGCCACTTGGCCACTGAGAGCTTAGTGTCCAGCTCCGATTTCAGCCCGAGCTTGGTGAGCTGCGTGTCGCGATCGGCCTGCAATTCGGCCTGGTCCATGTCGGATTTCACCTGCTGCGTGGTGGCTCTTTGAGCCAATTGCTGGGTATCGAGCTGGACTCTCAGATTGTCGTAGGCGGCTTCGGCCTGCTTGATCTGCCACTCCAGGTCCGCGGCGGCCAATTCCATGTCGGGGTTCTTCAATATCATCACCACGTCGTTGGCGCGTACTTTGACGCCCGGCAGAAAGTTGATCTTTTCGACGCGGCTGTCGAAGGCGGCGGGAAGCCAGAGGTAGTCTTCCACCACCAGGGTGCCGAGACCGCGGACGTCGCGCACCATGGGTCCTCGTTTGACGGTGTCGATCCAGACCGTGGCCCGGTCGACCGACGGCGCGGCCGGCTTGAGGCGCGAAAGTCCCCAGGTAATCAGCGGGATGGCCGCGACGACCACCGCGATTACCAGGATTCGCCGAATCAGCTTTCTGCGCGCGACTTCTTTACCACGAGGGACATCCATGGAATCACTCCCGTTACGAATTGGCACTTACCCTGCCATTGTCTATGCTACTGAAAAACAAGGCGGGATGCGATCTGCAAGTAAGCGGGGCGATCGGCATCTGTCCGCTTCTGGGACGGCTTGTGTACGCGTAAGGACAGGCGAGCAGCCTGCTTTTCAAAAACCTGAGGACAGACGGAACGTTTCCTCAAACTGGGGGACGGACGTAATGTTTCCTTAGCGCCAAAGGAAACGTTCCGTCTGTCCCCCGGTTTTTGTCCCCAGGTTTTTGTTGTCTACGGTGTCAATTGGTCGATATCCTGTTTCAACGCACCGCGATCGTCACGCCGGCTTGACTGCGAGCGTTCCCGGCCGAGAGCGCGAGCGCCTGAATGCCCGGGCCCAGGAATCCGGACGGCACGCGCGCGTTGATCTGCATCAGCCCGGGGAAGCCCGGCGCTGGACCGGCGTACAGCAGCTCGCAAGGATAGCCGCCGACGGTGAGATTGACGGCGTTGGCGCTCGAACCCTGCCCAGTGGCGTACAGCGTGACGATCTCGCCACGCGCGGCGGGATTGGAAGCCGAGTTGATGCTGCCGTCCTGATTCGTGGCGGCCGCCTGCCCCGTTCCATTCGCCGCCGTGAAGATGCCCGGCGTCGCGACGGCGACGCTCGACGAAAAATCCGCGATCTTCATTCCCTTGACGAGAATGCTGATCTCCGTGGCCGCGTCCGGCGTCAGGTCCGCGGGGGCCATCGCGTTGATCTGATTCGCACCGGTATAGAAGATGGTCGCGGGCCGGCCGTCGAACAGCAATTGCGTCTGATCGGCCACGAACCCGGCGCCGAAGATGGTCACGATTTCGCCAGGCGCGACCGGCCCCGCCTGGAGCGTCGCGGCGTTCACCACGGTTTCAGTCGACGCCGTATCGTCCGCAATGGCAGTCGCCGGCGTCAACCCGCGGATGCGATTGTTCGCCGAATCCGCGATCCAGATCGCGCCGTTCGCGTCCATCGCCAGATCGAGCGGAGCATTCAACTGCGCCAACCCCGCCGCGCCGTCGTCGCCCGAAAGACCGGCCACGCCCGTTCCGGCGATGGTGGACACAACACCCGAGGGCGTCACCCTCCGAATCACGTTGGCGCCCGTTTCGGCAATCAGCAGGTCGCCGTCGGGCGTCACAGCCAGGCCTCGCGGCGACTGCAAGCCATCCAGCAGCGTGCTGAACCCGCCCGCGGCTGGAATCTTCGACACACTATCCGGTCCGCTCACGAACACGTCGCCCGAGCGATCCACCGCGATCGACGCTGGCTGCACAACCTGCGTCACAGTGCTCATTGTCCCGGACGCCGTCAGCTTCACCACCCGGTTGTTGCCCGCATCGGCGACGTACACGGACTGGTCCGTTCCCGCGGCCACGTACTCGGGATCGTTGAGCTGGTTCAGCACCGTCGATATCGCCCCGCCCGGCGTGATCCTGCGAACTTCGTTGTTGCCCGTGTCGGCGACATACACATTGCGCAGCGAATCGACCGCCACGCTGCGCGGCGCGTTCAACTGCGCGAGCGCCGCCGGCCCGTTGTCTCCCTTCGCGCCTGGATCGCCGGTGCCCGCGATGGTGCTGATCACCCCGGCCGGCGTGATCTTGCGGACGCGATGATTGGCCGTGTCGGCGACATACCAGTTCCCCAGGTCGTCCACCGCGATGCCGGAAGGCGCATGCAGCCGGGCCGCCTTGGCCGAGCCGTTGTCTCCACCGAAGTACCGCGCTTCACCGCTTCCGGCCACGGTCGCCGCAGCTCCAGCCGCGTTTACCTTGCGCACGAACTGTCCGGTGGTCACATAGGCACTACCCGCTCGATCGACCGCCACATCGCGGGCCGAAGCCACGCCCGCGACGGTCTTGTACTGCGTACCGAAGTAGCTGCCCGACGCAATGTAGACTGACCCGGAGCCGCCCGCCGCCACGCCCGTCGGCGCAACGACCGAAAAGATCGTGCTGATGACGCCGTGGTCCACCTTGCGGATGCGATTGTTCCCGCTGTCGGCGATGTAGACGACGCCATTCGCATCCACCGCCACGCCGGCCGGCGCCTTCAGTTGTGCAAGCCGCGCCGAAGCGCCATCGCCGCTGAATCCCGCGTTGCCGGTCCCGGCCAGCGTCGTCAGAATGCCGGCCGCCGAAACCTGATAGACGCGATGCGCGCCGAAGTCGGAGATATAAAGCGAACCGTCCGCGCCAATCGCGACGTTGCGCGGCTCCAGCAGTTGCGCGATCGACGCCTGGCCGCCGTCTCCATTGCCGCCCGGAACCACGCTGCCTCCTCCGGCGATGGTTTGAATGGTGCCGCCGGCGGACACTTCGCGCACGCGCGCGTTGCCCAGGTCCGCGATGTAGAGATTGCCGCGGTCGTCCACCGCAACGCCATAAGGATGGTTCAGCAGCGCCGCGTTGGCAGGATCGCCGTCGCCCGCCAGGCCCGCGACGCCGGTTCCAGCCACGGTCTGGATGACGCCATCCGGCGTGATCTTGCGCACGCGGTTGTCGTCCGCGTCGGCCACGTAAATCGCCCCGAGACTGTCGACGGCCACGCCTTCAGCCTGGCTCAACAGCGCGGACAAGGCGGGACCGCCATCGCCGACGGAGTTGGTCCCCGCGACGGTCTGAATCGTATAGGTTTTCGCCGGGTCGGCGGCGGCGAGAAAACCGATATGCCCCAGTAGGAATAGGGCAAGGAGTCGAGCGCAAGTAACCACGAGTAGACCTCGCAGGAGTAGTGCGTCACACCCCTAAGAAATTCTCAGGCGGCCTCCGATGGAATGTTTGTGAGGAATGCAGCTTATCTCCTGACAGCGCTCTGGCTGGCCGCGGCCGCGCAGGCTCAACCCCCGCTGCGCTTGAAAACGCGGGCGTCTGCCGCGAACGCGCAAACGGCTGAGGCTCCCCAAAACACACGCACGCCAGGCCGTTCACACTGGCTGGTGCAGTTCGCCGACCCGCCCGACGATGCCCGCTTGATGGAGCTTTATCTTCGCGGAGCCTGGCCGCTCTCCTATGTGCCCGACTTCGCTCTCTCACTAGCCGCCAACGACGACACGCCTTGGGATGGCCTGGACATTCTGTGGATCAGCCGCCTCCAGCCGTCCGAAAAGATCAGTCCTCTGTTGACTGCCGCGAGCGCGGCCGACGCCGCTCATTCCGTGGTGGTGGAGTTCTATTCGGATGTCGACCCGAACGACGCTCGCGCGATCGTCAACCAAGCGGGCCTGGTAATCCAGGAAAACCCGGATGTGCTGGTGCATCACTTGCTGGTTAGTGGAAACGACGCGCAGTTGCTGGCTCTGGCCGGTTGGGATGAGGTCGCCTACATTTTTCCAGCGTCGGCCAGCCTGGTGCGCGGCGATCCGCTGCACGCCTGCGCCGGCGCGCTGACCAGTCTTGGATCGGTGGGCCAGTCCGTGGCATTGGTCGGCGACGGTTGGGATGGACCGGGACTAGGCTCGGCCGCGCTTCAGTATGTGTTTGGGAGCATCAGCCCTAAGGTGCCGGCCGAGCCCGCCAAAGCGGAAATCGCGCGCGCGCTTTCCGAGTGGTCCAAGTACGTGCAGGTCTCGTTCACTCCGGGCGCCAGCGCAATCGCCAACCGGACACTGTCCATCTTCTTCGCCAGCGGAGCGCACGGCGACGGATACCCATTCGACGGACCCGGCGGCGTGCTGGCGCACACCTTCTATCCGGTTCCCACCAACCCCGAGCCGGTCGCCGCCGACATGCACTTCGACGCCGACGACAACTGGCAGCTCGGCGCGGACGTGGACGTGTTCAGCATCGCTTTGCACGAGGCGGGCCATGCGCTCGGCCTGGGCCATTCCGACAATCCGAACGCAGTGATGTATCCCTACTACCGCATGCACACGGCGCTCGATCAGGAAGATATCGCGGCCATCCGGAGCTTGTACGCCGCTCAGAACAGCGATCCAGGCGCGCCCACGCCCGCGCCGCCGACGCGACCTCAGCCGACGCCGGCGCCGGCTCCACCTTTGGTCCCACTCGCGCTGACGGTTCAATCGACGCCCGCCAACACCACCGCAACATCGCTATCGCTGAGTGGATCTGTTACCGGAGGATCGGGCGCGGCGCTGGTGAGCTGGTCAACGAACTTCGGATTCGCAGGCGTCGCGACGGGCTCACCGGCTTGGACGATCTCTTCCATACCGCTGAACGCCGGCGCCAACTTGATCACGCTCACGGCTCGCGATTCGTCCGGGCAACAGGCGACGCAGATCCTAACGGTGACGCGCCAGCAGCCGGCACAACCCACCGGTCCACCCACGCCAAACCCGCCGTCGCCCACGCCGCCGAGCGGTCCGGACACAACGCCGCCATCACTTACCATCGCGTCGCCGGGAAGCACCAACGTCTCGACCTCGGCTGCTTCCATCACGGTGAGCGGCACGGCCAGCGACAACGTCGGCGTCGCCAAGGTGACCTGGTCCAGTTCCACGGGAGGATCGGGCACGGCCACCGGCACGGCCAACTGGAGCACGCCGCCGATCCAGCTTTACATCGGCGCCACCACCATCGTGATCCGCGCCAGCGACCCCGCCGGAAACACGAGCTGGCGGTCGCTGGTGGTTACGCGACGCTAAGCCAGAGACTACAGCACCTCGGCCAATCGCGAACCCTCGATCAGAATGGTCTCGTCGCGCTCCGGCCCCGTCGAAATGCAGCCGATCTCGACGCCAGTCCGCTCGCTCAGGAACTTCAAATAGTCGCGCGCGCGCTGCGGCAGATCCTGGTGGCGCGTCAGCCCGCGCGTCTCCGATTTCCAGCCCGGCAGCGTCTCGTACACCGGTTCCACCGCTTCCAGCGCGCGGAACGTCGCCGGCATGGTCTTGGTGTTGCGGTACTCGGTGCACACCCGGACCTCGTCAAACTCGTCCAGCACGTCCAGCTTGGTGATTACCAGGCTGGTGAACCCGTTGATCATGGCGGTGTAACGCAACAGCGGCACGTCGAACCAGCCGCACCGTCGAGGCCGCCCTGTCACCGCGCCGTACTCGTTGCCGGCCTTGCGGATGCGCTCGCCCGTTTCATCGTCAAGCTCGGTGGGAAAAGGCCCGCTGCCCACGCGCGTCGTGTACGCCTTCGAGACGCCGATCACGCCGTGAATCGCGGTGGGAGGCACGCCCGCGCCCGTGCAAGCGCCGCCCGCGGTCGCGCTCGACGACGTCACAAAAGGATAGGTGCCGTGATCTACGTCCAGCATCGATCCCTGCGCCCCTTCGAACAGCACGCGTTTGCCCGCGCGCATGGCATCGTTCAGAAGCTGCGCCGTATCGCATACCATCGGGCGAATCCGCTCGGCCAGCTTGAGGTACTGGTCGCGGATCTTCTCGTAGTCGATGGTTTCCTGGATGTCGAAAGTCTGCGCCAGCAACTGCTTGTCCTCGGCCAGCGACGAGTACAGCGCGCAAAACGCTTCAGGCTCGTACAGGTCGGCGATGCGGATGCCGCGACGCCCGGTCTTGTCCTCGTAGCACGGGCCGATGCCGCGCGAGGTGGTGCCGATCGGCACGCGGTCCTCGCGCCCTTCCGACATTTTCTCCACGATCCGGTGAAACGGAAAGATGACGTGCGCCCGGTTGCTGATGGCGAGCTGCTTGCGGACGTCGATGCCGGCCCGCTCCAGCGTTTCGATTTCGTCGAGCAGCGCCGTCGGATCCACCACCACGCCGTTTCCGATCACGGCTTGAATCCCGGGCCGCAGAATGCCGCTCGGAATCAGCTTCAGGACGAATTTCTTTTCGCCGATGAACACCGTGTGGCCGGCATTGTGCCCGCCTTGATAGCGCGCCACGATGGAAAACTTCTCGGAGAAGAGGTCCACTACCTTGCCTTTTCCCTCATCCCCCCACTGAGCGCCCAGAACGATGATGTTTCCCATGATTCAAACCAAAACGTCTTATTGTACCTTGCGCGCGAGTTCGCGTATCCTGAA
Organism: Terriglobia bacterium; assembly: GCA_020073265.1. GTDB lineage: Bacteria > Acidobacteriota > Terriglobia > Bryobacterales > Bryobacteraceae > Palsa-89. Next base: position 110,313 of record JAIQFN010000009.1, on the reverse strand, counting down.
ATCCGAGGCCGGTTGGTCCAGCCTGGAGAGCAATCATTCGTGGGAAGTAAATCGGCCATCTACATACTGGCGGTGATGCTGTTCGTAGGCGGCGCCTTAGCCTGGTTCATCAACCGACCGCAGCCCGCCTCCAACGCCTCGCCCCTCACCGCGGACGCCAAATCGTACGTGCGCAATCTGCAGCTTTCCGACGTGTCCATGAAGGCCACCGAGAGCTACGTCAAGCAAATGGTGACCGAGATCGAGGGCAAGATCACCAACGCCGGCAACCGCCCGGTCAAACAGGCCGACGTATTCTGCATCTTCTACAATTCCTACGGCGAGGTGATCCTGCGCGAGCGCGTGCCCATCGTCAGCGGCGGTTTGAAGCCCGGCGAAAGCAAGTCTTTCCGCCTCCCCTTTGACGACATTCCGGGAAGCTGGAACAACCAGATGCCTCAACTGGTGATTGCGCGCATCGAGTTCAGTTGATGGCCAAGATCCTCGTCGTCGAAGATGATCCCGATCAACTGTGCATCCGCAGGCAGATTCTGGAGCAGGCCGGTTATGAAGTGGCGGTCGCGCAAACCGCCGCCGAAGCGTTGCCGCAGTTGCCGGGCTGCCGCGTGGTGGTGATGGACCTTCGGCTTCCGGCGCCGGAAGACGGCATGGCGCTGATCCGCGCGGCCTCGTCGACGGCTCGCATCATCGTGCTCTCGGGCGCCGAGCCGGAGACGCCGCTGCCGGTGGATCAGTTCCTGCGGAAGCCCTTCTCGTCGAAGAAACTGCTCGAAACCGTCGCCCGCTGTTGCGCCCCCGAGGCCGGCGGCTGAGCGGACCATGGATCTCCGCGTCAAAGTGATTCCGAAGAGTTCGAAGACCGAGCTGGCCGGGATCCTGCCCGATGGAACCTGGAAAATCAAGGTGACCGCGGCACCCGAAAAAGGGAAGGCCAACCGCGCCGTCTGCGAATTCATCGCCGAAAAGCTGGGCGTGGCCAAGAGCAAAGTGCGGATCGTCTCCGGCGAGACCTCGCACCTCAAGCGCATCCACGTAGACGATGCGTGATGTACTCAGGTGCTCAACGCCAGCTTCGGCGCGCTCCGCCTTACGATCAACAGCACCAGCCCCGCCGCCAGCGTCGCCAGCGATATCCACTGCGTGTACGACAGCCCCAGATGCAGCCCCTGCTCGTGGAAGCGGAAGAACTCGATGGCAAAACGCGCGCTCGAATACAGCGCCAGATACCAGCCCAGAATCGCGCCGGGCGTGTGCGGCCGCGCAATCAGGCGATACAGCAACGCAAAGATCGCCGCGTCGGCCAGCGATTCATAAAGCTGCGTCGGATGCATCGGAATCCCCAGCGGCACTCCCGTGAGATTCCAGGCTTCGGGATTCTTGAAGGTCACCGCCCAAGGCAGGTGACACTCGACACCCCAGCAACATCCCGCCGAAAAACATCCGATCCGCCCGATGGCTTGCCCCAGCGCGATCCCCGGCGCGAAAACGTCGCAAGTCTGCAACCCCGGCAGCCGGTTGTGCCGGATGTAGAGGATCGCGGTAACCAGCGCCAGCAGGAAGCCGCCCTGGTACACTCCGGCGGCCTGCAACGTGTCGAGCGAAAACAAAGGCTTGGCGCCGCTCCAGTAATCCCGGATATCGAACAGAATCATGAACAGCTTGGCGCCCGCCAGACCCGCCAGCGCGCAATAGATCGCCAGGTTCGTCACCGGTTCGGACGGCAGCTTGCTTCGCCTGGCCAGCCGCACCGTGACCCACAAAGCCGCCAGGAATCCCAGCGCCACCAGCGTGCCGTAGGTAGGGATGAAAAATTTCCCGATCGAAATCAGTTTCGGATACATTCAGCTCTGCTCAACGGCCCGCGTCTATTTCGTGACGTCCACCGTCTGCGGCTTCCTTTCCCGCGAATACCACAAGTCCAGCAGCAGCAGGCAGGCGCCCACGGTGATCGCGCTGTCGGCCACATTGAAGGCCGGGAAATAATGCTCCCCCATATGTACTTCGACGAAATCGGTAACGGTCCCGTGTACAATCCGGTCGAACAGGTTTCCAAGCGCGCCGCCCATGACGAACGCCAGGCCCATCCGCAACACGCCCGCGTGCGGCCCCTCGGCGGCCCGCAGCAGAACGGCCGAGATGATCGCCAGCACCGCGATCGAAAACCCAATCAGAACAACGTCGCGCCAGGGATTGGTAATGTCGGCCAGCAATCCAAAGGCGATGCCGGGATTTTCGGTGTGCACGATGTTCAACAAACCGGGCACGATGTTCAAGCCGTCCCACAAGGAGACATGCGCCTTGATCGCGCCTTTCGTCACGCGGTCAAGCAGAAACACCACCGCCGCGATCGCGAACGGCAGCAAGCGCTGGATCATAATCAGTCGCCCAGCATTTCCTGCACCGCTTCCTTGCAAGCCGCGCACAGAGTAGGAAATTCCGTGTCTTTGCCCACTTCGGTCGTATACTTCCAGCAGCGCTCGCACTTGTCGCCCGCGGCCCGCTCGATCTGGGCGGCCAGCGCTCCACTTGCCTGCTCCAGCTCCACCTGCGACACAATGAAGAGCGCGGGCAGTTCGCTCAAATATTCGCTGAGCAGCGGATAAAGATCGTCCCCGGCCTTCAATCGCACGCGCGCTTCCAGCGGTGCTCCGATGAATTTTTCCTGACGCGCCAGCTCCAGCGGCTTCAGCACCTGCTCGCGCACCGCCATCAGCTTTTCCCACTTCTCCAGCAGCTTTCTGTGCTCCGCCGTGAAGCCCTCGGTCAACTCCTCGGCCTCGGGAAACAGCGACAGGTGGACGCTCTCCAGGCTCCCAGCCGGCTTCGGCAGATAACTCCATACCTCTTCGGTGGTGAAGGCCAGCAGCGGCGCAACCAGGCGCACCAGCGCGTAGGTGATGCGATGAATCGCGGTCTGCGCGCTGCGCCTCCGCAACGACTTCGGCGCCGCCGTGTACAGCCGGTCCTTCGACACGTCAAAATAAATCGCGCTCAGATCGGTGGCCGCGAAATCGTACACCGCTCGATACACTTTGTGAAACGCGAACTCGCCGTACCAGGCGCGGCACCGGGCCACCAGGTCCTCGGCGCGCAGCAGAATCCAGCGGTCGATCTCGGTCATCTGGGCGGCCGGAACCGCGTCGCGCGCCGGATCGAAATCGTTCAGATTGCCGAGCGTCCACCGGAACGTGTTCCGGAACTTGCGATATGCCTCGCTCAAACGCGCCAGAATCGTGTCGGATAGCCGCACATCCTCGGTGAAATCCACCGACGCGGCCCAAAGCCTGAGCACGTCGGCTCCAAATTTCGGAATGATCTCGTCGGGATGGATCCCGATCCCCAGCGACTTCGACATCGCGCGCCCCTGCTCGTCCAGCGTCCAGCCGTTGGTGGCGCATTCCTTGTACGGCGCCTCGCCTTTCAGCGCCACGCCCACCAGCAGCGAACTGTGGAACCAGCCGCGATACTGATCCGCGCCCTCCAGATACATGTTCGCGGGCCAGGGCAAGCGATTCTCCTGAGTCAGGACCGCCAGGTGACTCACGCCCGAATCGAACCAAACATCCAGAATGTCGGTCTCTTTGCGGAACTCGCCTCCGCCGCAGCGCGAACACTTGACGCCCGGTCCGATCAACTCAGCCGCCGAGCGCTCGTGCCACACGTCGGCGCTGTGCTCGGCGAACAACGCAACCACGCGATCCAGCACTTTGCGGTCGACCAGCGGCTCCTGGCAATTTTCGCAATAGAAGACCAGGATCGGCACGCCCCACACGCGCTGGCGCGAGATGCACCAGTCCGGACGCGTGGCGATCATGTTCGAGATGCGCTCTTCGCCCCACTCCGGCATCCATTTCACTTGCTGGATGGCGTGCAGCGCGCGCGACCGCAAATCGTTGCGGTCCATTCCGATGAACCACTGCTCGGTGGCGCGGAAAATCGTCGCGTGATGACAGCGCCAGCAGTGCGGATAGCTGTGCGACATGTCTTCCTGAGCCAACAGCGCGCCGCGCGATTTCAAAATGTCGCTGACCAGCGGGTTGGCCTGCCATACCGTCTTGCCGATAATCTCTTCCGGCAACCGTCCCGCCGCGCCCTCGGCATGGAAAAATTTCCCGCCCGGATCCACGGGACAATACACCGGCAGCCCGTACTTGGCTCCCACCTCGAAGTCTTCCTGGCCGTGTCCCGGCGCGGTATGAACGGCCCCGGTGCCCTGCTCCAGCGTCACGTGCCCGGCCAGAATGCCGAGCGAATCGCGCTCCAGGAACGGATGGCGGAAGATGGCGCCTTCGAGCTTGCTCCCCGCAAAACCAGCCACGGCTTTCGCGTCCCGCCAGCCCAGCTTCTCCGAGGTCGCCTTCAGCAATTCCAGCGCGACGATGTACACGTCCCCGCCAACTTCCACCGCCACGTATTCGAATTTCGGATGATACGCGATCGCGACATTCGCCGGAATGGTCCAGGGCGTCGTCGTCCAGATCAGCCCGTAAACTCGGCGCCCGGCCAGCGCCGGATCGATCAGCCCGGCGTCCGAAGTAAGCGCGAACCGCACCCAGATGGACGGGCTGGTGTGGTTCTCGTATTCGATCTCCGCCTCGGCCAGCGCCGTCCGGTCGTGGATGCACCAGTTCACCGACTTGAGGCCCTTGTAAACGTAGCCGCGATCCAGAAACTCGACGAACGCGCCCGCGATGGTGGATTCAAACCGCGCGCTCATGGTCAGGTAGGGATCCTGCCAGCGCCCCAGCACGCCCACGCGCACGAAATCCCGGCGCTGCAAGTCCACGTACTTGGCTGCGTACTTGCGGCACTCAGCGCGAATCTCCACCGCGCTCATGTGAGCTTTGCGCGAACCGAGCTGGCTGTCCACCTTGGCCTCGATCGGCAAACCGTGGCAGTCCCAACCCGGCACGTACGGCGAATCGTAGCCTTCCATGGTCTTGGTCTTGACCACGAAATCCTTCAGGATCTTGTTGAAAGCGGTCCCGAGATGGATCTCTCCGTTGGCGTAGGGCGGCCCGTCGTGCAGCACCCACATCGGACGGCCCCCCCGCGCGGCGCGAATCTTTTCGTACAGAGCTTCCGCTTGCCACCGCTCCAGCATCTTCGGCTCCATCTGAGCCAGGTTGGCCCTCATGGGAAAGTCGGTGCGCGGAAGATTGACAGTTTTCTTAAGATCAACGCTCGTGGCGCCCATGGGATATCTTTATCGTACTAGAATAGACCCAGCGCCCGAAGCGCAACGCTGCGCCAGGTTCTAATTCCTGTTCCGGGCTCCCTGGCTGAAGGTTACCCAATTTGTAACCGAATTTTCATAGCCACGAAGCCGGAAGTCGGGTATTATAATCGGTAGTTTTTTCAGCTCAACCGGGGTTAGGGGGAACAATGAGAACAGTTCTTTGTCTGCTAGCTGTGTTTCTATTGCCGCTGGGTCTTTGGGCCCAGGCGGATGCCAACAAGGGTCAGATCGCTGGAACAGTGTACGATCCCAACCAGGCCGTCGTGCCGAATGCCAAGGTCAAGATCACCAACACCCAAACCGGCTCGGTGCGCGAGCTCACCACCGGCGAGTCCGGGCAGTTTCGCGCCGTGCTGCTGGATGCCGGCACTTACAACGTGTCAGTGGAGAGCAGCGGATTCGCGCAGGCCATGTTGCAAGACGTGGTTCTGAACGTCGGCAGCGCCGTGAGTCTGCCGGTTAACTTGAGGCTCGGTTCTACCGTCGAGACCGTGGAAGTCTCCTCCACGCTGGTCAGCACCGATATGCCTGCGCCGTCGACCATCATCAACACCACCGCCATCGAAAACTTGCCCATCAACGGCCGCCGCTTTCAGGACTTCGCCGCTCTTACGCCTACCGTGCAGATCGATCAAACCCGCGGCTCGATTTCCTTCGCCGGCCAGCGCGGCATCAACGGCAACGTCATGGTGGACGGCACCGACTACAACAATCCGTTCTTCGGCGGTACCCGCGGCGGCGAGCGCTCCGGCTTCGTCTTCACCATCCCGCAGAGTTCCATTCAGGAGTTCCAGGCCATCACCACCGGCTATGCCGCCGAGTACGGCCGTTCCACGGGCGGCATTCTGAACGCTGTTTCCAAGTCCGGAACCAATACGCTGCACGGCGAAACTTTCTACCAGATCCGCCACAAGGAGACTGGCCTCAAGACGCCGTTCAATACGCAGAACCTCGAGACTTTGCAGCAGTTCGGCGGCGGCGCCGGCGGGGCCATCAAGAAGGACAAGCTGTTCTGGTTCGCCGCGGCCGAGCGCCAGGTATCCAGCCTGCCGCGCACCATTTTGTTCGCCACCCTGGCCGGGGTCTCGCCCACGCCGCAGACTCAGGAGGCCCTGAGCTTCTACCACAGCCTCGAAAACGGGTTTCAATCGACCAACGACGGCACCGCCACCACCGGCCGGCTGGACTACAACATCACCGACAACAACCGCCTGATGATGCGCTTCAACTTCAGCGACGCCAGCGCCAACAATGCCATCACCACCGGCGCGCCGCTTCCCACCATCGATACGCGGGCCCTCAGCGGCACGGGCGCGGAAAAGGATCGCACCTTCACCGGCATCGCGCAGTACACCGCCATCATCGGCGGCAGCATGGCCAACGACCTGCGCTTCTCCGGCACCCACGAAAACCGCCCGCGCACCTCGAATTCCGCCGTTCCCAACGTCAGCGACAACATCGGCAACTTCGGCGCCCGCAACTTCCTGCCCACCGTTCAGGACGACACCCGCTACCAGATCAACGACGGCTTTTCGATCATTCACGGCTCCCACAGCTTCAAGTTCGGCGGCGACTACAACTACCTCACCACCTTCCAGTTCTTCGGCTTCAACCAGTTTGGGAGCTTCAGCTTCGGCGTAACCGACACCAACCAGCTCCTGCAAATGATGTCGGTCGCGCCCGGACAGAACCGCTTCGACAACCAGCAGGTGCGTTACGCGCTCAACATCGGAAACCTGCTGGCCGATTACCACATGCACCAGATCGCGTTCTACGTCCAGGACGCTTGGAAGATCAGCCCGCGGTTCCAGATCAACTACGGCCTGCGCTGGGAAGGGCAAATCAATCCGGAAGCCGTCTCCAGCAATACCGACGTCGTGAAAGCCATCCAGGGAACCATTTTCCCCGACGAAGGAAAGTTCGACCCTTCGACGCTCCACAACAACCTGAATCAGTGGATGCCGCGCCTCGGCTTCACCTACGCGCCCATCAAGGGTTCCAACAAGACCGTCATCCGCGGTCACACCGGCCTCTTCTATGCCGCGTCCCCGATGCTCATCTACGGCGGCACCACCAATAACTTCCGGATTCCCCCGGGAGACTTGAGCCTCTCCTATATCCCGACTGTCGGCTCCTCGAGTCCCACCGTATATCAGGTCTTCAAAACCGCCGGCGTCGATCTGAACACCGCCAAGCTGGACAGTCTTCCGATCCTGACGCCCGATCAATTCACCACGGCTCTCGCCAAGCTGACCGGTGTCAGTCCCAACCCATTCCTGGCTGCCAGCTTCACCGGTACCGGCAATGATTACCAGAACCCGCGAGCTTTCCAGGGAGGCTTGGGCGCCGATCAGGAGATCGCCAACGGCTGGGTGGCGGGCATCCAGTTCAACTACATCAATACCGTTCATCTGGAACGCAACCGCGATTACAACCTGCCTTTCCCCACTGTCCGCGCAGCTGATGGCAGGCCTATCTTCGCCCGCGGCAACCGCCCGCTGCCTCAGTATGGCCAGATCACGATCCGCGAAAGCTCGGCCCGCTCCATGTATCGCGGAATGAGCTTGAACACTCGCTACAGCGCCAGCAAGCGGCTTCAGTTCGGCGTCCAGTACACCGTCGCACAGAGCTATTCCGACGACGACAACGAGCGCTCCGCGAGCGGCTTCACTTACGACAATCCATTCACTATGAAACCCGAGTACGGCTATTCGAACCTGGACATCCGCAATCAGTTCGCAACTTACGCCATCGGAAATCTGCCCTGGGGCATCGAGCTTTCCGGCTCCTTCCGCGCTTCGAGCGGCCAGCCCATCGATCCGCTGGCCGGCTCGGACGTCAATGCCGACGGTTCGTCCTCGAACGACCGGCCCTATCAGGCCGTGGGCGTGCCCTTCGGCCGCAACTCCTTCCGCAATCTCGGCTTCAAGTTCGTCGATTTCCGCTTCCTCAAGGACTTCCGATTCGGCGAACGCATGAAGTTGCAGTTCTCCACCGAGATGTTCAACATGTTCAACTTCGCCAACGTCGTAATCGGCCCGGCCGGCATCAACACCGCCAATACGATTTACGGCTTGGGCATCGACGCCACCGGCGCCCCGGTTGCCCCGCGCTCCACCTTCATGCTGTTGAAGAACGCCGACGGCTCGTACAACAAGAGCAACAACCAGATCGGAACCCCGTTCCAGGCCCAGTTCGGCCTGCGCTTCTTCTTCTAAAGCAGGAGCAAACACCAGGGAACGGACGCCCATTTCGCAGGCACGATTCACGAAGGCCGATCGCGAAATGGGCGGTCCGTCCCGCTTTGTTACGTTTTTTCCATCACAGACTCCCCCGCCCCGATCAGCTATCATGTACAGGTAGTCTTTGCTTCAGTTATGGTGCCGGGATGAGCAGCCCTCCGGTCACTAAAACGTAACTTACATTCTGTTATAGTTGCCAACTAAGAGGTCACCATGAAATCGTATCTCGCCGCATCGCTATTGCTGTTTCTGTCCGTTCCCATGTTCGCCCAGCAGGCGGGCGGGGTAGCAGGAATTTCCGGCGTCGTCCGGGATCAATCGGGCGCTGTGGTCCCTAACGCGAAAGTCACCATTTCCAGCGCGGGCCAGGGCAATCTCCGAAGCCTGGTAACCAACGAGGCCGGCATCTTTGCGGCTCCGGCTCTGCCTCCCGGCCCCGGATACAAAGTCACGGTCGAAGCTTCCGGCTTCGCGGAATACTCGGCCGAAGGCCTCGATCTTCAGGTCGGCCAGAGCCTGAACCTGAACGTTGGCCTCGCCGTCGGCACCACCGTCACTCAGGTGGACGTCACCGGCGCAGCCGAACTGGTCAACGACACCAAGACGGACATTTCGCAGGTGGTCAACACGCGCCAGATCCAGGACCTGCCCATCAACGGACGCCGCGTCGACAATTTCGTGCTGCTGACGCCGGGGGTCACCAACGACGGAAACTTCGGACTGCTCACCTTCCGCGGCATCGCCAACGGCAACTCGTTCCTGCTGGATGGCAACGATTACACCGAGCGCTTTTTCATGGAGAACATCGGGCGCACGCGCATCGTCTCGCAGATCTCCCAGGACGCCGTGCAGGAATTCCAGGTGGTTTCGGCGAACTTCTCGGCCGAGTACGGACGCGCCTCGGGCGGCGTGGTGAACACCGTCACCCGCAGTGGGACCAACGACCTGCATGGCACCGGCTACTGGTTCTACCGCAATCAGAACTTCAACGCGCACGATCCCTACGCCTCCATCAATCCTCCCGACACGCGCCACCAGGTGGGCGCCAGCCTGGGCGGAGCCTTCATCAAGGACAAGCTGTTCTTCTTCGCGAACGGTGAGTACTCTCATCGCGACTTCCCGTTCGCCGACAGCTACGTCAAAGCCGGCGTTATCGATCCGACCGCTCAGACCTGGATCGGCTGCGGCGTCGCCAGCGGCTCCGTCCCCGCGGCGACTCCGGCCCAATGCGCCGCCATCAACACGCAGCTGCCGCGCTTCTTCGGCTCGACGCCGCGAAATTTTGGCCAATGGCTGGGTTTTGGACGCCTCGACTATCACTTCTCGGATCGCAACTCCTTCAGCGCCGCCTTCAATATCATGCGATTCACTTCCTTCAATGGCCTGCAGCAGACCAATCTCACCTCCACCACCGGCCAGGCCATCAACGCAAACGGCAACGACTTCGGGAAGGTCCGCAACGTGAAGCTCAGTTGGACTTCGGTTCCTAGCTACAGCTTTGTGAACGAGCTGCGTTACGGCTGGGCCACCGACCTGGAAGCCGACGATCCGAATCCCGCGCTGCTCGGCCAATCCCTCGGGCTGCTGGATGTCTCGGTGGTCGGCATTCAACTTGGACCAATCAACTACTTGCCGCGCGTCGAACCCGACGAACATCGCCAGCAGATCGGCGACAACGCCACCTGGACCAAGGGCCGGCACATGTTCAAGTTCGGTGTCGATATCACCAGCAGCGATGATTTCTCGCTCTTCCTGCCCAACCTTCACGGCAGCTACACTTATCAGACCGTCAACCAGTTCGCGCTCGACTACACCGGCAACACCACCGGCGCCAAGAACTGGCAGGCGTTCTCCCAAACGCTGGGAACCGGGTCCACTGATATACGGATGAACAACTACGGCATGTATGTGCAAGACCAGTGGCGAGTGACTCCCAAGTTCACGGCTACCGCCGGCCTGCGCTACGAGTACGAGCCCATGCCCCAACCCAAGGTATGCAATCCTGACTATCCGCAGACCTGCCGTGTCAATTCGCAGGCGACCAATGTGATGCCGCGCATCGGCCTGGCGTACCGTTTGAACGATAAGACCGTCATCCGCGCCGGATTCGGATTGTTCTATTCCTCGGTCCCCGGAGCGACGCTCATGGATCTGTTCCTGGGCAATGGCGTGACCCAGCAATCGGTTTCGCTCTCCGGCACGGTCGCATCGCAATTGGCCGCCGGCCCGGTCTTCCCCAACAATCTCGGCTCAGTGCCCGCGGGCATCACAGTCGGAGCGTCCAGCATCCAGTTCGCCGCCCCCGATTGGAAGACTCCCTACTCCGAGCAGGGCACGTTTGCGGTAGAGCGGCAGTTGACGCACGACCTCGCGCTCACGGCTTCCTACATCTGGAGCCGCGGCATTCAACTGTACGGCGAGCGCGATCTGAACCTGCCTCCGCTGAGCTCGCAGACCTTCACCTACATCATCGGCGACGCCAATGGCACTCCGGTGGGAGCGTACAACACGGCCATGTACCTGAAGCTGCCCACCAGCAACGGCCGGCCCGATACACGCTATAACGGCGTTGTCCAGGACGAAAATGGCATCACCAGCTTCTACAACGGTCTTGCGGTCCAGGTCGAGAAACGCTTCTCGCACGGGCTGCAGGCCAGCTTGTCCTACACCTGGTCGCATGAAATCGACGACGGCCAAGGCTTCGGCCAAGCCACCTCCAACATCTTTCTGAGCAACGCGTTCTCCTGGCTGTACAACGGGAACTACCGGCTCGACCGCGGCGACGGCGAGAACGATCAGCGCCAGCGCTTCGTGCTCGCCTGGGTTTGGGCGCCGACTTTCACGCACCGCTCGGGCGGGATCTACAAGTACCTGGTGAACAACTGGCAGCTCTCTTCGCTCACCACCATCAACAGTTCGCGCGCCTATGGTAACCCGACCATCCGCCTGAACGATACACCAGTAACGGGCATGTTCAGCAACTTCAGCATCAACGGCTCCGGCTTGAGCGGCCGGGCTCCGTTCCTGCCGGCCAACGGCGTGCTCCAGCCCGCGCTGTACAAGAGCGATGCGCGGCTCAGCAAGATCATTCCGCTGGGAACAGAGGACCGCTACAAGTTGTCTCTCAACTTCGAAGCGTTCAACATCAGCAACAGTTGGTCGCCCACGTCTATGACGACCCAAGCCTACACCGAAGCAAAAGGACTGTTGACCTATACCCCGACGGCCTTCGGCTTCGGCTCGAGCGACTCCGCAACGCCCGACGGCACCCTAGCCCGCCGCCTGCAGTTGAGCATCCGCTTCGTGTTCTAAAACCTGGGGACAGACGGAACGTTTCCTGGTTTTTCAGAGGGCCCTTGGTTCGATGAGGGCCCTCGCGCACGCATGGGGTGCGTCAAACCCGCCACATCACTCTCCTTCGCCAGGTACCGGCGGCCCAAGTACTTGAATCGTTGAGTACCCGTTCGCCGAACGGCCTGCGGCATGCACCTTGCAGGTTGGAATAAAGTTCAATAGCTGATCATAAGCGGCTGGTGATAACGCGCGCGAGCGTGTGCGCGGCCAGCCGCTTGAGGAAGGAGGATTTATATGCCTGAAATCAAGGTCACCAAGGAAAACGGCGGTGCTCTGGCACCCCGTCCTGAAGTTTATTTCCCGACGCTTCCGTTTGGCAGCCTGTTCGGCGCCAACCCGTTCGGGGTCATGAAGCGGTTCAGCGAGGAGATGGACCGGATGTTCACGGGCTTTGCTCCGCCGGCCGAGTTTGAACTGTGGGCGCCAGCGCTCGAGGTCAAGCACAAGGAAGGCAACTTCATCGTCACGGCCGAACTGCCCGGCATCGCCAAAGAAGACATCAAAGTCGAAGTGATCGAAGAATCACTGGTGCTGGAAGGCGAAAAGAAGAAAGTGAAGGAGGAGAAAGGGGAGGGGTACTATCGGTCTGAACGCAGCTACGGCAAGTTCTACCGGTCGATCCCGCTGCCGAAAGGAGCGAACGCGGACCAGATCAAGGCTGAGCTGACCAACGGCATCCTGAAAGTGGTTATTCCGGTGCCGGAGGTGAAGGCGACGCTTCGTGAGGTCCCCATCACAACCACCAAGTAGTGATTGCGCTTGAGCAGGCACTTGGGCCTCTCAATCGGACGCACAAGACGCGGCGTGCCTCCCGGGGATTTGGTCTATCCCAGCGCCGCGCTTCTTGTGCGTTTTTTCTTGCTGGGAGGGTGGCTTGCCGCGAGGTGGATAAATGAGAACGAGCGGCGGAGTCAGCAAAGACGCCGCCACTCGCTCAAGGGATAGGTAAAGTGAGACACGCTTACGCCGGTCTAGAGCTGGATACTTTAGCTCTGGGACGCGGCAACGCTCATCACACTGGAGATCTTGCTGAAGATCGTGCTGATGCTGCTGGCAACACCCGGCATAACCGCGCCCGCGGCAACCGCCACGAACCCAGCCATCAACGCGTACTCAATGAGATCCTGTCCGCGGGTGTCTTTCCAAACCTTCAGCTTCAAAACCAGATTGGTCATCAGTGCCATTGTCTTCTCCTCTCGGGTACGATGGATTCGTCCACCGCTATTGGAAAGTTATCACGGCATTCCGGTACGAGAAATTAGGGTAAGCCCTTAGAATGCCATTAGAATCGCCTCGTTACCCGACTGGCTAGGAGTACCTAGGCCTACGCAATCATAGGTTTAAAAAGCTGGCGCGCCCGGAGGGACTCGAACCCCCGGCCTATTGGTTCGAAGCCAATCGCTCTATCCAGCTGAGCTACGGGCGCGGTTGATTCGATAGTAGCACCCCGGGAAATTGCCCTTCGGAGGCCGAAAAGCAGGAAAAACATTGTTTGTCACCAATGTTTTTTCCACGGGTCATCGATTTGTAACCTGAATCGGGCTACAAGGGGGCATGCGGTGCGATCTGCATGTCCATACGCGGCACTCCGGCATGTGCACTGTTCCGTTGCTCAAGCGAGTCTGCCGCGAGAGCTACAGCGATCCCGAAGAGGTCTATCAGACGCTCAAACGGCGCGGCATGGATCTGGTGACGGTCACCGACCATGATTCCATCGACGCCGCCGAGCATCTCCGGCGCTATCCGGATTTCTTTCTGAGCGAGGAGCTCACCTGCCGGACTCCCAGCGGCAATGAGATTCACGTGGGGGTCTACGGCATCGAGGAGCGGCAGCACGTCGAACTGGAGCGGCGCCGCAACGACGTTCCGGCGCTGGCGGCCTATTTGCGCGAGCAGAAAATTTTCTTCAGCATCAACCATGTTTTCTCCAGCCTCACCGGCCGCCGCTCGAGCGACGATTTTCTGCTCTTCGCAGACCAGTTCCCCGCGCTCGAGACGCGGAACGGCCAGATTCCGGAAACCAACAACCGCTCCGCCGAACGGCTGGCACGCGACTGGCGCAAGGCCGCGGTGGGCGGAAGCGATGCGCACACGCTGGCGTCGCTGGGTCTGACCTACACCGAGGTTCCGGCCGCCGGAAGCATTCACGAATACCTGCGCGGCTTGCGGCACGGCCGCGTCAGAATCCACGGCGTGTCGGGCGACTACGCCAAGCTGACGCGCGCGGTGCTGGAGATCGGAACCGGCCTGGTTCAAGAATACACCTGGACGCTCGCGCTGGCGCCGCTGATGCTGCTGATTCCGGCGGTGACCCTGGGAAACTATTTCCGCGAAATCCTATTCGACTACACCTGGTCGCGGCGGCTAGCCGGCCGTCATCGTTTCCGGATTCCAGTTGCAAGTCCGCTGCTCGAAGTAACTGACGTTGGAGAGTAGCGAGGGACCGGCGGCGCGGAAACCGAACACCACATCTTCTGTGACCGGCTTGCGGCTGCGGACCGCGGCCAGGAAGTTGCGGTGGTGATCCAGAAGATCGTTGTAGCCGCCCGGAGGGAAGTAGCGCTCCTCGGCCTGCGGGCGAATGCCGTCGGCGGTGGGAGTGGTGCGCGGATACTGTTCGTAGTATTTCTTGAGGAACTCCTGCTGGACATCCCTGGGAAATGTGCCGATGGTGAAGCCGGGTTCGGCCTCGCGCGGGTGCTTCGCGACGCTGACGCCGCTGCCGATGGTGAGAATGCCCTCGCTGCCGGTGAACCGGAATCCGGAATTCTCGCTGCCGCCGTCGACGAAGTTCACGCGCAGCGCAAGATTGAAAGCCGGGTGATTCGAAGTTTCGGGATAGTCGTACAGGCCGAGCATGACGTCGGGGACGTCGCGGCCGTCCTTCCAGAAGCGCAGCCCGCCGGTGGCGTAGACGCGGGTGGGCCCGATGGAGCTGGTGACGAAGTGCATGCCGGAGAACAGGTGCACGAGCAGGTCGCCGGCCACTCCGGTGCCGTAGTCGCGATAGTTGCGCCAGCGGAACAGGCGCACCGGTTCGAAGGGAGTTTTCGGAGCGCGTCCGAGGAAGCGGTCCCAATCGATGTTTTCCGGAGTGGCGTCGGGCGGGATGGAATACTGCCAGGCGCCGATGGCGGAGTTGCGATCCCACCAGGCTTCGATCATGTTGACGGTGCCGATAGAGCCGGACTGGAACAGCTCGCGCGCCTTCTGATACACGATGGAGCTGACGCGCTGGCTGCCGGCTTGCAGAATGCGGCCGGTCTTGCGCTGCGCCTCGATCAGCGGACGGCCGTCGTCGATACGCTGGACCATGGGCTTCTCGACGTAGACGTCTTTGCCGGCGGTGAGGGCGTCGATGGCGATCTTCTGGTGCCAGTGATCGGGAGTGGCGATGATGACGGCATCGACGTCAGTGCGCGCCAGCACTTCGCGATAGTCGCGGGTGGTGAAGACGCCGTTGCCGAAGACTTCGCGCACGCGGGTGAGGCGGCCCTGGTAGACGTCGGCGGCGGCGACCAGCTTGGAGCCGGCTTCCAGCGAAGTGCGCGCGTCGTCGGATCCTTGTCCGCCCGCGCCGATGAGGGCGATTTGAATTCGGTCGTTAGCGGAACGTGCGCTCTCTTGAGCGCTCAAACGCGCAGCCAGTCCGGCGCCGGCGGCCGCGGCGAGGAAGTGCCGTCTCGAGGTCATGCCTCTAATCTAGCAGGCTGGAAACCGCTTGCTGACGCGCGCGGCTCGGAAAACGCGCGGCGGAAACAGCGCGAGGGAAACAGCGCGGGGGAAACGCGCGGGGGAAACGCGCGAGGGAAACAGGGTGGGGGAAATGCGCGGCGGTAACGTGATCGCGTGCTGGCGCGGGGGATCAGCCGTTCTTGGATTCGCTGCTAGCGGGTTTGGTTTCGGCCGGCTTCGATTCGGACGGCTTGCCTTCTGTTTTCGCGGAGGTGTCCGTGGTGGATGTTTTGGCGGCGGAATCGCTCTTGTCCGATCTCTGACCGCCGCGGGCGTAATCGGTGACGTACCAGCCGGAGCCTTTGAACTGGAGCGCGGAGGTCGAGATCAGCCGCTGGACGGCGCCGCCGCATTTCTCGTGAACCTGAAGGGGTTCGTCGGAAAACTTCTCGATCACCTCGAAGACTTCGCCGCACTTATCGCACTTGTACTCGTAAAGCGGCACCGTGAAGATCCTAACGCGGCTGGGGCGGTTGCTGCTGCTGGGGATGCGGCACGTTGAGCGGAGTCAGGACCGGCGGAGCGTCCTTTGAGCCAGACGCGGCGGCTGGCGAAGCGGGAGTCGATGCGAGATCGGTCCGGCCCTTGGTGATCACTTCGATGGCCTTCTTGAGCAACAGGTCTTCGCTTTGCGGCTGGGGCTCGATGGGGTTGCCGTCATCATCGGTGGCGCCCGCGTCGACCTCGGTCACGGGGACCGAAGGCGTGACGCCCACATCTTGAATGGCCTTGCCGGAGGGCGAATAATATTTGGCGACCGAAAGGATGACGGCGGAACCGTCCTCCATGGTGATGGTCTTGCGAATGGAAGCGTCACCGTAAGTCCGTTCGCCCACCACGTCGGCGCGATGGTCATCGAGCAGCGCGGCGGCGGCGACTTCCGCGCCATCGGCGGTGCCGCGATTCACGATCACGACCATGGGGAGCCGGTCGACCTGAGTGCCGTCGGCGAGGATGTCGGCGCGCGGCGACTTCTGGCCTTGCGTGTAGGAAATCTCGCGGCCCTTGTCCAGGAATAAATCGGCGAGCTTGACGCCCTCGTCCGGTCCGCCGGTGGCGCAATGGCGGAGATCGAGCACCAGTTTCTTGGCGCCCTGCTTTTCGAGATCCTGCAGCTTGGCGGCGACTTCGGCGGCATTGCGGCCTTCCAGGCTCTGGACCTGCACGAGTCCGACTTGGTCGGGCAGCAGCTTGGCCGTGACGGCGGGATATTGGACAACGGCGCGGGTGAGCGTCAGTTTCTGAGGTTCGGGCTTACGGAAGCGCAGCACGCCCACTTCGACGGTGGTTCCGGGATCGCCTTGCAGAAGCAACTCAGCGAAAGCGAGCGGCATGTCGCGGGTGGCGACGCCGTTGATGGTCTCGAGAACGTCGGTGGTGCTCAACCCGGCTTTCGCGGCGGGTGAACCGGGGATGGCGTCGACGATTCCGACGTAGCCGAACTTTTTCGAGAGGATCAGTCCAACGCTGGCCTTGTGCTGGTCCTTACTCTTCATCCATTGCTTGTACTGGTCGGCATTGAGGTAGCTGGCGTAGGGGTCGATGGCTTCGAGCAGGCCATTGACGGCGCCTACGGTGACGCTCTTCATGTCGGGCTCTTCGACGTAGTCGTTCTTGATGTGCGACAGGACCTCGGTGTAAACGGCGAGGTGCTTATAGGTATCTTCCGGGGAAGCGCTTTTGCCGCGCATGGCTCCGAAGAGGAGCACAAAGACGAGGCACGTGGACGCCGAAGCGACGAAAAACTTAAAACGGCTGTTAATCATATGGGGCCCGAGGACTGCCTATAGCCAGTATAGCGTGGGTTGGCGGCGGGCGGCTTTTTGGCTGGAACCGGGGCCGGTCAGGGGTTGCCAGCGGCAGCCGTTGGCAGCCCAAAACGGGGAGGCTTGTGCGCGCGCGGCGATTTTTTTCCGCGTTCGGGCTTCCAGGAAATTCTGAAAAACGAAGCCAGAATGGGCGGCGCGTGGCGAGAGAGCCGTTCGGTTCCAGATTACGGCAGTGAGTTCGGTTGCGGCGCGAGCGTTCGCGGAAGATGGAGATGGGGAAGGAGAAAAGGTTCAGGGAACGAGGTGAACGGGCGGGGCTGGGGCACATCTACGAGTAAGCGGTTACACGCCCGGTAGTGGTCATTTCAGGATGGCGCACTATTTCAGGATGGCGTCATCCGCCTGGAAGCCAGTACTTCCTAGAATGCCGTTTCGAGCTAACCTTCGAATCGCCGGCAATCTCGCAGATATCCGCAGTCCTCTAGTGTCCAATGCTAATCAGAGCCAC
This sequence comes from Terriglobia bacterium, assembly GCA_020073265.1. Lineage (GTDB taxonomy): Bacteria > Acidobacteriota > Terriglobia > Bryobacterales > Bryobacteraceae > Palsa-89. Next base: position 92,466 of record JAIQFN010000009.1, on the reverse strand, counting down.
TACGACCGGTTGGGCTCATTCTGAAGCGTTCCCAGGCGCTACGCCTGAGGCGGAGCTGGCGTTAGGCCATGCCGGTGCATGATCTCGGCCATCTTCACTTTGTCCGGTGGACCCCCAGCCGCTGCGTTGACTACCTCGGCAGCCTCGCGGAAATACTCTGGACCAATTGCGGCCGGCGTGATCACGCAGAGCGCCTTCACGTCCTGGCTTCCATGGTTATCGAACCGGTGAACGGCACCGCGCGGAATGCAGAGAGCTTGGCCTGGCCCCACGTCGATTTGTTTTCCGTCGACCGTCCAGGTCAACACTCCGGCGATTCCGTAGATAGTCTCCTCGTAGTGGTCGTGGCTATGCGCTGGAGCCATCAACCGCTGCGCGCCCGGGACAGTAAGCTCAAACGCCGCGATACTACCAGTCGAGTTGTCTCCGGTGAGAAGGAAGCGGACCGTGAGAGGCCCGACGAGGATGGTTTCGTCGGAAGGGTTAACTGGGAGGTCGATCGTAGTTGTCATCGTAGTCTCTTTTCCTAGTAAACTGCGTTTTTGCCTGCTATGCCGGCGGAAGAAGCTTCAGACCGGCCTTGGGGGCGGCCGCGAGCGCCCGGGCCACAAACGCTTCGGTGATCAGCGGCGGCACCACCGAACGATCCACAGCGGGATAGAACGCCTCTTCAAAGTACTTCTCCAAGCCCGCCGGCGTAGCTACCATCAAGAATTTCGCATCGACTCTTCCGGTGTTTTTGAAGCAATGCACGATTCCGCGCGGGAGGTGCACAAAATCGCCTGGACATGCTTGAAGCGTATTGCCGCCGACTTGAACGGTGAGCGTCCCTTCCTGGAGATAGAACGATTCATCCTCGCGAGAGTGAATGTGCGGCGGTGGACCGCCCCCCGGCGGGACCAGTACTTCCGCCATGAAGAAGGCGCCGCCGGTTTCCTCTCCGGTGACGAGAAACGTAATTTGGTCTCCGGGGCCCCAGTATGCGGGACCCGTTCCCGCGGGTACATACTTGACCTGGTTTTGCTGCTGGATGGGTGCCGTGCCATTCGCACGCCCAGTGCCTGCGAAAACTGAAGCAGGTGGGATCATTGTCTGGTCCATAATCTGTTGGTTCATATCGCCTCTTTTGGGTAAACTCTGTTTACCATGTCCTATGGTAAACTCAGTTTACTAGTATGTCAACCCCTTTGGCGCAAAAAAAATCAGCGGTCAAAAGCGAGGACATGCTGATCGGAGCGCTTCTGCGCGTTCCGGCTCAAGCCGTCCAGCGCCGCATCGTCAAGGAACTCAATGCGGCCGGTTTCGACGAGCTCCGCTTGCCGCATATGGCCGTGCTGAGGTTCCCCGGCCCGGATGGTGCTCGCCCAGGCACTCTCGCCGAGCGCGCCGGGATGACCAAGCAGGCGATGAACCAGTTACTGCGGAGTTTAGAAGGTCTCGGCTATATCGTCCGGTCCGACGCACCCGACGAGGGCCGGGCACGAATCGTTCGCTTTACCAAGCGCGGACACGCCGCGTGGGCGAAAATCCACGACGTCCTCCGGGATATCGAGCGCGAGTGGAGCGCGGAGCTCGGATCCAAGGATTTCGCTCAGCTCAAGCAACTCCTCGCCCGCGTGTGGCACAGCCCATTAATCCGATAGCCCGGCTTTCATAACGGATCGGAACGGATGAGTCCTGATTTGCGCGCTGCCCGGAACCTGGCCAAAAGTTGGCTTCTGAGAAGTGACCGGTGATTTTGTCTGGATCGTCCACTCGGAACCAATTCTCCTTGCGACCTGTTGAAGCAACTCGCAGCTCGTAGCGGTCACCGGGCGAATAGTGGCCGTCTCGTTGATTTGAAGCGCCGTAGTCCGATGACACTTCCGTAGTTGATCGGCCGACTGCGCTGCCAACCCGGCGCCTGCGAGCGGCGCACGCGGATAACGCCTTACTCGCCGGGCTTGAGTCCGGGACGCTCGACCAGCTCGATTTTGGCGCCGGCCGGTCCGGCCACGTAGGCGAAGTTGATGGCGGGGCCGTTGGGAAGCGGCAGCCGGCGAGGCTCGGTCAGAACGGTCACGCCTTTGGCGCGCAGGTCGTCGATAGTTTTCGCGAGCGCGCCGGAGGAGCGCCAGCCGATGTGGTCGATGGCGTGTCCTTCGCTCGGCTCGGCGTCACCCTTCTGCACCAGGATCCACATGTCGCTGAAGCCGGCGGCGCTGTACTTCATGGCGTCGAGGCGTCCTTTGAGCTTGGTGCGCTCGCCGCCGAACTTGGCCTGCAGCCAGGTGAAAACCTCTTCCGGGTTGGGTCCGCGCAGATGGACGTGGTGCAGCCCGAGCAGTTCGGGATCCTGCACGACCTCAATGCGTGTGCCCCAGGGATCTTCGACGAACCCAAGCTTGAAGAGGCCGGGGATCTCGCGCACTGGCGTGACGATCTTGATGCCGGCGGCTTCGAATTCCTTCATCTTGGCGTCGAGGTCGGCGAAGGAGAAGCCCACGTGATCGATGGCGCTTCCGCTGGACGGCTTGGCGTCGGCTTTGCGGAGGAACATGAAGCGCGTGCTGCCGAACATCAACCGGTCCGGAGTCTCGGCGATGCGCCGTCCGCCGAAGTACTTCTCGTACCAATTGGCGGCCGCTGCCGGATCGGGCACGTTCACATGGATGTGGTCGTAGGGAAACGTCTGGGCCGTGGCGGAGCCGGCGAAGGCCCCCAGGGCGAAGCACGCGAAAGCAGCGGAAAGCATGACTCGTCGCATCAAGAACTCCTTTTACGATGGGTCCGAGGTGTTGGACCGAGTTCCCAGTCTAGCGTAGGAGGGATCGGCGATGCATTGGTGGGGACGCCGCTACTTGGCCGACGGATGCCAGAAACCGGCGTCGGCGGAAGCGAATTCATCGGAGACGTAGCTGGTGCGAGGTTCGATGCGGAACCATAGATGCTCGCGAACGAGTTCGGTGTCGGCGGCGGCCTTTCTGGCGGCGGCTTGCTCGCCTTCGGCGTAGACCGGCGTGACGGGCCGGCCATCGTCCAGGACGCGCAAGGACGGCAGCGGCGTGATGGCGACATAGGTTCCGTCCGGTTCTCCCGAGACCACTTGATACACGATGTCGGGCCGGTCGAGGTTGACGCTGTCCAGTCCGAATTGCCGGATCTTCAGGAGCTTCGCGAAATCGGCCTCGGTGCCGGGCCGGACGCGGTAGATGACCAGGTCGAAATAGCGCATCTTGGGGAGATTCTGAACAGCTTGGTCGGGACGGTAGCTCAACCCAGGCCGGTAGATTGCGATCAGGGTCTTGGATGGCGCAAGCACGCCGTCCGCAAGGGCGGCTGGGGCAGGGGCCTGCGGGACGGTGCTGAGCGCTTTGTCCAGATCTTCGAGGCTGGCGAACGAGTCGTGAAGTTCGAGCAGCCAGGTTTCCGAGAAGCCCGCGATGGAGGACATCCCGAGAACGTTGGTGGCGGCTTTGCCATCGAAGTACGGCTGGATTGATCCATTGCGGATCACTCGGATGATGTTCGGCGGTTGGGCGGCCGCGCAGGACGCAAGCATGGCGGCGAGCAGTGTGAGCTTGGTCATCTACCAGGATTAGACGAGGCTTGGGGGTTTTTCGTGTACTGCGAGGCTCGGACGGGTCGCTAGGGCTGGAGCGCCAGAGTGGCGGTTCCGGCGGACCCGTTGTAAATCAATTCGAGCGAGCGAATGCTCTTGGCCTTGCCGCGGTACTCGAAGAACAGCAGGCCGGCCTGGGGCAGAGCGCGGTCGCCTTCGAGCATGGAGGCCTTCTGAACGCGCTGTTCCATGGCGCGCCGCCGCTCGATGGGCATGTGGACCGGCGCGGGCGTGGAATCGGAATCGTCACCGCCACCGCCGCCGAGGCTGGTTTTCGACTTCTTGGCGCTGGACGGCGGCTCCCATTCGGGATCTTTGAGGGACTTGAACACCAGTTCGTAAGGCTGGCTGGGCGAAGCCGTCTTCCTGCCGTTGATGCGCAGGGAGAAATCGGTGGCGGTCAGGGTGATGCGCGCCTGTGGCGGGCCGAAGAATCCGGCCTCGACCACCACGTAGTCTTCGGAGCTGTAAGCGCCATCGGGCGTCGGAACAGCGTGCTCCACGAACTCGGCCGCGATGGTCACCGCGCCGGCCTTGGCCTGCACCGGATACTCGGCCGGAGACGCTCTGGGCGGCAAGCCTTTCGATTCTGTGGCTGGCGGCGTTTCCTGGCCGGGCACGCATACGCATGCGCCGAACAGGGCCATCGTCATGACGAGCGCGCATCGGGCGGAGGAGAGTTGCATTCCTGTTTTCAAACTAGCACAGTCAACCGTTGATCCTGGCCGGTTCATCCCTGGGGTCTAGCGAGGTTATCGTCCGAGCGGCGTCGGGCCAGTGGCCGTCGAGAAAGGTCTGGATCGAGCTGAAGACCAGATCGGGAGCTTCGATCCAGGGGGCGTGCGCGGCGTTTTCGACGGTCAGCAGGCGTGCGTTGGGGAACAGCAAGGCCCAGTCTCGTCCACCGCCGTAAGGCGAGCTGCGGTCCTTGACTCCGTGGACGATCAGGACGGGCGCTTTCGCGTTCGCGAGATCGGCGGGCGAGAAGTGGAGGCGCTGGATCGAGGGCAGAATGCTTCCGATCCAATACTTCATGAAGTTGCGCTCGTTAGGAAGGTCGCAACGGCTCCACTTGATCTTGCCGGCGTCGACCGGGTTGGCGACGTAGATGGGGCGCAGCGCGGACCAGAATTTTTCACAGGCCTCCCGAGGGTCCTGGTCCGGGGAAGAGCGCTGTTTCTGCAGTTCGGCGAGGCGGGAGAGCACCTCGGCGAGCGTCGAGTCGGCGTTGGTCAAATGCGCGGGGTATTGTGTGGCGGCGTTGGGTTGCATGGGCCCGAGCAGGATCATGCGGCTCAGGTGCGACGGGTATTTCTTCGCGTACAAGCCCAGCATCACCCCAATATAGGAGTGCGCGATCGCGTCAAGGCGGGTGATTTCGAAATGGCGGCGGACCGCGTCCAGATCGTCGGCGTCTTGAAGGATGCCGTTGGCGAGTTTGGAGGGGTCAGTGACGGAGTCGGACTGGCCGCGATTGCGGACGTCGTAGAAGATGAGCGTGCGGCGGGCGGCGAAACGTTGGAAGTCGTCGAAGAGATGAAAGCCGTTGGGGAGGAGGACTTGGGGGCCGCTGCCGGTTTTTCGGTAGAACAGGCGGACGCCGTCCGGCATGGTGATGTAGCCGTCGCTGGGGTGAATTGCGTGCGCCACGAAACGATGCTATTTGGTGGAGAGTTGTTTGGCGTAGTCGGCCAGGACGCGGCGGACGTAGTCGATGGTTTCGCGGTAGGGCGGGATGCCATTGTATTTGTCGACGGCGGCGGGTCCGGCGTTGTAGGCGGCGATGGCTTTGGAAACCTGGTGGGGGTCGCTTTCGTACTTCAGCAGCAGGTCGCGCAGGTAGCGCGCGCCTGCTTCGGCGTTCTCGGCCGGATCGTACGGATTCGCGTTCAGTCCGGCGGCGGTGGAGGGCATGAGCTGCATCAGGCCGATGGCGCCTTTCGGGGAAACGGCGTCGGGATGGTAACCGGATTCGGCGCGGGCAACGCTGTGGACGATCTCGGGCGGCAGTCCGGCCTGGAGAGCGGCGCGGGTGATCAACTCATGCGGATCAAGGGTGGGCTCAGGTTGCGGCGCTGCTTTGGACGGATTCGGCGCAGCGGCGGGCGGAGGCACGTAGTCTTCCTGCTCGAAGGCCGCCACGGAGCGGGCAGGAATCTCGATCGCGCCCTCGGGCGTTTGAATCCGGATCACGGCGCCATCGACGGTGTGGCCAGAGGCATGAATCCGGAAGCCGTTGGAGAGAACGACGTACTCGCCGGCCAGGGCTGAGAACGCAACCGCCAGAAAACACAGAGCTAGCCTGATTGGGCGCATGGCCACCAAACTATAATGACGCAACCGGGCGCGAAAGTGTTGGGTGGGACTAGTCCGAAATCGCCAGCTCGCCGGGGACGATGGGGCGGGTACGGGGCAGGATTCCGCGGTAAGCCAGGAGGCCGATCGTGACGAAAATCGCGGTGAAGACGGCCAGCTTCAGCGCGTCGGCCGAGCGGGAGTGAGGCAGGGTCTTCCACAGAATTCCCAGCACGGGTTGCGCGATGCAGGAGGCCCACACGGCTCCATAGAAATAGCGGCGCTCGTGTCCTTCGCCCTTGGTGGAGGCTCGCACGCGAGGCAGAATTCCGCCCGCGCCCAGCAGCCAGATAGCGATGGCGATGGGGAAATAACCGAACTCATAAATCTGCTTGAGGCGCCACAGGCCGGTGGAGGCGGCGAAGGCCAGGCCGAGAAAATTGAGAATCGCAAAGGCGATGACGATGCTCCAGGCGAAGGTGTAGCAGATGCGGCGGTAGAGCGGATTGGGCTTGTCTTCGACGAAGCGGATGATGTAGGGCCGCGGCTCGACGCCGGGCAGACGGCCACGCAAGCCGGCGATACCGGTAGCCAGCATCACGAGCGCGAGCCACGCGAGCTTGCGCTGATCGAAGCCGCGCTCGAACAGGTCGAACGTGGAGGGGCCGGGTGCGATGAAGAAAACGAAAATCCAGATGGGCCAGTGCGCCAGCCGGTAAGTGGGCTTGTTGCGGTCGCGCAGTTTGCGTTGGCTGGCGAGCTCGACTTTGGTGGCCGAATTCACGTTGCGGATTCCGGTCCGCGGGTTGTGCCGCGCTTACTTGTTCGGCGGCGTGGCGGGCCTGGCCGGGGCAGGAGGCCTGGCGGCAGGCGAAGTGGCCGGCGGCGCAGCAGGCTTGGGGGCGGGGGCAGGCGCGCTCAGCGTGGCCGAACTCTGATCGTACAGCTCGATGATCTCCTTGGTGATGTCGATGCTGGGAGAGGCATAGAACACCGGACTCTGGGGCGAGCTGACGTCGAGCACCATGATGAAGCCGTGATCGCGGGCGTATTTCTCGATGACCGCCTGGATCTTGCCGCCGAGCTGCTGCAGGATCTTCTGCTGATCCTGATCGAGCTCGGCCTGGGCGTCCTCGATGTCGCGCTGCAGCGTCTTTTTCTTGTACTCGATGTTCTTGTAGATCTCGTTCTTACGGGTTTCGTTGAGGGTGTTCTGTCCCTTGTTGAGCTCGTCCTGCAGCGAGTTGATTTCGTTCTGCTTCTGCTCGATCTCTTTCTTCTTGGGCGCGGTTTTGGCGTCCAGGTCGGCAGCGGCCTTTTGTCCGTCCTTGGTGTTGACGATGGCGCCCTGCAGGTAGATGACGGCAATCTTGCCGGACTGCGCCTGGAGTCCCAGCGTCGAGGCCAAAACCAGCGCCGGGATCAATAGACCCTTGATGTTCACGGTGAAACTCCTAACCTTTGGAATCATTTTATTGTATCGAAGCTGGCGATGGTTGTCAGAAAGTCCGGCCGATGGAGAAGCGGAAGGTGGAGCGCTGCTCGAAGAACGGAACCGCTTGTCCCACCGAAACGAGGGCGTTCTGGTAGGTGACCTGGTTGGGAAAATCGGAGCGGTCGACTGCGATGGGCGGCTGCAGATAACCTCGAAAGACGCTGGGATTGTAAGCCCAATACAGGCGGAAGGGCGCGTTCACCACCGGCATCAGGACTTGCAGCTCGAGTCCGGTGGAGGCGCGAGCCTTTTGCGTGCCCGGGGCGATATAGGCCCGGCCATTGAAGCCGGCTTGCGGAAACTGGCCATTCAACTGGTCGATGCGGCCGGGGTTCAACTTGAGCTGGTTGGGCAGCGCGAGCTTATCGATTCCGGCATCGAAGAAGATGGCCAGCACCACCGGGCCGACGATCGGGATACGGTACTCGAAGTTGGTGACGATGTTGGTATCGCCGCCCGGGAATGAGAGCTGATAGGAAGGAATGGTCTGGGTGACTGGGACGCTGGTTCGCACGCCATTGACGATCTGCTGCTGCGTGCGCGCGCTGCCGTCGGCGTTGAACACGTTGACCTGAGCGGTGGTGGGCAGGAAGACGATAGGGCTGATGCCCCAGATTTCGAAACCGCGGATGTCGTTTTCGCCGCCGGTGTAATAGCGCGAGAAGGGAGGCGCGACCTTGCCGCCGTAGCCGGTGAGAAAACGTCCCAGCAGGTGCATGCCGATCACGTGGCCTTTTTTTAGTCCGCTGCGGAAGTACTTGGCGTCGATGGTAGGTTCCAAGGTGTTGACGTTGCCGCCCAGCACGCTGCCCGCGAACGAGGCGGAGATGAACAGGGACTTTCCGGCAGTGGGCGTGATGGGATGATTCACGCTGTTGTAGGTATAAGAGGGAGTGATCTTGCTGGTGCGGATGCCGTTGAGCTGGTTGGGGCCGCCGACGCCCTGAAAATCGATGAAGTTGAAATAAGTGGAGGCCGCGTCGGTGAGCGTGCGGATGTTGGAAATATCGAAACCGTAAGTCAGGCCCAGGCGGGCGAAGCCGCGCCGGAGCGGATAGGACGCGAACACAGTTCCGCCGTAGCCGTTGGAGATGTAGTTCAGCAGGTTGTTGGAACCCAGTTGGTTGAACAGCGGGATGAGGTTGTTCCCGGAGAGAATGGAGGCTTCGCGCGCCTGATCGTAGTTGAAGCGCGTGGTGTACAGAGTGAAGCCCGTCTGGATGGGCTTGTCGAACAGGTACGGCTCGGTGAAACCGAACTGGATCTGGCGAATGCGGGTGCCGAGCTGCGAGCTGAGGCTGAGCGTTTCGCCCAGACCGAGAAAGTTGTTGGTGGAGTATGAGAAGCCGAGAAAACTGCCGGCGATTCCGGAGACGCCGCCGTTCAACTGGATGGAATTCTTGCCGCGTTCCTTGACTTTCAGCGTGATGTCCACGGTGTTGGTCTTGGTGTCGCGCTTGATGTCGGCGGCCTCTTCGGCCTTCAGCGGCTCGAAATACCCGAGCTGATTGAGGCGCAGAATGCTCATCTCCCACATGCGGTTGTTGAAGATCTGGCCTTCGTCCAGGACCAGCTCGCGGCGGATCACCTTGTCGCGCGTGGTGGTGTTGCCGGAGAAATCGATGCGGCGGACGAAGAACTGGCTGCCCTCGTCGACGGAGAGGGACAGGTCGATTTGATCGGTGTTGGGAATGGGTTCGAAGGACGGCTCCACCACGAAGTCGATGTAGCCGAAGTCGCCGTACAGCTTGCGCATGTTCTCGATGCCTTTGCGCAGCTTGGTGGTGGAGAACACCTCGCCTTTGGACATGCCGAACAGCGGGGTCATGAGGGCTTCGGGCGTGCGGAAAAACTTGACGCCGCTGAAGGTGATGTTATTCAGGTGGTACTTGCGGCCTTCCTCGATGTTGAACACGATGTCGGCGGCTGTGCCGATTTTATTGGGGTGGATCAGAGGAATGTGGAAGCCGGTGCCGCCGGACTTGCGCATGGTGACGCTGGACTCGGTGACGTGCGCGGTGAAGTATCCGTGCTCCTGGTAGAACACCTGGACGCGGCTCTTATCCTCCTCGAGCTTGGTGGAATCGTAGGTCTTGGCGAAGAGGTTTTCGAACAAGATGGAGTGGGGGAGGCCGATGGGGTGGGAATTCTTCATGGCGCGAATGACCGCGGGATCGCTGAAAACGTTATTTCCCTCGATGTCGATGTGGCCCACCTTGACCTTGGGACCCTCGTCGATCTTGAAGGTGACTTCGAGCGACGAAGGCGGAACGCGCCGCACCTGGGGGTCCACCTTGGCGTACTGGCGGCCGCGCTCGGCCAGCATGTCGAGCAGCACGTTGCGCGCGCGCTGGATTTTGTTGGGATCGTATTGGGACTCGACCACCAGGCCGACTCGGCGCTCTTTGAACCGGTCCAGAATATCGGAGACGGTCATGGATTTGTTGCCGGCATAGTTGATGGAACGGATGACCGGCCGCTCGACCACGATGAAGGTGATGATCCAGCCCTGCTGGCCGGCTTCGCGTTCGATGCGGATATCGTCGAAGCGTTGGGTATTCCAGAGCGCGACAAAGTCGCGGTGCAGAACGTCTTCATCATAGTTGTCGCCCTTTTTCGTGGTGATTTGGGCTTGCAGCGTATCCTGGCGGACGCGGCGGGCGCCGCGAAATCCGACGGACTCGATGATGTTCTGGGGCGGCTGGCCGGGCTGAGCCGCGGAGGGGGTCTCGGGTCGCGCGGGCTGTGGCGCGGCCTGCGGCGCGGGCTTGGGAGGCTCGGCGGGCGCCACGGGAACGGTCTCGAACGGACTCGGTGGACGCTGCGGAGCGGGCTGCTGCTGTGCCGGCGGTGTCTGTTGTGGCCGCTGGGCGGGCGGTTGAGCCGCCGCCGGAACGGAAACAACAGTGGAAAGGATGGCGGCGCAGAGAATAACAGCTCGCAGGCGGCCAGGCCTGTGAAACATCATTTCAAGAAGGGTTCCTTTCCACTCCGCGCCTAACGTTGTCAGACGTCCTTGTTGCAGGGCCGGTTTCACGGCAAGCCGAGGACGAAGCTCTTATTCTAGCTGAAATGGGCCGCGGTTCGAAATGTGCGCAATTAGCCACAGTGGGCCGGGTTTGCACGGTTGTAGCGAGGGAGGAAGGATCAATCCTCCCCTGGCGTTCGCAGGAGTGCGAATGCGGCACGCAGGAGTGCGTGCGCCACGGTTATTCGTAGGAATGGTAATAGGTGTACTTGCTGTAGAGTTCGCCGCGACGGGCGCCGTTCACTATGACTCCGATGACGTTGTTTTCGCACAGCGACTGCATGGCGCGCGCGATCGAGTCGCTGGTGGTGGCGCCGATGCGGACCACCAGAATCGCGCCGTGACAGAGCGTGGCCAGAAGGTTCCCGTCGGCGGCGAACAGCAACGGCGGACTGTCCAGGATAATCCAGTTGAAGATGGCGGGCAGCCGATCGAGCATTTGTTTGACTTCGGCGAGATTCAAGAGCTCGAGCGGGTTGGACACCGCTTCGCCGGCCGGCATGACATATAGGTCGGTGTCGCCGATTCTCCGCATGGCCTGTTCGAGCTCCACTGTGCCTTGCAAGTAGTCGGTCAGGCCGGGGCTGCGATCCATCTGGAACAGCTTGTGGAGGACGGGGCGGCGAAGGTCGAAATCGCAGAGCAGGGTCCGGTTGCCGGCCAGCTGTGCCTGGGCGAGAGCGAGGTTGGTGGCGGAAAACGATTTGCCTTCGGCCGGGGAGGCGCTGGTCAGCACGAGCGTGTGGATCGGCTGGCGGCTCTGCATATGGTTGAGGCGCGTGCGGAGGGCCCGGAATTCCTCGATGGGAGCGTCACGCGGCTGCAGCGGATCGAGGATGAGCGCGTCGGGCGAGAGTTGCCAGGGGACGGTCTGGACGCGCTGGAGCAGCTCGGGCGACAGATAGTCGGCGGCAGGCATGGCAGCGGCGCCGGCGGCCACCGTGCCGGTCAATCCGGCGCGGCGAAGTGCGTCATGAACGCGGCTCATGGTGAGAGTCCTCACAATCTTGTTGCATAGTAGTAAACCACCGATCCGGACATGATGAAGGCGCCCGCGATGGAAGCCGCCGACCACGCCATCCAGGCCAGGCGCCTGCGGCGGCGCACCACCAGGTCGTTTTCGAGCAGCGGAACGGCGGCGAGAATGGGAAGCTGCGTGTAAGCGCGGATGTCCTTGAGATTTTTCAAGGCGCTGTCCTGGAGCTCGCGCGTTCCGGCCAGGCACAATCCGATCACCAGGCCCAGGCTGGTTCCGAGGCCGATGATGAGCGGACGCCTGGGCTCGGCAGGGGTCTGCGGCAGCGAAGGCGGATCGAGCTGCTCCAGCCGCTCGCCGGCCTGTCGGTTTTCGAGCGCGGTGGCCATGGCGGAGGTGTTCAGGCGGCGATCCAGATCTTCGTAGTCCTTCTTGGCCAGGTCGCGATCGCGGATCAGCTCGTCGTATTCCTTGATGCCCAGCGGCACGCTTTCCAGGCGCGCCTGATATTTTCGGGTGCTGGCGTCCAGTTGGACGGCCTGCTTGCGGTAGTCGTCCATCTCCAGGTCCTTGGCCTGGATCAGGCCTTGCGTTCGTTCGACCAACGCGGCGAGCTCGCGCTGTTCGCGGATGAACTGGGGGCTGGCGGCGCGCTGCGGCGGCGGATCCGGCTTCCGGGCTTCCTCCTGGCTGACGATTTCCTGGCGCTGTTTTCTGGCGGCGGCCAGCAGGCTCACCAGGCGCTGGACGTCGGGATGCGTTTCCTTGTAGCGCTGGCGCGCGGCCTCGAGCGAGTCTTCATACTGCGCGATCTCGCGGTCTTTTTCGGCCAGGCGGTCGTTGTTTTGCTGGACCACGGCCTGCTGCGCGCTGGGATCCTTCAGCGACGCGAGCTGCTCGCGGTAGATGCGCAGTTGGTTTTCGTTCAGCAGCCTTTCCTGGTTGACGCGGTTCATCGACATATTGAGGTTGAGTCTCTGGCTTTCGAGCGCGGTCAACTGCTGGACGTTGTTCTGCTGCTCTTCGGGCAGGCGGCCCATGTTGTGGGTGCGAAACTCGCTGATGCGCTGTTCCAGGGCGTCCAGCTTTTTCTTGGACTGCTCCCACTGATCGCGCAGGAACTGGGTGGTGGAGACGGTGCGCTGGGAACCTTCGCGGATGTTCTCTTCCAGAAATCGCGCCACCAGGTCGGTGGTGACTTTTTGAGCGACGAAGCGATCGCTGTAGGCGAAGCGGATCTCGAAAGCCGGATACTGCCGCTGCTGGCTTTGAATCTGGTTGAGACTCTGCTCGACCGGGACCACCTTGAGGTCGCGCAGTCGCATCTGTTCGACCAGGTCGTCCAGGGGGCGCCGCGCAAGCTGCTTCTTGTAAAGACCGTGCGTGTTGATGATGTTGGCCAGCGTGGCTCGGTTCAGGATGAGTTGGGCCAGCGAGTTGACGCGGCCCTGGAGATCGAGGTTCACGTTGGCGGGGACGAAGTTCTCGGGCACCTGCGGCGGGACAACGCGAATGGTGGCGACCGAGACGTAGGTGTCAGGCCAAAGGAACGCCAGCACGACGGAGGCGACCAGGGCCGCGAAAATCGGGCCGAGGATCCAGGCTTTGTGGCGCCGGGCGATGTCGACGTAGTCTTCGAGGTCCAGTGGGCGGCGTTTTGCGGCTGAGGTGAGCTGCGGTTCCATGGTGTTCTTTCCTGTCTCCCGTCACGGCACGATGATGTGATCGCCGTTTTCCACGGCTATGTTCTCCTCCAGGTGCTTGCCGTTGGTGACGTTCTTGAAATTGAACAAGTGGACTTTGCCGTCGCGCAGGATGCGGATCTTTTTCGGGTTCGCAAAATCCTTGAAGCCGCCGGCGTGGCTCAGGGCCTCCAGCACGGTGGTCGGCGTCACCAGCGGGAAGGAGCCGGGGCGGTTCACTTCGCCGTCGATGTAATATTTCTTGCTGCGGACTTCGGTGACGAATATCGTGACGTCGGGATGGTTGAGGAATTTCGCGAGCAGGTCGGCGAGGCGCCGGGTCAGTTCGGTGGGCGTCTCGCCGGCGGCCTGCACTTCGCCGATCAGCGGTGCGGTGATTTTGCCGTCCGGGCGCACGGCGACGGGGAAGGTAAAGTCGGGCTCGCGCCAGACTTTGAGGAACAGAACGTCTTCCGGGCCGATGCGATATTTATTGGGGTCGACCGGCGCGGCCACGCCGTCGATAGCGTGCGGGTCGTCGGGTTTGCTTTGTGCGCCCGCCGTCAGGCTGCCGGATGCGATCGCTGCCGCGAGAACAGCCTGCGCGGAGAAGAGGAGGATCTTCACCGGATGCGCAGAGGACACTTCATTGTACAATGTCTCGGTTTGCTGTAGTTAAGGTTGCCGATTATGAAATACTTTCTCGCAAAAACCGACCCTGAGACTTATTCCATCGACCAGCTCGAGACGGACAAGCAGACCGCTTGGGACGGCGTGTCGAATCCGCAGGCGGTGCGGGCCATCCGCGAGATGCGGCCGGGCGACAAGGTGTTCGTCTATCACAGCGGGGGGTTATCGGCGGTGGTGGGGCTGGCGCGCGTGGTATCGGAGCCGCGGGCGGATCCGAAAAATCCGAAATCGGCGGTGGCGGACTTCGAATTCCTGGGAAGGCTGGCGCCGCCGGTGACGCTGGCGGAGATCAAGCAATCCAAGCTGTTTGACGATTGGGCGCTGGTGCGGCAAGGGCGGCTGTCGACCATGGCCGCGCCGGAGAAGTTCGTGGCGTGGATGCGGAAGAAATTTCCGAAGGCGGGGATTTAGCGAGACAAACGCACGCACGGCCGGGACCGGCGCTACGATGAAAGCATGAAGGAGTTGCGCCCGCTGACGCCCGAGCAACTCGCGCGAGCGGAAGAAAGGCTTCGTTATCCGCGCCCCGGGAGCCGCATCGAAGCAGCTCAGCGCTTCGGCGTCGACTTGAGCACGCTTATCGAGCAGTTGCGTCTGTCCCCGGCCGAACGAGTGCGTCGAATCCACGAAGCGGCTCAGATTGCCGAACAGGTACGAGGCGCAGCCCGCACTCAGAAATGAATCTCATCACGGCCGTTCAGGCACTCGTGGATGCGCAGGTGGAGTTCGTCATTATCGGTGGATGGTCTGCTGTGCTGCATGGCAGCTCCTACATCACAAATGACCTGGATGTATGTTTTTCACGTCGCCCGGACAATCTGCGACGACTCGTTAGCGCGCTGGCACCGTTTCATCCCAGGCTTCGCGACGTCCCTCGTGACTTGCCATTCATCTGGGACGAAGCTGTTCTTCGCAACGCCACGATCCTCACGCTCACGACTGATGTAGGAGCCATAGATCTTCTAGCCGAAGTGAAAGGTCTGGGAGGGTTTGACCAAGTTAAGGAGAGCTCCGTGCCGGTACGAGCCTTTGATCGGGACGTGTGGACTCTTGATCTGCCAAGCCTCATCAGGGCGAAGCGGGCTTCGGGCAGGGAGAAGGACTTGCGCATTCTGCCTGAGCTCGAAGGCCTGATGGAGGCCGAGGAACCGGAATAAAGGTGCTGTGGTGCGGGGGACTAAGAATCATCCCCGCAGATATTTGTTGAAGAAATCCAGCGTGCGCTGCCAGGCCAGTTTGGCCGCGGCTTCGTCGTAGCGCGGCGTAGTGTCGTTATGGAAGCCGTGATTGGCGCCCTCGTAGATGTACGCGCTGTAGGTGACGTGGTTGGCTTTGAGCGCTTCTTCGAAGGCCGGCCAATTGCCGGTGATGCGCGTGTCGAGCGACGCATAGTGCAGCAACATCGGCGCCTTGATGCGGGCGGCGTCCGCGGCTGGGGGCTGACCGCCGTAGAAGGGAACGGCCGCTGCGAGGTCCGCGCCCATGCGCACGGCTAGCGCGTTCGCGATGCCGCCGCCGAAGCAGAAGCCGACCACGCCGATCTTGCCGGTGCAGTCCGAGCGCGCTTTCAGCCAGCGCGCGGAGGCCACGAAGTCCTCGCTCATCTTGGTCCGGTCGACTTGCCCGAACAGCTTCGCGCCTTCCTCGTCGCTGCCGGGATATCCGCCGACGCTGGTGAGGCCGTCGGGCGCGAACGCGATGAAGTTTTCGGTGCCGAGCCGGCGGGCCACGTCTTCGATGTAGGGATTCAGGCCGCGATTCTCGTGCACCACCAGCACGCTGGGCAGCTTTCCAGTGGCGTTGGCCGGGCGAACCAGATAGCCTTTGATGTTTCCGTTGCCCTGCGGCGACTCGACGGTGACGCGCTCGGTCTTGATGCGATGGTCATCCTTGGGGACTTGCTCCGCCCAGGCGTAATTCGGCCGCAGGCTCTCCCAGATCATGGTGGCAGTGACGCCGCCCACCGCGTACTTCTTCGCGCCGTCGAGAAACGCGCGGCGATCGATGTCGCCATGCACGTAGAGGTCGAAGAGGTCCAGCAGTTCTTGCGGAAATTCCGAAGCTTTCTTGCGTTCCATGGATGTGCTCCTTCGGTGCGATCTCGCACATCCTAGCACACCGGCGTCAATCCGCGGCGGACGAATCGGCCACGTCGCTGGCGGTGAAGTACGCGCAATCGGGGTGCTGGAACACCAGCGCGCTGACGCTGGCTTCCGGCTCCATCATCATGCCCTCGGTCAACTGGACGCCGATCTCTTCGGGTTGAAGCAGCTTCCAGATGCCCTGCTGGTCGTCCAGATTCGGACAGGCCGGGTAGCCGAAGCTGTAGCGCTTGCCGCGATAGCGCGAGGTGAAGCGCTCCTGCATGGTCATGGTAGGGGGATCGGGGAAGCCCCAGTCTTCGCGAATGCGGCGATGCAGCCACTCGGCGCAGCCCTCGGCGGTTTCGATGGCGAGCGCCTGCAGCGCGTGGGCTTTGAAGAATTCTCCGGCTTGCTTGGCGCGCTCGGATTCCTCGCGGATTCGGGCGCCGGCGGTGACGACGAACAGGGCCAGGTGATCGCGGCGGCCTTCTTCGGCGTCCAGGATGTAATCGCTCAAGCACAGGCCGTCGGCGCGCGGCTGGCGTCCGAAGCGGAAGGTGTGGATCGGACTGGCAGCACTCGGAGCGAAAAGCTGGATGGCGTTGCCGTCGCGCTCAGCCTCGAAGAATTGCCAGACCGCTTTCGCTTTCATGAAGCGCGCCGCCTCGGCCTTCACCTCTTCGACTTCGTGGAACAGCTTCAGGGCCTTCGGATCGCGTTCCGCGAGAAGTTTTTCGAAATTGCCCTTGAATCCGAGATGCCGGCCGTACAACATGTACGGGTTGATGTAGCTCCAGATCTCGGCGAGGTTGGGGATTTCGCGTACGCGGCGGTCGAGATACGGCGCGCTGGCAATCGGGATGCCGGCGCGAACCTTGGAGCTGCGGGATTGCTGCGGAGCGACTGGCGCTTCCTGGCTGGGGGCCGGCATCTCGCCGCTTTCCGAAAAAATGTGCGACGCCAGCACCTGCTCGCGCGTGGCCGGGTCCATGATCTCGTTCAGGATGCGCAGCCCGGTCATGGCGTCCTTGGCGTAGAACGTGGGCGCGGAATAGCTGGGCGCGATTTTAGTCTTCGTGAATTTTTCCGACAGCGCGGCGCCGCCCACCAGTAGCGGAACTTGAACGCCGTGGTCCTTCAAATCGCCGCCTGTGATGACCATTTGTTGGGCGCTCTTCACCAGCAGGCCCGACAACCCGATCGCATCCGGCTGATGCTCCTGATAGGCCTTGATCAACTCTTCGGGCGGAACTTTGATTCCCAGGTTCACCACCTGGTAGCCGTTGTTGCTGAGAATGATCTCGACCAGGTTTTTGCCGATGTCGTGCACGTCGCCCTTGACGGTGGCGAGCACGATCTTGCCGCGCGTAGAGCTCTCGGTCTTCTCCATGAACTGCTCGAGATGACTCACGCCGGTCTTCATCGCCTCGGCCGATTGCAAAACTTCGGCCACGATCAGCTCGTTGTTGTTGAACAGCCGGCCGACCTCCGACATGCCTGCCATCAGGGGGCCATTGATGATCTCGAGCGGCGCGGCGCCTTCGGCCCGCTTGCGATCCAGGTCGGCGACCAGGCCGTCCTTGGTGCCTTCGATGATGTAGTTGGCCAGACGCTCGTTGAGCGGCAGGTCCGCGGCCTTCTTCTTTTCCTTCTTGCCGGCCTTGCGGAAATGCTCCGTAATCGCCGCGATATGGAACTGGTTAATTCCCGCCTTTTGCTCGCGCGATTGCTGGCGCCAGTCTTCGGGCGCGGTCTTCAAGGCCTCGGCATTGGGATGATCCTGCGGCACCTCGGCCGGCGGCGTGTTGAACAGCAGGCTCTCAGCCAGGCGCCGCTCTTCCACCGGAATTGAGGCGAAGCGTTCCAGCTTTTCGGCGTTGACGATGGCGAGGTCGAGTCCCGCCTTGGTGCAGTAGTAGAGAAAGACCGAGTTCACCACTTCGCGCGCGGCGGGCGGCAGTCCGAAGGAAATGTTGGAGACGCCCAGCACGGTCTTGACGAACGGGATCTGCTCTTTGATGAGACGGACCGCCTCGATGGTCTCCACCGCGCCGCCGATGTAGTTCTCATCTCCAGTGGCGCAGGGGAACACCAGAGTGTCGATGATGATGTCTTCGGGCGCGAGGCCGTACTTTTCGGTCAGCAGCCGGACCGAGCGCTGGGCCACGGCCAGCTTGCGCTCGCGCGTAAAGGCCTGCGCCTGCTGCTTGTCCTCGTCGATGGTTCCGCAGATCACCGCCGCGCCGTAGGCTTTCGCCAGCGGGCACACCTTTTCGAATTTTTCCTCGCCGTCCTCCAGGTTGATGGAGTTGATGATCGACTTGCCCTGGCAATAAGTGAGCGACAGCTCCACCGCGCTCGGGTCGGTGGTGTCGATCATGATCGGCGCTTTGATCTTGCGGATCAGCTTCTCGAAGAAATACGGGATGTCCTGGATTTCGTCGCGATCGCTGGATTGCAGGCAGACATCGACGACGTGCGCACCGTTGCGGATCTGCCAGCGCGCGATCTCAGTGGCCTCTTCCCACTTTTCTTCCGCGATCAGGTTCTTGAACAGGCGCGAGCCGATGACATTGGTCCGCTCGCCGACGATCAGCGGGCGGTTGCTGTCCTCGGCCTCGACTAATTCCTTGTTCGAATAGTAGGCGCGATGCGACGAAGGCCTCAGCGTGCGCGGCTGCTTGCCATCGGCCATCCGCGCGATGGCTCGGATGTGCGCCGGCGTGGTGCCGCAGCAACCGCCCACCAGGTTCAGCCAGCCGTGGTCGATGAATTTTTCGAGTTGCGCCGCCAGCGATTCGGGTGTTTCGCCGAACTTGCCCTCGGCGTTCGGCAGACCCGCGTTCGGGTAGCAGGAGATGCGGAACGACGACATCTCGTGCAGCGTGCGGATATGGTCGGTCATCAGATCCGGGCCAGTGGCGCAGTTCATGCCGATGGCCAGCAGGTCGTTGTTGGCGATGGAGGCGTACAGCGCGTCGATGGGCTGGCCGCCCAGCATGGTGCCGTTGCGCTCGATGGTGACCGAAGCGATCACCGGAATCGGAACGCCCAGGTCGCGGCGCAGCTTCTGCACGGCGATGAGTCCGGCCTTGAGGCTGCCGGTATCGAAGCAGGTTTCGATGAGCAGGAAATCCGCGCCGCCTTCCATCAGCGCCTTGGCTTGTTCGTAGTAGGCGTCGCGCAAGCGCGGAAACGTGATGGTGGCCGTGATGTTCAGGTCTTTCGTGGTCGGCCCCATCGATCCGGCGACGAAGCGCGGCTTGGCGGGCGTGGACATTTCGTCCGCCACCTGGCGCGCCAGTTTAGCCGCGGCATGGTTCAGCTCGTAGGTACGATCCTGAAGCTGGAACTCAGAAAGCACGATCGAAGTCCCGCCGAAGGTGTTGGTCTCGATGATGTCGGCGCCGGCTTCCAGGTACGCGCGGTGAATGCCGCCGATGACGTCCGGCCGCGTGACCACCAGAATCTCGGGGCAATTCTCCTTGCCCTGATAGTCGCCTTCGAGCGACAGCGGCGCCTGGTGGATCATGGTGCCCATGGCGCCGTCGAGCACGAGGATACGACTCGCGAGGGCGTCATCGAGCGCCTGGATTCTGGAAGCCATAAGAAAATGACGGGTGAATCGGGCCTTTTCTTTAGTGTAACCGGAGAAGACCGTACGATTCGAACAGTGCAGTTCCGGCAGTACAGTTTGGATGCTTTGCGACGCACGGCGCGATACGCCAACGCCTGGATGGAAGCGTTAAGCTGGTACACATCGCAAACAAGTTAGTCTTGGTCAGACGATGCCTAAACGCGCAATCTTGCTAGCTTTACTGTCGGCCGTCTCGCTTCGCGCGCAATCGACGGCGCCCCAGATTACAGCCATTACCGGCGGCGGGGCTTCATTTAACCTTTTCTCCCCCGGCGGCGTGGCAAGTATTCAGGGCAAGAATTTGGGGATCCGCCGGCGGTGGCGGGCGCGGCGGCGCCACTCGATCAATTGCTGCAACTAGTCAACGACATTCAGCTGACCATCGGCGGGATCCCGGCGAAGATCAGCTTCGCAGGATTGACGCCGGGATCGGCGGGGTTGTATCAAATCAACTGCGAAGTGCCGGACGGCATCCCGGCGGGCGTCGCGCAGGTGGTGATCACTGTAGCCGGCATCGACTCGCCGCCGGTGACTATGTCTGTCGAGCCGTAAAGGCACGGCTTCCAGCGTGTCAGATTTCGCCGCGCTTGGCGGCCTGCTGGATGTAGTCGGCGGCGCGGTACGCCAGCGCCTGGATGGTTTCCGTAGGTTGCTGGCGGCCGCATGTCACCAGGCTGCTGCCGTCCACCAGGAACAGGTTCGGAACATCGTGGGCGCGGTTCGAGCGATTCACCACGCTCGTGCGCGCGTCGTCGCCCATGCGGCAGGTGCCCATCAGGTGGCGCGAGTAGGTGATCTCTTCGAGAGTCGCCTGATCGAGCCAGATCTTGCGCGCGCCCGCGGCTTCGAGAATCTCCTTCTGGCGATCGGCCAGGAACTGCACGGCCTTCATGTCGTCGGGGTGATTCTTGAAAGTGACGCGCAGCGCCGGCAATCCCCAGGCGTCCTTGACGTGGTCGTCGAGCGAGATGCTGTTCTGCTCCACGGCGAGGCAGCTCGCGTGGGCCAGCACGCCTCCCATATGCGTGTAGTATTCGCCGATGGCGCGTTTCCATTGCGAGCCCCATTGCGGGATGTCGCGAGGCATGCCGTCCAGCACGAAGCCGGCGGGGTAGTAGTCGAAGCGCGAGTCCAGTCCTCCGCCGCCGTAGAAGCCGCGTTTGGGATCGGAGCGGTAGTAGTCATGCAGGACGCGCGTGACCACGATGCTCTTGTACTCGTTGAGCGGATGATCGAACAGGCCCACCGCCAGCGCGCCGGTGTCGAACATCAGATACTTGCCCACCTGGCCGTGGGAATTCGCCAGGCCTTGCGGGAAAGCGGCCGACTTCGACATGAGCAGCAAGCGCGGCGTCTCGGCGCCGTTGGCGGAAACCACCACCACCTTGGCGCGCTGGAACACTTCGCGTCCTCGCGAATCAAAATAGGTCGCTCCGCGGACGCGCCCGTCTTTTCCGACCTCGATCTTGCGGACGTACGCGTTCGGCCGGATCTCGCAGCGGCCCGTTTGGACAGCCGAGGGGATGAGAGCGGCAAGCGTGCTCGACTTGGCTCCCACTTCGCATCCGAAACTCTCGCAAAACCCGCAGTGGATGCACGCGGCTCGCCCACGATAGGGCTGTGAAAGAACCGCGACCGGCGCGGGAAACGGATGCAGGCCCAACTTCTTCGCGGCGCGCTCGAATAGAACGCCGGACGATTTCACCGGCATCGGGGGAAGCGGATACGGCTTGGAGCGCGGGCCGTCGAAGGGATTCGAACCGCCCAGGCCGGAAATTCCCAGCTCCCATTCGGCCTTGGTGTAGTACGGCTCCAGTTCGTCGTAGTTGATCGGCCAATCGCGCAGGTCCGCACCCGGCACCGCGCCGAGCGTCGACCGCTCGTGAAAATCTTCAGGATGAAAGCGCCAGTAGTTGCTCGTGAAATGCACGGAGCCGCCGCCCACCATGCGGCCGTATTCCACCGCCGGCTGAAGTTTCGCCGGCTCCGCGGGCGTCTTGCGAAACGTGTTGGGCTGTTTCCTGAAATCGTTGGTGAGGCCGCTGCGGTACATCACGCTGATCTCGTCGTGCGCGAAATCCTTTTCGTGACGCCATGGCCCTTGCTCCAGCACCACCACGCGGAAGCCGGCGCTCGAAAGTTCCTTGGCCATAACGCCGCCGGCTGCGCCCGCACCGATCACCAGAAAGTCGACTGCGTCGCTCGGACGAAACTGCGCCGCGCTCAATTCGAACCTTCGCGTGAGACTTCGGCGTCGTAGTAACCGAAGGGCGGCTGGTATTCCATCTGGTGCTCGACGCCGATCAGCTTCCAACCCGCTAGGCCGCGATTGCCGCCGTACTTCGGATGTCCGAAAAATCCCAGCACCGTGTGGCGGCGCACTTGCTGGAAGAACTCGGTCTGCTCGATGGCCTTCAGCAAGGCGATTTGCTGGTCCTTGGCGAGGCTTGCGATGCTCGATGAACCGGGGAACATTGCGGCGCGCTTGACCTGGGTCTCGGCCAGCCCGCGCTGGTACAACTCGCGCTGATCCAGGTCGTATCCGGCCAGTGCGCCGTCGATGAAGTAGATCACGCCGGCTTGCTTCGCGCCGGGTGTGTCGTCATCCGGGATGATCTGGCTGGCGATGGCTTCGATCTCCGCCGCCGTCGCAGAATCCAACCAGGAAAACCGCTTGGTTTGCGCGCGCAGCAGCTCGCCCCAGCAGGCCGCGGCCAGCATCCATTCGCGCCGGCTGATATGCATGCCCGACGTTACCACAGAGCGTCCCTTACGGGCAGGATTCCTCAACGCTTGGAGGTATTCTGTGAATATGCGGGCCTTGTGGATCGCCCTTGTTGCGCTGGCTATCCAGGCGCAGACGCCTCGCGATCCCACCGATGTTCTGGTGCATGCTCGCGACCAGATGATCGAGCGCGAACGGCGCCTGCCGAACTACACCTGCGTTCAGACGGTCGACCGCGAGTATTTCGTGCGCGCGTTGCCTGAGGAGCCGCCTCCATCCTGCGACAAGATCAGCGCCGAGGCTCGCAAGAAGTCCTACAAGCTGAATCTCAACGCCACGGACCGGCTGCGTCTGGACGTCAAAGTCTCCGGCGGCGTCGAGATCGGTTCGTGGGCCGGCGCGAACCACTTCGATTCGCGCAGCATTGTGGATTTGGTCGGCGGCCCATTTGGCACCGGCCCGTTCGGCCCCCTGCTTCAGGATGTATTCATCAACGACCGCGCAGCTTTCCAGTACCTGGGTGAGGATTCAGTCAGCAACACCCGAGTGTTCCATTACCGCTTTCAAGTTCCGGTGGAAGCCAGCCACTTGATGGTCCGAGGCGGGAGGGCCGGCGATTGGATCGCCTCGTCTTACGACGGTGAACTGTGGATCGATCCCGCGTCGTTCGATCTCCGGCGCATGAGTTATCGCTCCAGCGAACTATCGCCGGAGACCAATGCCTGCGAGGTTCGGTTGACCGCCGACTATTCGCGCGTCCGCTTCGACAGCGGCGATTTCCTAATACCGCAGCAAAGCGTGCTGTACAACATCATGCAGGACACTCAGGAAACACAGGCCACGTCCAGGTATTCGAGCTGCCGTGAATATCGCGGCGAAGCGACTTTGAGCTTTGGCGATGTCCAGTCCACGGCTTCCGCCGCAGCGGCCGCCGCGAGACCGGCTCCCCAGTCTCTTCCGGCAGGTTTGAAGATCACGCTCGCGTTCACCGCGCCCATCGACACGGATACAGCCGCGGCCGGCGACGCTGTCCTGGCTGAGGTCCGCAAACCGGTGCGCGACAATCGATCCAAAGAAGTCCTGATCCCGGCCGGAGCCACCGTGCATGGCCGCATCGTTCAGATGCAACATTGGCTCGCCTCGCCGGCCTATTCCATCGCGATCCTGCTCGAGAGTCTGGACGTAGACGGCGCATCCTCTCCCATCTATGCCCGGCTGGATCGTCGGGATGAATTGCCTGTGGTGCCAGACAGCAGCTCGGGCTTGCGCGTGCGAGGCGCTCCTATTGTTCTGCCGCCGGTAGGGCGGTCAACGAGCGTGAGCACTTTCATCTTCCGTACGTCCAGCCGCCGGTACGTCGTTCCGCTCAATTACGAATCGAATTGGATCACCACGCCGCCGCCGAACCCTGCCGGCCACTGAGCCCGTCGTTGCGATAGACTCGGTGGAGCTATGCGCACCTGCCTGCTTGCCTTCGTCCTCGCGGCGAGCGCTGCTTCCGCCGCCGCTAAGACCGAAATACTGTGGGACCGCTACGGCGTCGCCCACATCTTCGCAGCCGATCGCGAGTCCATGTTCTACGCAGAAGGCTGGGCGCAGGCTCAGGCCCAAGGCAACTTGCTGCTGCGGCTCTATGGCGAATCGCGCGGGCGCGCGGCCGAGTACTGGGGAGCGTCGCACCTTGCGCTCGACCGCTGGCTGCAGCTCAACGGCGTTCCGGAGCGCGCCAAAACTTGGTACGAAGCGCAGGATCCCGAGTTCCGCAAATACCTGGACGCATTCGCGCGGGGCATCAACGATTACGCCCAGGCGCATCCGGACTCGATCGCGCCAGAGTCGCGCGTGGTGCTTCCGGTCTCCGGCCTGGACGTGGTCGAGCACACGCTGCGAGCCGTCCATTACATGTACATGGGGTCCATGGAGCGCGCCGAGCGTGAGTCGAAGGCATACCTGAAGGGCCGCCCCGTGTCGCAGATTTGGCGCGAGGATCCCGACGCGGTGCCCGGCTCCAACACCTGGACCATCGGGCCTTCGCATTCGGCCAGCGGCAACGCCATGCTGATCATCAATCCGCATTTGAACTGGGGCGACACTTTCTACCGTTACATGGAAGTGCACCTGGTGGGACCGGGCTACGACCTCTATGGCGCGCCGCAGATCGGATTCCCGACGCCGGTGGTCGGCTTCAACCCGCACGCCGGGTGGGGCCGGACCGTCAACACCATCGACACGGTGGATTTCTACGCGCTCAAGGTGAAAGGCGGGCAATACGAATTCGACGGCGCGCTGCGCGACTTCGAGCGCCAGACCAAGACGCTGAAGATCAAGCAGGCGGACGGTTCTTTCAAAGAGGAGCGACTCGAAATCCGCCGCAGCGTCCAGGGACCGGTGGTCTTCGACCAGCAGGGTGCCACCATCGCGATGCGCGTCGCCGGACTCGACCGCCCGAAGATGCTCGAACAGTGGTTCCGCATGGGCGAGGCGACCAACCTCGATCAATTCAAAGACGCGCTGCGCATGGGTTGCGTGCCGATGTGGAACGCCAACTACGCCGACGCCCAAGGCCACATCATGCTGGTGTTCAACGGGCTGGTTCCGCGGCGCAAGACCGGCGATCAGGCCTACTGGGCGGGCGTCGTTCCGGGCGACACTTCGAAAACGATGTGGGACGGCTATCTATCGTTCGACGAGCTGCCGAAGTCGATCGACCCCAAGGCCGGTTTCAACCAGAACACCAACGAACCGCCGTGGTGGACCACGCTGCCGCCGCTCGACGCGTCCAAGTACCCGCCCTACGTGGCGCCGCTCAAGATGGGGAACACGCTGTTCCGCACCAAGCGCTCGCTGCACATGATCACCGAGCAGCCCAAGATCAGCTACGAGACGCTGCTCGCCAACAAGCTGTCGACGCGCGTGGAGTTGGCCGACGCCGTGCTGCCCGATCTGTTCAAGGCCGCCGAGGGTTCGAGCGATCCGGCGGTCAAGGAAGCGGCGGCCGTGTTGGCGCAGTGGGATCGGGCGACGGACATCAACAGCCGCGGCGCGGTACTCTTCAGGATTTTCGCGGATCAATACTTCGGGACTAACGGAGACATCGACGAGCGCCTGCGAGTGAAGTTCGATCCTGCGTATCCGGTGCAATCGGCGTACGGCCTGGCCGACAGCGCGCGCGCGCTCGAAGCGTTGGCTAAGGCGGCCGCAGAATGCCGGAAGACTTACGGATCGCTGGACGTCCAATGGGGACAAGTGAATCGCTTCGCGGCTGGCACAGCCGATGTTCCGGGCGACGGCGGACCAGGGCGCCTGGGCGTGTTCCGCACCATCACCTACTCCAAAAAAGTGGGAGACCGGTATTACGCGGCCAGCGGAGAGACCTTCGTGTGCGCCATCGAGTTCGCCGCCGCGCAGCGTGCGCAGTGCGCGCTGAGCTACGGCAATTCTTCGCAGCCCGGCTCCGTTCATCAAGAAGATCAGTTGCCGCTGATGATGGAGAAGCGACTGCATCCGGTGTGGCGCGAACGCGCCGAGATCGAACGGAATCTGGAGAAGCGCGAGACTTTCTAGCCCATGCCCGCCTACCTGATCGTGAATATCCGGGTGAACGACCCGGTCGCCTACGAGCGCTACAAGGCGGAAGTGCCCGCGCTGATTCGCAAGCACGGCGGCGAGTACCTGGCGCGCGGAGGAAAATGCGAGGTCCTGGAAGGCGATTGGCGTCCGAACCGGCTGGTGCTGTTCCGCTTCCCCAGCCTGAAATCGATCCAGGCGTTGGATGCCGATCCTGAATATCAGCCGTTAAAGAATCTACGGCAAAGCGTGGCCTACACCGAATCTGTCGCGGTCGAAGGTGTGTAACGGCCGACGGCGTCAGTGAATGCTGAGCCAGGCTTTCATGGTCCGCGAGACGAAGTCTGACGCGTCTTGCTGCACCCAGTGGCCGGCGTCCGGAACCGTCACCAGCGTGTAATCCTTGGCCAGCCACTCCCAGGTATCGTTCAGCGCGCCCGCTAGCAGCGCGGTGTCCTTCAATCCGTGGAATTCCAGCACCGGCGCTTGCACCTTCACCACCGGCGAAGTGTTCTCAGTATATGGTTCGCGCGGGTAGTTGGCCTTGTAGTAGTTGAGCATGGCTTCAATGTCGGAGCGCTGGAACGCCTCCAGGTACTTGGCATGCAACTCGGGATCTTTGAAGCGGCCTGCCAGACCTTCGGCGGTCACCTTGGATGCGGCGTCCGGCTGCTGGAAGTTGCGCGCGTATTGGCTGTTCTTCTGCTGCTGCGGATTGTGCGCCAGCTCGCGCGCGAGTCCGCGGGGATGCGGCAGATTCAGGATGATCAATTTGTCGGTCATCTGCGGATTCATCATCGCAAACGTCCAGGCGACCATGCCGCCCCAGTCATGCCCGACGATGACGGCCTTGTCGCGCCCCAGCGATTTGATCACCGCCGCGACATCGCCGACCAGGAACTTCATGTCGTAGTTTTCGACGCCCTTGGGTTTGTCGCTCAGGTTGTAGCCGCGCTGGTCGATGGCGACGCACTGGTAGCGATCCGACAGCGCTGCCATCTGGTCGCGCCAGCTGTACCAGAAGTCGGGGAAGCCGTGGATCATCACGATCAGCGGCCCGCTTCCCAGACTGGCGTAGTGAATCTTCACGCCGTTCGAATCGGCGTACCCATCTTTGACTTTGGCGTCGATGCCGGCGGCCTGAACCGCGACCGTAAGAACCAGCGACAGCAGCAGAGTTCGCATGGCGCTAGTATACTCCGGTTCGGCTCAGGCCACGCCGGCATCGCACGCGATCCAGCGTTGGTTGCGCCTCAGGCGCCGGCAGCTTGGCTCAAATGTACTGCACGGTGACGGTGGTGGTAGCTTGCGCTCCCGTCGAATCCGTTACCGTCAACGTGAACTGGTATGTTGACGGAAGCCCGAGCTGGAACGTCGGCGTCGCGGTATTCGCGCCAATGATTCCGCCCACTAACGGGAATCCAGGCGACGGCGACCAGGAATAGGACAGAGCGCCCGGGTTCGAGGACTTCGACTGGGACGCATCCAGAATCAACTGGTTCGTATTCGCCTGGAAAGTATTGTTGGCTGCGGTTACGCCTCCCAGGGTGACTACGATCGTGACACCGGCGTTGCCGGGAGTCGTACCGCTGCCGGGCGCCGCGGGAAGCAGCGTGCCGGTGAAAGAGCTGGTGAGAACCGGCGTGAAGGTCACGCCCGTACCCCTCGCGATCGCGCATCCCCCCGTACCCGGGCCACCGGGGCAACGCCACCAGTTCTGCGTAGCGTTCACCGTGCCCACGCCGCTGCTGTTGATGCCCACCGAATCCAGGAAGTTGTTGAGCGTCGCAACCAGCGGCCCGGGGGCGTTGACCGCCAGGTCCACGGTCTCCTGGCTGATCGTGTTCTGAGTAACGATCGTGCCGCTCATCGGCGCCACGCTGTAGATGTTGATCCCAGCAGGACCGGGCGTAGCGGCATCCTCAGTGTCGGCCGCGTTGCTGGAAATGACGTTGCCGATGATGACATTGTCATTGAAATTCACGGGAGGCGCTCCCGGAGGCGCGGCATGATTGTGCATCGTCACGCCCGGCAGGCCGTTTCCAGTGAGTACGTTGTTGACAACCACGTTGCTGTAAGCCTTGCTTCCGGGTCCTGGAGCAAAAATGCCCACGCCCGCGCCCGCGCCCGGCGCTTTCTTTCCATTGTTCGTCGACGTGTTTCCGGAAATCGTGTTGTGATACACGCCCATTCCGCTGTGAGAGGCGAGCGTGATTCCGCAATCCAGCGAGTTGCCGTTCACCAGGTTCCCGGTGATCACGATGTCGTGAATCGGCCCGAGGTCGTCGGAAATCAGAATGCCGCCGGAGTTGTTTTGAATGACATTGTTCGACACCACCGCGTGATCCACTCCGGTCAAATGGAGTCCTTCGCCGCAATCCTCGTCCTCACCGGCCTTTAAAGCATCGGGCAGTCCGGGACAGGTGGGCAGGCTGCCTGAAACATTCAGGCTCTTGTTGTTGTTGAGTATCTGGTTGTTCCAAATCGTTACGGCGGATGCGTTCTCCACCAGGATGCCTTGGAAGTTGGCGTTCTGGACGGTGAATCCTGAGATCACGATGTTGCCAAGACCGGCCGCGCCGGAGCCATCTACGGTAACGCCGTTGGGGAGGCCGGTGGCGTCGATAGTCGTGGTCGCGCTTCCGGCGCCGATCAGCGCAAGCGGCGCTTTGATGACGACGTTTTCCTTGTACGTGCCGGCGGCTACCTGAATTGTGTCTCCGGCCGCCGCCGCGGCGACAGCTTTGCTAATCGTGGGCTGACATCCAGAAGCGCCCGTCGGATTGACGCATACGGTGGCGGCGGGGGCTGTCTGGCAAACGCTGAAGAAAAGGACTGCGGCGGCCGCAGTAAGAATTTTTTCGGGACGAAACCCTTTGACGTGTTGTTGGAACATGAGCATCTCCTGGCTTCCGGTTTTCGGGAGTCTGTTTCTAATCTTGAGGCTGCAACGAGTATAGACGATCAGAATGACAAATCTGTTTCGGTCGTAGGGTGTCTGCTGGATGACGGGTTAGGAGCGGACCGGCGCCTTCAAGCTTCCGCTCTTCGCCAAGCGGGCAATGTTCTCGGCCGCGCGGTACGCCAGCGCCTCGATCGTGCAGGTGGGGTGATTCCGCCCGCTGGTGACGAAGCTGCTTCCATCCACGATAAATAGGTTGGGAACGTCATGGGCGCGGTTGAACTTGTCCACCACTGAAGTCTTGGGATCGTTCCCCATGCGGCAGGTACCCATGAGATGCCCGCCCGAGCGCGTTTCGCCCACCGGACCGGCCCATTTCTTGATGGCGCCCGCCGCGTCCAGGATTTCCAGAGCGCGCTCCCGGAAGAACTCCTTGGTCTTGATGCCGTCCGGATGGTCCTTATAAGTGACGCGCATGGCCGGCAGTCCCCAGGCGTCCTTCACGTCCGGGTCGAGAGTAATGTTATTGGTTTCGAGCGGCAGCGACGTCGCAAAGGCCTGCAGCGCCATGGTCCGCGTAAATTCCTGGCACGCCTGCTTGAAGCCGGATCCCCAGCGCGGCGCGTCCGGAGGCAATCCCGTCAGCGCAAAACTGATAGGACCCATGAATCCGTAGCGCGCATCGATCCGGCCGCCGCCATAGAAGCCGCGCTTGGGATCGGACTCGTAGAAATCTTCGATCGAGCGCGTGGCCTGCACGCTCTTGAACTCGTTCAGCGGATGCTCGAAAATACCGTGCGCACTGGCGTTGCTGCCCCACATCAGGTATTTCCCGACCACTCCGCTCGAATTCGCCAGGCCGTTCGGGAACAGGTTCGACTTCGACAGCAGCAGCAGACGGGGCGTTTCCGACCCGTTGGCGCACAGGACCACCGCTTTCGCTTTCTGCACAACTTCCTTCTTCTGCTCGTCGAAATAAACCACGCCGGTCACCCGGCCGCTCTTGTCGGTGGAGATCTCGCGCACGTAAGAATTGGCGCGGATCTCGCAGCGGCCGGTCTTCTCGGCCGCTGGAAAAAGCGCGGAGAGCGAACTCGACTTGGCGCCCACCTTGCATCCGAACCACTCGCAGAAGCCGCAATGCACACATCCCTGGCGGCCCTTGTACGGCTGCGACAGAATCGCCACGGGCACCGGCGCTGTATGCAGCCCCAGTTTTTGCGCGGCATGGTCCAGCAGTATGCCCGACGATTTCATCGGCATCGGCGGCAACGGGTAGGGCTTCGACCGCGGGGATTCAAACGGATTGGCGCCGCCCAGTCCCGAATAACCCATGTCCCACTCGGCTTTGGTGTAATAAGGTTCCAGGTCGGCATAGGTGACGGGCCAATCGGCGAAGCCCGTTCCTGAAATCGGTCCCAACCGGGTGCGCTCGACGAAATCGATTTCGCGGAAGCGCCAATGCGTGGCGGTGTAGTGCACCGTCCCGCCGCCCACGCAGCGGCCATAGCTGATAGCCGGAGCGAGCACGGCCTTCTCCTGCTCGGTCTTGCGGAAGGTGTTGGGTTGCAGCGCGTGATCGTTCACCAGCGCCGGCGTGTTGCGGATCCTCAGCTCGTCAAGCTGGAAATCCTTTTCGCGCAAGTACGGCCCTTGCTCCAGCACCACTACCTGGAAGCCGGCCGTGGACAGCTCCTTGGCCATCACGCCGCCGGCGCCGCCCGCGCCGATCACCACAAAATCGACCTGAGTCGTTGGCTTGAATTTCGTCATTGGCTTCGACCCGCCTTTCCGTGTCAGCCCTGCTTGTTGCGGTCGTAATAACCGAAGGGCGGCTGATAGTTGAACTTGTCCTCGAACCCGATCAGCTTCCAGCCCACCTCGCCCGCGTTGCCGCCGTATTCGGGGTTGGCGAAGAATCCCACTACGGTGTGCGTCCGCACCTGTGCGAAGAACGGCGTTCGTTCGATGGACTTGAGCAGTTGCACCTGTTGCGCGGGCGTCAGGCTCGAAAATTTTTCCTGACCCTGAAACAGCTCGCGTGTTTTGGCCTCGAGGTCCTTGAGACCCTGGGTGTAGACCGGCTGCTTGTCGCGGTCGAAGGTGGCGAGCGCGCGATCGATGAAATGGATGCTTCCGGCTTCGCGCGCCCCAGGCGTGCCGTCGGTGGGAATGATCTGCGCCGTGACGGCTTCAATTTCGAGGGCTTGTTCCGGCGAAAAGAATGCCAGCTTGGCGGACGCGCCCGGCCGCGCGGCCTTCTTCGCATGCTCCTGCGCTTCCAGGATTCCGGACCAGTGCGTTGCGATCCAGGCCGATCCCAGGCCCGAGGCGGAGCCGACCAGGACGGAGCGCCGTGAAGTTCCTCGTTTGCTCATGTTGCCGCCTTCCTTGTCCGGCAACTATATCACAGACGTGCCGGATGCGGCGGTCAGCGAGAATCAGGCGCTGCAATAACCGTCAAACCGCTTGCTGACGCACGCGGCTCGGATGCGCAGCCACGCACTTGGCCGAGCCGCGACCATAAGGGAGCGATCCAGTTACGGGCTCTGCAGCAGACTATTAGCGCCCTGGAGCCTCCGTCAGGGTGATGGTGTAGCCCGCGACGGTCATGGTTCCCGCACGGCTGCTGCTGGTCGTATTGGAGGTCGCCTGGTAGAAAGCCGTTCCGTTTCCAGTGCCGCTCGATCCCGAAGTGATCGTGATCCACGACGTGTTGCTCACCGCGGTCCAGTGGCAACCGGCCGATGTAGTCACGGCGATCGATCCAGTAACGCCATTGCGACCCGACTTCACCGGGCTCAGACTGACGCTGTAGCTGCAACTCGCCGAGGCCGCCTGGCTCACCGTGAAAGTGATCCCGGCGATGGTCAGGGTCCCGGTGCGTGTTGAAGTGGAAGTGTTCGCCCCCACCGAATAGGTCAAGGGGCCTGATCCGGCGCCGGCCTTGGCGCTGGTGATCGTGATCCAGCTCGCGTTGCTGGCGGCCGTCCAGGAAGCGGTGGACGGATTCGCGCTGATCGCGACGCTGCCGTTGCCGCCGGCGGACGGGAAGCTGGCCGCCGTCGGATTCAGCGAGAACACCGCGCTGGCCGCGGCCTGCGTCACGGCCAGGCTGAGCCCGGCGACGCCGATGCTGCCGGTTCTCTGCGAGGTCGAATTGTTCAACGCCACCGAGTAGTTCACCTTGCCGCTGCCGTTTCCGGACGTGGGACTGCCGAGCGTGATCCAGTTGGTCGCGGTGGTTGCGTTCCATGTACAGCCGGTCTGCGTCGTGACGTTGAACGAGTAGCTTCCCGCGCTGGCCGTCACGCTCGCGCTGGCCGGACTGATGCTGTATGTGCAATTCGGCTGAACCGAGACCGACAGCGGAGCCGATTGCGAGAGGCCTCCACCCGTCGCCGTCACGGTCAGATTGTAGGTGCCGGAGGCAACGCCCGAAGCCGCGCTCACCTTCAGCGTCGACGATCCGGAGCCTGGCGCTGCCAGACTCGCGGGCGAAAAGCTGGCCGTCAAGCCGGAGGGCAACGCGCTGGTTGAGAACGCCACCGCCGAGTTGAAGCCGCCGCTCACCGCGACGGTCAGGGTCACCGAGTTGCTCGAACCCTGCGTGACCGAAACGGACCCGCCGCTCTCGCTCAACTGCAGTGCGGGTGTGGGCACGGTCGAGTCGCTCCAATGATTCACCAATTGGAGCGTGTCCACCGATCCCAGGCCGGTGGCCAGATCGTATCCGGCGCCGGCAGTGAAACCGGTTTGGCCGGGTACCGAGTTGTTTCCCGCGGTGGTGTCATGAAACACGGCCGCGCCCGCGTTGGCCTGCTTGGCCGCTAGCGCGTACAACACCGGATTGGCATTGCCCAGCCGCGCCGCGGATCGCTGCGCCACTAGCGCCATCAGTCCGGCCAGCGAGGGCGTCGAGGCGGAGGTCCCCCCGAACACATAGAACTGGCCGTTCAACGCGACCAGGTAACCGTCGTGAGTGGAACTGTTCAGCGAGACGTCCGGCACATCGCGGTGGCCGTCCGCAGGCACGCCCGGGCCGCTCTGCCAGGATGGTTTGGTATAAACCTGGCTCGCGCCGCCGCCTCCCGCCCACAGCCCCAGGCCCGGCCCGCTCGAGTTCCAAGCGGCCTCCGGGATATAGCTGAGCGCCGAAGCGAAGTTGCCGGCGTTCGAAGCCGACCAGTAAGCGCTGGGGTTGGACGTGTCGGCGAACTGCGTGCCTCCCACGCAGGTGCTATAGGGCGGGGAGCAAAGACCGCTCACGCCTGCTCCGCCGGTGGCGCTCGAGGACGTAGGACTGTCGCAGCCCGCCGCTCCGCTGTCACCGGAGGCAACCAGAACCGTTATGCCTTGCGCCGCCGCTTGCTGCCACAGCGTGTTCCAGAATTGATTGCCCGACGTCCCCATCACCGCCTCGCAAGCCCCGAAACTCAGGCTCATCACCGGTGCCAGGTTGTGATTCACGATGTATTGCGATGAGAGCGCAACGCCGTCGCTCGAATTGGTGGACGCCGAGACCACGAACTGAACCGACGCGTTCTTGGCCACCGCGCCGGCCCATTCCACGTCCAGCGTGGCTTCGCCCTGCTCGTCCGTCGAAACGATGCCCGGATCGGGCCCGTTGAGAATCACCGTGGGATTGTTGGCGGCCAGACCAAAAGTGCCGCGGAACGCCTGCACGTCCGTAAGCTTCAAATTGCTGCGGCCGGCCACCGCGATGGACTGCCCGCTTCCATCGATGGCTTGCGAGTACAGGCCCGCGACGTCGTAGATGGTCGCGAAATCGGCCGGCGACATGTAGTGCGAGCCGCCCGAAGTGTACTGGGGAGTTGCTAGTGCCGCGGCATGAACGTGGTGCATCGGCGCGGAATGGAAATCGTGCAGTGAGACCACGCCGCCCACCACCTCGGCCAAGGCTTCCGGTATGCGCGGGTCCGTGGCATTGGCGTAGTGCCGCTGCCCGTTGAAATCGTAAAAATGCACCTCGGTATGAAACGCCCCCTGCACCTGAGCCGCCGTGCCGCTGAAGACGATCTGGCGTCCCGATGCGGCCACCGGCTCCACCTGGAACCCATGCGACTCGAGCCATGCCACCACGCGCTCGATGTCGCGCTGGGCCGCGCCAAAGCGCTGGCCGAAATCTTCCGGCGTCAGCCATCTGTGATATTCGGGCGATTGCGGATCCTGCTGCGCTGCCAGTAAAGCCTCCAGCGCCTGCTGCTGC
Organism: Terriglobia bacterium; assembly: GCA_020073265.1. Classification (GTDB taxonomy): domain Bacteria; phylum Acidobacteriota; class Terriglobia; order Bryobacterales; family Bryobacteraceae; genus Palsa-89. The sequence goes on along the minus strand of JAIQFN010000009.1, from coordinate 58,554 downwards.
GCGGCGTCCGGCTGGAGCACCAGCGTCATGCGATCCATCCGCGTGTCGGCCGGAGCAGGCCCTGCGTCGAACTCGGCCCGCGCCAGCGGATGCCGGTTGCCGGAGCGCGCCACCGTAACGCCGTCGTCGATCGCGCGCGCGATGCGCTCGGTGGGACGAACGGCCCGAAAGTCGGCGGTGTCGCCGGACCGTCTAGTGAGTACCTGCGCAGCCGCCGGTCCAACCAGCAGGGGCAGCGCTAGGAGTGCGTACAAAAAGGGCCATCGAGGGGATGTCATTCATCTGGATTTATCGGCGGAGCTGGCCCGCGCCTGCGGCGTTTCTGTACTTAAGTAAGGTGATTTAGCCGCTCACAGCACTTCCAGGATCAGGCACTTCAAGTACATCGTCTCGGGTACCGTCAGTAAGACGGGATGGTCCTGGGCCTGGGTGCGGCGCTCCAGCACGCGCAGCTTGCGGTGGGTGTCGAGCGACGCCGCGGCCACGATCTCGAGCAGCGCCGCCTCGCTCAGGTGATGCGAGCAGGAGCAGGTGACCAGTACCCCGCCCGAGGCCAGCAGTTCGAGCGCCCGGCGGTTGATCTCCTTGTATCCGCGGACGGCCGCCTCCAAGTTCGAGCGCGACTTTGCGAACGCGGGCGGATCCAGCACCACCAGGTCGAAGCGGCGCCGGGCCGACACGTGCCCGCCTAGCAGATCGAACACGTCCGCCTCGCGGAACTCGAGGTTTTGAATTCCATTCGCCTCCCGGTTGCGCCGGGCGATCTCGAGGCTCGCGGCCGAGCTGTCCACGGCCTCCACTGAGTCGCACTTGGTGGCCAGGTGCAGCGCAAACCCGCCCGTGGAGGTGAAACAATCCAGCGCCCGGCCGCGGGCATAGCGCGCCGCCGCCACGTAATTCTCGCGCTGGTCGAGATAGGTTCCGGTCTTCTGGCCGTGCACCAGATCGGCGAGCAGCTTGAGACCGTTCATCTCGATGACCACGGCCTCGGGGACTTCGCCCGCCACCAGGCCCGACACTAGCGGCAATGACTCACGCTTGCGCACCGCGACGTCGTTGCGTTCGACGATGCCGCACGGCGCGAACAGTTCCTCCAGGCAGCTCACAATATCGGCCTTGGAGCGGTCCATGCCCTGATCGAGCGTCTGCAAGGTGAAGTAGTCCGCGTAGCGGTCGATCACCAGGCCGGGCAGCAGGTCGGCTTCCGCGTGCACCAGGCGATAGGCGTTGGAGCCTTCCACCACGCGCCGGCGGTAGGCTTCGGCACGGGCGATGCGGCCGAGATAGAACGCACGGTCGATGGTCTCCACGCGATCGGTCAGCAGGCGCAGCGAGATCTGCGACGAATCGCTGTAGTGCGCCACGCCCAGCGCGGCTCCCTTGGGATCGACCACCAGAACGCTCTCGCCGGCCAGCGCGTCGCCGCGATCGAGCAGGTCGCTGGCGAAGATCCAGGGATGGCCGGAGGCGACACGAAGAGCGGCCTTTCGATTGACGCGGACGGTGTGCAAGCTCCAGTGTACTGAGCGCGGCCGCGGCCGGCCTAGCGCTTCATCGCTTCCAGGCGCGCGATGCGGTCCTCAGTGGAGGGATGGGTGGAGAACAGCCGCATCATGGTGTCGCCGGAGAAAGGCTTGATGATGAACAGGTGCGCGGTGGCCGGGTTCACGTCCGCCATGGGAATGCGCTTGGACCAGCTTTCCAGTTTCGAGAGCGCCGAAATCAGCTCGTTGGGATTGTGCGTGACGTGCGCCGAGGTCTCATCGGCTGCGTATTCGCGCGTGCGCGAGATGGCCATCTGGATCAACATGGCCGCGATGGGCGCCAGGATCAGCATGATGATGCCCGCCCAGGCGTTACCGCGCTCGTCCTCGTCATCGCGGCTGCCGCCAAACCAGAACGCCATGCGCGCGAGAAAGGTGATCGCCGCCGCGATGGTGGCCGCCACCGAGCTGGTCAGGATGTCGCGGTTCTTCACATGCCCCAGCTCGTGCGCCACCACGCCTTCCAGTTCCGAATCGCTCATCAGGCGCAACACTCCGGCGGTGAAGGCAACCGAGGCGTGCTCGGGATTGCGGCCCGTGGCGAAGGCGTTGGGCGATTCGTCCGGGATCAGCCACAGCTTGGGCATCGGCAGGCACATGCGCTGCGTGAGGCTCTGGACCAGCGGAAACACGCGCGCATAAACTTCCGGGTTCTCGCTGGGCGTCACGGGCTGCGCGGCGTACATCGATAGCGCCATCTTGTCGGAGAAAAAGTAGCCGAAGAAGTTCATGGCCACGGCGATGGCGAGCGCCATGTACAATCCGTTGCGCCCGCCCAGAATCTCGCCGCCAAACAGCAGTAGACCGCTCAGGATTCCCAGCAGCAGGGCCGTCTTCAGTCCGTTCATAAGGTGTGGTTGTCGTCCAACTAATTTGATTATCGCGCCGGAACTCGAAGTTCCAATAAAAAAGGGGCGGCACGCGATGCACCGCCCCCGCACTCTGCCGGTCTCAGTTGTTACTGACTTGCACTTTGATGAATTTCGGCTTGGCGATCTCCTTCTTGGGGAGCGTCACCGTCAACACGCCGCCATTGTATTCGGCGTGCACGTGTTCGGTATCCACCGTTTCCGGCAACGTGAAGTAGCGGACAAATGACCCATAGCTCCGCTCCATCCGATGGAAGCCCTTGTTCTTCTCGTCGCGCTCGAACTTCCGCTCGCCCTTGAGGGTGAGGGTTCCATTCTCGATCTGGATGTCAACGTCCTTCATTTCCACGCCGGGAATGTCGGCCTTGAGTACTAACTCGTTCTCCGTCTCCAGGATATCGACGGCTGGAGCCCACGGACGGGCACTTCCCTGGTCGCTCAACAGGCGATTCACGGTATCCTCGAAGACTCGTAGCCCGGTTGGGAAGTCCTCAAAACCGGCGAAGGGGTTGTATTTAACGATAGGCATGACTGTTTGTCCTCCTCAGATCTTTACTACACCTATAGTATAAAATATGAGCGTTGTTGTGTCAATATAGCTTATGTCAAATTTTCTTGTTCCGGGCGTATCTAGGACTGAAAAGGTCCGCTATACTGTAGGTGCAAGACCATTGGCCCAGGACCTTGACGTGCTTAAGAGATCCACGAATACTGATCCCATGATGCAACTGAGTGTCAACAAGGAACTGAATGGCGCGCAAAATGGCGCAATGACACCCCAAACGCTCGCACACTTGCCCCAAGGGGAAGCTGGAGTCCTGGACCGCCTGGATCTTCCCGAAGATATCGCCCGCCGCCTCATGGAACTCGGCTTTCTGCCCGGCCACGTCATCGTGCCGGCTCGCAGCGCGCCGGGAGGAGAACCGCGCGTCTATCGCGTGGATGGATCGGAAGTGGCGCTGCGGCGTGAGACCGCGGCCCGCCTCATCTTGCGCCCGCCCTCCAAAGGCGCGGCGAAAACTCACAAGCTATGAGCGATTGCCACGGTTGCGCGGGTTGTGCGGTTGCGGCGGGACCTCCCCGCTCTCGCAAGGCTCTGCCCCCGCACGTGGTGGCCATCATCGGGCCGCCCAACTCCGGCAAATCGACATTATTTAATCGCCTCACCGGCCTGCGCCAGAAGGTGGCCAATTTTCCGGGCGTTACGGTGGAACAACGCATCGGGCGCGCTCGAACCAAGACCGACCGCGAGGTCATCATGGTCGACCTGCCGGGCGTGTACAGCCTGAGCCCCAGATCGGAAGACGAACAGGTTACTCGCGACGTCCTGGCAGGCCAGATGAAAGGCATTCCCAAGCCGGATGCCGTGCTGCTGATTCTGGACTGCACTAACCTGGGCCGCCACCTGGTGCTCGCAGCGCCGATCCTCAGCCTGAAGCTGCCGACGCTGGTGATCCTGAACATGGCCGACGATCTCCACAGCCGCGGCGGAAAAGTGGACACCGCGGAGCTGGCCAGCGAACTCGGCGCGCCCGTCGCGCTGATCAGCGCGGCCAAGGGCGACGGCGTCGAAAAGGTTTTTCAGTTCATGGAAGGCACCGCCGCCGGAACCACTTCGCTGGCGGCTCCCAAGGTCGAGCTGCCGGTGCTGCAGGACATCCCGCGCTGCCGCCAGTGGGCGCATCAAGTGGGCACAGGCGCCGCCTATCAAGCCCCTGCTCCGCCGCTGTGGACGCGCCGCTTGGATGCGGTGTTCCTGCATCCCATCGCGGGTCTCGCGATCTTCGTCGTGGTGGTGGCGGGCGTGTTTCAAACCATTTTCAGCCTGGCCAAGCCCCTGATGGACGGCCTGCAGGCCATGATCCAGGTCTCCGGCCAATGGATCACCGACACCATGCCGCCCTCGGTGTTCCGCTCTTTGCTGGTGGATGGCGTCTGGCACGGCGTCGGATCGGTGATCGTGTTCCTGCCCCAGATTCTGCTGCTGTTCCTGTTCATCGGGATCCTGGAAGACTCGGGCTACCTGGCCCGCGCCGCGCTGATCGCGGATCGCACCATGGCCAAGTTCGGCCTGCAGGGAAAATCCTTTATTCCGCTGCTCTCGGCCTACGCTTGCGCGGTTCCCGCCATCATGGCGACGCGCACCATCGAGAGCAAGCGCGATCGCCTGGCCACCATTCTGATCGCGCCGCTGATGACTTGTTCGGCGCGTCTGCCGGTCTACACGCTGATCATCGCGGCATTCATCCCCGAGCATCACCTGCTGGGACCGCTGCTCGGAACGCAAGCCGGCGCGCTGCTCGGGCTGTACGTACTCGGGTTCGTCGCGGCCATCGGGACCGCGCGGTTGTTGAAGTCCTCAATCTTGAAGAGCGAGCGCACGCCGTTCATGCTGGAAATGCCGCCTTACCGCATGCCCACTCTGCGCTCCCTGGGCCTGCGGCTCTACGACCGCTCCAAGATTTTCCTGCGGCGCGCCGGAACCGTGATCCTGCTGGTGGCCGTGGTGCTGTGGCTGATGTTGCACCTGCCTCTCCAGAACGGAAAAGCTCCGGCAATCGGCGACAGTTTCGCGGGCATGATCGGCCACTCCGTGGAACCGGTGATCAAGCCGCTCGGTTTCAACTGGAAGATCGGCATCGGCCTGATCAGCTCGCTCGCGGCACGCGAGGTGATCGTCGGCACGCTCGGAACCATCTACTCCGTCGAGGGCACCGAGGAATCCGCCGGACTCCGGCAGGCGCTCCAAAGCGAGCTGACCCCGGGCGGCGCAGTAGCGCTGCTCATCTTCTTTGCCTTCGCCATGCAGTGCATGTCCACCATCGCGGTGGTGCGTCGCGAGACCGGAGGCTGGAAATGGCCGGCCGCGCAGTTCGCCTACATGACCGCTCTGGCCTACGTGTGCGCGCTCATCACCAACGAAGTGGTCCGCTCCGGCGTCCTCACCATCGCTGCGCGCCTCTAGCCGTGGCGCACGCATTCGTGCGTGCCGCGTTCACACTCTTGTGAACGAAGTGAAGCTTTACCTAATTCCCGTAGATCGGACCATGCACGGTGCGATGCGACAGGAACTGCCACTGACCGCCACGCCGCGCATACACCCGCTCGAACCACACTGTGAATTCGCTCCGCTGGGGATCCGCCGTTTTGTTTCGCGCGCGGTACATTCCATACGTGATCGCAACATCCCCATGCAACTCGACCTGGACCGAGTCGAGGTCGCGCGCCAGGTAGGGTTGTTTGCTCACCGACTCCAGCCATTGGGCCTTGTTCTCGACTCTGAGCGGCCGGCCACCCGTGACCCAGCCGTCCCCATGAGTGAAGCTGAAGTCGCTTGCGCAAACTCGATCGAGATAGGCCACGTCACCGCGCACGACGGCTGCTTCCATCTTTTTTTCGAATGCCCGCACCTCGGCGACCGTTCCCGCCGCGCTGGATGGCTTCTGCCCGGACACCGAGCAAGCCAGAATCATCAAAAGCAAAAGCGTCGAGCTGCATGACATGGACATATCCGTGCATCTTATCCCAAGACGATTCGCGACGACACCGCGGTCGTCTTGATCATTTCCGGCTGCTTCCTCGTATGCCACAATAGCCTTCAATGATCGGCAACCACTTAGACCGCCGCCGATCGTCGCGGAGGTTACCAATGAAGGCCGGATCAATTCTAACGCTGACATTCGCCGCAAGCGTCGCGCTCCTCTCTCAGACCGCGCAGCAGGCCGAAGCGGGACGCACGACGTATCAAGCGCGCTGCTCTAGTTGCCACGCTCAGGATCTCGGGGGCGGCGAAGGCCCGCAGCTCGCCGGATCCAATTTCATGGCCGCCTGGGGTGGACGCACCGCGCGCGAGTTGATCACCACCATCCAGACCACGATGCCGCCCGCGAGTCCTGGCAGCCTGAGCGAGGAAGCCTCGGCTAACCTCGCGGCATTCATCCTGACGGCCAACGGCGCCGCGCCGGCGAACCTGGCTCTGACAGCATCCGCGACTTTCCCGATTCGCTCGATCGCCACCGGACGCCCCCCAGCCGCGCAGCCAGCCGGCGGCCGTGGCGGGAGAGGCGCGGCCGCCGCCGGTCCCACCGGCCTCACCGTTACCGGCGAAGTGAAGAACTACGTCCCGGTCACCGACGCGATGCTACGCAATCCCGATCCCGGCGACTGGCTCATGATCCGGCGCAATTACCAGGCCTGGAGCCACAGCCCGCTCACCGCCATCAACGCCGCCAACGTGAAGGACCTGCAGCTGGCCTGGTCCTGGGCGATGAACGACGGCGTCGGCTCCAACGAACCCACGCCCATCGTCCACAACGGCGTCATGTATCTCGCCAACGTCGGCAACATCGTGCAGGCGCTGGATGCGCGCACGGGCGAGCTGATCTGGGAGAATCGCGTTGGCCCGCTGCTTTCGAACGGACAAGGCGCCATCCGGAGTCTCGCGATCTATCAGGACAAGGTCTACCTCGCCACCACCGACGTGCGCTTGCTGGCGCTCGACGCGCGCACCGGCAAGGTGGTGTGGGAAACCCGCATCGCCGATCCCGCCAAAGGCTACGGCAACACCAGCGGACCACTGATCGTCTCGGGCAAAGTGATCCAGGGGATGGGCGGCTGCGATCGCTATAAGGAAACCGGCTGCTACATCAGCGCGTACGACGCGCAGACCGGCAAGCAGCTCTGGAAATTCGAAACCGTGGCCCGCGAAGGCCGACCCGGCGGCGATACCTGGGGTAAGCTCCCGAACCTGCTGCGCGCGGGCGGCGACACCTGGATCACCGGCAGCTACGATCCCACGCTCGATCTCACCTATTGGGGCGTGGCGCAGGCCAAGCCGTGGATGCGCTCCATCCGCGGGACCAACGACAAGGCGCTCTACACGGCTTCGACGCTGGCGCTGCGACCGGCCGACGGATCGCTGGCCTGGTATTTCCAGCACGTGCCCGGCGAATCGCTGGACCTCGATGAAGTCTTCGAGCGCGTGCTGGTCGACTCCGGCGGCCAGAACCTGGTGTTCAGCATCGGCAAGTCCGGCATCCTGTGGAAGCTCGATCGCAAGACAGGAAAATTCATCGACTACAAAGAGACCGTCTTCCAGAACGTCTACGACAGCATCGACAAACAGACCGGCGAGGTGCACTACCGCAGCGAGATCATCGAGCAGCGCCCGGAAGAATGGGTAGGTTCGTGTCCTTCCACTGAGGGCGGCCACAACTGGCAGGCCATGAGCTACTACCCGCCCGCCGCGCAGCTCATCATTCCGCTGAGCCAGAGCTGCATGGAGATGTACGGGCGCAAGACCGAGCCCAAGGAAGGCTCGGGCGGCACTTCCGCCAACCGCCGCTTCTTCGAAATGCCGGGGACCGATGGCAAGGTCGGCAAGCTGGCGGCGTACGATGTCAGGACCATGAAGGAGCTGTGGAAGATCGAGCAGCGCGCTCCGTTCTTGACGGCCGTGCTTTCCACCGCCGGCGGCGTGGCGTTCGTCGGCGATCTGGACCGCGTCTTCAAAGCGATCGACGCGAAGACCGGCGCGGTGCTATGGCAGACGCGCCTGCCCACCTCGGTGCAAGGTTTTCCCGTGTCGTTCAGCGCGGGCGGTAGGCAGTACATCGCAGTGTCCACTGGATTGGGCGGAGGCAGCCCGCGCGTGGTGCCGGGGACCATCGCGTCCGATATCCATCATCCCGGCAACGGCAACGCGCTGTACGTGTTCGCGCTGCCGGAGAAGCGCTAGCGCCATTGGTTCTGGGCGTCGCCCAGCCGTCTACCATGGTCTTTGACCCTGGTAGATTAAAGCAATGAAGGCTCCGGTTCATGAAGCGGAGCAGATCGCGGCTTCCAAGTTCAAAGCAAAGTGCCTGTCGGTGCTGGAACGCGTTCGCAAGACGCGCAAGCCCGTGCTCGTGACGCGGTTTGGCGTCCCTTTGGCGGAAGTAGTGCCTCCATCGGAACCAAAGCGCCGCTCCAGTTGGTTGGGATCCATGGCGGGGACCGCCGAGATCATCGGAGATATCGTGGGCCCAATCTCCAGTGAAGACGAGTGGGATGCTGGGCGGAAATGAGGCTCCTGCTCGACACGCACATCTGGGTATGGAGCGTGGCGGACCTGGATCGGCTGACACGCCGCGTGGCTCGCGCGATCAACGATCCGCGAAACGAACTCTGGATATCTCCCGTCACCACTTGGGAAATCGTGCTGCTCCATGAGAGAGGGCGTTTGCGGCTTGCCGGCGCCAATATCTCGTAACATAAAGCGATGCTGAACTTCCGAAGCGCCGCCGGGTTGATCGCGCTCGCGTCGATCCTGAGCCTGCCGGCCGCGGCCCAGCGACAGGCACGGACGCCCACTCCCAACGACACTTTGAAATCGCCCGAGGTTTTGCCGGACCGCCAGGTGACTTTCCGCATCTATGCTCCCAAGGCCAGCGAAGTCGCGATCACGGGTGACTGGATTACTCACGGACGCGCCAAAGCGGGTCCGCTGGAAAAAGCCGACGACGGCGTCTGGTCCATCACGCTGGGTCCGTTCGTGCCCGATTTCTACAGCTACTCGTTCTCGGTGGACGGCGTGCGCACCCTCGATCCCAAGAACGCCTGGGTGAAGCCGGGCGTCACGAGCCTGAGCAACATGTTCGAGGTGCCGGGCGACGACGCCGCCTACGAGGAGACGCGCCCGGTTCCGCACGGGGAAGTGCGCATCGTCTGGTATCAGTCCAGCACGCTCGACACCATGCGCAGCATGCACGTCTATACGCCGCCGGGCTACGAGAGCGGCAACGCGAAGTATCCGGTGTTCTATCTGCTCCATGGCGCGGGTGACGACGATTCGGGCTGGAGCACCATCGGCCGCGCGGGATTCATCCTGGACAATCTGCTGGCGGAGAAAAAGGCCAAGCCGATGATCGTGGTGATGCCGAACGGCAGCATGCCGCCTTCCGACAAAGGACCCGCCTTCCAGGCCGGCCGGTTCGCGGATGAGCTGCTGAAGAATGTCATCCCGTACGTTGAAAAGAATTACCGCGTGATCGCCAATCGCGACAATCGCGCCATCGCGGGCCTGTCCATGGGCGGGGCGCAGACCTTGCGCGTGCTGCCGTCCAATCTCGACAAGTTCGCCTATGCCGGCGTGTGGAGCATGGGCGTCGGCCGGGAGTCAACCGCCGGCTTCGAACAGGACAACGCAGCGTTTCTTGACAACGCCTCCAAGACCAACAAGGAATTGAAAGTCTTCTGGCTGGCGGTGGGCGAAAACGACGCGCTGGTGGGCGAGAGCGCCAAGAACCTGGATCAACTCCTCACCGCCAAAGGCATCCAGCACGAGTTCCACGTCACCGAAGGCGGCCACACCTGGATCAACTGGCGTCATTATCTGCACGACTACGCGCAGTTGCTGTTCCGCTAAGAAACCGATGAATCCCGGACGCCGCTTTTCGCGTCTGATAGCATGTAATTTCCCATGCGTGATGTCATTGTTATAGGCTCCGGCTGCGCCGGAAACACCGCCGCGCTGTACACCGCGCGCGCCAATCTGAAGCCGCTGGTGGTGGCGGGCCACGAACCGGGCGGCCAGCTTTCGCTCACCACGCTGGTGGAGAATTTTCCGGGCTTTCCCGAAGGCATCGACGGGCCGGTCCTGGTGGAGAACATCAAGAAGCAGGCCGAGCATTTCGGCGCCGAGTATCTGCACGGCACCGTGGTGGCGGCGGATCTTTCCAAGCGCCCGTTCCGGCTGAAGATCGACAACGAGTGGCACGAAGCGCGCACGGTGATCATCGCGTCCGGCGCTTCGGCGCGCTGGCTGAATCTGCCCAACGAGCAGAAGCTGATCGGCCACGGCGTCAGCTCCTGCGCCACCTGCGACGGGTTCTTCTATCGCGGCAAGAAGATCATGGTGATCGGCGGGGGCGACTCGGCCATGGAAGAAGCCAATTTCCTCACGCGCTTCGGCGAGGAAGTGGCGCTGGTGCATCGCCGGGATGCATTCCGCGCTTCCAAGATCATGCTGGAGCGCGCGCGCAACAATCCGAAGATCCAGTTCCTGCTGAACACGGTGGTGGAGGACATCTACGATCCTGGCGAGAAACTGGTTACCTCGGTCAAGCTGCGCAACCTGAAGACCGGCGAAACCTGGGTGCGCGACGTGGACGGTTTTTTCGTGGCCATCGGCCACATTCCCAACACCAAGCCGTTCGAGGGCCAGATCGAGCTGGACCCGGACGGCTACGTCGTGTCCAAGGGCGGTGCGCGCACCAGCGTCACCGGCGTGTTCCATGCGGGCGACGTGCAGGATCGCTCCTATCGCCAGGCCATCACGGCGGCGGGGGCGGGATGCATGGCGGCCATCGAGGTGGAGCGGTTCCTCGAAGCGGAAGAGCACTAGTCCAGGAGCCGCTCTGGAAAGGCGGCTGCAGGCTGGAAAGCCTGCCCCACACCTGCTATTCGTATCGCAACGCGATCAACGGATCCACGCGCGCGGCTCGGCGTGCCGGAAGATAACAAGCCACCAGCGACACCAGGACCAGCGTAGCCGCGCCCGCCAGCAGCGCGAACGGGTCGCGGGGGCTGACGTGGAACAGCAGCGACGCCATCAAACGCGTTAATAGCAGGCCGCCGGCGATTCCGATCGCGAGTCCGGCCAGCACCAGCAGCATGCCCTGCCGCTCCACCAGCGCCAGAACCTGCGAGGGACGCGCGCCCAGCGCCATGCGGATTCCGATCTCGGAAGTTCGTTGCGAGACCACGTACGACATGACGCCGTAGAGTCCCAGCGCGGCCAGGAACAGCGCGGACGCAGCGAAGAACGCCAGCAGCACCAGCGAGAAGCGCCGCTGGGCGACGTTCTGCGAGATGATGTCCGTCATCGGCTGCACGGCGAAGATGGGCTGCGAGCGGTCCACGTTCAGGATCGCTGCTTTCATCGCCGAACCCTGCGCGGCCGCGTTCCCGGCGGTGCGGGCCAGCACGGTAATCGGCAAGGGAGTGCCGATGGCGAGACTCTCAGGCTGCTGAAAATATGAAACGTAGGCTTGCACCGGCGTGTCCTGATCCAGGCCCGCGCTGCGCACGTCGGCCACCACACCCACGATCTCGCGCCAGTTGGGCGGAACGGCGAAGCCGATCTCAAGGCGCCTGCCGATGGGATTCTGCCCCGGAAAATAGCGGTCCACCAGCGTCTGGTTCACCACCGCCACGAGCGGCGCTCCGGCGATGTCGCGCTCCGAAATCCCGCGGCCGCGCAGCACTCGCATGCCCATGGTTTCGAAAAAGCCCGGCGTGATCGAAAAATAGTTGGCCAAGGGCGCCTGGCTGGGCGTCACCGGAGGAAAGCCCTCGAAGCGCATGATGTAGATGGGATTGCCGAGCAGGGGAACATCGCTCGCGATGCCGGCCGACTTGACGCCGGGGAGCGCGGCCACCTGGCGCAGAATCCCCCTGGCAAACTGGACCTGCAGATCGGAATGTCCACGGTATTTCGTCAGCGACGGCACCAGCCGCATGGTCATGACGTGCTGGGGATCGAAGCCCGCATCGACGTGCTCGATTTCATGAAAGCTGCGGATCAGCAGGCCGGCGCCCGCGAGCAAGATCAACGCCGCGGCCACCTGCCCGACGATCAGCGCGCTGCGCAGCCGGCTGCGCGACCCCGAGCCGCGTGAGCCTTCCTTGAGCAGCGAGTTCAGATCGCTGCGCGAAGCGTGCCAGGCCGGTGCGAATCCGAACAGAACGCCGCACAGCACGGAAACGCCCAGTGTAAACGCAAGCGCGCGCCAATCCAGCGATACCTGGTTGAGACGCGGCAGATTCGCCGGAGCCAGCGCCAGCATCGCCCTCAACGTCGCGTCGGCCAACAGCAACCCGGCGGCGCCGCCCGCGACGGATAGCAGCAGGCTTTCGGTGAGCATCTGGCGGAAGATCCGCGACCGCCCGGCGCCGAGCGAATTGCGAATGGCGATCTCGCGCTGGCGCGCCGCAGCTTTGGCGAGCAGCAGATTGGCCACGTTGGCGCACGCGATCAGCAGCACGAACGCCACCGCACCCACCAGGATCGCGAGCGCCGGACGAAGATCGCCCACCGTGTCATCGAGGATGAGGTTCACCGCGACGCCGGCGTCCTTATTGAAGAACGGGTACTCCGCGGCCAGCCGCGCGCCGATGGCGTGAAAATCCGAGCGCGCGCGCTCCAGCCCGACGCCGTCCTTCAAGCGCGCTATGACTCGCAGGCGGTGCAGATCGCGGCGTTCCCGGTTCGGATTGTCGAACCCCAGCGGCGCCCACATGGTTGCCGCCGGCGGATACTCGAAGCCCTCCGGCATCACGGCGATCACGGTTCGCGGCTTGCTGTCGAACACCAGATTCGTTCCGATGATGTTCGGGTCGCCTCCGAAACGCTGCCGCCAGACGGAGTAACTCAAGATCACGACGCCATCGCGCCCTTGCGGCTCTTCCTCTGCGGTGAAGAATCGCCCGAGCTTCGGCTGGATGCCGAGCACATCGAAAAAACCGCGGTCGCAGATCGCGCCGAGGTAGCGCTCCGGTTCGCCCCCCGATGTGACTATATTGAACGTGGCGGCTTGGTAGGATCCCAACGCGGAGAAGACCTGGTTCTGCTTCCGCCAGTCAGTGTAGTTTGCCGGCGCCGCCGGGAACTTCGGAAGGTTTCTTACAGTATTAGTCTCCCAGACGTTCACCAGTCGCTCGGAATCGGGGAACGGAAGCTGGCGCAGCAGGACTCCATCGATCACACTGAACATGGCGCTGTTGGCGCCGATTCCCAGAGCCAGCGCCAGCACGGCCGCCAGCGCAAACCCCGGATTCTTGAGCAGGGTTCGCAGCGCGAATTGTAGATCCTGAACCAAGATGATGCCTCCGCCGCCAGATGTCTAAGATAAGACGGGGACCAATCCAAACCGTTAGCCCGTCCCACCGGTCACAATTCGGGATAAAACTCGAAGAACGCGTCTAGCGACTGCATAAGCTGCTTGCGGATCTGGTCTTCGCCGCCCTCGATCAGGTGCATGCTCACGTGCGCCTTGTTGCCGTTTCGTAACGAGATTTCTGCATCCTCAACTGCCTCGATTTCATCAGCAGGGAGAAGACGCATGCCGTAGATCAGCGCGAGCTTTGCCATGCCTTGATTTTAGCGAGAGACCGGCGGTGACGAGTGAGGCGGTAAAATAAAGGAACAATCCCGACCGCTGAGGCGTACTAATCTCTTTGGCGGCCTGAACACTATGAGAACGGCAGCCGAGTCCAGCGAGCGTGATGTGAACAACACTGGTTCACCTCGGCCCGAAATCTCTGTCGAGGCGATCCGCGCGGCCCTCGACAAGATTCTCGCCAGCCCTGGTTTCGTCAACGCCGACCGCCTGAGCCGCTTCCTTCGCTATACCGTAGACGAGACGCTGGACGGCCAAACCGACAAGCTCAAGGAGACCCTGCTCGGCATCGAGGTGTTCGGCCGGAAGCCGACCTACGACCCGCGCGTGGACGCCGTGGTCCGCACCGAAGCAGTGAAGCTGCGTGCGCGCATGCGCGACTACTACGAAGCCGACGGCCGCGAAGATGAGGTGATCATCGACCTGCCCAAGGGCGCCTACATTCCCGCGTTTCGGAGACGCGAGATGGTTGCCGATCCGCCGCCGGCTGTCGCGGAAACTTTCGAGAACACGCATCGCGGGCACGACTGGAGACCGGCGTTTGCAGGAGCGCTCATCATCGCGATCCTGGCCGTATCGATTTACTTCACGACGCGTAACCGGGCCCACGCGGCCGGCGGACGCGCTCCGGAGGTCGCCTCCATCGCCGTTCTTCCGTTCGCCGACCTGAGTCCGGACCGCGACCAGGAATATTTCTGCGACGGCATGACCGAGGAGATTATCGATGCCTTGGCCAAGGTAGACGGCTTTCGCGTAGTGGCCCGAACCTCGTCCTTCGCCTTCAAAGGCAAGCAGCAGGACATCCGCGAAATCGGCCGGAAGCTGAATGTCGCCACCGTGCTGGAGGGCAGCGTCCGCAAGGACGGCAGCCGGCTGCGAGTCACCGCGCAATTGAACAGCGTGGCCGACGGCTACCACTTGTGGTCGGAAACCTATGAGCGCGAGTTGAAGGACGTTTTCACGGTTCAGGACGAAATTTCGAAGGCCATCGTCAACACGTTGCAATTGAAGCTCGCGAATCCGACCAGGCAGGCCAAGCCTCCTTCGGAAAACGTCGAGGCCTACGATCTCTATCTGCAAGGCCGCTATCATTGGAGCCGATGGCGCGCCGAAGGCGCCGAACGATCTCTGCAATTTTTCCAGAAGGCCATCGAGAAGGATCCCAACTACGCGGGCGCCTACGCCGGCATGGCCGATTCTTACGCCTGGCTCGGATTCTTCGGCACCTTGCCGCCGCACGAAGTGATGCCCAAGGCGCAGGCGGCGGCCGAGAAGGCGCTTTCGCTCGATGATTCTCTCGCCGAGGCCCACATCTCGCTGGGCTACGTCAAGGCGCTCTACGAATTCGACTGGCCGGGCGCCGAGCGCGAGTTCCGGCGAGCCATCCAGCTCAACTCCAGCCTGCCGGATGCGCACTTCGGTTACGGCATCGTGTACCTGGCGCCACAGGGGCATTCGCCGGAGTCCTTGCGTGAGATGCAACTGGCGCGGGACCTGGATCCGCTCTCGCCTCTCATCAACACCTATCTGGCCACGGCGTATTTCTTCAACAGTCAGAGAAAAGAGGGAGCGGCGTTCGACAAGAAGGCCCTGGATCTGGATCCTAACTTCGTGGAGGCCCGGCTGGATGTGGCAAACGGCCTCCTGGACAAGCTGAACTACAAGGAATTCTACTCCGATCTCGCGGCTGCCCGAGGCCTGGCGCCCGACAGCCGAATCGATCTGCTCTACGCGTTCGGCTACGCGGTTGAGGGCAAGAAGGCCGACGCGCTCAACCTGGTTCACAAGTGGGAATCACCCGCACCCGGCGTGTTCGTGCGGCCGACTTCGATCGCCATGGTGTACGCGGTGCTGGGCGACAAAGAACAGATGTACGCCTGGCTCGACCGGGCTTACGAGCAGCGCGACGGCATGCTGGCGTACATGAACCACCAGGGATGCTTCCGGCACTATCTAGCCGAGCCGCGCTTCAGGGCGCTGGACCAGAAGCTGGGTTTGCCGGCGGGCGCCGGCCAGTGATCTGGTAGGGACGGGCAGATTCGAACTGCCGACCTGTCGCTTAGGAGGCGACCGCCTTATTCTCTTAATCGCGCACAACGGACTCTTCACCTGTGCGCTCGGCGAGCGGTCGCCGCTTTCGTTTGCCGCTCGACAATGTGGTAGGGACGGGCAGATTCGAACTGCCGACCTGTCGCTTAGGAGGCGACCGCTCTATCCATCTGAGCTACGTCCCCGCGAGTGAACCTGTCTTGATTGTAATCCACTCCGATCTTCCGACCCAGTACAATTAGGCAGGGTTTCACATGTCCGCGTTTCTCAGCGACATTCGCTACGCGCTTCGAATGCTGGTGAAGAGCCCCGGATTCACTGGGGCGGCGATGATCACGCTGGCCCTCGGAATCGGCGCGAATTCCGCCATCTTCAGCGTCGTGGATGCCGTGCTTCTGCGCTCCCTGCCCTATGACCAACCGAATCGGCTGGTCCGGTTCGTGGCTTCGATTCCGTCGAAAGGAGTCGTGGACCCGGGCCTCTCCTATGTCTGGTTCGACGAGATCCGCGGACGGTCCAAGTCCATTGCGGGAATGGCCGCTTATACCTTCAATGAGAGCTTTAACCTTGTGGATGGCGACCGGCCGGAACCGTTGCGGGGCGTACGCGTGTCGCATGAATTTTTCGATGTGATCGGCATTCATCCGTTGCTGGGGCGCGCTTTTCGCGAGGAAGAGGACCGGCCCGGCGGCGAGGACGCGATCCTGTTAAGCGAACAATTCTCGCGGCGGAGATTCGGCGGCGATCCCAACGTGGTAGGCAGACCCTTGACGCTTGGCTCCAGCGTTTATCGCGTGCTCGGAATCGTTCCCGCTTTCGTCGAATTCCCCAACCCGAATACGGATGTCTGGGCGACAAAAGTGTTCGAGTACAGTGGATTCACCCAGGAACAGGTTCGCGGCGGCGGCGGATACCTAGGCGTCATCGCGCGCCTGAGCCCTGGCGCGCGCATTGAACAGGCGCAGGCCGAGGCGCGCGTGGCCACTCGAAGCTACCAAAGCAATCATCCGAAAAACACGGACGCCAGCTCCGAGAGTGTCTTGCGGCTGGTTCCGCTGCAGGAATACCTGACGTCCGGTCTGCGGACCGGCCTGCTGGTGTTGAGCGGCGCAGTCGGACTGGTTCTGCTGATCGCGTGCGTCAACATCGCGAGCCTGTTGCTCGCGCGTGCGACAGCTCGGCACAAAGAGATTGCGATCCGGAGTGCATTGGGCGCAAGCCGCGCGCGATTAGCCGCGCAATTGCTCGCCGAAAGCGGACTGCTGGCGGCCGGCGGCGGAGCGCTTGGAATTCTGCTGGCGCAGTGGGCGATCGGACCGCTGTCGGTGGCGGCGTCGGGCGCCCTGGGCGCCTCCAAGCTTGAGCTCGACACCCGCGTGCTGGTTTTCGCTGTCGCGATTTCGATGTTTACTCCCATCCTTTTCGGGTTGATGCCTGCTCTACAGGTCTCGCGCCCGGACCTGAATGAAATTCTCAAAGACGCGGGCTGGGGCGCCAGCGGCGGGCGGCATCGCGTCCGCGTTCGAAGCATGCTGGTAGCCGGGCAAGTCGCTCTATCGTTGGTTTTGCTCACCGGCGCCGGCTTGCTGATGCGCAGCTTTCTTGCGGCGCGAGCTGTCTGGCCCGGCTTCGATACGCGAAATATCCTGACCATGCGTGTCGCGTTGCCGCCTTCCAAGTACGCCGAGCCGTTCCAGAAGACTGAGTTTTACGATACGCTCGAGGCGAAACTCGCGCCGGTTCCTGGGCTGAGCTCCGCGAGTCTTGCGTTCAGCCTCCCGCCGAACAGCGGATTGTACGCGCCCCTCCAGATTGAAGGACAGCCGCCGCTTCCGCTGGCCGAGCGTCCGATATCGTCCTGGCAACCGATTGGCGTGAAGTATTTCGAGACGTTACGCATTCCCCTGCTTCGCGGGCGGTTCCTCAGCGCCAGTGACAATGCGGGCGCGCCCCTGGTCGCGGTGGTCAACCAAACGTTCGCCAGGCGCTTCTGGCCGGACCAGAATCCGATCGGCAAGCATTTCTATCTCCCGCGAATGACGGCGGCGACCGAGGTTGTCGGCGTTGTTGGAGACGCCAAGAATCGCACGCTGGAGTCCAGCGTCGTCCCGGAAATCTACACGCCGTATGCACAGCGGCCGTGGACGTCGATGTACATCATCGCGCGAGCCGTGCGAGACCCCAAGACGCTGGCGAACGCCATTCGCAGCCGGATCGCGGAAGTAGATCGGGACCTTCCCGTGACAGCGGTTCTTACGATGGACGAAGTGATGTCGTCGTCTTTGTCGCCGCGGCGATTGAATGCGTTTTTTCTCGCGGCGTTCGCGGCTGCCGCATTGGCGCTGGCCTCGCTCGGTATCTATGGAGTTATTTCCTATTCGGTGGCGCAACGCAAGCGCGAGATCGGAATCCGGCGAGCGCTCGGCGCCCATCCAGCCGACATCTTCGGCCTGGTAGTGAGGCATGCGCTGCGGCTCACGCTGATCGGGATGGGTATCGGATTGCCCGCGGCGTTCGCCTCCACTGGTCTGCTTTCGACGCTGCTCTTCGGAACCAAGCCGGCCGATCCGCTTACTTTTGGCGTGATCTGCCTGCTGTTCCCCATGGTCGCCATCGCGGCCAGCTTGATTCCTGCACGCCGGGCTATGCGAGTGGACGCGCAGACGGCGTTGCGCGACTAAGGCAGCGGCCCTTCGATTCGCGAAGTCCCGCGTCGCAACTACTTTCCACTGCTAGTGGTACTGCGCACGGAGAGAACTACTCCGGTCGGCGATTGCGCGTTGCCGATCCCGGCCCGAATGGGATAGTCTCCATCCGCCAGATTGTTCGGAACTTGGATCGCGATCTGATACAGACCGGCCGAACCGGGCGCGAGTGCCGCGCCGAACACGATCACTGAGTTGTTGTTGATGGTGACCGTGGGTGTGCTCGCGGTCGAGTAAGTCGCATCGCTTGGCGTCGCCCTGCCCGCGGGATAGGGTGGATTCGTGGCTCCGAATCCAGTGGCCCACAGAATGATCACGTCACCCGGTTTCGCCGCCACCGTGTTGGCGCCCGCGAACGTCCCCGGTTTGACGGCCAAGCTGAAATCCTGACGTGTGGCCACCGCTTGATTTCCCGGCCAGGGGAAGAACGCCGGCGAGAAGTCGCTCACGGTGGTGCTAAATGCCGGGCTGGTCCCCAAATTCGTTGTCACAGTCACATCGGCCGAGCCGGGCGAAAGGTCGGGGGGCGCGAGGACGTTCAGTTGGCCGGAGGTCAAGTAGTAAACGTACGCCGGCTTCCCTCCAATCGTGACCTTCACACCATCCACGCTGGTCGGGAGAACTCCGCCGACGATGGAACTGTTCCAGTCGTCGGTCTTGGGCGCCAGGCTCGATCCGAAAATCGTGACCCACGTGTTCGAGGCGATGCCGGGTTGCAGGCTCGCGCCGTTGACTACCGACGTGATAACCGGCGTCGAAGTCGGAACGATTGCGACATCGAATACTTCCTGTTGCTGGCAGGCCCCGCGCAAACAACCCGGAGGCCCCTGAGGGATTACGCTCGGAGTAAAATGAGCGCCAGCGTCAGTAGAAACATTGAAGCCATGGTTCGAGTCAATGCTGTTGGAGAAGAGGAGAGAGGTGGTTGGGTCCGCCCAGAGCCTGCCGCTCGCGTTCGAGAACAAGCCGTTCGCGATCGGTGTCCAGCTCGCGCCGCCGTCGGTGGATTTCAGAATGCTGGGTCCCAGCCCCCCGACGCTGCCGGACGCGTAAACCGTCCCGGCGGGTGATCCCAGCGCGACCGACGTGGCGTAGTTCACCGGAATACTGAGTCCCGTAAAGTTTGCTCCTCCGTCGGTGCTCTTAAATAGTCCACAAAGGCCGCCATTGGTGAGCGGACAAGTCCCAACCTGAGAATTACTATGGTCGGTTCCCATGTACCAGGTCATCGGATTGAGAGGATCCTGCGTTATGGTTCGCACCAGAATTTGAGGAACTACGGAACGGTTAGCAGTAATCTGCTTGGCGATGAACGTCCAGGTTGCGCCATAGTCGGTGCTCTTAAAAAATTGGTCGCCACCATCCTCTACATAAACTGTTCCAGCGACGGATTTGTCCGCCGCAAAATAACTCACTGTGTCGCCGTTGTGGAAACGGGACAGGGTTGGTTCCAGGGAGCAAAGGGATCGTTATCTGCGTCCAACTCGCTCCGCCATCGGTGCTCTTGTACAAGAGGTCGCCGCCGCCAGTCGACGGCAGGGCGTTGACGTAAATTACCTGTCCGCCGAAATCGACATCCACCTGGCTGGAGCCGCTAATGCCAATGCCGACGAACGGTCGCCCGGTCCAGGTCTGGCCGCCATCCGGGCTTGAAAAAAACGCGCTAGCTCTCGCGATTCCGACGAAGTAGATCTTGTTTGGATCGTGCGGGTCCAACGCAATGGAATATGGGGCCAGCGGCGTGCCGAGCAGCGAATTGTTCACTGGAATGTCGACTTGCGCCCAACTCGCGCCAGAATCCGTGCTCCTGTACAGCCCGAAGCTGGCGCCGACGTAAACCGTGCTCGCCGCGCAGCAAAAGGCCGCGCACAGGCCAACGACAATCGTTTGGCAAAGAGATTTCATAAGAGTTCCTGGTAGTCCTATGGTCCAACCGGCAGCGTGACGTTGTTCGCTGCGACATTATTGATCTTAAGAGTCATTGGGTCGGCGGCGTTGGTGCGCGCCAGCCCGGGAACCACTATGTTGATTTGATTGAATCCCACCAGCCCTGCGGTCAGGCCCGAGTACGCGACGGTTGCAGGAAGCCCATCGATGGTCACTTCGGGAGTGGCGACAGTCTGGCTGCCCGCGGACGGCTGCCCGGTTTGAAGCGCCGGCGAGACCGCGCCCAGCCCGGTTGCGTAGCAGATGATCGTTTCGCCCGGGTGAGCGCGATTATCCGGCGTGATCACGGTGATCCCGTCCTGATGGACGCACAGCGCCGTCCCTTGGCCGTTCTGACTTTGCGTGAAAATGCCCGGAGATTCCGGCCGGATATTCACCGTGCGCGCCACACTGGTCTGCCCGCCCACCGTTACCTGCACTTGCGCGGAGGTTTGACCCGCCAACTCCAACGGAATCTGGATTCCGAGTTGTCCGGACAGCGAGTAGAAGATCGGCGCCGGAAATCCTCCCACCGTCACCGAGGCGCCTCCCAGCGTCGTGACCAGCTTGCCGTCAGGGCCGAAAGCAGAAGATGTCACAACAGAACCATCGTTCAAACCGCTTCCGAATATAGCCGAAATCGAGCCAGGAGCGACGGGCGATGGAGCCACCGCGAAACTGGCGTTGTTTACGATGCCACCTTCCAGGACCGCGGGACCGGAGTTGCCGGGAGGCGTGAATTTGTGAACGAACGAGTCGGCGAAATTCGTGGGACTTCCTGGAATCGAATTGCGATCTGTGTAGCCGCCGATATAGACACCGCCTCCTGGATCGAAAGCGATTCCGTAGCCGTAGTCGTCATTGACCGATCCGGTTTGGAAGGTGTAAATCGTGCTGCCGTTGTTGTCGAGCCTGCGAACAAATGCGTCCGCCCCGCCCAGCGTCTTGATATTGAGGCCGCTTCTGGCCCAACCAACCACAACGACTCCGTTGTCGTCAGCCACCGCGCCGAACGCCTCTTCGCGATCGATGGTGCCGAACTGCTGGGTCCAAAGGTAGTTGCCGTTCGCATCGTACTTGCGGACATAGGCGTCGATATCGAAGGCCGGCAAGGGCTGGATGCCGAGCACTCCACTGGTGCTTCCCACCACGTAAATGCCACTCGCGCCGGCGGCCAGGCCGTAGACGCGATCGGTGAAAGTTTCGCCGAATTCGTGCGACCAGGCCAGTTTGCCGCTGGCATCGTATTTGATGATCCAGCCGTCGACATTGCCGTGAAACGTCTCGCCCGGCAATGCGTTCACGGTTTGCCCGGCAAGGTAAGCACCCGTCGAATCCGCGGCCACTCCCCAGACGGTCATGTTGAAGACCGGACTGAACTGGCTCTTCCAGATCTCGTTGCCGTCCTTGTCCAGTTTTCGTAGCGTCACCAGGCCGCCCGTAGCGATCTGAGTAGTACTCAACGCTTGTCCAGCGACGTATATGTCCCCGCCGCTGGTTGTGATCGCCCGGGCGATCTCACCGGTCGGGCTGCTGCCGTACTGCCGGGTCCAAATGAGATTGCCGCTAGCGTCGTACTTGAGGACCACGGCCATGCTCGCGACCGAAAGCGACGTGCCCAGCTCAGTTTTCCCGGCGACGTACACGCCATTGGAATCCACAGCCACTCCAAAAGCAGTAAAAGGGCGGCTGTTGACGGCGAACTCGCGGGTCCACAGGACGTTACCTGCGGGATCATACTTGCGCAAGAAACCGTCCTGCTGGATGTTGACCGCGGTCTCTCCCGGAAGCGCGCCCGTGGTGTTGCCGGTTACGTAGACGCCGGTCGAATCCGCGGCGATTTGAACAATTGTGTTGGGGTGGGTGCCGGCGAATTGGCGCGCCCACTGCAGAGTCTGGGCAGCAGCGGGATTGTGAAAACAGGCCAGCGCGACAATCCCTAACAGGCGCCGCCTGGGGCAGATGTGTTGCAGATCGAACAGGTGCATGCTCTTCCTCTTCATTTGTAGGTGGAGGCTATGGAGGAGGTTATGTCTCCCCCCGCCGTGGCGATGTCCAGACCGCTGGCCGTGAGCGTTGAGGGAACTTCGTTCTGCAGCAGCGTGCCTCCGCTGCCCGCCGGGAGGGCCGACAGGATATAGGAGGGCACCGTGAATTGCCCGGCGTCCACGTGAGCGAGACAGGTGAAGCCGCCGGTAACTACCGGCTTGACCGAAGTCGAGGTACCAGTGATGAATACGTAGGTTCCTGGATTGCCGCCGGTCCAGGTAACCGTCAGTCCCTGCGACCGGTCGACGGTGGCAGCCGCGCTTTGATTGGTCCAGGTCAGCAGCGGATTCGCGAACGTGATCGTGGAAGTGAACGGACCGACGTCCGCGCCTCCAGTGCCCTTGAACGTGAATGTTCCGCCCGTTTGCGGAATCGCGCCGGCCGTCAGTTCCGCGAAAAAGGCGCCCTTGATTCCTGCCTGCGGAGCCAGCGTCACGGAAAGCCCGGACGGCCCGGTGAGGGTGGTGGTGCCCGCGTCCAGGCCCGTGATTTGGCCAACGGGCACCGGCGTGAGACTGTTCACGATGCAGCCACCCGGCGAGACGGAATTGGAAGGCGTGTAGATTCCGGTGTATTTCTCAAAGGCCGCGTCAGCGCTGCTGGTGACGGTACGCGTGCCGTCCTTGGCTTGCCTGGTCCCCTGAATGATGCCCACCAGTCCGGTCCGGAGGGTCTGTCCGCCGGCCGGTGAAATCTGGTTCCCGTTCAGCCCGCTCACCGGGTCGAAGCACGCGCCGCCGCCCTTGCTGATGGGAAGAGTCGCGGTATTGGCTAACACGCCTCCCGCCACAGCCGCGAGCGAGATCCAGCAGCCCTCGGGAGCCGAGTCCGGTATGGTCACATTGATCTGGTCCACGCCCGGGTAAGGGGACGCCCCTTGATAAAGGATTTTCGCGGGAACCCCGCCGATGTATATCTGCAAGGAAGTGCTCACGCTGTGCGGGTTCAAGGTGTAGGTGGTGTCGCTGTCGGCCGGGTCGGCGCCCAATCCGGTGGTCCACAGCAGGATCGTTTCGCCGGGCGTGCCCGAGTTGGTATAGGTGAGCAGCGCGCCGGTGGCCGAATCGGTGGCGACGCCCGAATTGGTGTAGTAGGTATTGATTCCCAACGCGCTGGGCACCACCTGGATGGCGGCCGGAGCGCTGGTGGCGCCGCGATAGGTGACGGTGAGGGTCCCGGCCCCGATTGGCGTGGCTGCCGGAAGAACCGCGGCGAGTTGGGTCGGGCTGGTGTAGTACAGCGCGGGATGCGTCGTGATGCCATTCACGACAACCGTCATGCTGGCGCCGTTCAGCGTTAGCGGTATGCCGGGGTCCGCGCTGGACTGCAGGACTGGATCACCCGGATCGGCCAGTCCGGTTCCCACGACCACGAAGATACTGCTGGGTGCGATGCCGGAGTTCGGGAGACCCGCGGGAATCCGGCTGGAGTTGTTCTGAATCGCGGTGATGGTGGGACCGGTGGGCACGGGCACTATGTATGTTGAGAATTGCAGCGTAATCGAGCCTGCGCCCTTCGCCGTGACCAATACTTTCGCGTGGTTCGCGCCATTTGTGAGCACTACAAACACATCCCCTGCCACCAGCGCGCTGGCGGAAATCGGGGCCGATGAGGCGACCACGGCGAACGCCGAAAAATTGGATACGTCCAGGACGTCATAGAAACTCGCGCCGAAATCTCCGATGTTATAGGCCCTCGCCTTGCCCTGCGGAGCGATGGTGCTCCCATTCCACAGCAGGTCGCCGCCGGAAGCGACGGTTGCCCCGGTGTCGAGATTCAAGGCGGTATTCGACTGAAGAGTCGTCGTTCCGTTGATATCGGCCAGCGCCGCCGCCGGGAAGGCGAAGGCCAGGGCGGCTAGGGCGATATGCGGGCGAGAGATTTGCTTCATGGCATCAGCGCTATAATGAGACCTTTCAATCCGCATTGCGCAAACGCGGGAAAAAACTGTCATGCGGTTTCGCAGCACCCGAAACGAACCCCGAACCGAGCTGAACAACTGGGGTTCGACGCTGGAAGAAAGACGGGCGCTGGATGAGATGTTCAGCGTGACTTATGAAGAACTTCGGCGCCTGGCCTCTACCGTCAAACGCAGCGATCCGAGCGCAACGTTCACCCCCACCGCGCTGGTGAACCAGGCCTGGCTGAAGCTGGCCAGATCGCCGCGTTTCACCACCACCTCGCCATTGCACTTCAAGCGGATCGCCGCGCGCGCCATGCGGCAGGTGCTGGTGGAAGCGGCCCGCCGCCGCGGTTCCTACAAGCGCGGCGGGGACGGAGCGGTAACCTTTGTAGTGCTGGGCGATCCGGCGGCGGAAACCGCGCTGTGCCGCGAAGACCTGCTGGCGCTGGAGGACGCTCTAAAGGAACTCGAGCGCCTGGAGCCGCGTCAGGCCCTGCTGGTGGAGAGCCGGTTTTTTGGAGGCCTCGACGTCAGCGAAACGGCGGCCTTGCTCGAGGTGTCGGAAGCCACCGTCCATCGCGAGTGGAGAGTGGCCAAGGCCTGGCTCAAGCACCGCCTACGCCCGGCCCGGTAAGCTGGATTCGAGCGTAAACGGCATGGACACGGCGCGGTTTAGACGAATCCAGGCGTTGTTTCTGGAAGCGTCCGGCCTGCCCGACACCGAGCGGCGCGCGTTCCTGGGGAATGCCAGCGGCGATGATCCCGAGCTGATGGACGAAGTCCTGGCGATGCTGCGGGAAGACGCGCGCAACGATTCGCTGCTGGATGGCGACGTGGCGCAGATCGCTCACCAGGTGCTGGGCGCAGGCGTGGAGTCCATCGCGGCCAGGGAATTCGGCCCGTACCGATTGAAGAGGGTGCTCGGTGAAGGCGGGATGGGCGTGGTCTATCTCGCCGAACGCACCGATCTGGGCAGCCTGGTGGCCATCAAGATCCTGCGCGACGCGTGGCTGTCGCCCGCTCGCCGCGAGCGCTTCGTACGCGAACAGCGGACGCTCGCGCAATTGAATCATCCTTCCATCGCGCGGCTGTATGACGCCGACACGCTGGCCGACGGCACTCCCTGGTTCGCGATGGAGTACGTCGAAGGGGTTCCCATCACCGACTACTGCCGCGAGCGCCATTCGTCTATCGAAGAGCGCCTGCGGCTGTTCCGTGTGGTTTGCGAGGCCGCGGAGTACGCGCACGAGCACGCCGTGATCCACCGCGATCTGAAGCCTTCCAACATTCTGGTAACCTCCGACGGAGCCGTCCGGCTGCTGGACTTCGGCATTTCGAAACAGCTCGATACACTCGACCAGCCGGTGGATCAGACCCGCACCGAGCTGCGATTGATGACGCCGGCCTATGCCGCGCCCGAGCAGATTCGCGGCGAGCGAGTGGGCATCTTCACGGACGTATACGCGCTGGGCGTCGTTCTTTATGAGCTGCTGGCGGGCCGGCTGCCGTTCGACTTGTCCACTCGAACGCCGGGCGAAGCCGAGCGAATCATCCAGGAGCAGGATCCCGAGAAGCCATCCGAGGCAGCCAGGAACACCTCCGCCGTGTCCGCGAGCAAATCCGCCTGGGCCGATCTGGACGTCCTGTGCCTCACCGCGATTCACAAGGACATCCAGCGGCGCTACCGATCGGTCGAGGCGCTGATTCGCGATGTCGATCACTACCTGAACGGCGAGCCGCTGGAGGCCCGGCCCGACACGGCGCGCTATCGGCTGCGCAAGTTTGTGAAGCGGCATAGCAGGGCGGTCGCCGCGGCCGCTTTGGCGGTGACGGTTGTTACGGCGCTGGTGGTGTTCTTCACGGTCCGATTGGCGATCGCTCGAAATGCGGCGGTCACCACCGCGACCCGGTTGCAGCGCGTGCAGCAGTTCATGCTGAGCCTGTTCGAAGGCGGCGACCCGTCGGCGGCGCCGCGCGAGGGTTTACAAGTCGCCACCATCATCGACCGAGGCGTCAAGGAAGCGCAGGCCCTCAAGCAGGAACCGGAGGTGCAGGCCGAGCTCTACCTCACGCTGGGCGGGATCTACCAGAAGCTCGGCAATCTCGCCAAGGCGGACTCGCTGCTCAACTCGGCGCTCGATCAGCGCAAATCGCTGTTCGGCTCGGACAACCCCGAAGTGGCGCAGAGCCTGGTGGCGCTGGGTCTGCTGCGAGTGGATCAGGCCAAGCTGGCGGACGCCGAACAACTGGTGCGGGAAGGTCTGGAAAAAACCAGGCGCGCACGCCCGCGCGACGATGCGGCCGTCGCGAAAGCGACCACCGCCCTTGGAAAAGTGCTGGAGGCCCGGGGCGCCTACGACAAAGCAATCCCGTTGCTCGAAGAAGCGGTGAGGCTCCAGTCCACTGCTGGATCGGCTCCTATCGAGCAGGCGGCCACGTTGAAGGAACTCGCCGACGCGCACTTTTACGCCGGCCACTATGACTTGTGCGACTCTCTAACCCGGCGCACCTTGGCCATGCATCGCCAGATTTTCGGCGACCGGCATCCGCTGGTGGCCGACGATCTGATCAACCTAGGCGCGGTCCAGTTTGAGCGCGCGAACTATGCCGAAGCCGAGCAGTTTTACCGGCAGGCGCTCGACATCAACGAGGCCTGGTACGGCAAAGACCATCCGGAGATCGCGTCGACTCTGTCGATGCTCGGCCGCGCGCTGGTCTTCGAAAAAAGATACGACGAAGCGGTGAGCCTGGTGGAGCGGGCGCTGGCGATTCAGGAGCACGTTTATGGTCCTGCGCACCCACGCGTCGCCAACGTGCTGAATGAGCTCGGCACCGTGGCTTTGCAGCGCGGCAAGTACGACGAGGCCGAGGCTCGCTTCCGCCGCATGGCCGAAATCTACAAGACCGCGTACGGCGAGCATCATTATCTATATGCGCTCGCGTATGCCAACCTGGCCAGCGTCTACCTGGCGAGAAACGATTTCGCCCGCGCCGAGCAGATGTTTCGCGAAGTCGTCAAGCTGTACACCGCAGCGCTCTCTGCCAATCACCAGTTCACGGCCATCGCCGAAATCAAATTGGGCCGCGCTTTAGTTGGCGAAAAACGCTACGCGGAAGCCGAGGGCCACATCCTGACTGGATACAACGTCCTGTCGAAGCAAACCAGCCCGTCGGCAACCTGGCTGGAATCCGCGCGACAGAACCTGATCACAATCTACGAAGCGTTGAACCAACCCGAGAAAGCCGCGCAATACCGCAAATGACAGACGTGGCGCACGCACTCCTGCCTGCCGCGTTCACACTCGTGTGAACGCAGTTTGAATCACTGCTGCCTCGCCTCGAACGCCTTCCTCACCCACTCCGGCTCATCCGGCTCTGCCTTGCCCGGCATCCCCTTGGTCATCGACCAGCGATGTATCCAGGAGAATCCGCCGCGGCCGACATAATTCTCAGGCAATCGATACACATCGTCCTGGAGCGCCCGATCGAGGCTGACGAAGCTGTACCCGCGGCCTCGGAACATCTCCAGAATCGCCGGCATCATCTGCGAATTCAACTCGCTCGCATGAATCAGCAGGATCTGTGGAAACTCGCGCCCAGCCACTTCCACCGAGCGCTGCTCGAAGAACGCGATCACCGACTCGAGGTACGGCACATATTCCCGCAGCGCGCGCGCTTCGAGTTCCGGATTGGTGAACGCGCGCGCGAACATGTAATCGGAGTTGTCGAACGTCACTGGCGCGTTGCGATAGCCGTGTTCCGCAAGAAATGTCTGGATCGCGAGCTTCGCTTCCGCCGTCGCGCCGGCTTGCAGGAACGGGAAGCGGAAGAATTCGAGTTTCTTGCCGCGAACCTCGATGATCGGCCGCAGAATCGCGTCGTCCCGAAGAATATTCTGCTCGTACTCGGCCACGGGCGTCGTGTTCAGACTGGCGTGGGAATAGGTATGATTGCCGAGGTCTGCGCCTGCGTCGAGCCATAGCTCCAGAATCCGCCGCAGCTCGTCCGGCGCGAGGCGCGTCACCCCGGCATGCACGAACGCGGTCAAAGGGATGTGCTGTTGCCGGAACGGCGCGAGCAGCCGCAGCGTCATGTCCCGGATCGCTTCGAAATCTGGAGGTCCTCCATCGCCGCCGCGCGGCAGATCGTCGATGGTGATCGCAACCTTCCGGCCCATGCCGGTCGCCCGATCCCAAGCCACTCTCGCGATCCTGGCGATCACCGCATCGCGAGCCGCGCTTTCCGCTCTCGAGTCGGAGACAAAAACCGCGAGCGCCAGATGCCGTCCATCGGGCAGCGTCACGATGCCGATGTCATTGGTGGCGGCGGCGACTCCGTCGGTGGTGCCGGAAGATCCGGTCTTATGAGCAACCGGCGTGGACGCGGGCAGCAGTCCCTTGAGGCGCGTCGGAAACGTGCTCGTCTCCGCCATGAACTGCAACAGCAAAGCACGGCTGTCGGCTGAGATCCCGCGCGATTCATGCAGCGCGCGCAGCACCGCGATGGCGCCATTCGGTGTGGCCCAATTGGCATACTGCACCGCATGATCCTGGCCGATCCGCATCTCCGTATCGCGAACCTGCACTTCCTTCACACCCGTGGCATGCAGATACTGCATGACCGCATCCGGCCCGCCGGCCAGGCGCAGCAGCACATCGGACGCGCTGCCGTCGCTCTCTGAAACCGCCAGCCGCAGCAATTCCCGCAGTGTGACGTCAGCGCCTTCCGGATGCGCATCGCGCAGCGGACTGTGCTGTCCGCTGGAGACGTACTCGCGCTTGTCCACGCGGACGTTCTGATCGAGCTTCAGCTTGCCGCGGTCAACCTGCTGCAGCACAGTCATCCCGATGGGAAGCTTGTACACGCTCTGCATCGGAAAATGCTCGCTGGCTTGAATAGAGAAAAGCTTGCCGCCCTCGAGCACCTCAGCAGCGGCGCCGACGCGTCCCCGTGCGGCACCCGCGATTTCAGCAATGCGCTGATCCGCAGGCTGCGCGGAAACGCTGATCGCGAAACAGGTGAGCGCGGCGACGAATCCGGCTGCGACCTCAGCCCGCAATCGACTTCCAGCTCTTAGCGAGGTGGTCGGCCGTGCGCCAAGCCAGCGCTTGCGCCGTCTCGGTAGGATTGCGCGCGCCGCTGGTGCCCATGACCGACGCGCCGAGAATCCCGAGATTGGGCGCCTCATGCGCGAAGCCCCAACGATCCACGACGTTGGTGTCGGGATTGTCGCCCATGCGCGTTCCACCATAGGCGTGCGTGGAAACGCCCGGCGCGCCTCCGCCGCCGCGAATCACCTGGATGGCTCCGGCGGCGCGAAACCACTCTTCCATTTTCTTCTGCGCGAAATCCGAAGCCCGCGATTCGTTCTCCTTCGCGGCGGTAGTCACCCGGCATACCGGATCGCCCAGCGGGTCGCGCACTTCCGGATCGAGATCCAGATAGATGTCTTCGTAGGGGAACGTGGAAGTCTGCATGTACGCCGACACCCAGCGCGCCGCGTTTTCGCGGACGAAGGCTTTCCAACGCGAACCCCAGCCCGGCGCCTGCCCGAAACTGCTCATGGACGCCGCTTCGATGGGATGCATTTCCGTGTGCGGCTGCAGCGTGGTGCCTCCGATGAAACCCAGGCCCGAATGATCGTAGTTGTCGTCGGCCCACTCGTCCACCGCGGCCGCTTGCGCCGGAGTGCCGTACCAGATGTTGATGTCGAACGGGAACAGCGCCGCCACGCCGCCCTGCCAATGCCCGAAATAATGCCGGCCGACTTGGCCGTGATTGTTCGCCAGACCCTTGGGATACGCCTTGGATTGCGACAACAGCAGCAGGCGCGAATTTTCGTACGTGTAGGACGCCAGCAGAACCACCTTGGCGGGTTGAAAATATTCCTTGCCGTCCTTTAAATAAGTGACACCCGTCACGCGCCCGTCCCCTCCGGCCACGATGCGCGTGATGTGCGCGTGATCGAAGATGGTCAGGTTCTTGGTCTTGAGCGCCGCCGGGATTGTAGTGACGGCAGTGGAATTCTTGGCGCTGATGTGGCATCCGCCGCGGCTGCAGTAGCCGTGATACGCGCACCCCGGGCGTCCCTGGTATTCCTGCGAGTTGATGGCGGCCGGCGGACGATACGGCTTCCAGCCAAGCTGCTTGGCGACCTCGGCCATATGATCGGTGAAGCCGCTGCCGCGCAAGGGCGGCATCGGATACTCGCGCTGCCGCGGCGCTTCGTAAACATTGCCCAGCGGATCGATCTTGCCCTGGATGTTTCCGGCTTTCCCGGACACGCCCACTTCGTGCTCGATCAGATCGTAGTACGGTTCCAGATCGTCGTACGTCAGTGGCCAGTCTTCGAGCGTGGATCCCTTGGGAATCGAATTTGGCCCGTAGCGCTTCACGGCCTCGCTGCGCGTCTTGAAATCCCAGGCCTTCAGCCGCCAGCTCTGCGCCCAGTAATGGATGGACGTGCCGCCGATGGCGTTCATCATGGGATGGATGTTTCCGCGCCGGGTCTGCCCGGACGGGCCGTTGCGAACCGTGGGAACTTCGCGATTGGCCTTGGGCACCGACGTCAGCAGGCCTCGCACGTTGTTGTGCAGTTCGTCGGGCTTGAAGCTGTGCGGGTCCATCCAGGTTCCGGCTTCCAGGCCCGCCACCTTGAGTCCGGCGCGAGCGAGCGGAAGCACCGCCACGCCCCCGGCCGCGCCCAGGCCGATCACCGCCACGTCGACGGGCTTAAGATTGATGGCCATGGTTGGCTCCCAAAGCGGATCGGCGATACGGCTTGATCTCGACTTTTATCTTTTGTTCCTCCGGCGAAACGGCGACGCGCGGGCCGGGGTAGCGAATCAGATCCCAGCCGCGGAAGTTCTGGTTGCCGCCGTAATACGGATCGCTGAACATGCCTTCCAGCGTCAGCCGCCGGATGCGCGCGAACACGGCGCGCGCGTTGGCAAAGCCCGTCGCGCTGCCTCTGTCCATGGCGGTGAGCACCGCGTCTTGCTGATCCGGCGTCAGCTCGGCAAGCGAAGCGCCGTGCGCGCTGCGTGCGAAAGCGTCCACCGACGCGAGACCCTGGAGGAAGCTTTCCTTCTCGTCGGCCAGCGCCCCGCCCAGAGCCTGATCGATGTAGTTGGCCGCGCCGCACTCCACCGCTCCGGGCCCCAGCTCGTCCTTGGGAACCAGCCGGTCGATGAAGGCCTCCAGCGTCTTCCGCTCCGCCTCCGAGAACACCGACTTCGCCGCTTTGGTAGCGGGAGGACCAGCCGATTGCGCGGCCGAGCTGAGCGCCGCCACGGGAACCAGCGCCGCGCCCGCGATCAGGCTGCGCCGCGAAACGCTAGGAGCTTCTTTGCCGTCCTGGTGCATAGCGAAAATCTCCAGTTTAAGCGGATTTCGTCAACGTGGTTCCTAGTATATATCCGGCGCCGTGGCGCACGCACTCATGCGTGCCGCGTTCACGCTCGTGTGAACGCACGTCAGCCTGATTTGTACGGAATAAGTGGCTGGAGAAGTTCACGGGGCGCGTGCGCGCCCCGTGTTCCTCCTGACTGCCGCGGTTTGGCTTTCCGGTAGTCAGGATGCCGTTATGCGCGAAGATTAGTTCTCGCCGTGGATGGCGATCCGGGCGGCCTCGGAATCAACTTCGTTCCGGCTGCCCCAAATCGCGGACGATCCCCAAATCGCGCTAGAACCCCAAATCGCCGAGCTACCCCAGATCGCGGACGATCCCCAGATCGCGCTGGATCCCCAGATGGCGCTCGAGCCCCAAATCGCGCTCGATCCCCAAATGGCCGAACTGCCCCAAATCGCGCTGGAACCCCAAATCGCCGAACTGCCCCATATGGCCGAGCTACCCCAAATCGCGGAGCTGCCCCAAATGGCCGAATCGGCTCCCACCAGGTACACCGCGCTGCCGTTCGGATCGGGCATCGCCGCCGGAGACAATGCCGTGCCATTCACCGCGTCCGTATTGGCCAACGCCGCCTGAACATCCAGGTACCCGGCGCCGATAGTGAACACATCGTACTGGCTGGTGTAAGTCACGCTGGTAACTGCGTCGGTGACGGAACTGGTGGTCTGCGGAAACTTCGTAGCCGATTTCATCAGCCGCGCCTTCACCGCGTCGGGCGTAAGCGTCGAGTCCTTCTGGAGCAAAAGCGCCGCGGCCCCGCTCACCATGGGTGCGGCCATGCTGGTTCCGCTCAGTTGAAAGTAATTTCCAGCGGCGTCGCTGTTCCCGTTCTGATAAACGCCTCGTGCAACCTGGTTCTCCGGATAAGTGACATCCAGATAGGATCCGGGCTGGCGCAAAGAAATAATCTGATTGCCGGGAGCCACCAGGTCGGGCTTGACGAAATGATCGATGGCCGTCGGTCCCTTGGAGCTGTAGCTGGTGACCTTGTCGTCGGAGCGCGCGAGACTCCCCACCGTGTTCATCGCGCCAACCGTGATCACGTAAGGATCGTTCCCGGGCGCCATGATCATGCCATACCCGTTGGTCCCCGCCAGATTGTTCCGGCCTTCATTGCCGGCCGCCACCACCACCACGATGCCCGCCTTCCAGGCCTGCTCCACCGCCTGGCACAAGGGGTCCTGTGTATAAGAGGAGAACACCGGACGCCCCAGCGACAGGTTGATCACGCGAATGTTGAATCGATCTTTGAGTTCGATGGCGCGTTCGAGCGCGGCAATCACGGAGCTGTCCGAGCCGGCTCCATTTCCATCCAGCACTCGAAGATTGATGAGCTGGACGTTGGGCGCAATTCCTCGAACCGTGTAAACATCCTCCGGCCCGGTGGAACTCGCTCCGTTGCCGGCAATCAGGCCCGCGACGTGCGTGCCGTGACCGTAGGCGTCGGAGGTCCCGGCATCGCCCGGCACGAAACTCTCGCTGTACACCACGCGGCTCGCTCCCAGCCAGCTTCCCCTCAGATCGTCGTTCATCTGGGTGGCCGTTGAAATGCCGCTGTCGATCACCGCCACCCCGATGCCCTGCCCGTTCCACGCCACCGTAGCCGAAGAACTGGCGGTTCCGAGCGCCGTCATCCAGCCGTAGTCCGGAGAACCTGCATAGCCGGCGGCCTTCAACGAATAGTCGGGCGCGATCAATTCAACTTCGGGGTCCGCAGCCAGCAGATCCAAGTCCGCAGCGTTAATCGAAAAAGCCGAAGCCCCGATAGAGGAAAGAAATTGTTTGTGCCGCGCGCCGTGAGCCAGAAACCGATTGAACCCGACTTGGTCGGGACTCGGCCGGAACCGCACGATCACGTTCACCGTGTCGCCCGAGTTCGCCGCGAATGCGCGGAGCGAAGGACTAACTCGCTGCGCAAAACCTCCCGAGATGCCTAGTACCAGCATCGCAGCAGCAGAGAAGAATGGCCGTGTCATGGGGAGTTAGTCCTCGGCCTTGGAGAAAGCACGCTCTGGACCATCCGGAACAAGCGCGCAAGAGCCTGATTTCACAGGTGTCAGGAGCTTGCCAGGGGCGCCCGATGCGCCACAATGTCCCGTCGGCGCGCGACACTTTGGCAGCCCTCGTAATTCGCGACTTACGAGCGCTCGGCAATTCCACTTAGTAAACCTTAGTGAGTAGGACTAGCGATGCGGAAACGTCGAGTAAGTTGAATTTCTCGAATTCAGCCGCGTGGCTCAGCGCCCCACGGAGTGAATCGGGGAATCCAGCGCGGCACGCCGGCTCGAAAGTTTTCATACTCGGATTCGAACGTCGCGCGCAGCATCGGCTCCTCGTACGCCAGCACGAACAAGTGGAATCCCAGCCACACCAGCGCGCCGTACCCCAGCACGCGCACATTCCCAAACAGCAGGCCTTGTCCGAGGACAATGGACAACACCGCGACGTACATCGGATTTCGAACATACCGATACCAGCCGCTGACAACCAGGTGGCGCGTCGGAAAGATCGGCGCCGGCGTTCCGAGTCCCTGGAGCGCGAATCGCACGAACGAATCCAGCAAAACGATGACGCCCGCGGCCACCAGGATACCTCCCAGGACCCGCAGCGGAAGCCAAGCCATCCCGAGCGGCTCAAAACGCCAATCCGAGATCCAATACGGCACCAGCCCGGCAACCACGCAGGGAGCGATCACGAAAAAGACCACGCTGCCAAGAATTGCGAATGCTCGTCTCACGCGAATAGAACTACGAATAGCACGCTCGAAAGTTCCCGTGGCGGCAAGGCTGCTAGCATAACGTCGTGTGAGGCGTTCCCGCGGCAGCCAGGAGCAAAGGAGCCGGTCATGACGAAGGATCTCTATCTGCAAGCGGCCATCGAACAAGCCAGGAAGAGCCTCGCCGAGGGAGGCATTCCGATTGGCTCGGTGCTGGTGCACGAAGGCCGGATCATCGGCCGGGGCCACAACTGCCGCGTCCAGACCGGCAGCGCCATCGACCACGGTGAAATGAACTGCCTCCGCAACGCGGGCCGCCTTCCGGCCAAGGTCTACCGCAACAGCACCATTTATTCCACGCTTTCGCCGTGTCCGATGTGCAGCGGCGCCATCGTGCTGTACAAAATTCCTCGCGTGGTGGTCGGTGAAAACCAGACCTTCCTCGGAGCCGAAGACTACATGCGCAGCCAGGGCGTCCAGGTAGAGGTTGTGCAGGACCCCGAATGCATCCAGCTCATGACGGATTTCATCCAAGCCAACCCCGACTTGTGGAATGAAGACATCGGCGTGTAGTACGAAGCGCGATGATCTAAGTCTCCGGCGGATGAATCAGCGGAATCGCGTCGCGACGCCCCCGGCGGTAAATCCTGAAGTCACCTAAGTCCGTCGTGATCACCGGCAACTTGGGATGTAGTTCGCTGAGCCTGATCAGACACAGATCCGCCAGATCGGGCTTACGGTCGGCGTAACGCGCTGCCAGTTCGGCAAGCCGCGGAATGTGGTCAGCAACGAGCAACGCGGGACGGACCAGTCCTTCGCGTACGAACTCCAGGGCGAGCGCGGCGCTGCCCAGATGAAACGCAGTCTCTGCCAGCACGGCTTCGCAGGTCAACAGGGGTTCTTGCACATGTTGCCCGATTTCCACGGCCCAAGCGTGATAGCGGTCTCTACGATTCCCGAATGCCACCAGGAAACCAGTGTCCGCGATGGCATTCATTTTCGCGAAAAGCCTTTGCGCGTCGAGAGGTCCGAGGGACCCGACACAGCGCCTGCCAGACGAAGAAACGGTCGTTTCGAAGCCTTGCGGGCTCTCTCGAGTTCGATCCGGACGATGTGTCCACGAGACACGCCAGATTTGCGCGCGGCGTCATCCAGCCACCGAGCGAGGTTCTCCGGGAGCCGGACCGTGAATGTGTTACCCATTTGCCACGATTGTAACACACCGCGAAACCCAGCGCCCCCCGCACGCAGCCCGCCGCGCGCGCTCTGCTACCCTGATCGATTAGTGAGGCTCGCACTCCCGATCCTGCTGCTTGCCCTGAGCGCCTGGTCTCAGGACTTCGCCGGCGTCCAGATCGACAAGGTCGCCACCGGCTACCTCTTCACCGAAGGCCCGGCCTGGTCGCGCGACGGCTACCTGATCTTCAGCGACGTCCCCGCCAATAAACTCCTCGAGCTGAAGCCGCCCGAGAAAGCCGCGCTTTTCCGCGAAAAATCCAACGGCGCGATGGGCAACGCGTTCGACGCGCTAGGCCGCTTGTACACCTGCGAAACACACACCCGCCGCGTCACGCGCACCGACAAGAAAGGCAAGATCGACGTCCTCGCCGAGCGCTACGAAGGCAAGCGGCTCAACGCGCCCAACGATATCGCGGTCCGCAAGGACGGTCAGATCTATTTCACCGATCCGGCCTTCGGAAATCAGCAGGACACGCAGGATCTGGATTTTTACGGCGTGTATCATCTTTCGCCGCGCGGCGAGTTGGAGTTGATCGCCAAGCCCAAGGGCCGCCCCAACGGCGTCGCTCTTTCGCCCAACGGCCGCACGCTCTATGTCGCCAATTCCGACCAGCGCGACATCCGCGCCTACGATCTGGATCACAAAGGCTCGGCGTCCAACGAGCGCGTCCTGGTTTCCGGCATCCCGGGTGTGCCGGACGGCATCCGCACAGACGAGAAAGGCAATCTCTACGTGGCCGCCGGCAAGCTTGAAGTCTACACGCCGGAAGGCAAGTCGCTCGCATCGATCACGTTCGCCGAGACGCCGTCCAACTGCGAGTTCGGCGGCGAGGACCTCCAGTCGCTGTACGTCACCGCGCGGACCTCGGTCTATCGCGTGCACCTGAATGTGAAGGGCAGTGTCCAGTATTAGTGAAGATGATCGCCGCTATCCTTCGCGCCCGTTCCTGGGCGTCGGCGCGCTGATTTTCGATGGGCGAAACATCCTGCTAGTGGAGCGCGGCAAGGAGCCGCTGAAGGGCTACTGGTCCCTGCCGGGCGGGATCCTCGAGACCGGCGAAAAGCTCGAAGAGGGGATTAGCCGCGAAGTGCTGGAAGAGACCGGCCTCGAAGTCGAACCGCTTTCCATCTTCGAAGTCTTCGAGCGGATCATGCCCGACGCCGAAGGCCGGCCTGAGTACCACTATGTCCTGATCGACTATGTGTGCCGTCCCGTGGGTGGACACCTCGAAGCCGCGAGCGACGTGAGCCGCGCCGCCTGGGTCTCGGAACAGAGCCTCCGCGATTATCGTCTTACGGAAGGCACGCTGGGCGTGGTCGAGAGAGCCTTTGCAAAACTTCAGCCCTGACCTGCTTGAATTCGAATCGCTGCGCCGCTTGATCGGCCGGTATGTCCGCGGCCCGCTGGGCAAGGACGAACTCGAGAAGCTAGCCCCCAATTCCGATCGGGCCGCTCTCGAAAACGCCCTGGCCGACGTAGCCGAGGCGATCGCCTACCTGGACGCTTCGCATCAGCCGCAGGCCGCCGGTCGAGGCGCTGCCATTCGCGTCCATTTCGATGCCATTCCCGACGTATCCCTGGCCCTGCCCCTGCTGCGGATCGAGGGCGCCGCTTTGGAAGCCCAGCAGATTCTCGACCTGACCCGGCTGCTGGAACAGGCCGGCGAAATTCGATCCGTGCTCAACGTCGCCGCGCCGAAGTACGCACGCCTCGCCTCACACTCCGCCGCCCTGGCCGACCCGCGCGCGATGTTGCGCGAATTGCGTGGCAAGATTCTTCCCGATGCTTCCATCGCCGACGACGCCAGCGTGGCCCTCAACCGGCTGCGCCGCGATATCGAGCGGCAGCAGAAGCAGATCCAGGTCTCGCTGGAACGCTTTCTCCGCACGCACCGCGACGACGGAACGCTGCAGGAGGAGTTCATCACCCTGCGGAACGATCGCTTTGTAGTGCCGGTGGTCGCCGGCCAGCAACGCAAGGTGTACGGCGTGATTCACGGCGCGAGCGGCAGCGGCCACACCTTGTTCGTCGAACCGCTCGAGACCATCGACCTCAACAACGAGCTGGTCCGGCTGCGCGAGGAAGAGCTGCGCGAAGTGCACCGCATTCTGCGCGAGCTGACCGAGCTGCTGCGCGCCCACGCCGCCGAGATCCAGGCCACCGTCGAAGCACTCGCCCGGCTCGAGCTGCTCTTCGCCAAGGCTGAATTCGCGCGCGATTTCGACTGCACCATCCCACGCTTCAGCCCGGAGTCCGCGCGCCGGCTGATCCTCCGGCAAGCCCGCCACCCTTTGCTCGAAGATGTTTTGCGGCGGCAGAAGAAACCCATCGTCCCCATCTCGCTGGAGCTCGACGAAGCGCTTCGCACCCTGCTCATCAGCGGACCCAATACCGGCGGCAAGACGGTGTCGATGAAAACCACCGGATTGCTGGCCTTGATGGCGCAAGCCGCGCTGCCGGTGCCGGCCTCCGATGCCGAGTTTCCGGTCTTCGAGCAGGTTCTGGCGGACATCGGCGACCAGCAATCCATCCAGGAAAGCCTCAGCAGTTTCTCCGCTCACATCGCCCACGTGCGCGAGATGCTGCTGGCGGTGACGCCGCAATCGCTGGTGCTCCTGGATGAGCTGGGCCGCGCCACGGACCCGGAAGAGGGCGGCGCGCTGGGAGTCTCCATCCTGGAATCGTTCCGCTCCAACGGCGCGTTCACTCTGGCCTCCACGCACCTGGTGGCGTTGAAAGTATACGGCGCCACTACCCAAGGCGTGGTCAACGCGTCCATGGGATTCGACGAGCAGACCCTCGATCCCACCTACCTTCTGCGCCTGGGAGCGCCCGGCAAGTCGGCTGGACTGGAGATTGCCAGCCGCCTCGGACTCTCGCCGGAGCTGATCGAACGCGCCCGCCAGAGGATGTCCGGACAAGAGCGCGACGTCGCTCGATTCCTGGCCGAATTGCACCAGCGCCTGGACCGGCTGGCACAGACCGAAGCCGAGTTGCGCCGCCAGACCGAAGCGCTGGCCGCGCGCGAGCAGTCCGTCGCCAAGGAATCGGAGCGCCGCGAGGCCGTGAAGTTCAAGGAGATGGAGGAGCGCCTCCAAGCAGCGCTCGCGGAGTTCGAAGCAGAATCCCAAGCCACCATCCGGAAAATCCAGGAAAGCGCCGAGCAGCGCAAAGCCGCCGAGCAGGCCGGCCTCCGCGTGGCGAAAGCCAAACGCGAATTCGAACAAAAAGCGCGGGCCAGCGTTTTCGGCGGAACCTCAGCCGACAAACCGCCGCTGGTTATCCAGGAAGGCGTCCGAGTGCGCTTGAAAGGCGTGCGTGAACCGGCCCGCGTGCGCCGCAAGCTGCCCGGCGATCTGCTCGAAGTGGATGCCGGACTGATGAAGATGCAGGTCTCGGTCGAGGATGTCGAAGAAGTGCTCCCCGCCACGCCCGAAAGCGCGCGTCTGCCCAAGAACGTCTCGTTCGAATCCGGCCCGAAATGGGACGTGTCTTACCGCGAGATCAACGTCATCGGCCAGCGCGCCGAGGAAGCCTGCCAGAACGTGGATAAATTTCTGGACACCGCCAGCATGGCGTCGGTGGACCGCGTGCGCATCGTGCATGGGCACGGCATGGGCATTCTTCGCAGGGCCATCGCGGAGCTGCTGGCCACCAACCCGCACGTCGAGAAGTTCTATCCGGCCCCACCCAGCGAAGGCGGCACCGGCGCCACCGTGGTCGAGCTGAAGTGAAACTGGCAACCAGACTTTGGAACTTGGCAGCCGGCCTGGGACTGGCCCTGCTGAGCATCGCCCTTCTGCTGTGCGCCGGCGAAGCGCTGGCCCGCATATACTTCAGCGTGCGCTATGGCGAGTCATTGATCCGAACCGGACGCCCGTTGATTAAAGGCATAGAACTGGATCCGGTGCTCGGCTGGAAACCGGCCGCCAACTACCACGCCGAATACGACGTGACCTTGCCCGACGGGAAGCTCTCGCACGTCCACTATTCGCAAGGCCGCGACGGGTTCCGGACTTTCGGCCAGCTAAACACCACCCGCAAGAAAATCTTCGTGATCGGCGATTCCTTCACTTATGCAAACGCCGTTTCCAACGGGGAAACCTACTACGACCTGCTGGGCCGGCTCCTCGACGCCGAGATCTTCGCCTACGGAATGTCCGCCTACGGCACCCTGCAGGAGGCCATCGTGCTCGACCAGTATCTGGACCAGATCCGCCCCGACCTGATCGTCTGCCAGTTCTGCGTCAACGACTTCGTGAACAATTCCCTGGCGCTGGATGCCCGCGCCGTCGTGCAAAATGTCTTCCTGGTGCGTCCCTATTTCGACGGCCGCAAGGTCGTCAACGCCCTGCCTTTCGACGAGCGCTTCGGCCCCTGGATGCCCTACGCTACCGAGCGCTCGCAACTGCTTCGCATCGTTTCCGACCGGCTCCGCGTGCTGCACACGCGTTACTACCTGCATCGTGATTCCTACGACGAAGTCATCGCCGGCCGAATGCAAGACCTGTTCAAAAAATCCGTCGATATCACCAGCCAGATCCTGACCCGAATGCAGAAGCGCGCCGGATCGATTCCGATCCTGGGATTCGACTGTCTCTCGACAGAACCCTACCACAGCTCCTGGCGCAAACTGGCCCAGGAGCACCGCATCCCTTTCGTGGACGCGGTGACAGCCAGGATCGACGCCGAGGAGCGAAACGGACGGCTCATGCACCTGGATAAAGACGGACATTGGAATCAGGCCGGCCACCGGCTGGCTGCCGAAACGTTGGCTGACTACATTCGTACGACATCCGGCTGGAAAACAGTACTAACTCGAAAGTAGTAGCGTGATCCAACACCCGTTCCTCTCTTTTCGCCAGGGAATACTCATCCGGCGTTGCAGGAGTACTGTCTCGATGTTCGTTTAGAATGTAACATCAACGCGCGAGCACCTTTCCCGTGCGCGGTACCGGCCATCAGCCTCCACGTCAATTCCCATCCAATTCGCTGCCCTCTCAATCGAGAAGCTGATGGTACCTTCCGGTACGGTTATGACACGGCGACATCT
The DNA here is from genome assembly GCA_020073265.1 of Terriglobia bacterium. Taxonomy (GTDB): domain Bacteria; phylum Acidobacteriota; class Terriglobia; order Bryobacterales; family Bryobacteraceae; genus Palsa-89. The sequence continues at coordinate 17,930 of JAIQFN010000009.1, read as the reverse complement.
TGAAAATACACAGAACGCGTGTAAGTATGGGGCGTTCCTAGTCAGATCAGTTTGTAGGAGGACCTAATAAATGAAGACCGTTGGTTTCGTTTTGATGTTCGTTGGCGTCGCCAGCTTTGCTTTCGGGTGCCCGGTGCCCGAGATTAACGCGGGATCCGCCGGGAGTGCCTTGACATTGCTGTCAGGCGCGCTATTGATGATCCGCGGACGCCAAAAGTAAAGTAATCGACCTGGCCGCGCAGCCTTTCCGAAGCGGTTCTTTTCGAAATCGTATGGTCTCGCGGCCGAGGTCGACGCGTGGATAGAATCAGATCCTACGCGAGACAACTAATGGAGAGTGGACGTCCCCAGGGGGCCGGCAACACCTATACTGACCGGCCCGCCATCTTTTGAATTGACAACCGACGCCCCGGGCGAGTTGCCGCCACGCGGCGCCGGTCGCTCCGATTGCCTGCCGATTCGCTTCCCAGCGATGCACAGACTCCGGGTTGCTTGACAAAGGACCCTGCGTCGCCGATTTGTTCCACCGCGTCGCGTCGATACAATAGAGGTAGTGCTCCCAGCCGTCTCCAGCCTGTGCTCCAACTGCGCCGTCGCGCTGCCGCCTGAGGCGCTGAGTTGCCCCAAGTGCGGACGCCTCACGCACGCGCATGAATTCGAGGCGCTTTCGCAACACGCCCGGCTGGCCGGACAGGCCGGCGACTGGCCCGGCGCCAGGCTGGCTTGGGAAAAAGCCCTGCCCCTCCTTCCTCCCGAATCGAGCGAGTACCGCACCGTCAAATCCCGCATCGAAAACATCGATCTGCAGCTTTCCGGCAAGAGCGTCTGGGCCAAGCGCGCCGCCAAACTCGGCCCCGTCGGCGTGGTGTTGTGGAAATTCAAAACCATCGCGCTGCTGGTCCTCACCAAGGCCAAGCTGGTCCTCCTCGGGCTCACCAAGCTCAACACGTTCTTGAGCATGCTGCTGTTCTTCGCGGTGTACTGGCAGATCTTCGGATGGAAATTTGCGCTCGGTTTCGTGCTTTCCATCTACGTGCACGAAATGGGACACGTCATCGCGCTGCGCCGCTATGGCATCGCCGCCACCTCGCCCATGTTCATTCCGTTCGTGGGCGCGCTGGTGCGTATGAAACAGTACCCGGCCAATGTCGGACAGGACGCGCGCGTGGGGCTGGCCGGTCCGATCTGGGGACTCGGCGCCACCATGGTCGCCTGGCTCAGCGGCCTGGTGACCGGGCAGCCCATCTGGCACGCCATCGCTTACACCAGCGCGTGGCTCAATCTGTTCAACTTGATTCCCGTCTGGCAACTCGACGGCGGCCGCGGCTTCCGCGCGCTCACCCGCAAGCAGCGCGGCATGGCCCTCGGTGCGGCGCTGGCCATGTGGGTCATGACGCAGGAAACCATGCTGCTCCTGATCGCGGCGGGCGCGCTATACCGCCTCTTCAGCCGCGATTACCCGGCCGAAGACGACAACGGCGCGCTCACGCAGTACATCGGCCTGATCGTTCTGCTGTCGCTGCTGGTCCTCATGAACAATTCGCACCTGGCTTCCTACCGCTAGTCCCCATTCCTGCGCTGCTCTCCGCAAATCCCCCCCGGAAAGCGATAGCATGGACTTCATCGCATGCAGGTCCTGGTAGTCGAAGACGAACAGCGCATGGCCGACTTGCTCCGGCAGGGTCTCGAAGAAGAGGGCCACTCCGTGGTTCTCGCCGCCGACGGGCGCGACGGCCTCGCCATGGCCGAGTCGCATCCTTTCGACGCCATCGTCCTGGACGTCATGCTGCCCGGCCTGGACGGCTTCAGCGTGGTGCGCAAACTGCGTGCCGCGCGCAACCAGACGCCCATCCTGATGCTCACCGCTCGCGACGCCACGCCCGATATCGTCCAAGGCCTCAACGTCGGAGCCGACGACTACGTGGTCAAGCCGTTTGCCTTCGCCGTGCTGCTGGCTCGCCTGCGCGCGGTCTCCCGGCGCGGTCCCATTCCCGAGCCGGTTCCGCTCCAGGTTGCGAATCTCACCCTGAATCCCGCTTCCCGCGAAGTGATGCGCGGCCGGCGCCGCATCGGTCTCACTCGCACCGAGTACAGCCTCCTGGAGCTGCTCATGAAGCGCGCCGGCCGCGTCGTTCCGCGCGAGCATCTCATCGAGTCGGTCTGGGGATTCGATGCCGAGGTGCGCAGCAACACTCTGGACGCATTCATTCGCCTGCTCCGCGACAAAGTGGACACCGTTGGCGAGGCCAAACTGATTCAGACTGTTCGCGGCGTGGGCTACTGCTTGCGGGAGTCGTGATGACGCACTGGTCCATTCGCGCGCGCCTGACCATGTGGTATTCCCTCATGCTCGCGGCCGGGCTGATCCTGTTCGGCGGCGGCGTCTGGTTCATCGTTTCGCATAGCTTGATGCACGCGCTGGACGACACGCTCGCAGCCCAGGCCCAGGGCGTCCTCACCGTCATCAGCACCGAGTTCGATCCGGCGCATCCCCAGCACCTGGACGAGGAATTGCGCGAGTACACCGACGCCACCCCGGAAGGCAAGCTGACCGAGATTCGCGATCCGCAAGGCCGGGCCATCGTGTCGAGCCAGACGGTGGCCCTCGCGCGAACCGATGCGTCACTCTCCGATGGATTCGGCGTGCAAACCGCCAACTCGGCCCGCTATCGCACCTTCACCACCACAGCCGTGGCGGCAGGCGGCCGCTATCGGATTCTCGTCGCCACCCCGCTCGATCCAACCGAAGCCACGCTGCATCGCGCCCGAACCCTGATGCTGTGGGCGCTGCCGGCCGTGCTCCTGATCGCATCCGCGGGCGGCTACTGGATCAGCCGGCGTGCGCTCGCGCCCGTGGACGCGCTCACCCAAGCGGCCCGCTCCATCGGCATCCGGAATCTGTCGCAGCGCCTGGCGGTGCCGGGATCTGGCGACGAGCTCGCGCGCCTGGCCGAGACCTGGAATGGGATGCTCGCGCGCCTGGAGTCCGCCGTTCAGCGCCTCTCGCAATTCACCGCGGACGCCTCCCACGAGCTGCGCACGCCCATCGCGCTGATTCGCACCACCGCCGAGCTGACGCTGCGCCGCGAGCGGCCGCCTGAAACTTATCGCCAGGCCCTCGGCCAGATCGCGGCCGAGTCCGAGCGCATGACCCGCCTGGTCGAGGATCTGTTGCTGCTGGCGCGCGCCGACGCCGGACTTCCCGCGCTCCCGCTCCAGCGCATCGAGCTGACGCCCCTGGTCCGCGATGTCTGCCAGCAAGGCGAGGTCCTGGCTCGCGCGAGCCACTTGGAACTGTCCGCCGAAGTGCCCGAGCAGCCCGTGTACGTCCAGGCCAACGATCCCGCGCTGCGCCGCCTTCTTCTGCTGCTGCTCGACAACGCCGTGAAATATACGCCCGCCGGCGGACGCATCGTCGTCAAAGTGGACTACGATTCAACCGGGTCCACCGTGGCCGTCACCGACACCGGCATCGGAATCCCGGACTCCGCGCTCCCGCACGTCTTCGAACGGTTTTATCGCGTGGACGAATCGCGCAACCGCGACGCCGGCGGCGCTGGACTCGGCTTGTCCATCGCCAAATGGATCGCCGAGCGCCATCACGCCAGCATCGAAGCCGAGAGCGAGTCCGGCCGCGGGTCTACGTTCCGCGTTCGCTTTCCGCTGCGGTCATGACAAATCGAAAGGAGCTCAGCATGTCGCACAAGTTTCTTTTCTCGCTCGCCGCCATCGCATTTCTCGCGCCGGTGATGATCGTCGCTCAGCCGGCGCAAGTCAGGATACCCAAGGAAACGCTCGCGCCCGTTCTGACGCCCTGGGAAGCCGCCCCGCCCCGCACCCGCGAGGCCAATAACAGCGCCTTCCCGCCGCACCACGTCATCGGCAACGTCTACTTCGTCGGCACCCAGGACTACGCTTCTTTCCTGATCACGTCCCCGCAAGGCCAGATCTTGATCAATCCCGACTTCGACGATTCCGTGCCGACCATCCAGAAAAGCGTCGAGCAGCTCGGCTTCAAATTTCAGGACATCAAGATCCTCCTCATCAGCCACGCGCACGGCGACCATTGCGCCGGTCTGTCACGCGCCAAGGAGCTGTCTGGCGCCCAGGTGATGGTGATGGATCGCGATGCCGACGTGATCGAAAAAGGCGGAGCCGGCCGCGGTGGTTTCCCCGCCGTGAAAGTGAACCGCGTGCTGCACGATCGCGACGAGGTCCGCCTGGGCGGCAACACGCTGGTCGCGGTCCTCACCCCCGGCCACACCAAGGGCTGCACCACCTGGACGCTGAAGACCCAGGACGCAGGCAAGACCTACAACGTCGTGATCGTGGGCAGCGCCGGCGTCAACGACGCGCACTATCTGGTCAACAACGCCACCTATCCCGACGTCATCGCCGACTACCAGCAGACCTTCAAGGTCCTGAAGTCGCTTCCCTGCGACGTGTTCCTCGCTTCGCACGGCGGCTTCTACGGACTCCACGAGAAGTACGCGAAGCTGGCCCAGGGATCGAATCCCTTCATCGATCCCGCCGGCTACAAGGCCCACGTCAAGCTGATGGAGCAAGCCTTCTACTACAAGCTGGACTGGGCCATCCGGCAATAAGATCCGCGAGGCAGGCCCCGCCAACGGCTCCAGGAAGATCGGCGGCCGGGTTAACGGATGCGTGCGTCGTGCGGAAGCAAAATGCCTGGCAGGCGCGAGCCGCGTAGCCTCCCGGATATACTGGAACCACGGCATGATGCACCCCGGGTGTGACAAACGCAGGACTCGCCAGGGACTGTTGGTAGCCGCCGTAGTGGTTTCTTTCGTTCGTCCGGCCGCTGCTCAGTTGCATGCATCGGCGGCGGGCCGGCGCCCCGATTTCCAGGGCGTCTGGAACTCAGCGACTGCCACTCCCCTCGAGCGTCCGGCGCAGCTCAAAGATAAACAGTTCTTCACGCCGGAAGAAGCCGCGGATTGGGAACGCCGCGCAACCGCGCGAAGGCAAGATCCAAAGCCGGAGGTAGCAGCGAAAAACTTCGCCAGCTACAATGCTCTCTTCTACGAAACCGGCACCAAATTACTGAAGACTCTCCGGACATCCATCATCACCGATCCTCCTGACGGAAAGATTCCCGCCCTGACGCCCGCCGCTCAAGCCGAAAAGAGCCGCCGCCTGGAGCTGCTCCGCCATCCGCGAGCCGCGACAGACCTCGGCCTTCAGGACCAATGCATCGTCTTTCCCACTGCCGTGGCGCCGATGATTCCGTATATCTATAACAGTAATTATCAGATCATCCAGTCTGCCCACGAAGTCATGATCAACGTCGAAATGGTTCACGATACGAGAATCATTCGGCTGGACCGCCAGTCTCACCTGGCCCCAAATGTGCGGCTCTGGCTGGGCGATTCCGTGGGGCGTTGGGAAGGCGGCACGCTCGTGGTGGATACCACAAACTTCAACGATGGCGGCGGCTTTTTCGGTGACGCCGGCGGTATGTTCGGCTCGGATCGAAATCTGCACGTCGTGGAACGCTTCAGTCTGCTCGACGCAAACACGATTCTGTATCAATTCGAAGTCGACGACCCCAGCGCTTTTGTGCGGCCATGGAAAGGCGAACTGACGATGACCCGATCGGCCGGCCCCATTTTCGAATACGCATGCCACGAGGGCAACTACGCACTCCCTAACCTGCTGAACGGCTCGCGCGTACTCGAACGCGCAGAATCTGTCACGAAGAAACGATAACCGGCCGTAATCCACTTGGCCGGCTTGCCCGTGGATGTGTCCCGTTCGTCTTGTTAGGCTCGCCGGTCTACTCCACCCCGAACGCCAGCAGCACGTTCCCGGAAATCCCGTTGAAGAACGCATACCCGGAGTTCACCACCAACAAGCCGCCGGCCACCGCGGGTCCTGGCCCGTCCAATGAGCCGCCCTTGCCTGGAACGCCGTTCACCGTCTGGTACTCCTTGGCGGTGTCGTAGTCCCACAGGATTTTTCCGTTCTTAGCGTCGTAGGCGCGGAGGTGTCCGTCCATCGAACCCGAGAACACCACGCCCGGAATCGCGGTCACCGCGGCCGATTGCGCCGGACTGCAGTGCGGAGTCTTGCAACCTTCCGGCGGCGGGAGCACGCTCCACAATTTTTCGCCGGTGGAAAGCTGAATCGCGAACAACCCGCCGCCCGCCTTGGGATCCGGGATGACGCCTTCGGGCGCGGGAATCAGGCCGATATCGGACAACGCCACATAAGCGGTTTCGCGATCGGCCGACGGTCCCCACTGGATTCCGCCCAGCACTCCGCCCTTGCCCACTCGCGTCTCCCACACCGTCTCGCCTTTCTTGTCCGGATCAAGCGCATGCACCACGCCCGACTTCTGGCCGGCGATCAGCAGGCTCCGGCCGCCCGGGAGCGTCCGCAGGATGGGCGACGATCCGAAGTCCGCGTCCGGCCCCACGTTGATCGGGCAGGTTGACGGTTTCGCCTGCAGGCAGTTTCCGTTGAACACGTCGCCTTCGGTGATCTGCTTGGTCCATACGATCTTGCCGGTGCTCAAATCGAGCGCCAGGATCGAGTCGCTCATCGGCGTCGGCGGCTCCGAATAGCTGTCACCGGTGCCGACGTACAGCACTTTGCGCTTGGTGTCGATGGTCGGCGATGTCCATACGCCGACTCCCGAGGGTCCCCAAAGCTGCGTGCCTGCCTTGGTCTTGCTGGTCGGATGCGCGGGCTCGGTAATCGTGTAGGTCTTCCAGACCTGCTTGCCGGTTTTGGCGTCCAAAGCCACCACGCTGCCACGGAACTTGCAGCACTGAAAACGCGGGTCAACGGAGAGCCACTCGTCGCGGGATGCCACGCCCATGTAGAGCCGCCCTTCGTAAAGTTTGGGCGACGCCGTGACGCGCGCGGTGGGGTACTCGTCCACCGTGGTCTTCCAGATCAGTTTCCCGGTGTTGGCATCCACTGCGTAAACGTTGGCGTGCGCGTCGCCGAAGTAGGCGACATCGCCCGGGCCGATGGTGATCCCGGTGCGCACGCCGCTGGCGGCTTGAAAACTCCAATAGGTGCAGCCGCTCGAGGCGTCCAACGAATAGACCAGGCCCGCGGCGCTGCCCACAAACACGCGTCCGCCCGCGATCGCCGGCTGCGCGTAGGCGGAATAATCGCCTGGAAATCCGAACGCCCATTTCAGCTTGAGCCTGGGAACCTGTTGCGCGGTGAGTCCGGCGGCATCGGCGGGCTGGAAGCGCGTGTTTTCCAGATCCACTCCCCAGCCGTTCCACTGCGGGCCGGCAAAACTCTTCGAAGGAGCACCCGGGCATCGGCCCACCTCTCCCGACGGCGCCGCTTCCGGCGCTTTACCGGTCAGATATTCCGCCACCGCGGCCCGCTCGTCCCTGGTCAACTTGGCGGCCTGGACGCGCATGGCGCCGATGTTGAGCACGCGCATGATGTACTCGGGCGACATGGTCTTAAGCGCCACGTGGTTCTGGAGCGGTGAGAGAGTCTCGTGGCAGGCGGCGCAGTTCTTGGTGTAAAGATCCTGGCCGTCGGGAGTGGCGGCAAACGCAAGGGCAGCCGTCGGAAGCAGCAACAGGGCGCGCGGGAAGCTCATGGTTTTGGAGTCCTGAGAGTCTTTTATCACGAATCGGCGGGAGAATCCAAATGTGGGGCAGTGCGATATCATCGGACTAGCTTGAACGATACGCAGCTTCTTACCATCGCTCTGGCTGCAGCGCCGACCATGCTCACAGTCCTGGTGGGCATCTTGGTCAACAACTCAAGACTCGCGGACCTTCGGAGTCACATGGATATGCGATTCGACGTCGTCGATCGCCGTTTCGTCGAAATGCGCGACCTGTGGCGCTCCGAGCTGCACCGCGTCGAAGAAGTGCTGGACGCCCGCCTGAAGCACATCGAAGATCGCGATTGACGGCCCGCACGCTCCAACGAGCAGTTGGGATACCATCGGGTAGAGATGAACGATATTCAGCTTCTGACTATCGCTTTGGCCGCCGTGCCGACCATGCTCGCTGTTCTAGTGGGCATTCTCATTAACAATTCGCGACTCACCGATCTTCGTGTGCATGTGGACCACCTCCTTGACGAACTGCGCGACTCGTGGCGCGCCGAACTTCATCGCGTCGAGGAAGTGCTGGACGCCCGCTTGAAGCACATCGAAGATCGATTCTGACTTCTTGCTGCGCGCTCTCACAGGAGAACCATCCCCCATCCAGAGTGTATTCGCCGCGCCTGTGCTAGCATTGTAAACTCCGGCCATGATTCGTGCCTATCGCGGCATTGTGCCTCAAATTGCCGCTTCCGCCTACATCGATCCGAGCGCCCAGGTGATCGGAGACGTGGTGGTCGGAGAACGCTCCAGCATCTGGCCCAATGTCACCGTGCGCGGCGACGTCAACACGATCCGCATCGGCTTTGACACCAACATTCAGGACAACTCGGTCCTGCATTGCGACCCGGGACCGTTTCCGCTCGAGATCGGCAACCGGGTCACGGTCGGCCACATGGCGGTGGTGCACGGATGCACCATCGAAGACGATTGCCTGATCGGCATTGCAGCCGTGATCCTGAATGGAGCGAGAATAGGAAGAGGATCGGTGGTCGCGGCCGGCGCTGTGGTTCCCGAGGGCGCCGAAGTTCCGCCCGAGAGCATGCTGATGGGCGTGCCGGCCAAGGTCAAACGGCAGCTCACTGCCGAGGAGCGCGAGCGATTCAGTCGAAACGCCAAGCGCTACGTCGAAGCCGCCCGGATCTATCGGGACGAACCGGCTTGAGGGCGGCGCCGGTTAGCGGGAATTCCAATCGATGATCAAAGCGGTCAAAGGCACTCGCGATATCCTTCCTCCCGCCAGCGCGGTCTGGAACCGCGTGGAAGCGGTGGCGCGCGAGGTTTTCCGCACTTACAACTACCAGGAGATCCGCACGCCCATCCTGGAGGAAACGGCGCTGTTCGCGCGCGGCGTCGGCCAGGACACCGACATCGTGAGCAAAGAGATGTACACGTTTGAAGACCGCGACGGCAGTTCGCTGACCCTGAGGCCTGAAGCCACCGCGTCGGTAATGCGCGCCTATATCGAGCATCATCTGGACCAAACGCCCGGCCTCAAGAAGCTGTACTACATCGGACCCATGTTCCGGCGCGAGCGTCCGCAGAAGGGACGCTACCGGCAGTTTTTTCAGATCGGCGCGGAGGCCATCGGATCGGAATCGCCCGCCGTGGACGCCGAAGTGATCGAGATGGTGGTGGATCTGCTGCGGCGCGTCGGGCTGAGCGGATTCCAGCTCCTGCTGAATTCGGTCGGCGACGCCAACTGCCGCCCTCGCTACGTGGCGCTGCTCAAGGAAAAACTTCAGGAAGTGAAGGCGCGGCTGTGCGAAGATTGCCAGCGGCGTGCGGACACCAATCCCCTGCGGGTGCTGGACTGCAAGGTTCCCGAAGACCAGCCCATCATCGACGCGCTGCCTTCCATCCAGGATCATCTGTGCGAACCGTGCCAGTCGCACTTCGATGCGGTGCGAGCGCATCTGGACGACCGCGGCATCCCGTACGAAGTGCGCGCGCGCATGGTGCGCGGCCTGGATTACTACATGCGCACTACGTTCGAAATTGTCCACGGCGCCTTGGGCGCGCAGAATTCGGTGCTGGGCGGCGGCCGCTACGATGGACTCGCCGAATCGCTCGGCTCCAAGGTCCATTCCCCGGGCATCGGCTTCTCGATCGGCGAGGATCGGCTGGTCATGAGCGTCGAACAGGAACAGCCGGACGCGTACCTGTCTTCGCTGGACGTGTATCTGGCGCCGATCGGAGCAGCTTCGGAGAAGCACTGCGCCCTGCTGGCGCGCGATTTGCGGTCGGCCGGCCTGGCGGTCGAGCTGGGTCTGGACGGCAAACTGAAACGCTCGCTCGAATTGGCGAATAAAATGGCCGCGCGCTTCGTCTTGATTGTGGGAGACGATGAAATAGCGGCCGGCAAGTATGCTCTAAAGGACATGCGCAGCGGGGAACAGGCCACCGTCGACCGCGGCGAACTGGTTCAACGGATAAAATAACTCATGGAAACGGCACAACTGGATTTCTTGGGCGAACTTCGCCGCACCCATACCTGCGGCGAGTTGCGCGCCTCCAACACGGGCCAGCGCGCCCTGCTGATGGGCTGGGTGCACCGGCGGCGGGATCTCGGCGGCGTCATATTTATACACCTGCGCGATCGCGATGGCGTCACGCAGGCTGTGTTCCATGCCGATACCGGCGAAGCGCTGCACAAGAAGGCCGAGATGCTGGGCTCGGAGTACGTCGTGGCCGTGGAAGGCACCGTGGCCAAGCGCACGCCTGACACCGTGAATACGAATCTGGGGACCGGCGAGGTGGAGCTGGTCGCCGAAAAGCTTTGGATCCTGAACGAATCGCGCACGCCGCCCTTCCCCATGGAAGAAAACGTGGACGTGAAGGAAGACGCGCGCTTGAAATATCGCTACGTGGACCTGCGCCGCCCGCATATGCAGCGCAACGTCATGCTGCGGTCGCAGGTCAGCTTCGCGGTGCGCGAGTTTCTCTACGGCCAGGGTTTTCTCGAGATCGAAACGCCGTTCATGACGCGCTCGACGCCGGAGGGCGCGCGCGACTACCTGGTTCCCAGCCGCGTCCAGCAGGGCTCGTTTTACGCGCTGCCGCAATCGCCGCAGATCTTCAAGCAGCTTCTGATGGTCAGCGGCTACGAAAAATATTTCCAGATCGTGCGTTGCTTCCGTGATGAGGACCTGCGCGCGGACCGGCAGCCGGAGTTCACGCAGATCGATCTGGAGATGTCCTTCCCGCAGCAGGAGCGCGTGTATGAAGTGATCGAGCCGATGCTGCAGCGCGTGTTCGAGGTCGCCGGTTACAAAGTGGACAGCCCGTTCCCACGCCTGACCTACGCGCAGGCCATGCGCTCTTACGGCATCGACAAGCCGGACCTGCGGCTGCCGCCCTTTCACGTGCTCGACGGCGAATTTCCCGACCTGGGCCTGACGTTCCCGCCGGTGGCGATCCACATTCCCAAGACCGGCGCGCTCAGCAGCAAGGAACGGAATGAGCTGAAAGAGTTCGGCAAAGAGCGCGGCCTGCGCGTCTACGACGATCTGAAGAAACTCGACGCCAAGCTGGTGGAGCAGGCCCGCTCGGTGTCCGGCGCCGCCCCCGACGACCTGCTGGTGCTCGCCGGGTGGCCGGGCGCTCCGCAGGGCCATCGCCCCGAGGAGACTTTCTACCAGGCGTGCGGCCAGTTGCGGCTGTACCTGGCGCAAAAGTACAACGACCGTCACAAGCTGCTTGATCCGAAAACGTTCAAGCTGCTCTGGGTGGTGGATTTTCCGATGTTCGAATGGGACGACGAGGAGAAGCGCTGGAACGCCGCGCACCATCCGTTCACGTCGGTGCACGACGAGGACATCGAAAAGCTCACCAGCGACCCGGCACGCTGCCGCGCCAAATCCTATGACGTCGTGCTGAACGGCGTCGAGCTCGGATCGGGGTCCATCCGTATCCACCGCCGCGACATCCAGGCCAAGGTTTTCGCGGCGCTCGGATTCTCCGACGACGAGGCCAAGCGCCGCTTCGGTTTTCTGCTCGAAGCGCTGGAATATGGCGCGCCGCCGCACGGCGGAATCGCGTTGGGACTCGACCGGCTGGTCATGATCCTGGCCGGAGAAACATCCATTCGCGAAGTGATCCCGTTCCCGAAGACGGCTCGCGGCACGGACCTGATGTGCGACGCTCCGTCGCCGGTGCCCGAGCGCCAGTTACGTGAACTCGGCATCCGCCTGCTCGCCCCGGGAGGCAAGCCCTAATGGGCGTCAACCACGTGGCGCACGCACTCGTGCGTGCCGCGTCCCCACTCATGGGGACGCCAGAACTGTTGACGCTCCCACGCCAAGCGTCGAGACGAGTCTCGACGCGGCACGCACCAGTGCGTGCGCCACAACTATGACCGCCGTCGCCATCGAAGACGTCTGGAAATACTACGGCGACTACCCCGCGCTGCAGAAAATCACCTTCAACGTGGACCGCGGCACGTGTCTGGCGCTGCTCGGCCGCAATGGCGCCGGCAAGACCACGCTGCTGCGCATCCTGGCCGGCCTTTCCCGGAGCAGCAAGGGCCGGATCACCATCTTCGATCAGGACGCGCGCGCCGAATCCACGCGGCGCCAGATCAGCGTGCTCGGCCACGGCATCGGCGTCTACGAGGAGCTCTCCGCGATGGAGAACCTGCTCCTGTTCGCGCGCCTGTACTCGCTGAAGGACCCGCACAAAGTCGCCATGGAGTGGCTGGAACGCACCGGCCTGGCTCGCGTCCGCGATGGCAAGGTCCGGGAATTTTCCCGAGGCATGCGCCAGCGCCTGGCCGTGGCGCGCGCGTTTCTGCACCATCCGTCCTTGCTTCTGCTGGACGAACCGTTCACCGCGCTCGACGACCGCGCCATCAAGGTGCTGCAGGACCTGATGAAGTCCGCGCTCGCCGAAGGCGGCACCATCATCATGTCCACCCACCAGTTGCGCGAGGCCCTGGAACTGGCCACCGACGTCGCGCTCATCAACCGCGGCCGCCTGGCTTATCGCGGCCAACGCACCCGCGAAATGTTGGAAGATCCGGGCTGGCTGTATCGTCATTACGGAGAGGCATGAGCTTTCTGCGCCAGGCGTGGGCCGTGGCAGCCAAAGATCTGCGCTCGGAAATCCGCAGCAAGGAGTCTATCAACGCTTCGGTCGCGTTCGCGCTTGTGATCCTGCTTCTATTCAGCTTCGCTTTCGATCCCACCTCCGACCAAGTGCGCGAGATCGCCGGCGGCCTGCTGTGGCTGGTGTTCGCCTTCGCCGGCACTCTGATCCTGAACCGCAGCTTCGCACGCGAGCTGGTGAACGACTGCCTGGATGCCTTGCTCGCCTCGCCGGTCAGCGGCGCGCAATTGTTCCTGGGCAAAGTGATCGCGAACTTTCTCATTCTCCTGGCAGTGGAGCTGGCCTGCCTGCCGGTCTTCACCATCTTCTATAATGTGCACTGGACGCAGTCGATTTGGCTTCTCTTTGTGGTGATGCTGTTGGGCAACTGGGGTCTCACCGTGATCGGCACTCTTTTTAGCGCCATGACCGTGAATCTTCGCCTGCGGGAGTTGATGCTGCCGATGCTGGTGTATCCGATGATGATTCCCGCCCTGATGGGCGCCATTCAACTCAGCAGCGTCTTGGTAAGCGGCGAACCTTTGGCCGCCGACAACCAGATCTGGTTTCGCGTGCTGGTGGCGTTCGACGTGATTTTCACTCTGTTGTCTCTGGCTCTGGTCGAAACAGTCTTAGTGGGGTGAAGCATGCGTACAAAATTGATCGTTCTGCTTTCGGCGCTGGCCGGAGGGCTTCTGATCTGGAACCTGCACACGATTTTCCTGCGCGTTCCGGATGAAGCCAGCCAAGGCGCGGTGTTCCGCGTTTTCTATTTTCATTTTCCCTCGGCGGTAACGTCGTTCACCCTGTTTTTCGTTGCGATGTTCAGCGCCCTGGTGTATCTCCGCACGCGCGACTTGCGCTTTGACGCCGCGGCCGCCGCAATCAATGAAGTTGCGTTTGCCTTCGCAACCATCACGCTGATTACCGGGATGATCTGGGGCCGAATCATCTGGGGCATCTGGTGGGCCTGGGATCCGCGCATCACGTCGTATTTTATCTGCCTGCTGATGTATTTCGGCTACTTCATGATGCGCCGGGCGGTGGACGAACCTCACCGGCGGGCGCGCCTGTCGGCGGTTCTGTCCATTTTGGCCTCGGTGGACATCGTGATCGTCTGGAAATCCATCGAGTGGTTCCGTACGCAGCACCCCGGCCCGGTTTTGGAAATCCGCGGCGGCGGCGGCATGGCGCCCGGCATGGAAGCGCCGTTGTTCTGGAATTGCGTGGCCCTGCTGCTGCTCGAGACCTCGCTGGTGCTGGTCCGCATGCGGCAGCAATCGATTCAAGGCGAGATCGAATCCCTGCGCCGCTACGTGCACGCGTTTTAGGAGCCATACATGGACCGAAACTTCGAGTACATGTTCTACGGATTCGCCATTGCCTGGGCGATCGTGATCATTTACATCATCAGCATCGCGGCGCGAGAACGCAGGCTGCGCAACGAACTGGACCGCGTCAAGCGCATGGTGGAGGAACACGAGCGCGAGACCAAGAAGTAGCGTTTAGAAAGGAGCACAAGTCATGGGCCAGACACAATTTGATTTGAGCCGCCGTTCGCTGCTCAAGTCCTCGTTCATCGGCGGCGCCTTGGCTGGCATGCCGGGTTTCGCCGCTACCATCGAAACCAAGTCCACGTCGCCGGTTGTGGAAACAACTTCGGGCAAGGTGCGCGGCGTCGTCAGCAATGGCGTGCATGTCTATCGCGGGCTGCCTTACGGCGCTTCCACCGCCGGGCGCAACCGTTTCATGCCGCCCCGCAAGTCCGAATCGTGGACCGGCGTGCGCGATGCCTTCCAGAACGGTCACTCGTCGCCGCAAGTTGCTCCCGCTGCCGGGGCGATCGGCTGGGGCCTCAGGTCCAATGCGCAACAGGGCGAGGACTGTCTGGTTCTGAACGTCTTCAGCGCCGGCGTCAACGACGGGCGCAAGCGGCCCGTGATGCTGTGGATTCACGGCGGCGGCTACACCTACGGCTCGGGATCGTCGCTCGGTTACGACGGGGCCAACCTGGCGCGCACGGGCGACGTCACCGTGGTGTGCATCAACCACCGGCTCAACCTGTTCGGACATCTGTATCTGGGCGCGGCGGGCGGCGAATTCACGGATTCGGGAAACGTCGGGCTGCTGGACATCGTCGCGTCGCTCGAATGGGTGCGCGACAACATCGCACACTTCGGCGGCGATCCCGGCAATGTGACCATCTTCGGCCAATCCGGCGGCGGCGGAAAAGTCAGCACGCTGCTCGCGATGCCCGCGGCTAAGGGGCTGTTCCACAAAGCCATCGTAGAAAGCGGCTCGACGCTGAAGCAGCTCACCAAGGAGGAAGCGGCGCAGTCGACCGAAAGATACATGGCGAAACTCGGCCTGAAACCCAGCCAGGCCTCGGAGCTCCAGACGTTGCCGGTCGAAAAGCTGCTGGCTGCGATGGGTAGCGGCGCGGGTCCGGGCGGCGGCGGTGGAATTCGTCTCTCGCCGGTTGTGGATGGCCACTCGCTGCCGCGCGATCCTTTCGATCCCACCGCGCCCGAAGTCTCCGCCAGCGTTCCGATGATCATCGGCACCGCCGAAACCGAAGGCTCCTACTTCGCGCCTCCCGAGCTGCTGTCGCTCGACGAACCCGCCGTGCGCGCGCGGCTCAAGGAACGGCTCGCAGGCGACGGCGATCGCATCTTCGATCTGTTCCGCAAGAACCGTCCCAAAGCGACGCCCAGCGAGATTTACTTCACTATCTCCGCATTCCCGACCAACGCCATCGTGCAATCGCAGCGCAAAGCCGCCCAGGCCAAAGCGCCGGCGTTTCTCTACCAGATCCGCTGGCGGACGCCGGTGGAAGGCGGCCGCAGGCTGGCGCCGCATTGCATCGAGATTCCCTTCGCGATGCAGAATCACTGGCAGCTTCCCGAGATGGTGGGCACTGGCCCCGAGCTGCAGCCGCTGGCGGACAAGGTCAGCGGAGCCTGGGTGGCGTTTGCGCGCAGCGGGAATCCCAGCCACGCCGGCATCCCGAAATGGCCGGCTTACAACGCCACCGACCGGCCCACCATGCACATCGACAACGAGTGGAAACTGGTGAACGATCCGGACCGCGAAGAGCGCCTCGCGATGGCGCAATTCTCCAGACTGCCGATGTTCTGATGTCCGCCTAGCGGGCATAAATTTCGATCCACTGGCCGTGTTGGGTCCAACGCCGCACAGGAATCAGTCCGAAGTGCCGGCGCACTTCATCGGAGTTCATCTCGGGCTCGTATTCGTAGTAGCGGCCAAGAAAGCGCTGGACCATCGCCCATCGCAGCACGCCCCAACTCGGCTCCCAGGTTCGCGAGTACAGCACCAGCACGTTGACGCTCTTCGGATCGATCGCTTCTAAAGTGGACCGGCGCAGATCGGACGTCTCGGCAGCGCCCAGCTTCTTTGTGACATAGCCGAAGACCGGATCGCGCAGCGCCTGGGTGAGCGGCCAGGCGGTGTAGACGGTCTGGTCCGGATGCTGCCGCTCGAGAAGCTGTGCCGCCGCGCGATGGAGCTGGACGAAATCCACCATGGCGAGATTGTTCTCGTAGGGAAACGGGAACAGCGGATTCACGAACAGACCCGCGAGGAGTCCGGCCGCGGCGACGGCGATGCCCAGGTTGCGCCAGCGCGCCCGCAGAGTGACCAAAGCCGCGGCCATTGCAACATACAGCAGCGGGATCACCGGCAGAAGATAACGCTCCAGCTCCGCGCCGCCCAGAAGGCTCACCATGACCACGTGCGCGGCGACGAACAGACCAGTGATCTTCCAGGCTCGAGTGGAATAGATCGCCGACCGCCGCCAGGCCGCCAGGATCGCGAGCGTTCCTACCCAGCGGAAGTCGGCGAGGAACAGATAGTAGAACCGCCGGATCAGAGACAGCGCCGCACGCACCGGGTGCAGCGAGTAAATCAGGTTGTAGTGCGTGAAGCCGGCGTCGCCGAACAGATGGCCAGTGGCGCGCCACAGCACCAGGAACCAGACAGCCAGGGCCAGAAAGGGCGCCAGATAGAACGCGGCGAACTTTCTGCGAGCCGGGTCGATGAGAAGCGCCGCACCGAGTATGAGCGGCAGAAGCGCGCCAGTTTCCTTCGACAGAACCAGCGCCGTCGAGGCCAGCGCCGCGGCCTTATGCCGGTCCGTGAGGAACAGGAACAGCGCCAGCAAAGTAAAAAGCGCTGCAGGCATGTCCAACTGCGCCATCATGGCCTGCATGTAGAACAGCGGATCCAGCACCAAAAGGAGCGCCGGCGCAAGAACCCACCAACCTCGCAGGTTGAGCGACAACTGCCTCGCCAGCAAGATGGCCAGAAAGGCGGCGCAACCTGCCAGCAACAGCATCGCCGCGCGAGTGGCCGGGATCGAATAGCCGAAAATCTTCCAGACCAGAGCCAGGTACGCCATCACGCCGGGCGGGTGCGCGTTCGGAACAGTGGAATGCGGCACCCAGGCGAGGTCGTGATAGATGTCGAGCGCGGCCGGTACGAATTGGCCGAGTTCGTCCCAGAAATAAGGCAACGCGAGATAGGGCGCGTGAACGAGGAAAACGACCGCGGCGATGGCGACAAAAAGAGCCGCCCCGCGCGTCACTGAATTGCGCTGACCTGGCTGTGAGGCTCCAGCTTGATTTCGCCGAAGGTGGCCTCGTACTGCGAAATGTTCTGCGTCAGGACGTTCAACAACGCCTTGGCCTGCTGCGGGCTCAGATAAATCCCTTGAAAATTCTGGATGGTGACGCTATCGGGCGCTGATTGCTGCACGGTTCCGAACATCAAAAAGAAGTCCCAGAGATTGACGCGAATCTGGACGCTGTTGGCATAGTGTTCGCGGTACTCCGGCGTGTTCACCAACTGGAGTTTCGGCGGAGGTTGTTGAGGCGTCATGACACAACTATAGTGACACACCGTTCGCGCGGTCAGCCTACCGGATGTCGGAGAACGGCAGCGGGCGCAGGATCGAGTTGCTGATGTTGGAGACGTTCTCCTGGTCGTTGTTGCCCGGTTGCGATCGCAGCTTCTGCCATTCCGGATCGGCGCCGAAGGCCTGCCACAGCTTTTCGCGCGCGGCCAGGTTGTCGAAGGCTAGCATGTAAACCAGATTCGGCATGCGGGCGCCCACGAACGTTTCAGCGAAGAAGACCGGCTGCATGCCCAGGCGCTTGAAGATGCCCATCTCGCCGTCGTGGAACATTTTGATTTTGCGCGCCAGCGTGAAGCTGTT
>JAIQFN010000075.1 GCA_020073265.1 Terriglobia bacterium | reverse complement strand
TCCTCCTGGATGAACCAGGTCGAAATCTGGTTCTCCAAACTGCAACGCGAAGTGATCGATCGCGGCATCTTCACTTCCGTCGCCGACCTCCGGCGCAAGATCCTGCGCTACATTCGGCTATACGGAAAATCTGCCAAGCCCTTCCGCTGGAAATACTCCGACCCAAGGCGGAGAATTCAGTCGTGGTAAATACTTCTCACAGACAGCCCACTAGGCGAGAGAAATCGCGGCGGTAAATTGGGCCCGCCGCACTGATTGTTGTGGTCGATTCGGACTAGCGAGAGATCGTACTCACCATGGTGAGATTGGTGACGTCCATGTGTTGCGCAGGCTGGCCGGTCTTGGCTTCCGAGGCTTGCCCTTCACCTTTACTTTGTCGCCCAAATGGTCCTTTAGGTTCGCCGAGGCGCTGCCCGTACATTTTCCCGTTGTCGGCGATCGTGAACTGGTCAGCGCTAGTGCCGTGAGTAAGTCAGCCGGTCAACCGGCGACTATTTCCGACCTTGCTTGGCTGCGGCGGCTTCCTCGGCTCGGGCTCCGGAGAGGATGCCGGCCAGGCCCTCGTTGCCTTCGTGGCAGGCGTACTCAAAAACCGGTTCCGCGGAGCGCTGCAAGGGGACCATCAGAGTCCACGGCTTCGTCCAGGTTGCAGGATCATCGACCGTGATTTCGTGGTTCAGCGTCTCCGGGCCAGCGCGGGTGAAGCGCTCAATCACATGCAGCTTCTCGCTGGAGGCCGCCATGAAGGCTCTGGGTTTGTAGTTGGTGCTATCGACCACCAGCGTATCGCCTTCCCAATGGCCGCGCGAATCGCCCAGCCACCCGTCGACGGCCGCGGGAGGATGCGGGCCGGCGTCCAGCGGAATGATGCGGACATCGTGAATCATCTCGGTCATGAACAGGACCGCCTTGGGCGTCTGGACGATCTGATAGTAGCTTTGGTATCCCGCGGTCAGTTGCGGCGAGCCGTAGGTGATACAGCGTTCCGACAACGATCGATCCTCGGGTCCCCGGGCCGGGCGGCGCATGCCCTCGAACGCAGCGGCGCGCCTCTTTTGTCCATCCGCTGTCAGGGCGGGCATTCGTCCGTCGGGCGGGTCGGTGATGAGCGAAGTGCGTTTCTCCCAAACCCGCTCCACCGTCCAGACCGAGCTATAGTCGCCGGTCTCGCCGTCGGTGCTTACGAACCCAATCTTCTTTCCGAGCACATTCGCGAGCACGGTATTGAAAACCGTATCGCCGAAGGCGGCGTCTCCGTTGCCGCTGAAGAGTTCATGCGCCTTCTTCTTCATGGCCGCGAGTTCTTCGTCGGTCAGCATGGCGCGTCCCTCCAGCTCCTTGGGCCGCTCGAGCGGGGTAGCGTTGTTGTTGGCCCAAAATCCTTGCAGGTCGGGATGTCCGTCGGGGGTTCGAGGCGGTGTCCAGGTTTGTTTGACCGCTTTGGAACTCGCCAAGGCGGTATGAGGCACCACTTGAGCCTGCGCCACAACCACCAGCGCCGTGAGGCCAAGTACGAAACAGAGGCATCGATTTTTCATCTTCCCTCCCTGTATCCGTCAAGTATACGCCTCTCCTGGGAGAAAATGCTGCTGGCCAGGATGGAGGCCCGAACGGCGAATTCGGTCTCACGCTACTGGGTGTTCGCAGCAGCGCATTTCTTCAGACAACAGGGCAAACTGTGGCAAAAAAATCGCGGCGGGTAGATTGGTCCCGCCGCGACGATGGTTGTGGTTGATTCGGACTAGGGACAGCTCGTACTCACCATGGTGAGGTTGGTGACGTCTATGTGTTGCGCAGGCTGGCCGGTCTTGGCTTCCGAGGCCTTCTCCTGGCTCACCTTGCCCGTCACCGTTACTTTGTGGCCCAAATGGTTCTTGAGGTTCACCGAGGCGCTGCTGAGGTCGTATGTTTTGCCGTTGTCGGTGATTGTGAACTGGTCCGTGCTAGTGCCTTGAATCAGGCAGCCGGTCACTTTCGCGTTCTTCTCCTTGGCTGGATCGCTTTGTGCGCGTGCCAGTCCGGATTGAGCCAGCGTGCCCATGAGGATTCCGCAGGCTAAGAAACCGAACACTCGTAGGAACATGGATTCACCTCCTTGCAGTTGGACTCGCCTTGCGGCGGACTATTACAGGAAGCGGCCACGAATCCCAGCTAGCGTCTCTGCGAAGGCAGCGCGTTACTCAAGGGTTAGGCGACGTTACTCAAGATCGCGGGCGGCGCCTGGCTTGAAATTCCTTGAGGCGAAGGGCGGGCTCGTCGGTTTGCCAGGCCGCGGAATACGCGTGGATGCCGGCGCGAATGGCGTCGCGTAGCGGGAGATCTTCCCAGGCGCGGATGAGTTTTTTCTGCAGGCGGATGGCGCGGGGGCCGGCTTGGAGGATGGACGCGATCCAGCGCTCGATGGCTTGGTCGAGGGCGGGCTTGGGGACCACCAGTTCGACCAGGCCCCAGGCTGCGGCTTCGGCGGCGGTGAAATTTTCGCCCAGCAGCAGCATGTGTCGCGCGCGGCCCCAGCCGACCAGGGGCGGGAGCAGAGCGGCTTCGATCACGGACGGCATGCCCAGCTTGACTTCAGGCATTCCGAGGATCGCGGTGTCTGCGGCGATGCGGAGATCGCAGGCCGCGGCGAGCTCCAGGCCTCCGCCGAGCGCGTAGCCCTGGATTCGCGCGATCACCGGGACGGGCAAGTCGCGCAGTGCGTCGCAACAGCGGTGGATGCGCGTGATGAACGCCTCGGCCGTGGAGGCGTCGAGTGCGGCCATTTCGTCGATGTCCGCGCCGCCGATGAAGGCTTTGTCGCCCCCGCCGGTGACGATCAGGGCGCGCAGGGTCTCATCGCTCGAGAGCGACTCGATGGCGCGGACGAAATCTTCCATGAGCGGGGTGTTCAGGGTGTTGAGCTTGCGTTCGTTGTCGATGGTCAACCGGGCGATCCGGTCTTGGCCGCGCTGGTCGATTTGGAGTTGGACGTTGGGCATTTTAGTTTCGACGCGCGTCCTCATGAGTGGGGACGCTGCACGCGGGAGTGCGTGCGCCACGAGGGGGCACTAGTTTTCCAGGCCTAGGGACCATCGGATGCCGCCCAGGCGGTGAGGAATGCGATCGACAGAGTCAGCGAGGCCGCCGTGGCGATGATGAATTTCGCGGGGGGCATAGGGCGATGATACTACTCCCGCCGGGCGTTCACGGGAGTGTGAAGGCGGCACGCAGGAGTGCGTGCGCCCGATGCTGGTGGCATAATTACGGAGATGAGCTTGCGGTTTCTGCTGGTGTTGGCCTTGGTTGGTTCGGCGATGGCGGCGGACGCGCCCGATGGAGCCGCGCTTTATAAACGCGACTGCGCGGTGTGCCACGACGAGTCGGCGACGACGCGAGCGCCCAGTCCGGAGGCGTTGCGCGAGCGGTCGCCCGAAGCGGTGCTGGAAGCATTGAACGGCGTGATGCGCATTCCGGGGTCGCGGCTCAACGGAGTGGAGCGGCGCGCGCTGGCCGAGTTTCTCACCGGCAAGAAACTGGGCGGCGATGTGAGTGGAGCGACGACGGGCCGATGCACGGCGCAGCCTGCGTTTTCCGATCCTTCCTCGGGTCCGGCGTGGAACGGCTGGTCCCCGGACATCACCAACACGGCGTTCCAGCCCGCCAGGCAAGCGGGCATCAGCGCGGAAGACGTGCCGCGATTGAAACTGAAATGGGCCTTCGGGTTTCCCGATTCCAATTCGGCCTGGGGCGGAATCACGGTGGTGAGCGGGCGGCTGTTCACGGGCGGTCAGAACGGGACGGTGTACTCGCTGGACGCGCGGACCGGCTGCATTTACTGGACTTTCAGCGCGGTGGGCGGGGTGCGATCGCCGATCACGATCGCGCCGCGCGAAGGCGGCAAGTACACGGCGTACTTCGGCGACAACAGCGCGTTCGCTTACGCGGTGGACGCGTTCACCGGCGAGAAGCTGTGGTCGCGCAGGGTGGAAGAGCACGCGGTGGCGCGGATCACGGGGCAGACGCGGCTGTACGACGGCAAGCTGTACGTGCCGATGGCATCTTACGAAGAGACCATGGGGACGAGCACGAACTACGATTGCTGCACGTTTCGCGGGAGCCTGACGGCGCTGGATCCGAAGACCGGCGCGGTGATCTGGAAGACCTACACGATCGCGGAAGCGGCCAAGCCGCGAGTGAAGACCAAGGCCGGGGGACAATTCTGGGGACCGGGCGGCGCGGCGATCTGGTCGTCGCCCACGATTGACGCGAAGCGCGGCGCGATTTATGTGAGCACGGGCAATTGCTATAGCGGTCCGTTCCAGCCGACTTGCGATGCGGTGCTGGCGTTGGACATCAAGACCGGCAAAATCCTGTGGAGCATGCAGCCGGTCTCGGAGCCGGCCGACGTGAGCATTTCGGGTTGCGGTCCGAGGAGGCAGAGCCCGTTTTGTCCGGATGGCGAGGCGGAAGATGGTCCCGATTTTGACTTCGGCAATCCGCCTATTCTGACGAAGCTTTCGAGCGGCAAGGATGTGATCATCATCGGGCAGAAGTCCGGGCTGGGATTCGCGATGGATCCGGACGACAAGGGCAAAGTGCTGTGGCGATATCGCGCCGGCGAGGGGAGCGCGAACGGCGGGATGGAGTGGGGATCGGCGGTGGACGGCGAGCATGCGTATTTTCCGGTGGCCGATAACTATCGCGCGAAGCCGGGCGGTCTGCATGCGGTGAACCTGGCGACTGGGGAGCGGGTTTGGTTCGTGCCGCCTGCGGCTCCGAAGTGTACGGAAGCCGGGCGTACCTGCAATGCCGCGCAGGCTGCGGCAGTCACGGTGATACCGGGCGTGGTTTTTTCGGGATCGAACGATGGAGCGATGCGCGCGTTTTCGACTAAAGATGGATCGATGCTGTGGGAGGTCGATACCAATCACGCGTTCCAAACGGTGAACGGGGTGCCGGGCAAGGGCGCGTCGATCGTGGGCGCTCCGCCGACGGTGGTGGGAGGGATGCTGTATTTCAATTCCGGTTACGGCACGCATGGCGGGCGTCCGGGGAACGTGCTGCTGGCGTTCGGGCCGGATGCCGCGCCGGCGGCGCAAGCCCAGCAAGCGCAGGAGACTCCGCGGCGGGAGGTGCAGTGGGTTCGCCTGGGTTACTACAAGGAGATCACGCCGGAGCGCTGGAAGGCTCGCGTGGATCAGATGCTGGCGCGGGACACCAAGGATTCGCCCGCGAAGGAGGGCGTGCTGTTTGCCGGGAGCGCGACCATCGCCGGCTGGGACCTGAAGCATTATTTTCCGGAGTACGGGACCATCAATCGCGGCATCGGCGGTTCGATGATTTCGGAGACGACGTACTACGCGGATCGGTTGATCGTTCCGCTGAAGCCGTCGACCATTGTGTATTATTCCGGCGACAACGACACTGCCTACGGGATGCCGACGGAGATGATCGCGGACCATTTCCGCGAGTTTGTCGCGAAGATCCACGCTGCGCTGCCGGATACCGAGATAGTGGTTCTTTCGATTCGGCCGAGCATCGCGCGGCTGGCGGTTTGGGATGCGGTGTGCGCGGCGAACGATCGGCTGAAGGCGATCGCGGCGCAGGACCGGAAACTGCATTTCGTGGATCTGAACCCGCTGCTGCTGGGAGCGGACGGCCAGCCGCGCCGCGAGCTTTTGGGGCCTGACAATCACCATCTGAACAAGGATGGGTTCGATTTGGTTAGTCCGGTGGTGAAGCGAGCCGTCGCTGAGTCGGAAGCCCGCTACTGGCGCGGGCGCACGCGGCCGTGAATGCACGCCTGTTGTTATTGATCGCGCTGGCGGCCGGAAGCGTCGCGGCCCAGGATGCGGCCAAGCCGGAAATCGACAACGCCTGGGTGCGAGTGACGCGGGTGAAGCAGGCGGCGCACGGGAAGGCGCTACTGCGGTCACAGTCGGATTCGGTTGTGGTTTTCGTGACGGACGGAATCGCACGCAAGGCCGGTGACGCGGTCTACTTTCCCGCGGGCAAGGCGGCTGAAGCGGACGCCGCGGATCAGCCGTTGGAAGCCGTCAGGATCGAGCTGAAGCCCGGCGCGCCGAGGTCGTCGGCGGTCGCTCTGGATCCGGTCAAGTTGGATCCGGAACACCACATCGTGTTGCTGGAGAACGAACGCGTGCGAGTGATCCGCACGATTCTGGAACCGCATCTCAAAGCTCCGATGCATGAGCATCCGCATTACGTGGTGGTGTACATCACCGAGTTGCACACCACCATGCTGATGGCGGACGGAAGGGCGGTTGACAACCTGCGGCACCCTGGCGAGATTGCGTGGCGCGATGCTCTGAAACACGCGACTGAAAACGTGGGAGAGCGGACAGCTTCGGAAGTTCAAGTCGAGCTGAAGTAGGTTAGCTCTTTTCGCGCTCGCCGCGGCGGAGATAGGCGTCGTCTTTGGTGAGCCAGTCGGCGCGGATGGGCGAGAACACGTCGACGTCCAGGGTGTCTTCGAGCGCCACGGCGCGATGCGGCACGTTGGATGGAATCCGCAGCACTTCACCCTGACGCACGATGACTTCGCGTCCTTCGAGCTGGAACTTCAGAGCGCCGGCCAGGATGTAGGTGAGCTGTTCGCTTTCGTGGTGGTGTTCCGGCACGACGGCGTCTTTTTTCAGGAAGACTTGCGCGATCATGGCTTTGTCGCCGCTGATGACTTTGCGCGAAATCAATTCGCTCATGACTTCGAGCGGGACGGACTCCCAGGTGTAGTGTTCCATGCGAACTCATTTTACGACGGACGGGTGATCTCTTCCTGGGCGATATGAAATGCGGTGTTGGCGACCGGGACGCCGGCGTAGATGGCGGCTTGGAGCAGCACTTCCTTGACGTCGCAGGGTTCCAGGCCGTGGGCCAGGCCGGTGCGCAGGTGCATGCGGAACTCTTCCCAGCGTCCTAGCGAGGCGGTCATCGCCAGGACCAGCAGGCGGCGGGTGCGCTGGTCCAGGCCAGGCCGCGTCCAGATTGTTCCCCAGGCGTAGCGGGTGATCAGCTCCTGGAACTCGCGAGTGAAGTTGGTGGTTTTCGCGACGGCGGCGTCGACATAGGCGTCGCCGAGCACGCCGCGGCGCACTTTGTAGCCCGCTCGGAGGGGGTCTTCAGCGGACGCTGGCGTCAGGAAATCGAGCAGCGCCGAGGTGAACGATCGTGGGCACTCGACGTTGGAGAGATGAGCCGCGGGCAGCCGAACGACACGCGCATCGGCGATTTCGCGCGCGAGCACTTCGCCATGGCCGGTCCAGGGAGTGCCGACGTCCTGGTCGCCGACGATCAGCAGAACCGGCAAACGGATCTTGCCGAGTGACGCGGTCTGGTTCATGTCGCGGATGGCGGCGCAGCAGCCGGCGTACCCTTGCGGATTCGTGCCGAGGAAGGTGCGATGCAGTGAATCGACGCACGGCTCCGAGCGGGCCAGGGTAGCGGGCGAGAACGAGCGTTCCAGAAACATGTCGCCGAGCGCGTTCATTCCGTTCGCGAGCACGTTTTGAATCCGTGTTTCCCAGTTGGCCGGCGGGCCGGCGTTGGGAGAAGTGTTGGCTAGAACCAGGCTTGTCAGGCGATCGGGCGCGTTTGCGGCAAGCCATTGGCCGACGAAGCCGCCGAGCGAGATTCCGCAGTAGGCGAAGCTGGCGATGCCAAGCGCGTCGGTCAGTCCGAGAACGTCGCGGGCCAGGCGCTCGATGGAGTAGTCACCTGGCGGCGCGTCGGATGCTCCGTGCCCGCGGGTGTCGAAGCGCAGAATGCGGAAGTGCGCCAGCAGGTCCGGCGTCTGGGCGTCCCACAAACTGTGATCGAGGCCGAGGGAATGCGCCAGCACAAGGGTTGGCCGGTGGTCGCTCCCTTCCAGGCGGTAGAACAGGCGCGTGTCGTCAACGGTTGCGAAAGGCACGTTCGATCTCCTTGCTGAGCGAGGCTAGTGTGGCGTCCCGCTGGCGTCGGCAAGAGTGCCGACGCGGCACGCACGAGTGCGTGCGCCACATCCTGCGATGGCCACTGTAATACATTAGCTGAGACCGCACACTAGCGCTCGGGCGGCGTGAGGAGCCGCTTCTGAAACGTGGCGGCCATGCCGAGATAGTCCTCCGGTGAATCCAGGTTGCTGAGCGTTGCGACGGGAATGACGCGTGTTATCTCCGGCATCTCGGCCAGAACGTCGACCAGGCGGCGGCGCTCGGCCGCGCTTTTGTGCGTTGCTTCTTCGAGAAGCTTGTGCGCGACGTCTCGGCCGAGCGTCGCACCGAGCAGCATCATGACGCGCTCGGCGAAGATGTTTCCACCAGTGGCTTGGATGTTGGCGAGCATCCGCGTTTTGTCGACCGTCAGACCTTCGGCCGCTTCCGCCATCGAGGCGACGGCTAGTCCGGTGGCCTGGATGATAGAGCCGATGATGGGCCATTCCGCCTGCCAGCCGCCGGCGCCGCGTTCGTGTTCCTGCAGCATCGCGGAGAGGAAAGAGGCGAGCAGGCCGGGCACGCGATGCGCGGCGGCGAGCGTCAACGAGCAGGCCACTGGGTTGCGCTTGTGCGGCATGGTGGAGGAACCGCCCCGGCCATCGCCTGACGGTTCGGCGGCTTCGGCGACTTCACCTTGCATCAGCAGGGCGATGTCGCGCGCCATTTTTCCGAGCGAGCCGCATTGGACGCCGCAGGCGGCGAGCATGGCCGCGAGCGAATCGCGATGGGTGTGCCACGGGGCGTCGGGGTAGCGGAGGCCGAGGTCGGTTGCGAGCGCCTGGCCTACCGCGTCGCCTTTGTCGCCGAGAGCTGCCAGGGTGCCGCTTGCGCCGCCGAACTGGAGCATCGCGGCTTCGCTAATCCGGGTGTCGATGCGATTCCATCCGCGGCGGACCGCGGCCAGCCAGCCGGCGGCCTTGAGGCCGAACGTTACCGGCGGGGCGGGTTGCAAGAGTGTCCGGCCGAGCATGACTGTGCGTTGGTGCTTCTGTGCCAGGGTGCGCAGCGCCTGGATGAGGCGCGCGTGGTCGGCTGCCAGAATTTTGCGAGCGCGCGCCAGAAGCAAGACCAGTGCGGTGTCGGTGACGTCCTGGCTGGTGGCGCCCCAATGCACGAAGCGGGCGGCGTCGGGATCACTGGCGCGCACGCGCTCGGTGAGGGTTTTCACCACTGGGATGGCCGGCGTTCCGGCTCGCAAGGTCTCGCTGGAGAGCTTGGCGACGTCGAACCCGTCGGCTCGCGCGGCGTTCGCGATCGCCTCGGCGGCTGCGAGCGGTATGACGTCCACTCGCGCTTCGGCGCGCGCGAGCGCTGCTTCGAAATCCAGCATGGCCTGCAGGATTTGCTCGTCGGAGAAAATCTCGGCGAGCGGCGCGGTAGTGGCGAGGCTGTCGATTAGTCGCACGGGCATATTGTTAGATATCGAAAAACACCGTCTCGTGGTCGCCCGAAAGGTGAACGTCAAAGCTCCACAGCGCCGGATTTCGAGAATCGCGGCGCGCCAGCAGGGTATCGCGCCGGTTCTCGGGAACTAACGCAAGAATGGGATCCTTGCCGGTGGCCGAAAAATAGATGCGCGTTGCGACGCGCTTCAGCAAGCCACGAGCGAAGACCGAAACATTGATGTGAGGCGCCTCGAGCGCGGAAATCTGACCGGGCTTGACTGTATCGAAGGCACATCGCCCTTCCTCATCGGTCGCAAGGCGCCCAAAGCCGCAAAATGCGGGATCGTGCGATGCGCGGCGCGGGTCTTCAGGGTGATTGTATATGCCGCTCGCGTCGGCCTGCCACAATTCGATCATCGCGTCGCCCACTGGAGCGCCGTCGCCGTCCAACACACGGCACGCGAGACGGATGCGGTCGCCTTTCGCTTCGGGACCAGCGAGGCGCCCTTCCGCTCGGTCGCGAGTGAGGCAGAGATGAAAGAACGGACCGATGGTTTGGGAAGGCGTCAGGTCCATATCAATCTTCGAAAGGCGTGGCGTCGCGTCCGCGCAGAACGATGTCGAAGCAGTAACCGAGCGCCCACTCCGGTTCGGTGGTTTGCAAATCGAAACGCGCGATCAGGCGCTCGCGGGCGGATTCGTCGCGGATGGATTGAGCGATCGGATCGAAGGCCAGCAGAGGGTCGCCCGGAAAATACATCTGCGTGATCAGGCGCGTGGCGAAGGCGGGTCCGAACAGCGAGAAGTGAATGTGCGCGGGACGCCAGGCGTTGGCGTGATTGCGCCACGGATAGGCGCCGGGCTTGATGGTGACGAAGCGATAGCAGCCGTTGGAATCCGTCAGCGCGCGGCCGGCTCCGGTGAAGTTGGGATCGAGCGGCGCGGGGTGATTGTCCTTGTTGTGGAAGTAACGTCCGGCGGCGTTGGTTTGCCAGATTTCGAGCAGCGTGTTGGGAACCGGACGCCCGTTATCGTCCACGACGCGGCCGGTTACGATGATGCGCTGGCCCAACGGTTCGCCGGCGTGCTGGCGGGTGAGATCGCTCGATGTCTCCGTGATCTCATCGTGACCGAACAGCGGACCGGTTCGCTCCGACAGAGTCTCGGGAAGAAACACCAGCGGCTTGCGCGGCGCGCGGCGAAGGGTGGAGCGGTACGGTTCGTACAGATAATCCGGCTGGCTGGCGGGATCGGGCCGGTGATAGGAGTTATCGGCCATGCATCAATCCGAGGCGGCGACTCCGTGGGCGCGGGCGGTGCGATCGTTCAACTCGCGGAGCGCCTGGAGTTCGACGTTGGTGGGAGCGGCTGTTTCCGTGACGGTCTGCGCGAAACGCACCGGCCATCCGGTGTTTTCCTGGATGCGCTCGCGCGTGACACCGGGATGGATGGAGGCGACCACGAACTCGTTGGTGGCGGCGTCCGGCGTCATGATGCAGAGGTCGGTCACCAGCAGGGCCGGGCCTTGCGTTTTCACGCCCAGCGCCTGGCGTTCGACGCCGCTTCGGCCGTGGCCCATCGAAGTCACAAAATCGACTTGCGCGACCAGACTGCGCGGATTGTGCCGCATGATGATGAAGGTCTTGCCGCAGGAGGTCGCGATCTCGGTGGCGCCTCCGCTGCCGGGCAGGCGCACCTTGGGTTTCGCATAGTCGCCGATCACGGTGGAGTTCAAGTTGCCAAAGCGATCCACTTGCGCGCCACCCAGGAAACCGAGCGTGATGCGGCCGCCTTGCAGCCAGTAGCGAAACATTTCCGGCACAGCGACGGTTGTGAGCGCGGTCTCGCAAAGCTCCGGGTCGCCGATCGAGAGCGGCAGCACGCCGGGCCGGGTCTCGAGCGTGCCGGATTCGTAGATCAGCGTGACTCTGGGTGCGTGAGTGAGGCGCGCGAGATTGCAGGCCGCTGACGGCAGACCGATTCCGACGAAGCAGATGTCGTCGTTCGAGACGGCGCGCGCCGCGGCGACGGTCATCATCTCGGAAGAGGTGTAACTCATGCGGTGATCTCGATGCGACGCAGGGGCGGGCGCGCGGCGAAGTCCTCGGGATGGGCTTCGAGCACGTTGGTCTGCATCCACGCGAGGAATTTTTCTCGATCTCGGGAGATCTCGTCCCATTCGATGTAGAACGAGTTGTCGCGCGGATAGTAGCCGTGAGTGTAAGAAGGATGGGCGCCGCCGGGAACCGCGGTGACGGCGGAAAGCGTCCAGCTTGGAAGCACGACCGCGTTGGGACTCCGGGTGGGGAGTTGATCGACGATCTCCTCCACGGTGGCGATGGCGCGGCGGGCGGCCAGGACGGCTTCCTTTTGCACGCCGACGATGCCTTCCACCAGCACGTTGCCCGCGCGATCCGCTTTCTGCGCGTGAATGATGCTGACGTCCGGCCGAATGGCGGGAACCGAGGCCAGTTGTTCGCCGGTGAAGGGGCAGGTGACGAACTTGATGTTGGGATTGACGCGCGCGAGATCGCTGCCTTGATAGCCGCGAAAAATCGCGCACGGCATACCGGCGGCGCCGGCTTCGAAGGCGTTGGCCATGCCGGCGTGACTGTGCTCTTCGATTTCAAGCGGCCGGGGCCAGCCGCGTTCGATGGCGTCGCGCAGGCGGTGCAGGGAGCCGACGCCGGGATTGCCGCCCCAGGAGAAAATCAGTTTGCGCGCCGCGCCCATGCCGATCAACTGGTCGTAGAGAATGTCCGGCGTCATGCGGATGAGCGTCAGGTCGCGGCGTTTTTGGCGGATCACTTCGTGGCCCGCGGCGAAGGGGATCAGATGCGTGAAGCCTTCCATCGCGACGATGTCACCGTCGTTGACGAACCGGGCGACGGCTTCAGAGAGGTTGAAAATTTCTGCCATTTCTGCTTTGCGGGAATGTTCAGACAGACTTCAGGTTGTAGTCTACTAGAATCTGACGTTCACTGAAAATGCGCACTCAGGTGGGAATCATCGGCGCGGGACCGGCTGGGCTGATGCTCTCGCACTTGCTGCACCAGGAAGGCATCGAGTCGGTGGTGCTCGAAGCGCGCAGCCGGCAGTACGTGGAGGAACGCGTGCGGGCGGGCGTGCTGGAGCAAGGCACGGTCGATGTGATGGTGGAGACCGGCGTCGGCGAGCGGCTGAAGCGCGAAGGGCTGGTGCATCACGGGATCGAGCTGAGTTTTCTGGGCCGCCGCCATCGCATCGATTTGAGCGGTCTCACGGGCGGCAAGGCGATCACGGTGTACGCCCAACACGAAGTGATCAAGGACTTGATCGCGGCGCGCCTGGCCGCCGGCGGGCAAATTCTTTTCGAGGTGGATGGAGTGAGCGTGCACGAGATCCAGTCCGCGGCGCCGAAGATTCGTTTTCGCGAGCGCGCTGGAGGGGAGCGCGAATTGAGCTGCGATTTCATCGCGGGATGCGACGGGTTCCACGGAGTCTCGCGGCCGTCGATTCCGGAAGGCGCGCTGACGGTCTTCGACCGGACGTATCCGTTCGCCTGGTTGGGAATTCTGGCCGAAGCTGCGCCGGCGTCCGAAGAACTGATCTACACGTATCACGAGCGGGGGTTCGCGCTGTTCAGCATGCGGTCGCCGGCTGTCACGCGGTTGTACCTGCAATGCGCGCCGGACGAAAATCTGGCCAACTGGTCCGACGGCAGGATCTGGGAAGAACTCCACACACGCTTCCGGACGAGCGACGGCTGGACGCCGGCCGAGGGGCCGATTCTTCAGAAGAGCATCGCGGAGATGCGCGGCTTCGTGGTGGAACCGATGCAATTCGGCAGGCTGTTTCTGGCCGGCGACGCGGCGCACATCGTTCCGCCTACGGGAGCCAAAGGACTGAATCTGGCGATTGCGGATGTGCGCGTCCTGGCACGAGCGTTCGCGGAGTTTTTCAAGCGGGGCCGCGGCGAAAAGCTGGATAGCTACTCCGCGACCTGTCTACGCCGCGCCTGGAAAGTGCAGCGCTTCTCCTGGTGGATGACATCGATGCTGCACCGTTTTCCGGGCGATGCAGGATTCGATCAGCGCAGGCAACTGGCGGAACTGGACTACGTCACCAGCTCGCGCGCGGCGATGACGAGTCTGGCGGAAAATTACGTCGGGTTGCCGATGGGCTAGCGGGATCTCAAAAACTTGGGGACAGACGGGTCTGTCCACGCACGAAGACCTCGTATCACATCGATGAAAGGAATGTTGCCGCTTGGGACAGATTCGTCTGTCCCTGGCTTAGCGTTTGGCGCCGGTCTCGCGAGCCAGGCGGACCTTGGCGTCCTCGAGCTTTTTCTGGACCTTGGACATTTCGGCGTGGTCCAAGTCGGTGGGGGAGCTGGTTTGCCATTCCTTGAGCGAGCTTTGCCACTGCGCGATGGCTTCCTTGACTTTGCCCTCGCGCATGTACACCTCGCCGAGATGATCGTGGACGGTGGCGTCGCGCGACATGAATTCCAGGGCCTGGCGCAGCTTCTCTTCGGCTTCCGGCAATTTGTTCAGGCGGAAATAAACCCAACCCAGGCTATCCAGATAGGCGGGGCTGTTGGGTTCGCGTCCCAGCGCCTTGACGATGAGATCCTTGGCTTCATCCAGGCGATCGTTGTGGTCCGCCATCATATAGCCGAGATAGTTCAGCGTCATGGCGCTATCGGGATCGATGGCCAGGATTTTGCGGAACTCCGCTTCAGCGGCGGTATAGTTTTTCTGGCGTTCGAACCCGGCGCCGCGCCTGAACATCACCTGGATCTTGTCGTCGTTGCTCTTGGCCAGCTTGTCGGCGGAGTCCAGCATTTTCACCGTCTCGCCGTAGTTCTTGCCCTTTTGGTAAATCTCGGCCAGGTTGAGATAGACCATGAAGTCATTCTTGCCGTCCAGCAGCTTGCGAGTTTCGGCGACGGCCTGGTCGGTCTTTCCCAGATCGGCTAACAGGCTGGCTCGAGTGGCGCGCAGGGTGCGGTCGTCGGGGTACTTCTTGGAAGCAGCTTCGGCTTCCGCTTCGGCCTTCGGGAAATCCTTGGCCACTTCATAGGTCTCGATGATCTCGGCTTCAGCGGTGGCTGCGGCGTCGGGATCCAGGTCGGCCACTTGCCGGAACGCGTCTACGGCCGGCCCGAATTGTTCGATGGAACGGTACAGAGTTCCGGTCTGCTCGAGCAACTGCGCGCGAAAGCCCTTTTCAGCGGCGTTATACGACTTTTTCGCGGTGGTGTCGAGAATGCCCTTGAACACCCGGATCGAATCCGCGAGCTTGCCTTCGGATCGCAGCAGCAGGGCGTCGTTGTACTGGATCTCGAGGTTGGTGGGATCTACGGCCTTGGCCTTGTCGGCGGCTTCGCGAGCTTTCGCGAAATTTGCCTTTTGGCGGTAAATCTGGGAAAGACGAAGCAGCGAGCGGGCGTCTTTAGGATCCTCGTCGGCGAGGTCCTGGTACAGCGTGGCGGCCTCATCGATTTGATCGGATTGCACCAGATCCTCGGCGAGCATCTGCTTGAGTTCCGAGTTGCCGGGCTGCTGCTGGAGCGCGCGGCGGAGCATTTCGGAGGCGAGCGAAAAATCCTTCAGTTGCTCGTAGACGCCGGCCAGGTTGATCAAGCTGCGCGGATTGGGGTTCTTGTCGGCGACGCGGCGCAGCAGATCGGCGGCGGCCTTGTTGTCGCCCAAATCTGTGTACACCATGGCGAGGCCGGTCATGGCGTCTTCGTTATCGGGTTCGAGTTCCAGAGCCTGCTTGTAGTCCTTGAGCGCCTCGGTGGAGTTCTGCGCGATTTTGTTGAGGCGGCCCAGCATGAGCCAGCTCTCGACGTCCTTGGGATCGCCTTCGGTGATCTTCTGGAACTGCTCGATGGCGTTCTTGACCATGTTCTCGTCGATGCGGTTGGCTTGATCGCCGATCAGGCGGGTGTAGATCCTGGCCAGCAGCCGCCGGGCGTTCAAGTCGTTGGGATTCTGCTTGAGCTGTTCCTCGGCTTCCGAAACCGCTTCGCGCAGCCGGCCGGATTGGATGTAGAGATCAGAGAGCTCCTCGGCGATGAAGGTGGCGTTCGGATCCGCCTTCAACGCGGCGCGAAAACTGTCCACGGCTTTGTTGAAGTAGTCGCCGCGGTTGCCGTAGGCGGCGGCGAGTTCCGCGTAAAGATGGCCCAGCGAGTAGTTGTAGTAGGCCGTCGCTTTGTCATTGGCCGGCGCGGGTTTGGACGATGCCGGCGTGTTCTGGCCGAAGGCGAAAGAAGCCAGAAGCAGCAGGCAGGCAAGCCTTACATAGCGATGTGCTGGGATCATCAAAAACGCTCTCTTTCCGTTGCCCGAATCATCCGGTGAGGGACACAACGACTCAACCTTAGTATACCCCGAACCCGACGCCAAGTCGCGGTTTACGGACAGCAGAGCGATTCAGCGGCGGGTGCGATCTCGTGTTGGGCGCCGGCGAGTGCGCGGTACCATGCAGCAAGGATTGTGAAGGATAACAGCCTGATCGCGCTACCGATCGTGCTGGGGCCCACCGGCTCGGGCAAAAGCGAGCTCGCCCTGCGCATTGCTCGCGAGCTGGGCGGCGAGATCGTCAATTGCGATTCGCTGCAGGTATACCGGCGCTTCGACATAGGAACCGCGAAGGTTCCGGAAGCCGAGCGCGGCGGGATTCCACATCACCTGGTCGATATCATCGAACCGGACGAGCTGTTCACCGCGGGCGACTATGCTCGCGTGGCGCGCGCGGTTCTGCGCGAAATCGCCGGCCGCGGGCGGATTCCGGTGGTAGTGGGAGGAACCGGATTCTACTTGCGAGCGCTGTTGCAGGGATTGTTCGAGGGACCGCCTCGCGATGAAACCGTCCGCGACCGGCTGCGGCAGCGCGAGCAAAGGCGCCCGGGAAGCCTGCACCGGATTCTGACGCGTCTGGATGCGGAGGCGGCCGCGCGCATTCACCGGAACGACCAGAACAAGACCATGCGGGCGCTCGAGGTGCGCCTGCTGGAGGGACGTCCGTTGTCCACGCTGCTGGAGCGAGGCCGCTCGCCGCTGTCCGGTTTCCAAACGGTCAAGATCGGTCTCGATCCTGAGCGGGAGTTGCTCTATCGCCGGCTGAATGCGCGCGCGGAGGACATGTTCGAGCGCGGGTTGATCCAAGAAGTACGCGACTTACTGGCGGCCGGAGTGGCGGCGGACGCCAAGCCGTTTGAGTCGCTCGGGTATCAGCAGGCGCTGCAGGTGGTGGAAGGACGCATGACGCCGCAGCAGGCGCTCGAATCCACTCAAATCGAAACCCGCCGCTACGCTAAGCGCCAGATAACCTGGTTTCGAAAAGAACAAGACGTGCATTGGCTGAGAGGCTTCGGGGATGATCCCGCAGTGCAGGATCAGGCGCTCGGAATCGTCAAAGCGCAAAAAATGTTTGAATAAAACAAAGCCGCTCGCGCGTTTCTTCCCAGATCTGCAAATTATTTGTTAATTCCAATTTCCTGCGAAGTTTTTTTGAACTTGGCGCGGAACACAAGTCTGTCTCAAACGTATAAGCAAGTGAAGTTAGTAAGTCAAGTTCAGGAGCTAACAAAGTGGTTAACAAGTTGATATTCGGTTTTGCTTCGATTGCGCTGGCGGTGGCGAGTGCGGCGTCCAGTTATCACGTGACGTTCTATCAGCCCGTCGTGGTCAATGGCGCCAAGCTGAAACCCGGGGATTACAGTGTTGAAGTCAACGGGGGCATGGCCATGATCAAACATGGAAAGACGGTAGCCGAAGCGCCCGTGAAAGTACAAAACGACGGTGAGAAATACAAGACCAACTCCGTCCGTCTGGACGGCGACCAGGTGTCGGAGATCCGCCTCGGCGGGACCAACACGCGGCTGGTTTTCGGCAAAACAGGCGACGCGACTAACTAAGAGCGTGCTGAAAAACCCGCGCAACCACTCCCTGACGGTCGCGGCTCAGAATCGGCATTCTAGCCGTCCAGAGTCACTTACAGAGCCGTAACCGTTAGGGAGCGGGTTGCTACAAAGGTTTTCAGCACGGGTCTGCGGCTAGCGTGTTCTTCGGGGCGGCGGGAATCCACCCGCCGCTCTGATTGTTTGTGGCGTCATCTTGAGGCAGCCAGTTAGTCGCGCGGTAAGATGAAGGCGTGCGCAAGCTCTGGCTGGCAGCGATGGCCGCGGTTTTGTTCGTCTCCCTCGCTCGATCCGACACCTACCTGGTGCTGCCGTTCTTCAACCTCTCGAAAAATTCCAATCTGGACTGGATCGGCGAGAGCCTGGCCGAGTCGCTTCAGGAAGCTTTTTCCTCCGAAGGTCTGATGGCGCTGGAGCGCGACGATCGCGTGGAGGCCTACCGGCGTCTTTCGATCCTGCCGTATTCGCTGTTGACCAAGGCATCCGTGTTGAAGATCGGCCAGGAGTTGGACGCCGAGCACGTGATCGTCGGACAGTTCGACGTGAAAGCTGCTCCGGACCCGGCGTCCAAGAGCCGCGGCTCGCTGCAGCTCACCGCCTACCTGCTGGATCTCAAGCGCATGCGAGAGGGGCCGCAGTTGCAGGAAAGCGGCGCGCTCGAGGATCTGGCGGCCTTGCAGGGCCACCTCGCTTGGCAAATCCTGGTAGCCATGAAAGGTAGCGAAGCGCCCAGCGAAGCCGAGTTTCGCCATCGCCAACCCGCGATTCGGCTGGACGCCATCGAGAACTACACGCGCGGCCTGCTGGCCGGCAATCCGGACGACAAGCATCGCTTCTTCACTCAGGCAGCCAGGCTGGATCCACATTATTCGCAGCCTTGCTTTCAGTTGGGCCGCCTGCTGTGGAAGAAAAAGGAGTACAAGACTGCAGCCGACTGGTTCCAGCGTGTAGTTCCGTCCAACGCGCACTACCACGAAGCGACTTTCTTCCTGGGGTTGTGCCGTTACTACAGCGGAGATTTCGCCGGAGCGGAAGCGGCCTTTCAACTGGTGGCGCGCGCGGTCCCGTTGAACGAGGTATTGAACGATCTGGGCGCCGCTCAGTCGCGCGTCAATTCGACCGAAGCACTGGAGAATTTTCGCAAGGCGCTGGCGGGAGACCCCAGCGACACCGCGTACCAGTTCAACGTGGCTTATGAGCTGTGGAGGAAGGCGGACTTTCGGGCCGCGGCCGACGGCTTTCGAGCTATTGTGGCGCGCGATCCGAACGACGAACAGGCCAGCTTTCTGCTGTCCCGCTCGGAGAAGCAGATCGGTCCCCGAGCCGGCGATCCCCGGACCGAAGGCCTGGAACGCCTGAAGAGCAATTACGAAGAGAGCGCCTACTGGCAATTGAAGGCCGTGCTGCAACCGGACAAGCCCTGAACTTCGCCGGTGGCATCCGGCCGCTCACGGCGCTGTGGGCAAGCCAAAACGGGGAACGGTTATAATTCCAAAGAGCTCATGCTGGAATCCTTCGGACTAACCGACCCCGGATGTGTCCGTCAAAACAACGAGGATGCGTACCTGCTGTTGCCGGACACGGGTCTGTACGTGGTGGCCGACGGAATGGGGGGCGCGCAAGCCGGCGAGCACGCATCCAAGCTGGCCGTCGACACGGTGGCCGACTTCATCGCCAAGGCCGGCCAGCGCGACGCGACCACGCTCGCGCAAGCCTTTCAGGAAGCCAACAGCCGCGTGATGGACGCCGCCGCCGGCGACGCCAACCTGGAAGGCATGGGGACCACGCTGGTGGCAGTGCTGGAAAGCGGTCCCGAACTGCTGATCGCCAGCGTCGGCGATAGCCGGGCCTACGTTCACGACGGCAACCAGTTGGTCGGCATCACCGAAGACCAGACCTGGGTGCACGAAGTCGGGCGGCGGCTGGGTATCGATGAAAACGCCCTGCGCACGCACCCCATGCGCCACGTGTTGACGATGGCTATCGGTGTGAGTCCGGAACTGCGCGTGCATTCCTACGCGCTCAAGCCGGAAACCGGCGCGCTGATCCTGCTTTCGAGCGACGGCCTGCACGGCGTGGTGGAGGGCAGCGTGATCGCGCAGACTCTGGCGGGCAATGGCAGCCTGGAAGCCAAGTGCCGCCGCTTGATTGAAGCCGCCCGGCACGCCGGGGGCCCCGACAACATCACGGCCATCCTGCTGCGGGCGCACTGAGGACCGCCAGCCTTTACCGACTTTTACAGCAATTGCCGTAACCGGCCGCCGGTATGGTGCGATCCTTTATCTAGTGAGCCGTCTTCTCGTTTTCCTGGTAGTCTGCGCTGGCGTGATGAGTGCCCAGACGGGCGTGGTGAAGTTTGCAGGGCAGGCGGTTCCCGGGGCGACCGTGACTGCTTCCGAGGGCGGCAACCGGGTTACGACCACCACCGATGAATCGGGCCGCTACGAGTTGTCGAATCTTGCGCCGGGCAGCTACACGATCGAGGTCCGGATGTTCGGCTTCCAGAACGCGAGCCGGCCGGTGCAGATCGGGCCGGGCGCTCCGCCGGTGGAGTGGACGCTGGAGCTGCAGCCGCGGCCGAGAGAGTTGGCGCAACGCTCCCCGCAACAGCCTGGTGGCTTCCGCAACGTCAATCCAGCCGATCAAGCCGACGCGGAACCAGCGGAGATCTCCGCGCCGCCGCAGGACACCGGCGTGCCAGCCGACGGTGGAAACGAAGCGTTCCTGGTGAACGGAACGCTCAGCAGCGGATTACAAAACGGGCAGGACGACTTCGGGATTCGCGGGCCGTTTCCCGGCGGACCGGGCGGACCCGCGGGCCAGGACGGGCAACAACCGGGGCAACCCGGGCAACCTGGTGCTTTCGGTCCCGGTGGTCGCGGAGGTCCTGGCGGTGGAGGCGGCTTTGGACCTGGCGGCGGTGGATTCGGCGGGGGAGGCGGGCGCGGAGGCGGACGAGGTGGTGGCGGATTCGGCGGCCGTGGACCTGGGGGCCGGGGCGGCGATGGCCGGGGCAACGGCGCGTTCATCGGAAATCGCGCCGGGCGTGGACGGCAGGGCATCAACGGCCAGGCGTCCCTCAGTCTGGACAACTCGGCGCTGGACGCGCGCCCGTTTTCCATCACCGGGCAGAATGTTCCGCAAGCGGCTTACGCGCGCGCCCGGGCCACGGTTTCGGTGGGCGGCCCGCTGCGGATACCGAAAATCCTGGAGAAGGACACCAACACGTTTTTCTTTATTACCTACAACGCGTCGCGATCCAGAACGCCCTACAAGAACGTTGCCACCGTGCCATCGGCGCTCGAGCGCACCGGCGATTTTTCCGAATCGCTGCAGAGCGGGCCGGTCACGATCTTCAATCCCCAGACCGGCGCTCCCTTCGCACTCAACCGGATTCCGACGAGCAGCTTCAACCCGGCGGTTCTGGGAACTCCGACGACGCCCGGGCTGCTCAGCTATTTTCCGCTCCCCAACCAGCCGGGGTTGGTGAACAACTACCAGATCCTGACCGCGGTTCCGCAGAACACCGACAACCTGGGAGTGCGGCTGAATCAGAATCTCACCCGGACCGACCGGCTGGCGCTGAACCTGAACCTGCAGCGCCGCAGCGGCATTCAGGATCAGCTCTTTGGGTTTCACGATCAGACCAGCGGCACCGGCATCGCCGCGACTCTTTCGTATACCCGGAACCTCGGCCTGCATTCGCTGAGCGTGCTGACCCTGAGTTACAACCGGAATCGCAACGACACGCTGCCTTTCTTTGCAAACACCACGGACGTCGCGTCCGCGCTCGGCATTCGCGGGACGTCCAGCAATCCCATCAACTTCGGACCGCCCAATCTTTCGTTCACCAATTTCGGCGGGCTGACGGATGCCAGTCCGGTTCTGAGCCGTCCGCAAAGCATCAGCATCGGCGAGAATTTCTCGACGGTGAAAGGCACGCACAACCTCGCGTCCGGCTTCAGTCTCAGGCGCACACAATCGAACGTGCAGACCGATTCCAACGCGCGAGGCACGTTCACTTTCACCGGCCTCTCCACCAGCGCGTTTGACGCCTCAGGCAATCCGATTGCATCCACCGGCTTCGATTTCGCCGACTTCCTGCTCGGACTTCCGCAAACCAGTTCAGTGCGCTTCGGAGACAGCAGCACGTATTTTCGCGGCAACCAGTGGAGCGCGTTCGGGCAAGACGATTGGCGGCTCCGCTCCAACCTGACTCTCAATTTCGGACTGCGTTGGGAGTACTTCAGCCCGCTCACTGAAAAATACGGACACATCGCGAATCTCGACATCGCGCCGGGGTTCACCGCGGTTTCGGTGGTGACGCCGGGCCAGGTTGGCCCCTACTCCGGGAGTCTGCCGGCGACGATGATGCGGCCGGACAAGAACAATCTGGCTCCACGCGGGGCCATCTCCTGGAAGCCGATTCCCAAGCGGTCGCTGCAGCTTCGCGCAGGCTATGGGATCTACTACAATCCGTCCGTGTACAACTCGATCTCGACTAAGCTGGCAGCTCAACCGCCGTTTGCGCAGACTTCGACGGTGCTTACCAGCCTGACGGACGTACTGACGCTCCAGAACGGACTGGTGACTACGCCGAGCGGGAAGCAAGTCCTGAATACGTTCGCCGTCGATCCGAACTATCGCGTCGGCTACGCGCAAACCTGGAACGCAGCCGTCCAGACCAACCTGATGCGCTCGCTGGTTCTGGAACTCAGCTATCTTGGGACCAAGGGTACTCGGCTGGACATCCAGACGCTGCCGAATCGCGCGGCGCCGGGATCGCCCTTGACCGCCGAGCAGCGGCGTCAGATTGGAAACGCGACCGGCTTCACCTATGAAGCGTCGGAAGGCGATTCGATATACCACGCGTTGCAAGTCCGGCTGATGAGGCGGGCGCGGCGCGGCATCGGATTCAACGCGCTCTACACGTTTGGAAAATCGATCGACAACTCGTCGACCTTCGGCGGCGCCGGAAACACGGTGGCGCAGGACGCCAACGATCTGCGCGCCGAACGGGGACTGTCCAGCTTCGATCAGCGCCACAAGTTCAACTTCACCTCCACGCTGAGTTCGCCGGCCCGGCAAAATCGCTGGCTGAAGGATTGGACGTTGCAAGGTACGGTGAATTTCGCAACCGGCACGCCGCTGACGGCGCGCGTGCTCGGCAATCAGTCCGATACCGGCGGCACGGGATCGGTGGGCAGCGGGCGGGCGGAAGCGACCGGTCTGCCCGTGGACTGCTGCGGTATGTTCTTCAATCCGGCGGCCTTCACTTTCGCCCCCGCGGGCCAATTCGGAAACGCCGGCAGGAACACGATTACCGGCCCCAGCACGTTCTCCATCAATTCCGCGATCGGCCGGTCCTTCAGCCTGACGGAGCGCCGGCGGATCGAGCTGCGCCTGGAGGCCAACAATCTAACCAACCACGTGAACTTCACCAACGTGAACACAGTGGTGAATGCTTCGAATTTCGGGTTGCCCGTGGCCGCGGGCGCGATGCGTTCTTTGAATATGGTGGTGCGATTCCGGTTCTGATATGAGACTACGTCCACTGATCAGCGGTGTG
Organism: Terriglobia bacterium; assembly: GCA_020073265.1. Taxonomy (GTDB): domain Bacteria; phylum Acidobacteriota; class Terriglobia; order Bryobacterales; family Bryobacteraceae; genus Palsa-89. The sequence goes on along the minus strand of JAIQFN010000075.1, from coordinate 34,173 downwards.
TGTTGTTGCGCGTTGTTCGCGCAGGATCAACCAGCCACGTTTCGCACGGATACGAACCTGGTGATCGTCAACGTGACCGTGCGCGACAAGTCGGGCAAGCTGGTCGACACTTTGAAGAAGGAAGATTTCGCGCTGACCGAGGACGACAAAGCGCAGCAGATCGCGGTGTTTGAAGTGGAGCATCTGACTTCGGATGTTCTTCCGCCGGTGGTGGTGCCCGAGAATGCGCGGCCGGCTCAGATCGCCCAGGCTCCCAAGGAAGTCCAACGTCCTCCTGCGGCCGCGGCGAGCGACAATACCGCGGCGTCGCGCAAAGACCGGCGGTTGCTGGCGCTGTACTTCGATTTTTCGTCCATGCAGCCCCCCGAGCAGCTTCGGGCGCAGCAGGCGGCCTTGAAGTTTTTGAACCAGCAGATGACGTCCTCCGATCTGGTGGCGATCCTGACGTACTCGAACCGTTTGCGCGTGCTGCAGGATTTTACCGACGATCGCGAGCTGCTGTTTTCCGAGATTCAGGGCTTCCGCCTGGGCGAAGCGAGCGAGAACGCCGTGGATGGCTCCACCGGCGCCGACGACACCGACGACAGCGGAAGTTTTACACCGGATGAAACCGAATTCAATATCTTCAATACCGATCTGAAGCTGATCGGTCTCGAAACCGCCGCCAAGAAGCTGGCCATGTACCCGGAGAAGAAGGCTCTCGTCTATTTCTCAAGCGGCATCAGCCGGACCGGCGTGGACAACGAATCGCAACTGCGGGCCACAGTGAATGCGGCCGTGCGCGCCAACGTCGCGTTTTATACGGTGGATGCCCGCGGCCTGACTGCGACACCTCCCGGCGGCGACGCCAGCACCGCGTCCGCTTCCGGTACCGGCATCTTCACCGGCAAGACGCAACAGGGACTGCGCGACAAGTTCAACACGTCGCAGGAAACATTGTCGACGCTGGCCGAGGACACCGGCGGAAAAGCGCTGCTCGATTCCAACGACCTGAGCATGGGAATCACCCAGGCGCAGAAGGACATCAACGCCTATTACATCCTCGGTTACTACAGCACCAACGGAACAACGGATGGAAAATACCGCCGCATCAAGGTTCGACTGAAATCCGACCTCACCGCCAAGCTCGACTATCGTACCGGCTACTACGCGTCCAAGGTCTTCCAGAAGTTCACCGCCAGCGACAAGGAACGGCAGCTCGAAGAAGCGCTCACGCTGGGCGATCCGTTTACGGAACTTCCGCTGGCCCTGGAGGTGGATTATTTCCGGGTGGCGCGCGACAAGTATTTCGTTCCGATCACGGCACGCATCGCGGGTTCATCCATCGACTTGGCGAAGAACCAGAAGACGGACCTGGATTTCATCGGCCAGATTCGCGACTCGGGCGGCAAGCTGATCGGAGGAGTGCGTGACGGCATCAGCTTGAAGTTCACCGAGGGCAATGCGTCGCAGTTGAGCCGCAGGCAGCTCGAATACGACACCGGAGTGACGCTACCGCCGGGCGACTACAAGCTCAAGTTTCTAGCGCGCGAGAACCAGAACGGCAAAATGGGGACCTTCGAGATGAAGTTCACGGTACCGGACTTAAGCAAGCAGTCGTCGGTGCGCATGAGCTCGGTGGTGTGGAGCAACCAGCGCGAGCCGCTGTCGGCCAGCGTCGGGTCCGCCGCGAACAAGAAACTGCTGGAGGCGCATCCGCTGGTGGAGAACGGCCAAAAACTGGTGCCGGACATCACGCGCGTTTTTCGCAAGGACCAAAAGCTGTACGTGTACTTCGAGGTCTACGATCCCGGTACGGAAACCTCGCCCAGCGTTTCGGCGGAGTTGACGGTGTTTCGCGGCAAATCCAAAGCTTTTGAATCGGCGCCCGTTCGCGTGACTAAGCCGAAGTCCGGCCACCCGAACACGCTGGCCTTTGAGTTCCAGATGCCACTGGCCAACATTCCGCCGGGCCGCTACACCTGCCAGGTCAGCGTCATCGACGAGCAAGCCCGCAAATTCGGCTACGCACGCTCGCCGCTAGTAGTGCTGCAGTAATCCACTGACACCTGAAACCTGACACCTGTTCGTTCATTGCACGTTGTACTTAAACGCAAACTGCAGCCGGATGGACAGGCCCTTGTACTCGGCCGGCAGCGGCGGGAATGGAACCGACGCGCTGATGCCTGCGACCGCAGCTTTGTCGAGCGCTTGAGAGCCCGACGGCATCGCGATCACCAGTTTCGGGACCTGCCCGCTGCGATCGATGATGAACTGAAGTTGCACCACTCCCCGGTTTCCGAGCCGCGCGCTCTCGGGAATCACGGCGAACCAGTTACGGCGAACCAGCGCGAGGATCTGGATGAGGTACGGCTTGAAATCCACGCCCATCGGATCGCTCAACAGTTCCAAACTGCTGCCGCTGTGTCCGGGCGAAGGCGGCAATCGAAGGCTGTCGGGAATGTTCAACGGCTGCTCGATGTCGCCCACGACGATGCCGCCTTGGCCGCCGCCGTGTGATACGCCGCGAATGGCCTCTTCAACCGTCGCCCTGGGTGGCGCGAGCCTGGATTGACCGCGATCGGGACTGGTTCCGCGTTGGCCCGGCGCTTCGAACGCGAGCTTGGGCTGTTCTTCGGACTGAATCTTGGGCGGCGGAGCTTTCGGAACGCCGGACTCAGCCGGCAGCACGCGCGGGGTGTTGAGCGCGGCCTCGAGCTTGGGAGGCTCGGTGAGATTCGGAGGCCCGGGCTGCGGCGGTCCGGGATTGCGCTCCACCGGAGGCTTGAAGGTGCGAACCGCTCGCGCTGGAGGCAGCCGTTCTTGAGAAGCCGGACGCGGCATCAGGTCCTCCACATTTACTTCCTTGGCGACCTTGCCGCGATTCGGCGCCTTTTGCGTCAGCTCCCGGGGCGGCGCGACCAGCGTCACCCTCTGAATGTTGCTGACGATTTCGGTCCCCAGCCTCGGCGCGGGTGTTTCCAGCGAGGCAATCAGGATGAGCAGAGGAACGGCCAATGCGTGTATGACGAGCGAACCGACACCGGCGCTGATCCAGTGAGGCGGGTCGCCGGCCTTTTGCCAGTCCAGCAAAAGATTGGGGCCGGAATCGGCATCGAAACCCATGATGGCGTGCTTAAAAGACGTCCGTCGCTCGCCGGAAGTTGCTACCTAAGCGATTGAATCCGCTGCGCGACCAGCTCTGTGTGCACTTCGATTTTAGCAAGAATGCCGAGCGCTACTTCCAGCGCGCGCAGTCCCTCATCGCCCGAAACCAGCGGCCTGGTGCGATGCCGGACCGATTCAAGGAAGGCCTCCACTTCCAGCCGGAGCGGCTCGTCCTTCACCACGGCGAGCGGCTGGAACCCAATCTGCTTGTTCTCCGACACGGTGAAAACCGCGGCCTCCTGCTTTTGGTAATCGAGCGAGATGTACTGATGCGGCTGGAAGAGGCGCAGCTTGCGGACTCGTTCGGTGGAAACGCGGCTGGCGGTCAGGTTGGCGATGCAGCCGCCCGGAAAGGCCAGGCGCACGTTGGCGATGTCGACTTTGTCGGAGAGAATCGAAAGCCCGGCGGCTTGAATGTCCTCCGGCATGGCCGCGGCCAAGTCGAGCACGATGTCGAGATCGTGAATCATCAGGTCGAGCACCACGTCCACGTCCAGGCTGCGCGGGCCGGGCAGGCTTAAGCGGTGAATCTCGAAGAATAGCGGGAGGCGGACGATTTTCTTGAGCGCCGCTACCGCCGGGTTGTAGCGTTCCAGGTGACCCACTTGCAGGATGCGAGCGTTGCGCGCCGCTGTGTCGACCAGGCGCCGGGCCGCGGCGAGGTCCGCTGCGATGGGTTTTTCCACCAGCACGTCGATGCCGCGTTCAAGCAGAGCGGATCCGACTTCGGAATGCGCGGTGGTGGGGACCGCGACCACGGCGGCGTCGATCTGGCCCGCGAGTTCCTGGATGGAGGCGTAGGCCGGGCAGCCGTGTTCTTTGGCGGCGGCCGCGGCGCGATCCGAGTCGAGGTCCACGACCCCTGCCAGTTGGGCCGCCGGCGATTGGCTCAGGATCCGCAGATGATGCCGGCCGAAGACGCCCGCGCCGATTACCGCGACTTTGATCTTACTCTCCATGAACGAAGAACCTCGTGGCGCACGCACTCGTGCGTGCCGCGTCGACACTCGTGTCGACGCGGGGTTCCGAAGCCGACCAGGCGTTCACATGAGTGTGAACGCGGCACGCACGAGTGCGTGCGCCACGATCAACCAACTTGTCAGGCGCGTTCATTTTTGTTCTGGCTCGTAGCCTATCACGGTGATTCCGGATTCGTTGGCGCGCTCCAGCATCTCGGCGCGATCGAGCAGCAGCGTCCGGCCGGCGTCCACCGCGAGCGCCGTGGTTCCGGTAGCTCGCATGACTTCGATGGTGCGCGGGCCCGCGACGGGAACATCGAACAGCAAGTGCCCGCGGCGGCGCGAGACTTTAACCAGGCGCAGCGGCTTCCCGTTCGCGAGCGACGCCGCGCGCTCCAGCATCGCATCGGTTCCTTCCATGGCTTCGACGGCGACGCAGGCGCGGTCGCAAATCGCCACGCTTTGCCCGACATCCAGACCGGCCAGTGTGTTCGCAATGCGGCGGCCGTAGGAGATGTCGCGCTCCTCGTCGCTGGACGGTTTTCGTTTCGTGAGAACGCCGGCGCCTGCCAGCAGCGGCTTCAAAAGCGAAGTGGAATCACCCAGATGGATGCCTTCCTCCGCCAAAACCTTGGCCACGCCACCGATCAAAGCGTCGGTGTTTTTCTCCCGCAGTGAGGCCAGCAGCTTGAACAGCCGCAAATCCGGCCGGATGGCTGAAAAAATGCTGGCATGCTTCACCTGCCCGGCCATCACGACCTCGGTGATGCCTTCGGCCTTGAGAATTTCAATCAGGCGGCTGAGTTCGCCGAGCGATATCCAATGGCAGCGCGAAGCCAGGCTCTCGATTTCCGGCGACGCCTCCTCGCGGATCGCGATGGCCACCACCTCATCGCCCAGGCCGCGCGCGGTCTCGAGCGCCAGCAGCGGGAATCGGCCATTGCCGGCGATCAGTCCGTACTTGCTCATTTGACGAACCCGCGCTCCGACGATGCGATGAAGGCCAGCAGTTCCTCTACTTCGGGTCCCATCTCGACTTCGGCGCCGATGCGTTCCACCGCCTGCGTGGTGTTCAAGCCCGACTTGGTAAGCAGGCGAAACACTTTGTGCAGGTTCTCGATGACCGGCTGGCTGAAGCCGCGCCGTTCCAGGCCGACCTTGTTTTCTCCGAACACCTTGGATTCTCGCGGCGACACGGTGAGAGAGAACGGCAGGACGTCCTTGGTGACGACGCTGTATCCGCCGATGAAGGCGTGCCGGCCCACGCGGCAGAATTGATGCACGCCGGTGAAAGCTTCGATCACCGCCCAGTCGGCCACCACCACGTGTCCGGCGAAAGTGACTCCGTTGCCGAGCACGGTGTGGCTTCCGATCCGCACGTCGTGAGCGATGTGGGCGTAAGCCATCACCAGGTTATCGTCGCCGATCTCGGTGATCAGGCCGCCGCCTTCCGTTCCACGATGAATGGTGACGAACTCGCGGATCCGGTTACGGTTCCCGATGCGCGTTTCAGCGGGCTCACCCTTGTACTTGAGGTCCTGCGAGGCGACGCCGATGCTCGAGTAGGGATAGAAGGCGTTGTCTTCGCCGATGGTGGTCGCACCTTCCACGTAGACATGCGCCATCAACCGCGTCCCCGCGCCGATCTGGACGTTCGCTCCGATGATGCAGTAGGGTCCGATTTCGGCGTTGTCGGCGATACGCGCCTGAGTGTCAACGATGGCCGTCGGATGGATCGGCATGAGGGGGCTTCAAGCGACGGGGGCTTCCGCGGCAGCCGGCTGCGGTTCCCGATCGGCCAGCTTGCACATCAACTCGGCTTCGGCCACCACCACGCCGTCCACGGTTGCCTGGCCGTGCATTTTGGCGACGCTGGCCTTGCGCTTGGTGACACGCATCTCGATGCGGAGCTGATGACCCGGCAGGACGGGCCGGCGAAATTTCGCTTCTTCGACCGAGGCCAGCAGCACCAGCTTGCTTTTGCGGTCCGGAATGCTCTTCAGAACCAGAACGCCGGCCACCTGCGCCATCGCTTCGACGATCAGCACGCCCGGCATCACCGGGAAATCGGGAAAATGGCCCGCAAAAAACGGCTCGTTGATGGTTACGTTCTTGACGCCTACGATCCGGTCGGCTTCGAGTTCCAGAATCGCATCCACCAGCAGCATGGGATAACGATGCGGCAGGATCTCGCGAATCGCCTGTATGTCGAGGATCGGCATGCGAAGTGGCTATTATAACAGGCGATGCATCCATTCCTTGATTTTGCTCGATCGAAACAATCCGCCATCATCGCGTTGATTCGTGAATTGGTGGAATGCGAGTCCCCGAGCGATCATCCGCAATCAGTGAATCGTTTTGTGGATTTGCTGGCGAGCAAGCTCGAACGCGAGGGGAGAGTGCGCAAGCTCGCGGGGGGACGCTTCGGCCGGCACCTGCGCTGCGAATTCCAGTTGCCCGGCCCGCGCAAACAGCGCGACGGCAATATTCTCGCGCTGGGGCATTCCGACACCGTGTGGCCGCTTGGCACGCTGGCGCACATGCCTTTCCGGCAGAAGAATGGGCGGCTGTGGGGGCCGGGCGTGCTGGACATGAAGTCGGGCATCGTGTTTTTTCTATATGCCATCCAGGCGCTGCGGGAACTGGATGTTCCGGTGGCGCGGCGTGTGGTCCTGCAGGTCAACGCGGACGAAGAAGTGGGCAGCGAATCGTCGCGTCCGCTCACGGAAGAAGCCGCGCGAGCGAGCGCCGTGGTGCTGGTGCTCGAACCGGGAACCGGCCTGGCCGGCAAGATCAAGACCGAGCGGAAGGGCGTCGGCGATTACACCGTCACGGTGAGAGGTCGTGCTTCGCACGCGGGTGTCGATTTTCAGAACGGCGCGAGCGCCATTGTGGAACTCGCGCGCCAGATCGAGCGCCTGGCCGGGTTCACGCAACTCAGCCGCGGCATCACGGTGAATCCCGGCGTGATCTCGGGAGGGACGCGCACCAACGTGGTGGCGGCGGAGGCGAAGGCCGAGGTGGACATCCGCGTCGCCAGGATGAAGGACGCCCCGGCGCTCGACCGGAAATTCCGCGCGCTGCGTCCCTTCGATAAGCGGTGTGCGATCCAGGTGGAAGGCGGCGTGAATCGCCCTCCAATGGAGCGCACTCCGGCCATTCGCAAGCTGTTTGCCACGGCGCGCGGCTTCGCCAAGGAGCTGGGCGTGAAGCTGGAAGAATCGTCCACCGGCGGCGGATCGGATGGAAATTTCACGGCAGCGCTCGGCGTTCCCACGCTGGACGGTTTAGGCGGCGTCGGCGAAGGTGCGCATGCGGCGAACGAGAGCATTCTAGTGGATCGGATCGCGGATCGAACGGCGCTGCTGGCGATGCTGCTGTCGAAATTGTAGCTTTATCCGCGGCCGACCGCTCCGCGGATCACGCGCGCCAACTCGTCTTCCTCGCCGGGAAACACGGTGCGCAAATCGATCAGCAATCGGCCGTCTTCGATCCTCGCCACCACGGGCGGTTCGCCCAAGCGAAGGCGCTGTTCGGCCTCCACCACGTCCGCGCAGTCGACGGCGATCGACCAGCCGGGGAGCGGTTGCTCGGGCGTCGCGCCTCCGCCGATCAGCGAAGTGCCTTCGATGATCCGGATTCGAATGCCGTCGAGCGCTTGAGCGAAGCGTTCCGAACGCGCGCGTAGCTCGGCGCCGGACATCGAAATCATGCGCAGCGCGGGAATCTGGTCCCAACGTTCCAGCAGAAGATTTCGCAGCGTGGTTTCGAGCGCCTGGTAGATCAGCTTGTCCAGCGCCAGGATTCCGGCTTGGGGACCGCCCAGCAGCTTGTCGCCGCTGAACGAAACCAGGCTGGCTCCCACGCGGATGCTGTCAGACACCAGCGGCTCTTCGACGCCGAACGCGCGCAGGTCCACCACGCAGCCGCTGCCCAAGTCCTCGTACACCGGAACGCCTCGCTCCTTGCCGAGCGCGACTAGTTCACGCAGCTCGGGCCGCGCCGTGAATCCCTGGATGCGGAAGTTGCTGGGGTGCACGCGCAGCAGCAGGCGCGTCCGATCGGTGATGGCGTCGCGATAATCCTCGATGCGCGTGCGGTTGGTGGTCCCCACCTCGCGCAGGATGGCGCCCGAGCGCTGCATGATCTCGGGAATGCGGAAACCGTCGCCGATTTCGATCAGCTCGCCTCGCGAGACTACCACCTCGAATCCCGCCGCCAGCTCGTTCAGGGCCAGGTAGATCGCGGCCGCGTTGTTGTTGACGGCGATGCCCGGAGCGCCGGCCAGCCGTTCCAGTAGTTCCGAGGCATGCACATCGCGCTTCCCTCGAGCGCCCCGCGCCAGATCGTATTCGAGATTGGAGTAACCGAAGAGCGGATCGAATCGCGGAAGCGGCGCGCGGCCGAGATTGGTGTGCAGCACGACGCCGGTCGCGTTGATGACGCGTTGCAGAGAGGGCGCCTCCAGGCGCGCCAGATTCCGTTCGACGCGCGCCTCCACCGAGGCCGAATTCGCGTGGCCGCCGGCCAGGATCTGCTCGCGCATCGAATCCAGCACGCGCCGCACTTCGTCCACGATCAGCTTGCGCGGGTAGCGCTTTTCCAGGTGCGCCAGCCCGGCCAGCACCTGGTCCACCGCGGGCAGATCGCGCAATTGTTGCTGTGCGGCCACGTCACGATGGTATACCGGGACGGGGTTCGCTTCCAACCGTGCTATCTTCCTTCTTTCATGGACCCCATCACGCTGCTGGTGATTGCGAATCCCGCCGCCTCCCATCTGCGGATGCTGGAGCGATTGCCGGAGCCGGTCAACATTCAGGTAGGCAACGATCCCGAATTTCTGGCAGCGCACGCGCCGAACGCCGACGTGATTCTGAGCGCCGGCGCGAAAGCCGATCTGCTGCGAGCCGCATTTCCGCTGGCGCGGCGTGTTCGATGGGTGCACGTTCTGTGGGCCGGGGTGGAAAAGGTGCTGTTTCCGGATCTCGTCGCGAGCCCGGTGCCGCTGACGAATGGCCGCGGCGTCTTCAAGGACGGGTTGGCCGAGTTTGCCATCGCGTCGATTCTCTTTTTCGCCAAGGATCTGCGCCGCCTGGTGCGCAACCAGGAGGCGGGACGTTGGGAGCAGTTCGACGTGACGGCGGTGCGCGGTCAGGTCTTGGGAATCGTCGGCCTCGGAGAAATCGGACGTGCTGCTGCGCGGCTGGCGCGCGCGCTGGGGATCGGGGTGCATGCGGTGCGGCGGCGATCGCCGGGATTGAGCGATCCGGACGTCGACCGGCTGTATGCGCCGCGCGAACTGCGCGAGATGCTGGCCGGTTCCGACTATGTGCTGGTGGCGACGCCGCTGACACAGGAAACGCGCGGCATGATCGGAGAGGCCGAGTTGGCGGCAATGAAGCCGTCCGCGGTCATCATCAACGTCGGCCGCGGGCCGGTGATTGTGGAACACGAGTTGATCGCGGCGCTGGAACAGGGGAAGATCAAAGGCGCCGCGCTGGACGTTTTCGACACTGAGCCGCTGCCGACAGGCCACCCGTTCTACGGCATGCAAAACGTGCTGCTGTCGCCGCATTCCGCCGACCACACCGTGGGTTGGGTCGGCCTGGCCATGAATTGTTTCATCGAAAATTTCGAACGCTTCCGCAACGGCCAGCCGCTCGAAAACATTGTCGACAAGCAGGCGGGATACTGATATGAAGAATTTCCTTCTGTCGATGTTTGGCGCCGCCGCGGCGGTGGCACAGACCTACCAGCCGGCGACTGCGAATCTGAAGGCCCGCGAGTGGTTCCAGGACAGCAAATTCGGGCTGTTCATCCACTGGGGTGTCTATAGCACGCTGGGCAAGGGCGAGTGGGTGATGAACAACGACAAGATGAGCATCGCCGAATACGAGAAGCTGCCCGCGAACTTCAATCCGGCCGAATTCAATCCCGCCGAGTGGGTCGCGCTGGCCAAGGCCGCTGGCATGAAGTACATCACCATCACCAGCAAACATCACGACGGGTTTGCGATGTGGCGCACCAAGCAGAGCAAGTGGAATATTGTCGACCGCACGCCGTACCGCAAAGATCCGCTGAAGCTGCTGGCGGAGGAGTGCCACCGGCAGGGCATCAAGCTGTTCTTCTATTACTCGCAGCTCGATTGGCGCCATCCCGATTATTTTCCGCTGGGCCACACGGGTCTCGCTTCCGGTCGCGCCAGCCGCGGCAACTGGGACAAGTATCTCGACTACATGGACAACCAGCTTCGCGAGCTGCTGACCGGCTACGGCGAAATCGACGGAATCTGGTTCGACGGCATGTGGGACAAGCCGGACGCCGACTGGCGCCTCGCGAAAACGTACTCGCTCATTCACACGCTCCAGCCGGCGGCCCTGATCGGCAGCAATCATCATCTGAAACCGTTCGAGGGCGAAGATTTTCAGATGTTCGAAAAGGACCTGCCTGGCGGGCGCACGGCGGAGTTCAACGCCCGGTCGGAAATCGGCACGCTCCCGCTCGAAACCTGCGAGACCATCAACGGCGCCTGGGGCTTCAACAGCAGCGACCAGCGCTTCAAGACTCCGGCCGACCTGATTCGATACCTGGTGAAGGCCGCGGGAAACAACGCCAATTTTCTGCTGAACGTCGGACCCATGCCGGACGGCAAGATCCAGCCGGAGTTCATCGAGCGGCTGCATGCCATGGGCGAATGGCTGCGCAAGAACGGCGAATCGATCTATGGCACGCGAGGCGGGCCGGTGACGCCGCGGCCGTGGGGCGTCACAACGCACAAGGCCGGAAGGATCTACGTCCACATCCTGGACTGGAGCGACGAACTGCTGGCGCTGCCGAAGCTCGCCGATGTCCGCGCTGCGACGCTGCTAGCCGATGGCAGCACGGTGGAGATCAGTCAAGTGGATGGCGGGACCCTGTTGCGCCTGCCCGCCGGGCGCGATCCCATCGACACCGTGGTTGTGCTGACTACGGGCGAACAAAAATGAGCGCGGACCTCGAGCTTTCGGACATCCAGGGAGCGGCCGCGCGCATCCGCGGACTTGCGCATCGCACTCCGGTTCTCACCTCGCGATTGTTCGACGCCCGGGCCGGGGTGAGCGTCTTCTTCAAGTGCGAAAACTTCCAGCGCGGAGGCGCCTTCAAATTTCGCGGCGCTTCGAATTTCATCTACTCGATTCCCAAGGACCAGCTTTCACGCGGCGTGGTCAGCTACTCGTCCGGCAATCATGCCCAGGCCGTGGCGCTGGCGGCCGCCTCGGTTGGCATTCCAGCCACCATCGTCATGCCGGCCGATGCGCCCAAGTCAAAGCTGGAAGCGACCCGGGGATATGGCGCGCGCGTGGTCACCTACGATCGCATGACCGGAAACCGCGAAGCGATCGGCAAACAGATTTCGGAGGAGACCGGAGCGACGCTGGTGCCTCCCTACGATCATCCCTGGACCATCGCCGGGCAAGGCACGGCGGCGCTGGAGTTTTTGGAGCAGGCGCCGGAACTCGACGCGCTGGTGGTCCCTATCGGCGGCGGCGGGCTGATTTCCGGTTGCGCCATCGCCGCCAAGGCGCTACGGCCGGGCATCCGGATATTCGGCGTAGAGCCGGAGGACGCCAACGACACTTACCTGTCGCTGCGCGCCGGCTCGCGCGTCGAGATTCCGATGCCTCAGACGATCGCCGACGGCTTGCGCGCCACCAAACCCGGAGCCATCACCTTTCCGATCATCCAAAAGCACGTTGAAGACGTCGTGCTGGTGAGCGACGCTGAGATCCGCGACGCCATGAAGTTCGTGATCACGCGCATGAAGTTGCTGGTGGAACCAAGCGGAGCGGCTACGGCCGCGGCTGTGTTTCACCGCAAGCTGCCGGCGGGGCTGAAGCGCGTAGGCGTGCTGGTCTCAGGCGGGAACGTGGACCTGGAGTTCTTGGCGCAGCTCGCCACTTGACCTTGCGGCTTTAATCGCCGTCTTCTTCCAGGAAGCAGCTTTCGAAGGCCCGATCCAGCAGATCGTCGTTCAACTCGTTCGGCAGTTTTTCGAAATGGATCAGGTCGATGGCATGCGAGAGAACGTCGCGTGGATGGCAGCGGCGGAACGGCTTGGCGTCGCGCTGATAGTGCCTCTCGATGAAACGCGCAACGATCGCAGCGTCGCAAGCCAGATTCCTGGACTCGCAGAACTGCAGGAAGATGGAGGTGAACTCCCGCTCGTCCGGGCTGCGCAGCAGCATCTTGTACTGAATCCGGCGCAGAAACGCTTCGTCTCCCAATTGCTCGGGCTTCAGATTGGTGGAGAAGACCAGGAATGCTTCGAACGGCACCGTCATCTTGCCTCCGCTTTGAAACCGGAGATAGTCGACGCGGCGTTCCATGGGCACGATCCAGCGATTGAGCACTTCGGCCGGCGAACAGAGCTGGCGCCCGAAGTCGTCGATCAGATAAATGCCGTTGTTGGCCTTCACCTGATAGGGAGCATCATAGATTTTTGAAGTGCTGTTGTACTTGAGGTCGAGCATGTCCAGCGTCAGCTCGCCGCCCGTTACGATGAACGGCCGCCGGCATTTCACCCAGCGGCGGTCGTAGGGCTCGTCGACGGCGAACACGCATTGCCCGGCGGGATCCTCGATGGGCTGGTGATATACGGGGTCGAACACCTGGATCACTGCTCCCTGGCACTCGATAGCGTACGGAACGTAGATAGGGGAGTCGTCCAGGTTGCCCAGGGCTTCCGCCAGGAAGGTCTTGCCGTTGCCAGGCTGGCCGTAAATCAAGAAGGAGTTTCCGGAACTCACCGCCGGTCCGATTTTAGCCAGGAGCTGCGGCGTCATCACCATCTTGCGGTAGGCGTGGGCCAGCGCTTCCTGCGTGAGCCAGCCATCCTTACGCCTCTGCCTACGGACGATGTAATTGTATTGGTACAGAGGGACTGGCGCCGGTCCGGTGTACTGACTGTTCTCCATACCGTCGCGCGCCAGATTCCGGCCGGCTTCCGTCAAGGCGAACAACGTGGTGCTGTCCCCCATGCCCATGGACGTCTTGGCCAGAATCAGGTGCTGGCGCTTGAGAAAGTCGATGAATTCCTCGATCAGACTGAATTTCAGCCCCAGCGCCTTGGACAAGTCCCGGCCCACCAAATCGCCCCGCGTATAGAGCAGCTTCAGGATTAGCTGTTCCAGCATCGATCCGGGCAGGCCCGTTTCGTCCAGGGTTTCGGGTACCGGCGGAGTGATGTTCTCGATCTCAAGCCCGGAATCCTCGCCAGGCTGGGGCGAAGACTCCACAGACTCCATGGGAGCCGCTAGTTCCAATTGGGGCGCCGGCTCCAGTTGGGGCACCACCTCCAGTTGCGGAGCCGGCTCCTCCCGTAGCGCTGCGTCCAGGTCCAGGAGCGGTGAAGTTGCCATGGTGAAGCCTGATTCTGCGGCCTCAGCCACGTCGCTGCAATAGTAACTTGGTCCCTATCCGCCTAAGTTGAATTCCTCTGTTGCCCACCTAAGACCCAGCTCAAGTTTTAAGGTGCGGTACCAAGAAGCGGACCTCCGGTCGCGATCCTGGATCGCCGCGCCGCCCACTCCGCTCCCGCCAGGACGATCATCGCCGTCAGGAAGCCCCACAGAATAATGGTGATCGAGTAGACGAACGGACCGTACTCCAGAGCCAGCTTCATCCTGAGAAAGGGCCAGGTGAGAAGATTGACGTACTTCAGAATTTCGAGCAGGAATCCGACCAGGATTGCGGCTGGGATGATCTTCGACGCCGGAACCTTGCAGTTCGGCAGCAGCCAGTAGACCAGAAACAGCAGCAGCATCGACAGCGGAATCGCGGCTAGCTTGAAGAAAACCACCGCCATGGCGGTGCCCATCCAAGTCAGCGGTTTCCGGGAGGCGCCTCGCAGGAACTCGTTGTTCAAGGCGGTGAAGGTGATCGAAACCAGCATCAGCGCGCCGCAGGCAAAGATCAATCCCAGGCTCACCAACTGGTTCTTGAAGTAGCTGCGATTGCGGGGGCAGTTCCAGATCCGATTCAGCGCCACTTCCAGAGGCAAGAAGATCCCGCTGGCCGTGAAGAATAACAGCACCAGCGAAATGATCTGCACCGGACCGCGCGATTCAACGGTCGCTTCCAGATTGCGCTTCAAGAACTGGCCGAACACGTCCGGAAAATAGTCGTCCAGCGCAAAGAAGATCGCGTTCACCGCCGCCTTCCACTTGAAAACGTAGCGGCACAACGACAGGATCAGCGTCATGAACGGGAAAAACGACAGGAGCATCCCGGCCGAGACGGAGAACGCGAACACGTGCGCCTCGGTTTGCATGAGATATCGGAGCGTTGAACGAGAGGCGCGTCCGGCGCGAACCAGCAGGCTAGGGGAGGTAGACAAGTCTACGACTAACCATTAGAGCACGCCGTCTTCAGTTCCTCACTTGCGGACCAGTTGTTCGGGCCGGCCGGTGGCGCCGAGGAGGAACGGTTCATTGACTTCGGCGCCTCTGGGACGCCAGGCCGCGTCGGCAAACGCGTACACATTGAATCGCCCGAAGGCGGGAGCGATCCGGCGGCTGCATTCGATGCGGTACGTTGTCGAACCGTCTTCGAGGGTCAGTGTCCGATCGTTCACTTCACCGGCCTTGCGGAATCCGAGGTCAGCATGCGGGAGGAGCGAGAGGACCAAGCGCCCATGACCGGCCAGGTAAAACCACAGGGTGGCTCCTGAAATATCGGCGGCGCTGGCTGCGGCGGAGGTCCCGTTCACACGGACCTGTGGTTCACTGAAGTCGAAGCTGACATCAGACAGGGAGAGGTCGCGCGGCTGAGCGGAATCGGTTGCGCGTTCAGTGGCCGCGAGCCGGAGCGAGATGTAGTCGACGACCTTCTGTCCGGTGGCCGCGCCGGTTCTCTTTGGCGCGGTTACCCGGCGACCACGCGCCGGCCTTCGATGCGCCAGCGTCCCGACAACACGATGCGGATCGCTTCGCTGTAGATGCGGTGCTCTTCGGCCAGGATTCGCGCCGAGAGCGAGTCCACGGTGTCCTGATCGAGCACCAGGACGGCCGCCTGCAGAACGATAGGGCCGGCGTCCAGCAGCTCGTCCACAAAATGCACCGTGCAGCCGCTGATCTTGACGCCGTGTTCCAGCGCCTGTTTCTGCGCGTCCAGGCCTGGAAACGCGGGCAGCAGCGAAGGGTGGATGTTGAGAATGCGCATCGGAAACGCGCGGCAGAAGTCCGCGCTCAGCAGCCGCATGAAGCCGGCCAGACAAATCAGGTCGACGCCGCGTTTAGTGAGCTCCGCGACGACGCTGCGGTCATAGTCCTCGCGCGCGACCCCCTTGGATGGCATCACGACGGCGGGCAGACCCCGTTCCCGCGCGATCTGGAGGCCGGGCGCCTCGGGCCGGTTCGAAATCACCGCCGCGATTTCTGCCTCCAGGCGCCCGGAGGCGACGTTGTTCGCGATGGCTTCGAAGTTCGACCCGCGCCCGGAAAGCAGGATGCCCAGTCGCTTCAATGGCGCCCCCCGGCACCGCCGGTATACACGACCCTCGTCCGCCCGCGCGACTCCACCACTTCGCCGATCTCGAAACAGGTTTCGCCCATGCGGCTCAGGATCCCGCGCGCCTTCGAAAGATTTCGCTTGCCGACCACCAGGATCATTCCGATTCCCAGGTTGAACGTGCGCCGGTAGTCGGACGGATCCAGGTTGCCGATGGCCCGCAGCTTTTCGAAAATCGAGGGGATGGTCCAGGCCCCCAGATCCACGCGCGCCGCCAGACCTTCCGGCAGGATGCGCGGTGTGTTCTCCGTGATGCCTCCGCCCGTGATGTGCGCCGCGCCCTTCAAAACCCCGGCTTGGACCAAGGCGCGCATTGGCTTCAGGTAACTGCGATGCACTTGGAGCAACTCATTGGCGAGCGCGTCATCGAGCGGCAGCCGCGCGACTTCGAACAGCAGCTTGCGCGCCAGCGAATAGCCGTTGGTATGCAAGCCATTCGACGCGAGTCCGAGCAGAACATCGCCGCGCCGGATCGCGCTGCCGGTCAGCATATCGTTCTTCTCCACGGCGCCGACGATGAAGCCGGCCAGATCGTACTCGCCGGCGTGATACAAGCCAGGCATTTCCGCGGTCTCGCCGCCGATCAGCGCGCAGCCGTTCGAGCGGCAGCCGCGCGCAACACCTGCGATCACCTGGTCAGCTACTTCAGCGTCCAGCTTGCCGACCGCGAAATAGTCCAGAAAAAACAACGGAATCGCACCCTGAACCGCGATATCGTTGACGCAGTGATTCACCAGATCCTCGCCGATGGTGTCGTGGCGTCCGGTGAGAAACGCGATCTTCAACTTGGTGCCCACTCCGTCGGCGGAGCTGATGAGGACCGGCTTCTTCCAACCGGAAAGCAGATAACCGCCGCCGAAGCTTCCGATATCGGTCAGGACGCCGCGCGTGAAAGTACCGCGCGCGTGTTTGCGGATAAAGGCGACGGCGCGGTCCGCCTCGTCGATGTTGACCCCGGCGTCCTTGTAGCCAATTGGTTTTTTCAGCTTCATTTCCGTCTACAATCGTTGAAAGAACTTCTATGATAAGCGATTGCCTATGAAGCGACTTGTTGTACTGTTGTTGGTTGCCGCCAGCGCATTGCCAGCCCAGGGTCCGGCCGCCGTCGCGATTCACAACGCGCGCGTGGTTCCGGTCTCCGGTCCGGTGATCGCCCGCGGCACAGTGGTCCTGCGCGACGGGCTGATCGAAGCCGTGGGCGCGGACGTGAACATCCCGGCGGACGCCTGGGTGATCGAGGGCGACGGCCTCACGATTTATCCCGGGCTGATCGACGCGCTCAGTACGTTCGGAATCCCGCAGCCGGCGACACCGCAGGCGAACGGCGCGGCAGCCCAGCAGCCGGCCGCGCCGCAGATAACATCGCCACTAGCAACTCCCGGCGCTGTGACAGCCGCCAATCCCCCGGCGCGCGGACCCGAGGATCGGCCCATGACGACGAGCTGGGTGCGAGCGGCAGATCTGGTGAAGCCAACCGACCGGCGTCTCAATTCAGCGCGCGCGGCCGGGTTCACCACCGCGGTCACCTTCCCGCCGCGCGGTATTTTCGCGGGCCAGGGAGCCATCGTCGATCTGGCCGGCGAGACGCCCGGGCAGATGATCGTCGCCGACAACGCCGGCGAATACGTCACGCTCGCCACCAGCGGTGGATTCGGCGGCGGCTTTCCGAATTCGCTCATGGGCACGATCGCGTACGTCCGGCAGCTCTATCTGGATGCCGAGCACTATCGCATCGCGAAGCAGTTTTATGCGGCGCATCCGCGCGGAACGGCGCGCCCGGACTACGATCGCGCGCTCGAGGGCGTGCTGGATGCTCCGCGCGTTCTGCTTCCCGCCACGCGCCGCACCGACGTGGATCGCATGCTGCGCTTCGCCGACGACCTGCGTCTCCAGGCCGTGCTGTACGGACTTCCCGAGGGCTACCGGTCGGCCGATTTGTTGAAGAAGGCCGGCGCGTCCGTGCTCGTCAACCTGCGCTGGCCGGAAAAGGGCCGCGATACGGATCCGGACGAACCGGACACGCTGCAAGTGCTTCGGGTCCGCGATCGCGCGCCCTCCACACCCGCGGTTCTGGCGCAAAACGGCGTGAAGTTCGCTCTTTATACCGGCGGCCTGGAGCGCCGTGCCGACCTGCTTCGCGAGATCAAGCGCGCGCTCGACGAGGGCCTCTCACCCGAAGACGCTTTGCGAGCCCTGACGCTCTCGCCCGCCGAAATCTACGGCGTCGCCGATCGCCTGGGCAGCATCGAGCCGGGAAAGATCGCGAACCTGGTGGTCACCAAAGGCGATATTTTTCAGACTGCCACGGAAGTGAAGTACGTGTTCGTCGACGGCGTCAAGTTCGAGCCGGTGGAAGAACCCGCTCCAGCCAACGCAAGGCCGGAGAGCGCGCCGCCTACGCCGGAACCGCAGGGAGAAAAACAATGAAGTCCATGAAGCCTTTTCTGGTGGCATGCCTGTTCACGGCGTCCTCGCTGGCTGCGCCGCCCATCGTCATTCAGAACGCCACCATCCTGACGGTCACGCGCGGAACGCTCACCGGATCGATCCTGATCCGCAACGGTAAAATCGAAGAGATCGGCGAAAGAATCACCGCGCCAGCGGACGCTCAGATCGTCGACGCCACAGGCCAATTCGTGATGCCCGGCATCGTCGACTGCCATTCCCATATCGCCGCCGACAGCATCAACGAAGGCAGCGTGTCGGTGTCCGCCATGGTTGGCATCGAAGACGTGCTGAACCCCGAAGACATCGCCATCTATCGCGCGCTGGCCGGCGGCGTTACCACCGCCAATATCCTGCACGGCAGCGCCAACTCGATCGGCGGAAAGTGCACCGTGGTGAAGTTGCGCTGGGGAAAGGACGCGCACGACATGATCTTTGAAGGCGCCATGCCGGGCATCAAGTTTGCGCTGGGCGAAAATCCCAAGCGCGCCGGCAATCCCAGCGGGCAGCGCATCGGGGCGGCCAACGTGCTTCGGTATCCGGCCACGCGCATGGGCGTCGAGGACGTGATTCGCGAGGCGTTCACCGAGGCCAAGGCCTACCAGCAATCCTGGAAGGACTACAACGACAAAGTTGCCCGCGGCGAGCAGGCCATCGCGCCGCGCCGCGATCTGAAACTGGAACCCCTGGTGGAGGTGCTGGAAGGCAAGCGCTTCGTGCACGCCCACTGCTACCGCGCCGACGAGATCCTGATGCTGCTGCGCGTGGCGGACGAATTCGGTTTCAAGATCCGCACGCTGCAGCACGTGCTGGAAGGCTATAAGGTTGCCAAGGAGATCGCCGCGCATGGCGCGGGAGCGTCCACGTTCAGCGACTGGTGGTCCTATAAACTCGAGGCTTTCGACGCCATTCCCTATAACGCCGCCATCATGACGCGCAAAGGCATCGTCGTGTCGCTCAACAGCGATTCCGCCGAGCTGATGCGGCATTTGAACGACGAGGCCGCCAAGACCATGAAGTACGGCGGGCTTTCGGAAACCGAAGCGCTTTCGCTGATCACCATCAATCCGGCCAAGCAGCTTGCCATCGACAATCGCGTCGGCTCCATCGAAGTCGGCAAAGACGCCGACCTCGCCATTTTCGACAAGCACCCGCTTTCCAATTTCGCCAAGGTCGAGAAGGTCTACATCGACGGCGAGCTTTACTTCGATCGCAACAAGGACCTGGCCGACCGCGCCGTGCATGAGGCGGACAAGAAGAAGCTGCTCGACAAAGAACGAGAACTGCAGAGACGAGCGGCGCCCGGCGCAGTCAGGAGGCCTGCGGCATGAAATCCATCGCGTTTGCTTTCCTGTTCGCGGCCGCGGCGCTGGTTGCCGGCGATGACGACACCTTCCTGATCCGGGGAGCCACCGTTCACCCGGTTGCGAGCGCCGAAATTGTGGACGGGTTCGTGCTGGTCCGCGACGGCAAGATCGCGGGGGTCGGGCGCGTCTTCACTCCGCCTAAGGGTATGCGGGTTATCGAGGGCAAGGGGCTGCACGTCTATCCCGGCATGATCGATTCCGGCACTCAGATGGGCCTGTCCGAGATCGGTTCCACGCGCGAGAGCGTCGACACCGGCGAATTGGGCAAATTCGATCCGCAGCTTCGCGCCGAGATCGCCATCAATCCATCCAGCGAGCACATCCCGGTGACGCGCGCCAACGGCATCACCAGCGTCGTCTCGCTTCCGATGTCCGCCGGAGGAGGCGGTGGAGGACGCCGGGGACCCGCGCCCAGCATCATCGCCGGACAAGCCGCGCTGGTTCACCTGGACGGCTGGACCTGGGAGGAGATGGACATCCTGAAGTCGGCCGGCATGTCGCTGCGAATCCCCACCATCCTCGCTCCAGCGGGCCGCGGCGGCGATCCGGATGCGCCACCCGCGTTGGGCGGCCGCTACTCGTTCGCCGAGGCCAGGCGGAACTACGAAACCGATCTCCGCGAGCTGCGAGACTTCTTCGAACACGCCCGCCGCTATCA
The DNA here is from genome assembly GCA_020073265.1 of Terriglobia bacterium. GTDB lineage: Bacteria > Acidobacteriota > Terriglobia > Bryobacterales > Bryobacteraceae > Palsa-89. The sequence continues at coordinate 14,050 of JAIQFN010000075.1, read as the reverse complement.
GAAAGCGAAAGCTGCAAACGAAAAAGGCTTCCGCCCCGATCTGAAATTCGAGGCTATGCTGCCCGTGCTCGAGGGCAAGGAGCCGGTGGTGGTGCTGGCCGCCCGGGAGCGCGCCATTCGCGACGCCGTGCAACTTGCCGACCAGCAGAAAGTGCGCGTCATCATCGCCAATCCCAGGGAAATCGGCAAAATGGGGCCCGAGTTGAAAGCCCGCAACATCCCCGCGATCCTCGGGCCGACGCTGGAGCTGCCGCTGCGCGACGACGATCCCTACGACGCCGCCTACACGCTGCCCGACCAGTTCTTCAAAGCCGGCGTGAAGTTCGCCTTCGGAAGCTTCGACAACGAATTCTCGCGCAACTTGCCGTATCAGGCCGCCACCGCCGTCGCCTTCGGGCTGCCGCACGAAGAAGCGCTCAAGGCCATCACCTTGAACGCCGCTCAAATCTGGGGCGTGAGCGACCGGATTGGATCCATCGAGGAAGGCAAGTGGGCGGACCTGATGATCACCGACGGCGATCCGCTGGAAGCAAAGACTCAGGTCAAGCAGCTCTTCATCAAGGGCAAGAACGTCGACCTGGACAACAAACAGAAGCGGCTGTACGAAAAATATATGAACCGGCCGTAGGCCGCGCCGGTGTTCGCGGCGCTGTTGCTGTCAGTTCTTACTCGATGAAGCCGCGCCAGGTCTTGCCACGCCGGTCGCGCAGGACGATCCCGAACCCGTCAGAGACTCCGCTGATGGTGTTTCCGTTCGGATCGCGAAAGGTGTACCGGACCGATTCCCCGTGCACCTTCTCCGCCGAGCCGCGCCAGACGTTGCCATACTCATCGCGCAACTGCAGGTGCTCGCCGTGGCCGAATCCATAAAGGCGGGTGGAAGTTGCCTCTTCTTCGAAGCTGAAGAAGCCGCCCGGCATGCTGCCGTGGATGCGCCTGCGTTTGAAGATGCCTTTGAGAATCACTAGTCCAATTATCGAGTGCGCCGGTGTTTGATTGGCATGAGGTGATTCACTTAGTACGTGTGCCCGAGTTACCTATTGCGGAGCTTGTCTTTGGGTGTATAACCCTATTGCAAGTCCTCTACGACGCCAGTCCTGACGATCCTCACGATACCATGGGAAATCGCGGTCATTTGGAATGAAAGTCGTCCTCCAGCGCGTCAAACAGGCTCACGTCGATGTTGCCGGTGCGCCTGTCGGTGCGATTGGTCGAGGGTTAGTCATTTTTCTGGGTGTTACTCACGCCGACAGCCGCGAAGATGCCGACTATCTCGCTGACAAGATCATTCATCTGCGCATTTTCCCCGACGACGAAGGCCGCATGAATCGCTCCTTAGTGGAAGCCCGCGGCGCGCTGCTGGTGGTCTCGCAATTTACTCTGTACGGGAGCTGTAAGAAGGGCCGCCGGCCGAGTTTCGACCAGGCCGCCCCGCCCGAACAGGCGCGCGAGCTCTATGAGTATTTCGTGGAGCGCTTACGAACAAGTAACGCAATAGTCGAAACCGGCGTCTTCCAGGCTGAGATGGAAGTTCATCTTGTAAACGACGGCCCGGTGACTTTTATCCTCGACTCCGTGAACGATATCGGGCGGTAGTGTGCGAAAGCAGGCCATTACAGGCCGCGATGCTCAGGTATCATTCGAAAAGGACCCTAAATGCCACGCCCCAGAAAATCCATTCAAAATGATTCACTATTGTCGGCGGCTCTGGAAGGGCTGGAGCTGCAAAAGCGCCGAATTGAGGACCAAATCCGCGAGGTACGCGCGCTCCTGGGAAAAGGTGCGCGGCGCAGGGGACGGCCGCCGGGCCCGGCAACTCCGAAGCGAGGCCCCGGACGGTTGAGCGCCGCGGCACGGAGCCGGATCGCCGCGGCTCAAAGGCGGCGCTGGGCTAAGTACCGCAAGTCCTCCGGGGCTAAAGCCGAGTAAGTCCAGTCGAAACGCTGGACGATTTCCTGGACCGTTCCGTCAGCGACTAACTTGCCCCGTTCGAAGAAAACGGCACGCTGCGCCAGTGCCCCGGCGAAGCGCGTGTTATGCGTCACGATCAGCTTAGCCTGCGGCAGCTCGCTTAGTAAGTGGACTAAGTTGCGCTGCGCGGGAGGATCCAGGAACGTCGTCGGCTCGTCCAGCACCAGGATTTCAGGATCCATGGCCAGAACGCCCGCCAGCGCAACCTTCCTCTTCTCGCCGGCGCTCAGATGATAGGGCGCTTTGTTGGCGGCGTGCTCCATCCGGGCCTGCTTCAGAGCCGCGATGGCTTTTTCGATCGCCTGCTGGGACGTCAAACCTTGATTGAGCGGCCCGAAAGCCACGTCTTCGAGCACGGTGGGCATGAAGAGCTGCTCGTCGGAGTCTTGAAACACCATTCCGATCTTCGACCGCACTGTCGCCAGGTTGTCCTTGGTGACAGGCAGGCCGCAAACCGTGACGCTGCCCTGTCCCTGCAGAATCCCGTTGAGCTGTAGAACGAAGGTGGTCTTGCCCGAACCGTTCGCGCCGAACAGCGCCACTGTCTCGCCGGCGTGCAGCGTGAAGTTGATGCCATCCAGCGCCTGGGTGCCGTCCTCGTATTGAAACCGGAGATCGCGGACTTCGATGAGCGGGGTCATTGGATACGTGCCAGGATTAACATTGCGCCGATCACGGCGGTGAAAAAGCCATCGGCCGGTCCGAAGCGCAGCGGGTTGAGTGGCGAAAAGCGCCCGGTGAACGCGCGCGCCAGCATGGCCTGGTGGATGCCCTCGGCCCGATAATACGAGCGCGCGAACAGTACAGCCAGAGCTCCGGCGGCGGCGCGGAATTTTCCATGACGATGCGCGCCGGAGCTGCCTTCGCGGCATGCGGCGGCTAGCCGCAAGTGCTGGGCCTGTTCCGAGATCACGAACAGATAGCGGTACAAGAACTGCGCCAGCAGCACCAGCAATCGCGGCGTCCCGAGCGCTTCCAGCCCGCTCAGCAGACGCGGAAGAGGAGTGGTGCCTACCAGGAGCAGCACTGCAACGGTGGAGAGATAGCTTTTCTCCACCAGCGCGATGGCGCGCAAATGTTCGCCGGCCAGCCAACTGATGATCCCGAAAGTCACGGAGAAGGGAAGAATCGCCATGGCGCGCAGCAACAACCGTCCCAGCGGGAGTCCGGCGATCAGTGCGCCCGCAGCCAGCAGCGCGGCATCCACGGCCAGCGTCGGGAAAGCGTTTCCGGCCGTAGTGGCCAGCGCCACTAAGAATGTCACGAGCACCAGGAGTTTCGCCCGGGGATCGCGCGCGTGCAAGGGGCTCGATCCTTGGCTCCATTGATCGACCAGAACGTGGTGCACTCAGGCGCTCCTTCGCCTGGCGATCATGCGGGCTCCCGCCGCGCACAGGCCGTAGATCAACAGCAGGCCTGCCAGTCCCGCCGTCGCTTTCCGCAGCCACCCGGATTGAAAGTATCCGACGCTGTAGTCCGCCAGAGGCGTCGCAAACGCAGCCTTGGATGTAAGACCCAGGTTGCGGCCCAGCCGCTGGATTCCGTCGGGTGCGGTCGAGGCCAGCAGGAAACCGGCGACGCCGAGCAGCACGCCCGACGATCCCAGGACCGCCAGCACGCGGCCATTCGAGGACTCCGGCTTCTGAACGAATCCGGGATTCAGCTTTTCGAGCGCCTGCACAACCGAGATTGTGATGGCGCCTTCGATCAGCGCATTCACGGCGAAAAGCCCGAGCGACGTGAAGACCAGCACGCGCGGCATCGCGACGCCGGAGATCAACAGCTCGGCCAGCGCCAGCGAGCCGCTCACCATGACGGAAAGGAATCCGCCCATGAAAATCGCCGCCCTCCGCCGGGTCGCGCCCCACACCTGGAATGGCCAGTAGCCGGCCACGACGCCCGCCACCGCCATGTTGAACACATTGGCCCCGAGCGCCAGCACGCCGCCATCCTGAAATACGAAGGCCTGAATCGCGATGATCGTGGTCATCACCAGGACCGCCGGCGCCGGACCCAGCGTACAGGCCAGCAGCGCGCCGCCCACCAGGTGCCCGCTGGTTCCGGGGCCCACCGGGAAATTGATCATCTGCGCCGCGAATACGAACGCGCCCATCACGCCCAGCAGGGGAATGCGCGTGTCCTCCAGCTCGCGGCTGGCACGTCTCACCATCAGGCCCACCGCGGGAATGCTGACGGCGTCGAGCGCGGCCCACACCGGCGTAGACAGGAAATTGTCGGGAATGTGCATACGGCCGACGGCTCCACAGTATCACGATTTTTCAAACCGTGTCACCCGCGGATGGCCCGGTATTTCAGCGCGAGGTGAGATCCCGCCGCTTCAAGAATTGTGCCAGGATCTCGGCCGCCAGCCGATGCCCGCCGCTGTTCCAATGCCCATCCTCGATGAAGTACAGCAGCTTGCCTCGCCGCGCCTGTTGGCGGAACTGCCACGTCGGCGACACCATCGGGATCGCCATGCGAAGGCAGATCTCGGCCAGCCTGCTCTCGGCCAGATGAATGTCCCAGCCGTCGTCCAGGCCGTACAACTGCCGGGTCTGGCGCCAGGAGTCGTCGTAAACCGCAGCGACGGTCGGAACATAAAAGACCACCAGGCGGTTGCCGGTTGCTTGACGAAGCCGTTTGAGCAAGGCTTCGGTGAGCTGCCACGCTCCTCCAATCTCCGCGGTCTCCTGGTGATGATACACCTGCAATTCATTCGGCACGGCGGGCCGCGCGGCGGTTCCTTGGGCGCTTGGCGACACGCGGCGGCTGGCCCGCTCGATGAGCTGCAGCAAGCGGATGGAAGACGGACAATCAGCGCACGGCGCCGCCGCGATGGACCGATCCGGCGGCGGCACCGGAACGCCCGTCAGACGCAGCCCGGCCTCCGTCGTCTTGAAAACCGGCTTCTTGGCGCGATATTCCTGGATCACGGAGTTGAACCACACATCGTTGTCGAAGAAAAGCACGACCACCAGTTGCGGTTGCAATCGCGCGCCGTCGCGCTGGTACAGCAGGTATTCCTGATCGGTGCTGTAGCCCGCCACACCCAGATTGATCGACGCGAGCGCCGGCAGCAGCCTCTCCAGAACGGACGAGAAAACCTCGCCATCGCCCACCAGGTAGCCTTCGCAGAACGAATCGCCCAAAAAAAGCACGCGGGGGCTCGAATCTTCGAGTTCGCGTCCGCGTCCTCCAAACGAGTTGGACGTTTCGTGGATGCGGTGGCCGGCATAACGATACACGACGCTGCCATTGGGAATCTTGGTCCAGCCAATGGTCGCGTCATAACGCAACAGGTGTGCGTGCTCGGGCGCCGCGTCCGCGCCCCAGCCTCCCAGGCGCAGGATCAGCTCGGCGGCTGCCACGGCGAGCAAGACCGCCACCAGAACGGTGACAATTTTGAAAAGTTTGTTCAACGTCAGCCCGCAACATCAGACGTGTTGCTGCTTGTGGAGTATACACCAGCGCCCTTGCTGCCCCGCCGGCCCCACCGTGTCTTGCTACGCTCTATACAAATGAGCGAGCTCAGCCGCATCGGCGTAGCCATCGATTCCGATCTTCTGGAGAAGTTCGATCGACTGATCGCTTCCCGCGGATATACCAACCGCTCGGAGGCCTTCCGCGATTTGATCCGCGAGGAACTGGTGCAAAAGACCTGGGAGCGGCCCGACAGCAACGTGGTAGGCACCGTCACGCTGGTGTACGATCACCACGTCCGCCTGCTCAACGAGAAGCTCACCGACTTGCAGCATTCCCATTTCCACCACATTCTCTCCACGCTGCACGTTCACCTGGACCACGACAATTGTCTGGAGGTTCTGGTGGTCAAAGGCAAGGCCGGTGTGGTGAAAAAAATCGCCGACGCGTTGATCAGCACCAAGGGTGTCAAGCATGGCCGCCTGACCCTGACCTCAACGGGCGCGGGGTTGTGATCGTCGGCATCGGCATCGACGTCGCCGAAGTCGACCGCGTGCGCGAGGTGATCGAACGGCACGGTCCGCGCTTCATCGAACGCGTTTATACCCCAGCCGAGATTGCTTACGTCGACAGCAAAGCCAACCGCTACGAACGGTACGCCGCGCGCTTCGCCGCCAAGGAAGCCGCCATGAAAGCCATCGGGACGGGCTGGAAGCGCGGCGTCCGCTGGCAGGATTTCGAAGTCGCCAATCTCGCCTCCGGCCGCCCCACGCTGCAGTTTCACGGCGCAGCCGCCAAGATCGCTGAAAGTTTGGGAGTTCGTAATATTGCTTTGTCCATTACACATACGGCGCGCGAGGGTGTCGCGATCGTGATTCTCGAAGCCTAGTTCGCAGGCGATCGTAACACGCATCTCACCTCACGCGTCCATCCAGCATGCGCCTTCTTAAGTTGATAGCCGTGCCGCTTCTGTTCGTCTCCGCGCCGGCCTTCAGCCAGCGTTTGTTCTCCATTGGCATCAAGGGCGGAGTTCCATTGTCGGACGCCTTCTCGAACCACACCACACCGGGCATCGACACCTTTGTTCACTCCTTCACCGATTCCAAAAATTATGTCATCGGCCCGTTCGCGGAATTGCGCCTGCCGTTCGGCTTCGCGGTGGAGGCCGACGCGCTGTACCGCCCGCTCGATCTCACCACCGATTTCACGCTGGTGCCTCAGCCGCCGGCGCGCTCGGCGTTCAACATCAGCTCCTGGGAATTCCCCATCCTCGGCAAGTACCATATCTTCCACGCGCCGGTGATCAATCCGTACGTGGAGGCCGGTCCCATCTTTCGCGCCACCGGCAGCAAGGCTTCATACCTGTCGAACGCCGGCTTCGCCATCGGCGGCGGGGTGGACGTCAAGATACTGCGCGTGCGATTCACGCCCGAGCTGCGCTATTCGCGCTGGGGCCAGGACGCCACCGTCCTCGGCTTCGTCACCTACCCGTCGAACCTGAACCAGACTGAGTTTCTGCTCGGCCTGAGCTTCTAGAACCCCGCTCCCTAACGGTCACGGCTCCGCACGGCTTGTGCCCCCCCGCTCCCTAACGGTCACGGCTCCGTACGGCTGGTGCTGAGCCGCGACCGTCAGGGAGTGGTTGGCGGATTCTTCAAGCAAGCCCCTAACGGTTTGCCGGTAACCGTGTTCTCCCCGCTCTATTTGCATGCGTTTCACTAAGTTGCCCTTTGCCGCGGGCGGCGCACCGGAGAGCGTCTCCTAGAATCCATCTAGAAGGAGACCCCCATGAAACACACTGATCCCGCGAAAAGCACGGAGCAAAGCCAGCCGGAGCCGGACCGAGGCATCCTGCAACCGCTGATCGATGAGATGACCAAGCCGAAGCCATCGCCGGAGCCGGCCCCGATCCCGCCCATCCCTCCGCCTCCACCTCCTGCCGCCGAGCAGGACCAGGACTCCGGCGGCGGCTACAACCCCGATCACACCATTCCTCAGCCCTGAACCAGTACCGTACCCGCGGCAAACTCCCACGCACATAAAAACTGGACGATAATGAAACTAGCAGTTCGGTGCTGCGCATCACAGTATTAAGGAAGGTCCAATGAAGTTTGCCGCACTCGTTGTGGCGCTGGTGGGCTCGTCTCTTCTCTCCGCCCAGGAACCCGCGCCCGTTCGCCCCAAAGCCGGAAAAGTCCAGATCTTCAAACAGTCCGATCTCAAGCCCGGAATGAAAGGTTATGCCTGGACGGTTCTGGCGGGCAACGAACCGGAAGCCATTCCCGTCGAGATCATCGGCATCCTCAAGAATCAGTGGGGACCCAACCAGGACGTGATTCTCGCCAAGATGGGCGGAAAGGCCACGCGCACCAACGTAGCGGGCGGAATGAGCGGCAGCCCGGTTTACATCGACGGCAAGCTGGTGGGCGCGGTCGCGCTCAGGTTCAGCGTTTTCTCTCCGGATGCGATTTGCGGCATAACGCCGATCGAGCTGATGCTCGAAGTGAACGATTTCGACAATTCCCGTCCGTTGGACGCGCGCACGCCCGAGAAAGCGGTGGCGCAGGAATCCCTATCGGTCCCCTCCGGCATTCTGGCGCAGGTTCTGTCGGCGGGCGCTTCGGCTAACGTCACCTCCGGCTCCACCATGGTCCCGATCGAGACGCCGCTCACCTTCGCCGGTTTCCATGAGAACGTGCTGCGCGAGTTCTCTCCGCTGTTCCAGCAGATGGGAATGACGGTAGCGGCCGGCGGTGCCTCCAGCACAACCCTCAGCGCCAAACCGGCCCCAGGCTGGCAGCGCTCGCTCCAGCCGGGCGACGCCGTCACGGGGGTGCTGGTCACCGGCGACATGAGCGTCAGTGGAATGTGCACCGTCACCTACAACGACGGTAAGCACGTGCTGGCGTGCGGCCATTCTTTCTTCAATCTCGGACCCGTGGACATGCCCATGGCCAAGGCCGACGTGCTCATGACGCTGGCTTCTTCGTTCCAGCCCAACAAAATGGGCAACGCCACGGAAATCGTCGGCGCGCTGAAGCAGGACCGGCATAGCGCCATCATGGGCGAACTGGGATCCACCGCGGCCATGGTCCCCGTCAGCGTCAAGGTGCGCTCCTTCGGCGACAACAACGCGATCCGGAATGAAAAGGACCTGCACTTCAACATTTTTGTCCACCAGAAGTGGACGCCCTATCTCATGACGCTGACTCTGTTCAACTCGCTTTCCGGTCTCAACGATTTCGCCGACGAGACCACTTATCGGATGAGCGGAAAAGTGGAGTTGGACGGCCAACCCGGCATGAATCTTTCCACCATGCTCGCCTCCAGCGAAAATCCGGCGCCCGCGCCCATGCTGCTGGCCGGCTGGTGGGGCGACAAGTTCAACCGCCTGTTCCTGAATCCGGTGAGCATGCCCAAGCTCCGCAGCGTCGACGCCACCATCGACATTTTTCCGGAACGGCGCGTGGCCAGCATCGAAAATGCCTGGATTCCATCCAGCGAAGTGAACGCGGGATCCGAAGTGCCGGTGAAGGTTTTCCTGCGGCCCTATCGCGGCGAGCGCCTGGAACGCGACTTTCAGCTCAAGATCCCGGCCGGCCTGGCCAAGGGCGAGCACCGCATCCTGCTGAGCGACGCCGATACGCTGAACCGCATGCAGACGGTGGCGGGCCTGTCGGCGCGCTTCATCGATATTCCTCAAACCGTGTCGCTGATCAACCAGGAGCGCAGCAACAACAAGCTGTACATCTCGCTGGTGGAGCCGCGCCCCACGGTCTTCTACGAAGACAAGACGCTTCCCAGCCTTCCGCCCTCGGTGATGAACGTGATGCAAACCGGCCGCACCGCGAGCCGCCATTTCGTGACTTCTCCGGAAAGCGCCGTCGAGCAGGGCAGCATTCCGTTCGACCTCATGATCGAGGGCAGCTATTCGTTGCGAGTCACCGTTAAGTAGCCATCAATGAAAATTCTCCGACTCCTGCCGGTGGCCGCCGCCATCGCCACCTGCTTCGCGGTTAAAACCCGCTTCTGGCAACAAGACGAGCGCTCCGACTTCGAAAAAGGCAGCCTGACGCATCTTTCCCTGCGCAGTGATGGCCGGCTCCTTCTGGCGCCCGAGTTTCCCGAGATCTTCGATTCCTCGACGCCCTATCTGTGGACGCTCGCGGCCGACTCGAAAGGGAACCTCTACACCGCCGGCGGCGGCTCGGGCAGCGGATCGGCCAAGCTGTTCCGCATCGATCCTTCCGGCAAGAGCAGCACCTTCGCCGAACTGGATGGCCTGGAAATCCACGCCATCGCCGTCGATTCCAAGGATCAGGTCTACGCCGCCACGGACCCGGACGGCAAGATCTACAAGCTTTCTTCCGCCGGAAAACCGACCGTGTTCTTCGATCCGCACCAGAAATACATCTGGGCCATGGCTTTCTCGAGTCAGGGCGATCTGTTTGTCGCCACCGGCGAGCAAGGCGAGATCTTTCGCGTGACGCCGCAGGGCGCCGGAACGGTATTTTTCAAGACCGAAGAAACCCACGCGCGCTCGCTCGCCCTCGACTCTCACGACAACCTCGTGGTCGGTACCGAACCCAGCGGTCTGATTCTGCGCGTGTCGCCCTCCGGCCAGGGATTCGTGCTCTATCAGGCGCCCAAGCGTGAGATCACCGCCGTAGCCGTCGCCAAGGATGGCGCGATTTATGCCGCGGGCGCCGGCATCAAGTCCAACGTAGTTCTTCCTCAGGCTCCCGCTCAGGCTCCGGTTGTGACGCCGCCCACTCTGGGCGCGGGGACCACCATTACGGTGATCGCGCCCACGTCGCGCAACAACCCGCAGGCCGGACTCGCCGCGCCGGTTGCTCCCGCCATCGCCGGCGGCTCCGATGTCTATCGCATCAACCCCGACGGCGAGCCCCGAAAAGCCTGGTCCGATTCCCAGGACATCGTGTATGCCATCACCTTCGATCGCGACGGCCGGCCCATGCTGGGGACCGGAAACCGAGGCAAGATTTACCGGCTGGATTCCGACTCGCTCAGTACGCTGCTGCTGGACGCCTCGCCAACGCAGGTGACCGGATTCGGCTCGGGATCCCACGGTGAAATCTACGCCGTGACCGGGAACATCGGAAAGGTCTACCGCGTCGGACCCGGACTCGAGAAATCCGGCTCCTTCGAAAGTGAAGTCCTGGATGCGGGATCCTTCGCCTATTGGGGACGTCTCAGTTTTCGCGGCTCAGGAAACATATCAGTACTCACCCGCGCCGGAAACTTGAATCATCCGCAAAGCAACTGGAGCCCCTGGGCGCCCATCCAAACGGACGCGCAGGCCGGAGCGCTGTGCGATTCCTGCGGCGGCGGGCGCTCTGCATCTCCGGCGTCGCGCTTCCTGCAATACAAAATCGAACTCGCCGCTTCTTCGAGTGCTGCGGCGGCCGAGGTCTCCTACGTCGACATCGCCTATCTGGCGAAGAACGTGCCGCCCGTGGTCGAGGAGATCGAAGTCGCTCCACCCAACTACCGCTTCCCGGCGTCTAACCTCGCTTTGACGCCGTCCACCAACCTCACGCTCCCGCCACTCGGCCAGCCCAAGCGAACTTCCTCGTCCTCCTCGGTGGAGGTGGGGATCTCTCAAACGCTGAGTTACGCCAAAGGTTACCAGAGCGTACGTTGGGCGGCCATCGATGCGAACGGCGACGCTCTGGTCTACAAGGTCGAGATCCGGGGCGTGAAGGAATCCGCCTGGAAACTCCTGAAGGATGGCGTGAAGGAAAAATATCTGAGCTGGGACAGCGCGGCGTTTCCGGACGGCGAATACGAAATTCGCGTCACCGCGTCGGATGCGCCCGGCAATCCGCGCGATCAGGCGCTGGAAAGCTCGCTGGTCAGCGATCCGTTCCTGATCGACAACACGCCGCCGCAGATCCTCAACCTGACTGGGACCATCTCAGGCAACAAAGTCGAGGTCCGCTGGAAGGCGCGTGACGCGCGCAGCAACATCGACCGGGCCGAGTACTCAGTCAATGGCGGAGAGTGGCTGCTGGCCCAGCCCGTCACCCGGCTGGAGGACTCCCCGGAGGAAGACTATCGCCTGGAGCTGGATCGTACGTCCGGCGAGCAGGTAATTGCGGTACGCGTCACCGACGAGTTCGACAACCAGACGGTCGAAAAAGTAGTAGTCAAGTAACTTGGTGGCGCACGCGCTCATGCGTGCCGCGTTCAGGCTCGCGTGAACGCCCGCGACTGCACTACTTCCCCCGCATCCGCAGCGTGACTCCCGCAACCACCGTCAACGGATATCCCGGCGTGCCATGAATCCGCGCGACGATCGGCGCGATAGGCGTCACCCGAGATTCAAAAAAGTTCTGCGTCTCATAATAATCCCGATCGGTGAGATTGTCGACGCTCAGATTCAGTTCCACCCCGCGCCGGACCTGCTTCGCCACGCCCAGGTCCAGAACCGTATGACCGGAAGCCACGACCGACGGGTCCTCGCCGTCCAGCCGGTAATGATTGATGGCGTTCATGCGCAGCGATCTGCTCCAGCCGCGCCAGGCCGTGACGGTCAGGGCCGCGTTGGCGACAAAATGAGGCGCGCTGTCGACGTACACACGGTGATCGCCGCCGCGGAAGAACGCGTTTCCGATTTTCGTCAGGCCCCCATTCAGGGAAAGATGGCGGTTGATCTCCACCGACGCTTTGGCCTCGTAGCCATAGGCGCGGCTGGGGCCCTTGAATTCAAAGCTTCCGTCGTCCGGAATGTAGACCTGCTCGTTGGAGTGATCGATGAGGAACGTATCGACGCTAAGACCGAAACGCCCGGCGCTCGATGACACTCCGGCCTGGTAAAAGTCGGTGGTCGCCAGGCGCGGCTGATCGGGACGCTGGACCACGCCCCTCGCATCCACGCTGTTGATGCCGCGGCCATAGTTCAAGTGGAAGGTCAGCGGCACGGACTTGGTGGGAGTATACGCGGCGTTGCCCTTGCCTTGCCACCGGCCGGCGTTTTGAACTCCACCCTGCGCGGGATTCACGCGATCCGCGACGTCATAGCGAAATTCGTCGTAACGGATGCCGCCGCCCACCACCAGGCGGTCGTGGAACAGCGTAATGGTCTCCTGCGCGTAACCGGCGCCATTGGTCACGTGGGCGTTGGCGCGCGTGCTGACCCCGGTCGGTGTCCTGCCGTCGCGCGGATAGAGACCAACGTTGATCTCGTTGTCGTGAAAATTCGAGCCGGCCACGAAGATCGCAGCCACTGAGCCGAGCTTGTGCGGATGCGTGTACTGAGCGTTCAGCCCCTGTTGCAGCCGGGAGTCATGCTGCTGGAAGGCGTCGCCGTTGATCGGGTCGTTCAGATAAAAGGTGAAGTTGGAGTACAGGTCGAACAACGAGCGCGCCAGAAAACCGTCCGCCTTAAACGTGTCGCCGTTATCCCAGGTCTTGCTGTAATAAGCCGACGCGGTTCCCAGCTTCACCCGTCCGCCGTCGCTCGGGTCGACATAGCCGAAGCGATCCAGCAGCCCGGCGCTCACCAGATCCAGCGGAATCTGCCCGGACGAATAGAAATCGTTGCGGCCGAACAAAAAGCGGAAGCCCACCTTCTGGTTGTCGCCCAGGCTTCGCGTATAGTTCGCATTGACGTTGTCGCGCCGGTAGCGCAGCGGACTCTGAAAGGGGCCGTCCGTGTACGAACCCTCGTAGGCCAAGTACGAGTCGACGTGGCTGCTGTCGGGGCTGTAGGCCAGAAAGGCTCGACCCGTATCGAAGTTCCCGCCTTGCAGCCGAGCCGTGAATTGATCCGGCAGCGACTCACGCTGGCGGATGTGCACCACGCCCAGCCCGCTGAAGTCGCCGTACTCGGCGCTGAACGGTCCATTGATGATGGTGACATCCTGGATCAGCTCCGGGCTGAGCGCCTTCAGAGATCCCAGATAGCCCTGGCCGTGACCCTGCGTGCCTTGATTCTGCTGGATGTCGTCCAGCATCACCTTGAGGCCGCCATTCACGCCGCCGTGATCCAGGTTGAAACCGAACCGTCGGATCTCGAGCGATTTCCCGCCGCCTTCATGCTGGCCCGCGTTGATGCCCGCGTCCAACTGTTGCAGCACCTGGTCGTCGCGTGTGAAGAGAGTGCGGTTGAAGACCTCGGAGTTGCGCAAGTCCACCGACGGCTCGATGGTCTTGGCCGTGATGACGATGCCCTCTTTTCGGACCGCTAGTTGCGTGAAAGAAAGGTCCACGCTGGTCACCTGGTCCGCGGCAACGGCGAGATCGCGGCTGGTTGGCGCGAACCCGTTCGCTTCGGCGCTGATTCGGTACTCGCCGGGAGACGCAACTGGGAACTGATACTGGCCCTGTTCGTCCGACTTGGTCTCCTCGGTGGAGGCCCCGCCGATAGCCCGCAATCGGACGCTGGCTCCGGGCACTGCTCTACCCTGGAGGTCGAGAACGCGGCCAATGATCGTGGAGTCGGCACGGGCGGCGGGCACTGCGCAGGATAGCGCAATGAACAGCGCCAGAACTCCCATTCGCCTCGACAAAAGACCCAAACGCACGCCAGGCTCCCGTAGCAACAACCTTATATTTGTAACACGAAGAGATCCTAGTGTCCTGAGTCAGAAGTTCGCATAATAATAGGAACCCGCTTGCTATGCTGGGAATCCAA
>JAIQFN010000074.1 GCA_020073265.1 Terriglobia bacterium | reverse complement strand
TGTTCCACCAAGGTTCGCTCCACCCAGGCATACAGCTCTTGCCGATGGCTGGCTTGAAAACGCAGCTCCGAACTGCCTTCCAGAAATGCCCGGATCTGCTCCAGGCTCAATCGTTGTCCTTCTAGCACGCTGATCTTCAATCCCCAGCATGCGCAATCGCCCCTTCAGGCTCATCTTGTGTGAGAAACCGATTCCCGCTTCAGGCTCATCTTGCATGAGATAAGACTGGGCACGAATCCGGGCCCCGGCCCGTGCTATGATCGACCAGCATGCGCCTTTTGCCAACCGTCATCGCCCTGTTATTTGCCGCGATGGCTGCGTGTGCCGCCGATGCTTCGGGGACCTGGGCGATGAGCCTCGAAGCTCCGCAAGGGTCCACGGATGCCACGCTTATTTTGAAGCAGGATGGCGAGAACGTCACCGGCACCTATAAGGGACCGCGGAATGAGGCGCCCGCCAAAGGCACGTTGAAGGGCGCCGAGCTCTCGCTAACGGTTTCGATCGTCGCTGCCGGTGGACAGTCCCTGACCCTGGTGATTACCGCGAAGGTTGCCGACGACAAAATGGACGGCTCGCTCAATTTCGCGGGTCAGAACGTTCCCTTCAAAGCAACGAAGAAGCCGTGACACAACGGCCTCGCGAGGGCTCAGGAGCCATCGGTAGCCGTATGCGATAGAGTTCAGCAACCACTCGTCTTCGAGAGCGGGCCGAGAAAGCCACACGAGTGATTCAGCCCAGTTTACTCGATCAAAAGCTGATCGTTCCCGGATGCCGGCCTATCCGGACAGAACCTTGCGAATTGTGTGCTCGGGAATAACGTCCGTCGTTCGCCGGATCGTCATCCTTCCCCTATTTTTGAAGCTGGCTTTGGTCAGGCCTTGCTCTCTCGCTCGTAGAAACTTGCTGTGAATTCGCGAAGAGTGCGCGGCGCCTTCGCCTCGCCCAATTTCTTCAGCAGGCTCTGCTTGTCAGCCAGGCTCCGGTCCTGGCCAAGCTTGAATTTACCTTCAAGTAGTTCAATCTCAAGTTCGAAGCCGATAATGCCGCCCATGAGGCCGTTCTTGTAGCTGTCATCGATTCTGGTGAAGTCGTAGCTGGTGCCCTCGTACGTCTCGAATTTGGCGATCAACTTTGAAAGCAACTCGTTCAGTTCCTTATGACCTTCCACAGGCCGCAGCTTTCCGGTCGCGTGCACCACCGCGAAGTTCCAGGTCGGCACCGCATTTTCGGTCTTGGCGTACCAGGTTGGCGAGATGTACCCGTGCGGTCCACGGAAGACAATGACCCCTGTTTGCCTGCTATCGAAAGCGCTGCTCTGCGGATTCTGGCGTGAGATGTGGCCGTGAATCGTTCCGTAGGCGCCCGCGGTTCGTTCGAGCCAAACTGGAATATGAGTAATGCGCAGCGAGGGCGAAACCGTTACCAGATCGACGAACGCGAATTCCTCCATGAAATCGTGGAGGAAGCGGCGGTCTTCAACCAGCTGGGGTTTGGGAATGTAAAGCGATTCGCCGGCGGCTTCGGGCGTTCGAGTTTGTGTCTTCCCCCGAACGCTCGCCAAGGCGAGCCCGGCGAGGAGATGGCGGCGGTTCATAGCAACTCCATGAGGGTACCCGTGGGATCGCTTCATTATCGCTCATGAAAGTGTATTTCGAACGACGGAGACGTAATCCGGCAACACCTTGAGCGCAACGTCGCGCTTGAGCTTGGTGTCGCGCGCGCGATACACCTCGCCCATGACGCCGATGGGCGCAAGCATCTCACAGGGGCCGGGTTACGCTCCGGTGGCTTCGTCACGACCGTCGATGATTCCTGAACGCTCGGCGACTTCCGCGAGCTAATCGGCCTGAGGAACGGCGCCGCGTTCAGTTGTTTCGTCTTGGCCAGCGCCGGCACATTCACCATTCCACCCAGCGTGCTCCTGGCCGTCCTTCTTCGGTGGGGCAATCGACGTGTTGCCAACGTCGAAATGCAACTATTAGGCTCAGCACCCCTCACGATCGTGTATCATCCTCTTGTGATACGTCGGCTTTACGTTCATAACTTCCGATGCCTGGAGAATTTCGAGTTGCCAATCGCAGGCCAGTCGTCTGCTTTGCTAATTGGAAAGAACGGCTCGGGAAAGACGACGGTCGGTCTCGCGTTGCAGATTCTGCAGAAGATTGCACGGGGCACGAACCGCGTAGGCGACTTAGTGCAGCCAAAGGATCTCGCTCGCGGACGCACAGATGTGCCCATGCGATTTGAGATTGAGGTCGAATTGGACGCCAAGACCTGCGTGTACGCTATCGCTTTCGAGTTCCCGAAGGGGTTCAAGGAACTTCGCGTACTCGACGAGAAGCTCGAGGTTGGAGGTGACGTCGTCTACACGCGAGAAGCCGCGCAAGTCCAGTTCCAGACACAGCGTGCCGCTTCGCTTAAGAACCTTGCTGGCCAGCCCGGTAGTTTTCCTATCGACCGGCACCTGGTGGCTCTACCGATAATTCAGCAAAAATCCACGAACGATCCTGGGTTCGTTTTCAAACAGTGGCTCGCTCGCATGCTGATTCTTCGGCCGATTCCCAGCTTGATTCGGGGAGACTCCGAACAAGAGACACTTCAGCCGAATACCGAGGTCACCGACTTTGCGGCCTGGTTCTCCGGTCTCTTGGCGTATGCCCCATCCGCTTATGCCGAGATAGACAAATACCTCAAGCACGTGATGCCGGACCTAAGAGACATCAAGAATCCAGAGGTTGGCAAAGACTCTCGAAGCTTGGTCCTCCAATTCTCCAACGACGAGGGAAGCGTAAGTCTTCCTTTTGAGGATCTGTCCGACGGTGAGAAATGCTTCATGATATGCGCCCTCGTCCTTGCTGCGAATCACGCTTATGGGCCGGTGTTTTGCTTCTGGGATGAGCCCGACAATTATCTTGCACCGTCCGAGGTTGGGCACTTCGTGTTGGCCCTCCGCAAGGCTTTCCAATCGGGCGGGCAGTTCCTCGCGACCTCGCACAACTCCGAGGCGATCAGCCGTTTTTCCGACGAAAATACCATTGTTCTCTACAGGCAGAACCACCTCGAGCCCACCAACGCGCGTCTACTGAAGGAGTTCCAAGTCGGCGGGGATCTCGTCGGCGCGCTCGTTCGCGGCGACTTGGAGCCATGAGCGTAAACAGGCATAAGCCACATGTTTATGTGCTTCCCGAAGACGACGCCAACCGCCAATTGGCGAACGGTTTTCACCTGAACGTTGACGCGGCTAACGACCGACAGATGCAGGTGCTCCCGGTGGCGGGAGGTTGGCTCAAGGTGCTTGATCTATTCGTTTCAGATCACGTCCGGGAAATGGATCGCTTTTCCCACCGACTCATGGTTCTGTTAATCGACTTCGATGGCAGGAATGACAGATTGCTACAGGCGCAAGCCAGGATTCCCCCGCATTTGAGGCACAGAGTCTTTATCCTCGGCACCTTGAGCGAACCGCAAAGCCTTCGGCCAGATCTCGGTTCTTTCGAGACCATCGGCAGCGGGATGGCGCGGGATTGCCGCGAAGGTACCGACACGATCTGGGGGCACAACCTTCTTCGCCACAACACTAGCGAGTTGGACCGTTTACGAGAGCACGTCTGTCCGATCCTGTTTCCGCCCATTTGAGGGAGTCCGATTTTTCCGGCCTGGAGTGCAGCATCTCCAATCTCACAGCCTCCCTTCTCCTTCCGCCTCAAGAGCTTCCCCAACCCGCCCCCTTGCCGCCGCCAGCCGCCATGCTAGCCTCGATCCGGAATCTGTTGCCATGATCCGGCCCCTCCATCCCGACCGCCGCCGCTCGCCGTTCTGGCTTCGTTTTTGCAAATTTCGCACTCACCCGCCCGCCGCGAAAAAAATCGCCGCGCGCGCGCAAAAACACCCCGGCTTGGCCACACGCACCCGCAAGTGGTGCTATGCTGGGAACTCAGAATCCCTGGCAGGATCGCCCCTGCCGCCACCGAACTATGCCCAAGCTGACATACACCACGGCCGGCGGAATCACCGTAACCCGCGACGCCTCCACCGTCCCCTTCAGCAAGGGCCTGAAACCGCTCCTGCACAAACTGGATCGACGCCGCGGAATCTACTTGTCTTCGGGTTACGAATATCCGGAGCGCTATTCCCGGTGGGACGTCGCCTCCGTCTGCCCGCCGCTCGAAATCGTCGCCGCCGGCCGCGAAGTCGACTTCCGCCCGCTCAACCAGCGCGGCGAAGTGCTCACCCGGTTGCTGCACCCGCTGCTCGAGCCCCATCCGCACTGGGACCATTTCGAATTCCAGGGTTCCAGCTTGCACGGCCGCCTGAAGCCGCTGCCCAGGCTGTTCCCCGAAGAGGAGCGCAGCAAGCAACCCTCGGCCTTCTCCATCCTGCGCGCGCTGCTCGAAGAATTCCGCAACCCCGCCGACTCGCATCTCGCGCTGGTAGGCGCGTTCGGCTACGATTTGCTCTTCCAGTTCGACCCCATCCAGCTCAAACTCCCCCGCGACGGTCACAAGGACCTGCACCTGTTCCTGTGCGACGACATTTATTTCATGGATCGCAAGAAGGAACAGATCGAGCGCTTCCGCTACGACTTCGCGCGCGACCCCCTGACCACCGCCGGTCTCGATCGCGTCGGCGCCGTTATCCCGCGGCCTCGCAAGCGCGTGCCCAACGAAATCACCTCCGACCACACGCCCGCCGAGTACATGGCCAAAGTCGAGACAGTGCGGGAAGGCATGCGCCAGGGCGACTACTACGAGGTGGTGTTGCGCCAGACCTTCCAGGCCAATTTCTCCGAGAGTCCCTCGGAGCTCTTCGAGCGCATCCAGCACGCCAGCCCCAGTCCCTACGAATTCTTCCTCCAGCTCGGCGACGAAGCGCTCATCGGCGCATCGCCCGAGATGTTCGTGCGCGTGGAAGGCAGCCGCGTCGAGACCTGCCCCATCGCGGGCACCGCGCGGCGCACCGGCGAACCCCTGCGCGACGCCGAGAACATCCGCGAGCTGCTGAATTCCACCAAGGAAGAATCCGAGTTGACCATGTGTACCGACGTCGATCGCAACGACAAATCGCGCGTCGCCGTCCCCGGCTCGGTGAAGGTGATCGGGCGGCGCCTGATCGAATCCTACGCCGGCGTCTTCCACACCGTCGATCACGTGGAGGGCATTCTCCAGCCGGGCTTCGATTCACTCGACGCGTTCCTCACGCATATGTGGGCCGTCACCATCATCGGCGCTCCCAAGAAAGCGGCCGCGCAGGCCATCGAGAATCTCGAAAAGGAAGCGCGCGGCTGGTACGGCGGCGCGGTCGGCATGATCTCGATGAACGGCGACATCAACACCGGCATCCTGATTCGCACCATCCACCTCAAGGACGGGATCGCGCGCTACGGTGTCGGCGCGACGCTGCTCTACGATTCCGTGCCGGCGCTCGAAGAAGAAGAAACGCGCATGAAGGCCACCGGATTTTTCCGCGCGCTGCGTCCACCCGCCGCTGTGAGCGCGACCGCCGCCACCGAGCCGCCCAAGCCGGGCAAAGGCGTGAAGCTGCTGCTGGTCGACAACGACGATTGCTTCATCCACACGCTTTCCAATTACGCGCGGCAGACCGGCGCCGAAGTGGTCACCTACCGCGCCGGCATCCCGCCGGAAATGATCCGCCAGGTCAATCCCGATCTCATCCTGATCTCACCCGGTCCTGGACGCCCTCGCGATTTCGGAGTCCCCGACTTGGTGAAGTTCGCCGCGCAATCCGGAATCCCGGTCTTCGGCGTGTGCCTCGGCTTGCAGGGAATCGTGGAAGCCTTCGGCGGCGAACTGGGCGTACTGGACTACCCGATGCACGGCAAGCCTTCCATGGTGCTGCATCACAATAAAGGCGTCTTCGAAGGGCTGCCCGAGCGCTTCCAGGTTGGCCGCTATCATTCGCTGTTCGCGCGCAAAGAATCTTTTCCGGCTTGCCTGGAAGTCACCGCCGAGTCGGAAGACGGCGTCATCATGGGCCTGCGGCATCGCGAGCTCCCCATCGAGGGCGTGCAGTTCCATCCTGAATCCATGCTGACGCTGCAAGGCAATTGCGGCTTGCGTTTGATCGAGAACGTGGTAGCCGGAGCGCGGAAGCCGCGAACAGTACTAGAGAGGGTGTAGCTTGTAACTTCGCGCGTGTTGCGCCACACTGGAGAAAGACGCGATGCACTTCTTGGACATTCTTTTCATCGTGGTCGTGCTCGCCATTGCAGTCTCGCTCATCAACAGTGATGGAGGCGGCGGGCATCGCGCTCGAATCCCGGTGCGATCCTGAAAAGTGCCATCGTGATCGGCGGCGGCCTGGCCGGACTGGCAACCGCCGCGGCGCTGGGCCAGGCCGGATTCCAGGTGGATCTCTACGAAGCCCGCGGTTTCCTCGGAGGCCGCGCCACTTCGTATCCGCTCGCGGGCGCTGGCGACGGTGCGGAAATCATCGACAACTGCCAGCACGTGCTGCTGCGCTGCTGCGTCAACCTGATGGATTTCTACCGGCGCCTCAGCGTGGCCGACCGCATCAAGTTCTACAAGCAGTTTTATTTCATCGAACCCGGCGGACGCACCTCGGTGCTTGCCGCCGGACGTCTGCCCGCGCCGCTGCACTTCACGGAAAGTTTCCTGCGGATGCACTGTCTGGAATTTTGCGACAAGGTCGCAATCGCGCGAGCGCTGCTGGCCATTCGCCGCGAGCACGGCCGCCGCGCCGATCTCTCACGGATCAGCATGCTCGACTGGCTGCGCGAAAAACGTCAGACTGAAACCGCCATCCGCCGCTTCTGGAGTCAGGTGCTGGTCAGCGCCATCAACGAGGAGCTGGATCGCATGGCGGCCATTCACGGCTTCCAGGTTTTCTGGCTTGGATTCCTGGCGCGCTCGAATTCCTACGAAATGGGAGTTCCCGCCGTGCCGCTCGCGGACTTGTACGCTCCCGAAGCCTGGAAGCGCATCGGCAACGTCCGCTTGCACCTTCGCGCGCCGGTGGAACGCGTTGTCGCCGCCGACGGGGCGATTCGGGCCGTGATGGTGGAAGGAGTGGAGAGCGCCGCCGACTATTACGTCTCCGCGCTGCCTTTCGAGCGCGTTCCGGCTTTGATTCCCGAACTCGAACTCCCGCTCGACCGCTTCGAACATTCGCCCATCACCGGCATCCACCTGTGGTTCGATCGCAGCATCACGCAACTGGCGCACGCCACGCTGCTCGATCGCACCGTGCAGTGGATGTTCAACAAGTCGGGCGGCCGCTACCTCGAAGTGGTGATCAGCGCATCGCGCAGCCTGGTGGAGATGAACCGCGCCGACGTGATCGCGCTGGCGGTTCGAGAGCTGGCCGAGTTTTTCCCGCGCGTGAAGGAAGCCAAGCTGGAGAAGGCGCACGTGGTGAAGGAAGTGCGCGCGACATTTTCGCCGCGCCCGGGCGTCGACGAGCTGCGGCCGCAAAGCGAAACGAAATTCCCCAACTTCTTTCTGGCCGGCGACTGGACGCGCTCGGGCTGGCCGGCCACCATGGAAGGCGCGGTCCGCAGCGGTTACCTCGCCGCCGAAGCGGTCACTCGCGCCGCCGGTACTGCACAAAAGTTCCTGCTGCCTGACATAGCATAGAGGGGATGGCGAAACCGGTCGCCAAGTCGTTCCAGGCCACGCTCGAGCGCGACGGCACGCCGCTCAAGTGGGTGATCGTTCGCATTCCGTTCGACGCCGCGAAAATCTGGGGCAAGCGCGGGCAGATCCGGGTGAAAGGCGACATCAACGGGTTCGCATTCGGGACTTCGCTTTTTCCCACCGGCGACGGCCGGCACGTGCTGCTGGTCAACAAGAAAATGCAGCGCGGCGGCAAGGCGGTCCTCGGCTCAGTGGCGCGCTTCCGCCTGGAACCCGATACTGAAGAGCGCGTGGTCACCGTGCCCGCTGAGTTGGAACGCCTGCTCGCCGAAGACCGCGCATTTCGCCGCTGGTTCGACCAACTGAACCACTCGATGCGCTACTGGATCGGCAAGTGGATCGCGGACGTCAAAAGCGCAGAAGCCCGCGAGCGCCGCGCCGAGCAAATGGCCGAGCGGCTGCTCTCCACCATGGAAGCCGAGCGCGATCTGCCGCCGATTCTGCGCGTGGCGTTCGCTCGCGACGCTCGAGCCGAAGAAGGCTGGAGCAAGATGTCGCCGACACAACGGCGCAGTCACCTGCTCGGCATCTTCTATTACCGCGAACCGGCCGCCCGCGCCCGCCGCGTCGCCAAAGTGGTTCAGGAAGCGCACAAATTCGCCGAGCGAGGCCGCGGGCGCACGCGGGAGCTATGATGAGACTATGCGGCGCTTGATTCTGTGCCTCGCCCTCGTCCTTCCGATGCTGGCGGACGATATGACCACGCTCACCATCGAGGTGAAGAGCAAGTCGGGCAAACCTGTGGAGCAAGCCAGCGTGATCGTCAAGTTCGTCAAGGGACACTCGGTTATGAAGCTCGGCAAGAAGATCCGCCTGGAGTGGGAGTTGAAGACCAACGACGAAGGCCGCGCCAAGATTCCGCCCATTCCCAAGGGAACGATACTGGTTCAGATCATCGCCAAGAACTACCAGACCTTCGGCCAGAACTTCGATGTGGACGAAGACCAGAAGACGCTAGAGATCACGCTGAACCCGCCGCAGCCGCCGTATTCGGCGCACTAGCGGTTTACAACCGCGGCGACGGCGTCGATCTCGACGGAGGCGTCGCGCGGCAATCGCGCGGCTTGGACGGTGGAACGGGCCGGCGGATTTTCCGCGAAGTAGCGGCCGTAGATCTCGTTCATCTTGGGAAAATCTCCCATGTCCTTCAGGTACACCGTGGTCTTCAGCACCGAGGCGAACGAAGCGCCGCTGGCTTCGAGCACGGCCTTCAAGTTCTGGAGCACGCGCTCGGTGGCGGCCGCGATATCGCCTTCCACGATTTGACCGGTGGCCGGATCCAGGGGGATCTGCCCGCTGAGGTACGCGATCCCGTTGTGCACCACGGCCTGCGAATAGGGACCGATCGCCTTGGGCGCCGCGGCTGTCGAAACGATTTGTTTCATATCTGTAGAGTTCCCACCAGTTCTTGAACGTGCTTTATGTTTTCCTGGCGCAAGTATTCATCCAGCTCGCGGGCGATGCGCGCGGGCGCGGCCGGGTCCCAGAAGCTGACCGTACCCACCTGGACCGCGGACGCACCGGCAACGAGAAATTCGGCGGCGTCCTCACCGGTTCGGATTCCACCCAGACCGATCACGGGAATGTGAACCGCCTGGGCGGCCTCGTACACCAGCCGCAGCGCGATGGGCTTGATGGCGGGACCGGAGAGGCCACCGAATCCGGCGCCGATGCGCGGCTTGCGCGTATGCGCATCGATGGCCAGCGACACGAAGGTGTTCACCAGGCTGATGGCGTCGGCACCGGCCTGCTCGGCGGCCAGCGCGAGCGGTTCGATGCGGCTTACATTGGGCGACAGCTTTACGATCAACGGCCGGTGCGCCAGCGGCCGCACCAGGCGCACCACTTCGCCGAGCAGCGAAGGGTCGCTCGAAAAATAAATGCCGCCGTGCTTGGTATTGGGGCACGAGACGTTGAGCTCGTAACCGGCCAGGCCCTCGGCGTCCTCGAGGATGCGGATGACTTCGGCGTAGTCGTCGGGCGTGTAACCGAACACGTTGGCGAAAATCGCGGTGTGGAACCCGCGCAGCTCGGGCAGTTTTTCCTGAACGAACGCCCGGGCGCCGATGTTCTGGAGGCCGATCGAATTGATCATGCCGCCTTCGGTTTCAAACAGGCGCGGCGGGGGGTTGCCGCGGATGGGCTCGCGCGAAAGCCCCTTCACCACGATCCCGCCGATGGCGTTCAGGTCCGCGACGTCCTTGAACTCGACCCCGTACCCGAAAGTCCCCGAGGCGGCGATGACCGGATTGGAGAGTTCCACCCCGCAGAGCGTGATACGGAGCGCGCCCGGCGCCTGGCGACCGGTGGAGACGCTGCTCATTTCGTCCAAGAATAGCACTGGAATGATGGTGGAAACAGGCGTTGCTAGGGCATCTCCCTTATACAGCAGTTAGTTAAAAGTCCGATGGACCGCGTATGGGAGAGCCATCGAAAGGCAAGCGGGAACCGGCGCGGCCGGGGCCGTTGCGTTCGTTGGCTTCAAAATTTTCGTTCTTTTCGGCCACCTTGGTGTTCTGGGTAGTGGCCACCATGCTGGCGTACGACCTGCGCCAGGACTCCTTCGGAGGCGGCAAGGCATTTCTGATGCTGGCCATCGTGGTCCTGGTTTCGGCCGCGATCTCCCGTTTCACCACCCGGCTGCTGGGGCGGCCTCTGGCGCTACTGCAGCAAGGGCTGGCGGCGGTGGAAAACGGCCGGCTGGCGCCGATCGAGGTCAGCCGGACCGGAGACGAGATCGAGTACCTGGGCGAGAGCTTCAATCGCATGATTCAGGCCATGGCGGCTTCGCAGAAGCAGATCAGCGAGCATCAGGAGCTGCTGGAGAAGCGCATCCAGGAGCGCACCGCGGAACTGGAAAAAGTGATGCGCGCGGCGCAGGAAGCCAACCAAGCCAAGAGCGATTTTCTGGCCAACATCTCGCATGAGCTGAGGACGCCCATGAATGGCGTGATCGGCATGCTGGACATCGTACTCGGTCACAAGCTGGCGCCGGAGCAGATGGAACAGCTTCAGACCGCGCAGAGCTGCGCCTATTCGCTGCTGGCGCTGCTCAACGATATTCTGGATCTTTCCAAGATCGAAGCCGGCAAGATGAGCCTGGAGAAGATTCCGTTCAGCGCGCGGCTGGTGCTGGACGATTGCATCAAGGCGAATCTTCCCAAGGCGGCCTCCAACAGCGTGGAGCTGCGCAGCGAAGTTGCGCCCGACGTGCCGAAAGAGATCATCGGCGATCCGCTTCGCTTCCGGCAGATCCTGTCGAACCTGATCAACAACGCGGTGAAGTTCACCGAACACGGCACGGTGGTGGCGCGCATCGGCGGCACGTTCCAGCCGCAGGGTGGATTCATGCTGGAATTCAGCGTGCACGACACCGGTTCGGGGATCCCGGCCGACAAGCTGCTACACATTTTCGACAAGTTCAGCCAGGCGGATGGCAGCGTGAGCCGCAAGTATGGCGGGACCGGGCTGGGGCTGGCCATTACCAAGAAGCTGGCGGCCATGCACAACGGCGAGATTCACGTCGAGAGCGAACTGGGCCAGGGAAGCACTTTCGTGGTGACGCTGCCGTTCGATGTCGGCGATGGCGGGCAGCCGCGGGTGACGGACTCTTTGACGGCCAACGGGAGCAAGCCCGCGCCGGGGCTGGCTCGCATTCTGGTGGTGGAGGACAATCCCGTAAACCAACGAGTGGTGACGGCGGTGCTGACCAAGCGGGGTTACTCGCTGGAACTGGCGGGCGACGGCCGCGAAGCGCTGTCGAAACTGGAACAGCACGGGGACTTCGATCTGGTGTTGATGGACGTGCAGATGCCCGCCTTGGACGGACTGGAAGCCACGCGCATCATCCGGAAGGACGCGCGCTGGCAAGCGATACCGATCCTGGCGATGACGGCGCACGCCATGACCGGCGACAAGGAACGGTGTCTGGAAGCGGGCATGAACGGCTACATTTCCAAGCCGGTGCAGCCCGAACATCTTTTGAACATCGTGGACGAGTACCTGGTGCAGAAGACGGTGTGAAAAACCAGGGGACAGACGGATCTGTCCACGCGCGAACACCTCTGATCCATCGAAGTGAGAATCTTGCCGCTTGGGACAGATTCGTCTGTCCCCGGGTTTTTCAAGGGCATTCGCGGAGCGCCTGCGGAAGCCAGGCGCGGAGCCATTCGCGGAACTCGGCCAGTCTGCGTTCATCTTCCTTTCCTAAAGGCACGGCGCAGGGGCCGGCGCGCAATTGGCGCTGTCTGACCGCTTCCTGGATGGCGGCCAGGGGCGGCAAGGCTTCGATCCGATCGAGCAGCTCGATTGTACGCTGGTGGAGGCGCGCGACGCGGTCCTGGGCTTGCGCCTGGATGGCTTGGTCCAACGCCACAACCAATTCAGGCACGGCGCAAGCGACTGAGGAGACAAGGCCATGCGCTCCCAGCGCCTTGGCCTCGACATAGGTGCGCTCCTGAGACGCGAGTAGCGTGAACGGGGCGGGAACACGGAGAGTGTCCAGATTGCTTTCCAGGACTCCGGCGAATCGGCCGGTGGCGAGCAACTCAGCGGCGGTGGCGGGAGCCAATTCGCTTGCGAGGTAGACCGGCGCCGCGTGGCCGATGGCGGCGGCGAAGGTCAGATAGAACGATCGAATGGACTCCTGGCTGTGGTGGAAGAAGTACGGCGGCATCAGCAGGAGTCCCGCAACGCCGGACAGGGCGGCTTCCCAGGCGAGTTCGACGGCGCCGTCGAGCGTGGAGTGCGACACGTTCACCAGCAGGGGCAGACGGCTGCGCTTGGCGGCGAGCTTCACGAACTGGCGGCGGTCTTCGATGGAGAAGTGGACGAATTCGCCGGCGGACGTAAGCAGAGCGATGGCCTGAGCTCCGCTGGTTGCGAGGAAATCGATCAGGTCGAGCGCGGCGTCGAGATCGATGGAGTGGTGGCCGGGTCTGCGGGGCGTGATGGCCGCGACGATGACGTCTTTGAGCGGAGGGTTCGGCCGGACCACACCTGCTACTAGAGCAGATTTGGGCGGGAGTTTGAACCGGACGAGGGGACGCGGGGTGGTCGGCTAGTTCGCGAACTTGGTGGCGCGGTTTACGCTGCGGATCACCAGGCGGCGCGGGTCGAGCAGGTGCTGCGGCTTGAAATGGCGAGCCGACCAGCGGCATCCGGGATCAAACTCGATACCGAGGAAGTACCCGATTTCCCGGTACACACAGTATCGGACCTTGCCCAGGAGCTGGCCCTTGGGATAGCTGATGCGCATGTCGGTTTGCAGGGGGACGGGTTGATCGAATTGGAGACAAGCGCCGGAGAGAGAGATGTCTTCGAGGTTGGCGACACCCCTGCGGAGGCGGCCGGCTTTGTCCTTCCACTGGACATCCACCATGTCCGCGCATAACATCCGAGGTTCAATACGCCTATCGAACATACTATTCTTATCGGCGGGCGAAATGGTAAGGATTATAACAGGTTGAGATCCAAAATTGCCCTAACGGGTTGTAAGGTCTAGCCGCTACATCCGTACTGATAGGGTACCATCCGCGGCTCCGGGCTATACTGGTCTGGCAAATCGATGCTGCGACAGGCCCTGGTCCTTCTCATCGTGGTGGTGGTTTTCGGCATTCTGGTGCCCTGGTACAAAGGTTTTACGTTCCTGCAGCCCTGGATACTGACCGCGTATGCCTCGATGGCGCTGCTGTTCGTGGCGCCGGCCGCGGCTGAGTTCTGGTCGGCGAATCCGCCGCCGGATTCGACTCGGGCGGTGCTGGCCAGGATCTTCGTGCCGGTGGGATTCGGATGGGGCGTGTCGGTGCTGATGCTGGTGACGGCCGTGGTGACGCTCAACCTGGCGTACTGGGGCGGGCGGGTGCTGATCCCTCCGCAGGGGTTGATGGCCTCAGTGCTGGTTTTCAGTCTGACGGCTTCGACGGCGGTGGCGGCGCTGTGCGCGGTGCTGGGGTTGCGGCTGCCGGCGCTGACGGTGAAGAGCATTCTGCGTGTGGTGTTCCTGCTGGTGCTGCTGGTGCTGGCGTTTGGGTCGCGCTTTCTTCCGGAATCGTGGCAGATCGTGCTGAGCGATCATTCGACGCGGAGGGCGATCACGCGGATGGGGTGGGAGGGGTCGGGGGTTGCGGTGGTGGCGGCGGCGGGGTTGCTGACGTACCTGGTGCGGAACCGGGGCGCTGAACGGACCGGTTCCCAGTAAGCGCGCGAACCGGGACTTTCATGCCATCTAGAGTATACGTGGGTGGGGTCTCATCTTCGGGTTCGTTCGATCCACGCAAGCAGCTGTGCGAGATCATGTGCCCAGAAGAGAGTTAAACCATGGTCCTGTGCGTTGACCAAGTGGTGCAGCTTGTAAACTCCCGACAGAACGGCAGTCGGTATGAGCTGTGCGGTACCAAAGTGTTTGAGCCAGAATTCGGCTTTCGCTGCCGCATCGTTGTTGAGGCGCTTTATTGAGTTGAGAGCAGAGTTTGAGACCTTGCATTCGATAGCCATGACTCGGTCATCCCAAAGCCCGACAACAAAGTCCGCCTTTCGCTCACCCAACATACTCTCGCCGCAAAATTGGCCGGGTTGAGGTGCCTGATTCAAGGTTCCGATGTCCCTCTCTGGAACCTTGGTGAGGCCAGTCGTTTCAAGGGCAGTTTCCACCAAGGATTCTTGCGCTGCTTTGCCCTCCATCCTCCGTGCCGTACCTACGTGCCCCGTTGCCATAAGGGCTGCGGATGCTAACACCGCTGCGCTTCGCTCCGCTTCCGTCGGCTCCCTTGCCTCGGCGACCCAAGGGAAGCGGCGGCGATCCAGGCCGATTTTCACAATGTCGACGACTCTCTTCGCCATGGCCGGATCAGACCGGAGACGCTTCGGACTGAGCACGGCCTCCGCGAGAACCTTGAGGTCATCTGCCGAGACTGGTGGACCCGCTAAGTACCGAAATGCTTTGAGCAGGTTCGGATCGGTAAGAACAGATATGGCATTATTGTCGAGTTGCAGAAGATCTATACTCGTCTCCAGCAGGTTCTCGACGACGCCTTGGTACTCCTCAAAGGCCTCAAGGTAGTCTTCCAGTGGCTCATGCATACGCTCCTGACGGAAGATCTCCATCGAGCGAACACGGCTCGCTTCAAGTTCTTCTCGGGACCAACGTTGCGGTGGAATCATCCTTCCAGTTGGAGGAGTAGCTTGGGCTCTGGAACGGTAATCCGCTCCATTTCCCGCGGCTCGAACTTGGTTAGGCCGCCCGCGTAGGTTCGTCCGTCCGTGACATTGATTGCCTTGGATAAATAATTCACAAGACGAACTAACACATCCTCTGCTAGAGGATCTCTTGGATACAGGCCGTGGGCGATATTGATGTGGCGAGCCTCCGCGCGGTTGCGCACGAAGGCTGGCGGACGTCGGGCCATATAGGTAGCTAGTATGGGCGCCGGGTGTTTCAAGCCCACCGACCACCACGCCCTTCTGTTCTCTGCAACATACCCTCTGCTCGCTCCGGCGCGCTTGGCTCGTCTGAGGAACTCTACAACTGCCCGTCGCTCCTCTCCCTCAAATACGGATAGATCCACCGGAATATCGATCACCTGGCGCAAGCCTGAACTGTCCACGAGAACGCTGCCAGCTTCAAAGAGTTCTCGCGCTCGGGTAACAGTTGGGAAGAGCACGGACGGAGGGAGTCCCTCGCTGTGCTTGCCGGCGATCCAAACCCGATTAGCTCCTGTCACCTGCCCCCGATGTACGCGACAGAGTTCACCGAGTTCAACATGCCCGGAGGGAACTTGCTTAGGTCCTTGGCGTGTCAGATGTGACCATCGGGTTTGTGACTCCAACCGGCCGCGGTGTAGCAGTCGGCCGCCGTCGAGCGTACCAACCGCGCCGACGTCAGCAACCCGCTTCACGCGAATGCCCCTCGGCTTCGCTCCAATCTCGAAAGTTGAAATAACCGCCGTCGTGGCGGCATCGGCAAATGGTAGCGCAGTGGGTTCGATCACGGTGAGACTCTGACCACCAAGATCGTAAAGGAACAAGTTGCGAACCAGGTTGCCATAGTTCACGTCCAGCCACTCCGCAGCGGTGATAAAGCACCCAAAGTCTCCCGGTTTCGCCTGCAGTACCGTGGCCAAGAAGAAGTGCACATGGAGTCCTGCCAACTGGCTAGCTTGATAACCAAGCCTCTCCGCCTTCTCGGTGAGCCACCGCTTCCATTCGGCGCAGAGCAGATGGTGACGCACGTACGGTGGATTGCCAACATAGAACGTCCTACCGTCGGCTCTGGGAAGTCCAAGCGTGCGATAGTCTCCCAGGAGCACACAAGATCGATCCTCTAACCCCGCGGCCGCCAGATGTCCCCGAGCGATGATCGCCGCAACTGGATCAACGTCTACGCCAATCAGTTCTGCTCGCGGAAATACGCGCCCAGCGGCTACCAAAAAGCGCCCCGACCCGGTACCGGGGTCGATGATTCTTGAGGGCGTCTCTCCTCGGCGTTTGGCCCATTCAACCATTACCTTAACGAGCGTTAAAGGCGTATAAGTGGCACCTTTCTCGCGACGCTGTTCAGGCGCACGAAGGCGACAAAACCCGTCGCCTAAGGGGTCATTTCCTTTCTGGATGTGCGCTCGGAGCCACTCGATCGTGGGGCGATCCAACTTGCCGATTCGAGCAGCAAACTTCTCTTCGATCGATGACCACCGCCGGATGCGTGCAGCGCCCAGCGTCAAAGCTGCAGATATTAGATGGGCCTCAGACTGGAGCACACAATTCATATCGACATTGCGCTGCAGTTTCAACTCACCAAGATTTCCGCGTGCGGCTGCATGGAAACCGGGAACACCGTTCGTTTCGTAATCCTTTGCCCCTAATGGTAATACTTTTTTGCTGTATTCCCAACTGTGGGTAGCGTGTGGGTAGCGTGTGAAATCTGCGGAGAGGCGGCTGGGACGTCAGCCTGAGGTCTTTCTGGGTCTCGCGGTTCAGTGCGGATCTCAGAAATTGCCTCTCAGGACGGTGGTGAGGCTTACTACACCACCCATCATCCGGTCCTAAGATAGATTTAGCGCACTACCGGCATCCCGCCTCGCGCCTGCCTTTGCTAAGATACCTATGGCAGAAAATCTCTTTTAGGAGGCTGATGAGTAAAGAAGACAGCATCGAGGTAACTGGAACGGTGGTGGAAAAAT
The DNA here is from genome assembly GCA_020073265.1 of Terriglobia bacterium. GTDB lineage: Bacteria > Acidobacteriota > Terriglobia > Bryobacterales > Bryobacteraceae > Palsa-89. Next base: position 14,358 of record JAIQFN010000074.1, on the reverse strand, counting down.
TTCCGAGCGGGCTGTTCAGCGTGCAGTTGGACCAGGACCGCACGGTGCTCGCGCACTTGGCCGGCAAGTTGCGCCGCAATCGAATTCGGGTACTGGCCGGCGACCGGGTTACTCTCGAACTTTCCCCCTACGATCTGACCAAGGGACGAATCACCTACCGGCACAAGTAGTTTTCCGGCTTGAGGCTCCCCGGACCGGGGCCGCGATTTTCAATTCATGCGCAAGATCCTGCTGATCTTCGGCACCCGGCCGGAGGCGATCAAGCTCTGTCCGGTGATTCGCAGTCTCCGCGAATATTCCAGCTCCCCGGTGGAAGCCGCCGCGCGTGGCGCGTTCGACGTGAAGGTGTGCGTCACCGGGCAGCATCGCCAAATGCTCGACCAGGTACTGGAAGCCTTCGAAGTAAAACCGGATCACGACCTGGATCTGATGCTGCCCGGCCAGACGCTGTTCCAATCGACGTCGCGGATTCTGGCGGGACTCGAAGGCGTGCTCAAGAGCGAGCGGCCGGACATGGTGATGGTGCAGGGCGACACCACGACGACGTTTTGCGGGGCGCTGGCGGCGTTTTACCTGCATGTCCCGGTGAGTCACGTCGAGGCGGGGCTGCGGACCGGGGACTTGCGGCAGCCTTTTCCCGAAGAAATGAACCGGGTGCTCACGTCGCGCCTGGCGGCTCTGCATTTCGCGGCCACCGAGGAAGCCGCGGAGAACCTGCGGCGCGAGGGCGTGGCAGCGTGTTCGATCAGCGTGACCGGCAACACCGGAATCGACGCCGTGCTGTACGTGCGTGACGGTCTGGAACAGCGCCGGCTGCGGGGCGGGAATTGGCCGGAGCTGGAGGCGTCGTCCAAGAAGCTGGTGCTGGTGACGGCGCACCGGCGCGAGAGTTTCGGCGAAGGATTCGAGCGCATTTGCCGCGCGCTGGCCGAGCTCGCCGAGCGCCCGGATGTTCTGATCGTCTACCCGGTGCATCCCAATCCCAACGTGCAGGATCCGGTGCAGCGGTATCTGGCCGGGCATCCCAACATACGGCTGATCGAACCGGTGAGCTACGTGCCGTTCGTCGATCTGATGCGCCGCGCCTACCTGCTGATCACCGATTCGGGAGGCATCCAGGAAGAAGGGCCGTCGTTGGGCAAGCCGATCCTGGTGCTGCGCGAGAAGACCGAGCGGCCGGAGGCGGTTCGCGCGGGCACGGTGAAGCTGGTGGGCACCGAGGTGGCGGCCATCGTCAATGAGGCGACGCGTTTGATCGAAGACCGCGACGCGTACGAGGCCATGGCGCGCGTTCACAATCCCTACGGCGATGGCAAGGCCAGCCCGCGCATCGCAGCGGTAATCCATTCATTTCTAGAAGATAAATCCCGTCAAAAAGTCTGAAACGCGTCTCGTGGCTGCGCTCGCGGCGTGATCGCTGGGCAAGTCCGAGGCCATACTGAGATCGAGAAGTACGTCTGCATTTTCCATACAACATGAGCAATCATACGAACCGTTCCAGAGTGCGATCGATCGAGGCTTCGAACGACATCGCAAAGCTGTTGTCGCGGAAATTGATCGGTCAACCCGCGGCGATCAGCGCCATCGTCCCGTACGTGCAGATGTACCGCGCCATGCTGGCGCCGGAGGGCCGGCCGGCGGGCGTGTTCCTGCTGCTGGGTCCCACCGGGACGGGAAAGACCAGAACCGTGGAGGCGCTCGCCGAAGTGTTGCACGGCAGTCCGAAGAAGCTGCTGAAAATCGACTGCGGCGAATTTCAGATGGAGCACGAGGTGGCCAAGCTGGTGGGCGCGCCTCCCGGATACCTGGGGCATCGCGAGACGCAGCCCATGCTGACGCAGCAGAAGCTGAACGGCGCGAGCAGCGAATCCTGCGACCTTTCGATCGTGCTGTTCGACGAAATCGAGAAGGCCGCGCCTTCCATGACGCGGCTGCTGCTGGGCATGCTGGACAAGGCCACGCTCCGGCTGGGCGACAACACGCTGGTCAATTTCGAGAAGACCATCGTGTTCCTGACCAGCAACCTGGGAGCGCGCGAGATGGGCAAGCAGCTGTGTCCGGATTTCGGTTTCGATGCGCTGCTCCCGCGCGCGAGGTCGCAGCCGAAGCTGGAGACCATCGGGATGAACGCGGTGCGGCGGAGTTTTCCGCCGGAATTTGTCAACCGGATCGACGCGGTGGTCACCTATCAGCCGCTGGGATCGGACGCGATGGCGGCGATCCTGGAACACCAAATCCGCGACTTGCAGGAGCACATCGACAAGCGGCTGGGGCAGCAGACGTTTCGCCTGAACGTGCCGCCGCGCGCCCGGCGGTTTCTGATCAAGCGAGGAACCAGCATCGAGTATGGCGCGCGGGAGCTGAAGCGCACGCTGCAACGTATGCTGATTCAGCCGCTGGCTTCCATGATCGCGGCGGGGGAGATCGGCGCGGGCGCCCGGATTCGGGTGGAGTTGAGCGGTCGCGGCGAGAAGCTGGTGATCAAGGAGGACGACGAATCGCTGGCGCCCGCGTGTTAGGCTCGGGGTTTGACGGGAACGCTGTACATCGTGGCCACGCCGATCGGGAACCTGGAGGACATCACGTTCCGGGCGGTGCGCGTGCTCGGCGAGGTGGACCGGATTGCTTGCGAGGACACGCGGCAGACTCGCAAGCTTCTGGAGCGCTACGGCATCGCGACGCCTCTGGTGAGCTATCACGAGCACAATGAACGAAGCCGCGCGGAGGAGCTGCTGCGCGAGCTGCTGGCGGGGAAGAATGTCGCGCTGGTGGCCGATGCCGGGACGCCGCTGATTTCCGATCCGGGCTATCGGCTGGTGAAGAGCGCGCGCGAGCAGGGGATTGCGGTGTCGCCGATCCCGGGTCCGGCGGCAGTGGTGGCGGGTTTGAGCGCATCGGGGCTTCCCACCGACGCGTTCGTCTTTCTGGGTTTTCTGCCTCCGAAGAAAGGCCAGCGGCGGAAAATGCTGGAAGCCTGGAAGGGGATCGAGGCCACGCTGGTGTTCTATGAGGCGCCGCATCGCATCGCGGAAACCTTGCAGGACATCGAGGAGACGCTGGGACCGCGTCCGGTGGTGCTGGCGCGCGAGCTGACCAAGATCCACGAGGAATTTCTGCGAGGCACGCCGGCGGAGATTCGCGAGGCTTTGGCCAAACATGCGGCGTTGAAGGGCGAGATTACGTTGATGGTCGGCAAAGGCGAGACGCTGGAGGCCGACGATCGTCCGCTTTGCGACGCCGTCTCTGAACTCGTCGAGGCGGGCGTCCCGCGCATGGATGCGCTCAAGACCGTGGCGCGGCGGCGCGGGTTGTCGAAGCGCGAAGCCTACAAACAACTGAATGAGTGCTAATGCTGGGCGATGGCGCGCGGGGAAGAATCGCTGCGGGCGGAGCTGGGGCGGCGGGCCGGGGCGGGGCAGCAGCCGGCGCGGCATTCGTCGTGACTCGGACCGTATTGCCCGATGGCGCGGGCTTCGCACTGCCCGAGGCGTTCTGAAATCAGCTCGCGAATCATGCTCAGGAAGGTGGGATGCACGCCCACTGTTGCCGCGCGCTGCATGTGGATGCCCTGCTCCTCGCAGATCGCGCGGGCTTCGGTGTCGAGATCGTAGAGCACTTCCATGTGGTCGGAAATGAATCCGATCGGCACGATCACGACGTCCGCGCCGGGATTCAGCTCGCGCAGCACATCTCCGATATCGGGTTCGAGCCAGGGCTGGCCCGGCGGACCGCTGCGGCTTTGATACACCAGTCTCCAAGCGGGAATCCCGAGTTGTTCGGACACCAGCCGGCAGGATTCGTTCAATTGCTGCTGGTAGTCGCTCGACTCCGCCATGGCCACCGGAACGCTGTGCGCGGTGAAGAGCACTTGGGCGCCCGCGCGGCGCTCGCTGGGGATTTTCGACAGCGCGTCGCGAACTTCGTCGGCCTGGGCTTCGATGAACAGCGGATGATTGTAGAACGAACGCAGCTTGTCGATGCGCGGCGCATCCGGTCCCACTTCGGCGCGCGCTTTCTCGATATCTTCCAGATACTGGCGGCATCCGGAGTAGGAACTAAACACCGAGGTCACGAAGGCCAGGGCGCAGGTTACACCATCCGACTGCATCTTGCGTAACGTGTCGGCGAGAAACGGATGCCAGTTGCGATTGCCCCAGTAAACCGGGAGCCGCGGTCCATGGCGCGCGAGTTCGCGCTCGAGGCCGGCGATCAGAGCGCGGTTCTGATCGTTGATCGGGCTCTTGCCGCCGAAGTGGTAATAGTGTTCGGCCACTTCGAGCATGCGCTCGCGGGGAACATTGCGCCCGCGCAGGACGTTTTCGAGAAACGGGATGACGTCCTCCGGCTTTTCGGGCCCTCCGAAGGAAAGCACCAGCACCGCGTCGTAGTTCTGTGGGGCCATTCGTATTTATTGTACGAGGGCCGCCGGCCGCGCCGGCCTAGCGCCAGTGCCCGTGTTGGCGCTGCCAGCGATCGCCGTGGCGTTCCCAGCGATCCGGGACCCACTCGCGCCGTCCACGCGGTGGCCGCGCCCATCGGCCGTCCACCCACGCCCAGTTGCGGCCGCGCAGATCCCAGAAGCCGTCCATCCAAACAAACCCGGGCCCGGGAGCCACACCAAATGCTCCGACCACTCGGGGCGGCGGCGGCGCGGGAACGCTATAGGCGACGTAGGCTCCACCACAAGCTGCCAGGAGCGATGCTGCCGCCAGAACTCCAGATAGTGCGAAACGTCTTATGTTCACTGGAACCCCTCCACTTCTATGGATTCCGGCCAGGGCCGGAATGGTTTCGGAGATGAAGGCCCGCTAACGTTAATGCCGCATAATCCCGCGGCTACTGCGCGAGCGTGACGTCGACGGCCGGACTGCACAGGGTTTGATCCGGAGTTGCGCCTCCGCAAACGGAAACGCTCGCGGTACCCGGCGCAAGATCCGCGGGCAGGATCAGATCCACCTGCTGCACTCCCGGCAATCCCGGAGCAGGGCCGGCGTAGTAAGGATGATCGATGAATTGGCTGCCGATCTTGGCGGTGATGGTGCCATTGCCCGAGAGGCCGGTGGCGAAAATCTGAAGGATGCTCGCGGGCGCGGCGGGATGCGCGGGACCGTTCACGGTGTAGTCCTGGTTCAAAATCCCGTTCTTGAAAATTCCAGGTGCGAATGGAGCGAGAGCAACGGTGAAGGGCGCGCTTTGAAGCCCGCCCGCAGTGACCACCAACTGAGCGGACTTCTTCGAGCCGAGCGTGGCGGGAACCACGACGTTGATCTGCGTGTCGTTGCTGAACAGAATCTGCGCGGGCGTGCCATCGAACGAGGCCGCAAGACCCGCGCCGGAGAACAGGCTGCCCATCACGGTGGCGATGGAACCGGGCGCAACGGGTCCGGCGGCGAAGGTGGCTGCGTTGACGACGCTGGTGACGGTGGGCGACGGCGGCGCGGGCGTGATGGTCAGAGTGATGGGAATATCGCGCGAGCCTGCCAGCGGGCCTGCGTCGATGGTGAGCAGAGCTTTGTAGACGCCGGCGGCGAGATTGTCCGGAATCGCGTCGACACGAATGCCCATGTTATTGACGCCGTCGGTTGGGTCCACGCGCAGCCACCCCGAGCCGTTCTGATATTTGAGCGTGACGGTCCAGCGCATGATGCCGCCGGCTTGGTTTTGGACCAGAAGGTAGCCCACCTCGAAGCTGGATCCCGCTTGCGCGTTGAACTGCAAGGACGACTGCGGGACGAACAGCACCGGGAAATAATTGGCGCTGCAATCGCCCACCAGCGTGCAGTCGGGTGGAGGAGTGAGTTGCTGGAAGCGCGGGATGGGATCGCGAGCGGTGGCGATCGAGACCGCGGACACCGGTGCGAACGAGACATCCTCGGTGGTGTCGGCCGGGGTGCCGGTGAAGGGAGCGAGTCCCAGGAATGTCGGGAACTGAGCGTTTTCCTGGACGAACGGATCCGCATCCATCACTTCGTAGACGGCGACGGCGGAACCGTTGGTGAGCGCCAGTTCAGTCGTCGCATCCAGGCTCACGGTGCCTGAGCCGGGCGCGCCGGGAAAAAATATCGGGGTTCCTCCGGCGCCGGTGGAATCCGCGCCTTGGACCAGTGAAAGCAGCAGCGAGCCGTCGCCTCCGGGCGCATACTTTCCGCCCGAAGCAGGCACGCCGAAATCGCCGCCGGCGGTGGGCTGCACCGCGCTCGAACCCGCGATGGCGGTGGGAACAAACAGCCGCGCTCCTTTCGGAAATCCGCCGTAGCGCGCGATGATGCGGGTTCCGGCGGCGGCGTTCAAGCCCTGAAAGTCGCCGCGCGGGCTGAAGGCGTCGGCAAATCCTTCGGTCACGCGCGTGGTGTTGAAGGTGGCGCGCGAATGCAGGAAGCTGGTAATGCTCGAAACATCGTCCGGCAGCGGCGATCCGCTTTGCACGCACACGATTTTCGACGAGAAGGCTCCGTAGAGGCCGCGCTGGCTGGTTCCGATCTTGAACTGATTGCCGGTCAGCGACACGTTGCTTCCGAAGTTGAACGACAGAAGCGCGGTTATCGGGCTGTTCGGCAGGTCGGGCATCTGATTGGCGGCGACTCGCAGGTTGGCGATCCGCAACACCACCGAGCCGGAGGTCGACAGAGTGGCGGTGACGCCGTTATAGACCAGGGTCGCCGGTCCGGTAAGCATGCTGGGCGTGTTGATCGGTTGCGGTCCGGAGCCGTTGTCGGCGGTGAAGACGATGTCGGTAACAATGTTCGGGGAATTCAATGCGACCCGATTGGTGATGTTCACCGCGAGAAATAGCGTCAGATTTCCGGTAATTTGCGCGCCCGGGCTTCCGCCCGAACAAGTGAGCACGATGTCGCCGGTTCGCTCCGTGATGCCTTCCTGGCGCACCAGCGGCACGCCATTGGCGGCGTTACAGGTCAGGTTGGCCTGCGCAGCGGCGGCGCTCAACAAACACAGGGGTCCCAGCAGGTACAGCAGGCGAGACATAAAACAACCCACGGGCAGTCTAACAGAAACCCGGCGTTTTGTGTAGCCCCTGTTACAATGAATATAGCCGAAGTTAAGAACCAACAAAACGCAGGACCCGCCTGATGACCACGCTGACATCCATTAGCGAAGAAATCCTTGATCTGAAGCGCCAAAGGCACGCGATCATTCTGGCGCACCACTATCAGGATGCCGAGATTCAGGACCTCGCCGACGCGGTGGGCGACAGCCTGGAGCTGGCTCGCAAGGCGCAGGAATTTTCCGGCGACGTGATTGCGTTTTGCGGCGTGTGGTTCATGGCGGAGACGGCCAAGGTGCTGAACCCGCAGCGGATCGTGGTGGTGCCGGACCGCGAGGCGAGCTGCAGCCTGGTGGAGAGCTGCCCGGCCGAACAGGTGCGGGCGTACCGGCGATTGCACCCGGATCACGTGATCGTAAGCTACATCAACACGTCGGTGGAGGTGAAAGCGGAGAGCGACATTCTTTGCACGTCGCGCAACGCGGTGCAAGTGGTGAATTCGATTCCCGCGGATCGAACCATTTTGTTTCTGCCGGACATTAACCTCGGAAATTATGTGAAGCGCGAGACCGGGCGCGAGAACATGAAGATCTGGCAGGGTTCGTGCATCGTGCATGCCACGTTTGCGGCGCGCCGGCTGGTGAAGGCCCGCGTGGAACGCCCCAACGCTCTGGTGGCCGCGCATCCGGAATGTCCCCAGGACGTGCTGGCGATGGCGGATTTCATCGGGTCCACCACGGCGATCATCAAATGGTGCACGTCGTCGGACGCCGACGAATTCATCGTCATGACGGAGAGCGGCGTGTTGCGGTCGCTGCAGAAGCTGGCGCCCGAGAAGCATTATTATTTCATCCCCAACGAAAACTGCAACTGCAGCGAATGTCCTTACATGAAGAGGAACACGCTCGAAAAGTTGCGCGATGCGCTGCTCAATCTGCAGCCGCGCGTGGAACTGGACCCGGAGATCATGCGGCGGGCCGCGGTTCCCATCGAGCGAATGCTTCAGATAAAATAGGAACCCCGTGAACGCTCCGCTGGTCGACACTTTCGCGCGCATCCACGACAATCTGCGGATCAGTGTGACCGACCGCTGCAATATCCGCTGCTTCTACTGCATGCCGGAAGACAACGTGGAGTACGTCGCGCGCGAGGAGATCCTGTCGTTCGAAGAGATCGAGCGGTTCGTGCGCGTGGCGGTGTCGCTGGGCGTGACCAAGCTGCGCTTAACGGGCGGCGAGCCGCTGGTACGCAAAGACCTGCCGGTGCTGATCCGCAAGCTGGCGACGCTTCCGGGGATCAAGGACCTGGCGCTCACCACCAATGGCGTGCTGCTGGCGCGGCAAGCGCAGGCGTTGTATGACGCCGGGCTGCGGCGGTTGAACGTGCATCTGGACACACTGGATCGCGAGCGGTTCCGGCGCATCACGCGGCGCGACGATTTCGAGAAAGTGATGGAAGGTCTGGACGTCGCGCAACGGCTGGGGTTCGGGCCGATCAAGATCAACGCCGTGGCGGTGAAGAACCTGGTGGAGCCGGACATCGTGCCGCTGGTGCGCTTCGGACGCGAGCGCGGCATCGAGGTGCGGTTCATCGAGTTCATGCCGCTGGACGCGCAAGGCTTGTGGTCGCGCGAGAATGTGCTGTCGGCTGGCGAGATTATCGAGACGCTATCGCGCGAGATTTCGCCGTTGATTGAGATTCCCGATCGCGATCCGCGCGCGCCCGCCACTGAATACCGCTTCGCGGACGGGATCGGAACTGTGGGATTCATCGCTTCGGTGACTCGGCCGTTCTGTTTGAACTGCAACCGGATCCGGCTCACCAGCGACGGCAAGCTGCGCTATTGCCTGTTTGCGATCGAGGAGACCGACGTCAAGGGGCTGCTGCGCGGCGGAGCGCCGGACGAGGAGATTGCCGCGACCATTCGCTCGACGGTGCAGAAGAAGTGGATCGGGCATGAGATCAACACCGGGAAGTTCGTGGCGCCGCCTCGGCCGATGTACGCGATCGGTGGCTAGCCCGCGGGCGTTCATACCAGTGTGAACGCGGCACGCATGAGTGAGCGCAACCACTCCCTGGCGGTCGCGGCTCGGAATCGGCGTTGTGCGTCCAGAGTCACTTACAGAGCCGTGACCGTTAGGGAGCGGTTGCGCGGGTTTTTCAGCAAGCTCATGAGTGCGTGCGCCACTTCTAGGTTGGCCGGGCGCTTGTTATGATAGCAGCCGAACGCCATGTCTAATCCTTTGCCAACCGCTTCGGAGCCGATCGAACGGATTCAATGCCAGTGGTGCCAGGGCATGAACACCAAGTCGGCGCTCACCTGCCACGCTTGCGGCGCGCCGCTGGACATTCGCAATCTGGTTAGCGAGTCGGGCTGGCGCGAGGCGCCGCGCATCAAGGACATGACCGAGTTTCAATTCAGCACCAGCTCCTGCCAGGTGGAAGGCGAGATCGTGCCGGTGGCCGAGATCAACCTGGGCGCGGGCGATTCGGTCTTCTTCGAGCATCACCTCATGCTGTGGAAAGAGGACTCGGTTCCGCTGACCGTGCTGCAATTGCCGGGAGGCATGAAGCGCGCCTTCGCCGGGATGCCGTTCATCATCAGCGTGGCCACCGGGCCGGGCCGCATCGCGTTTTCGCGCGACGCAACCGGGGAACTGGTGGTGCTCCCGCTGCATCCCGGCATGGAGGTGGATGTGCGCGAACACGCGTTCCTGCTGGCGTCGCATCAGATCGATTATTCGTTCATCCGCATCAAGGGCCTGGCCAACATCCTGTTCGGCGGGCAAGGCATGTACATGGACCGCTTCGTCACCACCAACACACCGGGGCTGGTGATGCTGCATGGCTACGGCAACGTTTTCGAGCGCGTGCTCAAGCCGGGCGAAAGCGTCATGCTGGAGCCCGGCGCGTTTTTGTACAAGGACTCGACGGTGACCATGCAGGTGGAATTTCAAAAGCTCGGCACGGGGTTTTTCGGCGGCACCAACATGTCGCTGGCGCGGATGACGGGGCCCGGGCGGGTCGGGATTCAATCGATGTACGTGCATCATCATACGGAGTAGGCAGCAGCATGTTTTGTTCGAATTGCGGAGTCGGGTTGCAGGATACCGCGAATTTTTGCGGCTCGTGCGGGGCGCCTGTGAAGCAGGCGGCGGCTGCGGTGCCAGTGGCGCTAGCACCGCAATCGCCACCGGTGTATGCCGCTCCTCCGCCGGCGCCGCCTCCGCCTCCTCCGGTGCAGCCAAAACCAGGAAACGTTCCGTCTGTCCCCCTCCCCCATGGCCGGTGCCCGTGGTGTACGGCGGAGATTCAAGGTAACGTGCTGAGTTGCCCGCGTTGTGGGGCTACGCTCGAGGCGCTGGCTTCGACCACTGAATCGGGCTGGTCGCAGTTACCTGGGCGCAAGGACATGGCCAAGCTGCAGTTCGGCGATTCGTTCTGCCAGATCGAGGGCCTGTACGTGCCCGTCGCGGACGTGAACCTCGCGCCCAGTGACAGCATCTACTTCACGCATCATGTCCTGCTGTGGAAAGATCCGCAGATCAACATCACCACCGTGTCGCTGGCCGGCGGCTGGAAGCGGATGTTCGCCGGCCTGCCGCTCATCATGACGCAGGCGCAAGGGCAGGGCCACATCGCCTTTTCCCGCGATGCACCCGGCGAAATGATCGCGCTGCCCATCCAGCCGGGACAGAGCGTGGACGTGCGCGAGCATCTGTTCATGCTGGCCACCGGCAACGTCGCTTACGACTGGTTCATGACCAACGTCTGGTACACCACCGGGTCCGGAGACGACCAGGAGACGCATCGCCCGGTAGGGACCTTCATGGATCGCTTCTCCGCTCCGCAATCGCCCGGGTTGCTGTTGCTGCACGCCTCCGGCAACGTGTTCGTGCGCGAGCTCCAGCCGGGACAGTCGCTGCTGGTGAAGCCCACGGCAGTGATCTTCAAAGATCCCACCGTCGAGATGCAGTTGCATTTCGAGCATCCCCGGACCGGTTTCAGCCTGTGGGGTTCGTCGTGGACGAATCGCTACGTCTGGCTGCGGCTGTGGGGACCGGGCCGCGTCGCGGTGCAGTCGTCCTTCGAGCGCGTGGAAGGCGAGAGTCTCTACCTGTCGAGCAGTTCTCCGGCTACCCAGCAGCAGTGGTAGAACGGAGTGGTATGGAGCAATCCAAGATACGCGCATGGTACGCGTACCGGCAGGGCCTGGATGGCTCGTTAGCCGGAAAGTCGGCGGCCGAAGTTCTAGGGCGCACAGGCTGGGCGCGATCGGTGGGCGGCGCGGGTCCTTATGTAACACTCTTTTCGCGAGCGGGTCTCGGCCGCGAACAAATAGACGCTTCCGTCGAGAAGCTGGAAATTCACGAACTGCCGAGCGCGCGCGGCTGCACCTACGTGCTGCCCGCCTCGGACTTCGCGTTGGGATTGACCGTAGGGAAAAGTTTCGGCGGCGGTGAGATGAAAGTCGCCGAAAAGCTGGGCGTCACTGCCAAGGAGGTCGACAAACTCTGCGAAGCGGTGATTCGCGCGCTGGAAGAGGAGCCGCTGGATCCGGAGGGCTTGCGCAGAGCGACTGGGAAGGCGGTCCGCAACCTGGGCGCGGAGGGGCAGAAGAAAGGCCTCAGCACGACGCTGCCGCTGGCGCTCGGACGGTTGCAGTTGTCGGGCGACATCCGGCGCATTCCAACCAACGGCCGGCTGGATCAGCAACGCTACAAGTACACCGTCTGGCGGCCCAACCCGCTGCGCGGCTACAAGCTCGCGGCCGAGAAAGCTTACACCGAACTCGCCCGCCGCTACTTCGCCTGGATCGGGCCGGCTACGCTGGCCGAGTTCCAATGGTTTTCCGGCCTGGGCGTGAAGGCCGCGCAAGCCGCGCTCCAGCCGCTGGATCTCGAACCGCTGGCCAAGGGGGACGCTCGCCTGATGTTGCCGGACGATCGCGCCCGGCTGGAGGCCTTCAAGACGCCGAAAGATCCGCACTACGTGCTGATCAGCCCGATTGACTCGATCGTGCTGCTGCGCCGGTCGCTCAAGGATTTGCTGGATCCCAAGGACGCCGGGCGCGAAGTCTTCGTGGAAAAGGGCACGCAGCCGTTCGGCTTGCTGGCCGATCTGCCGAGTCACGCGATTGTGGACCGCGGCCGCATCGTCGGACTTTGGGAATACGATACCGCGACTCGGTCGATTGCCTGGTCGGCGTTCGTCAAGAAAGACAGGGCTCTCGAAGACGCCGTGGCTCGCACCGAGCAGTACGTGCGGGAACAACTGGGCGACGTTCGGTCGTTCGGCCTGGACAGCCCGAAGAGCCGCGCGCCGCGCGTAGCGGCGTTGCGGAAGGCCGCGGCAAGCTAAACTCGCTCGGCAAGCGATGACGGGCGATCTTGCTATACTGGTCCGTCCATGCATCCCCTGCCCGGGCGCCGCCCGTGACCGAAAAAGTCTCCGACCACCGCGCCGCGCTCACTGCCAGCTACCTGGGCTGGCTGCTGGATGCCTTCGATTTCTTCCTGGTAATCTTCTGCCTGACCGCCATCGGCAAAGAGTTCCACCGGCCCGACAAGGACATCGCCTTGTCCATCACGCTGACGCTGGCCTTCCGGCCCGTGGGCGCTTTCCTGTTCGGGCTGCTGGCGGATCGCTACGGCCGTCGCCTTCCGCTCATGATCGACCTGGTGTTTTATTCCGTGGTTGAAGTGGCCACGGGCCTGGCTCCCAACTACACCACCTTCATGATCCTGCGCGCGCTGTTCGGCATCGGCATGGGCGGCGAATGGGGCGTGGGAGCATCGCTAGCCATGGAAAAAGTTCCAGCCAGGCTGCGTGGGCTCCTGTCGGGTTTTCTGCAACAGGGCTATTCGACCGGCAACCTGCTAGCCGCGCTTTGTTACTTCTTCCTGTTCGAGCGCTGGGGCTGGCGGCCGATGTTTTTCCTAGGCGGATTGCCGGCGCTGCTGGCTTTGTTCGTGCGGTTCCGCGTGGAAGAATCGGAAGTCTGGCGCAAAACCCGCGAGCAGAGTTGGGCTCATTTGGGCCGCGCCGTCCTTGCCAACTGGAAGCTGTTCGTCTACATCACGCTGCTCATGACCGCGTTCAATTTCTCCTCGCACGGCACGCAGGACATGTATCCCACCTTCCTGGAACGCTACTGGCACTTTGGCCCCGCCAAGCGCTCGGCGATCACCGGATTCTCGATGATCGGAGCGCTGGTGGGCGGCCTGGCGGTGGGATTGTTCTCGGACCGTTATGGCCGCAGGAAAGCTATGATCCTGGCGCTGGCCGGAGCCGTCCTGGTGGTTCCGCTGTGGACCTATTCGCCCAACCTCACGCTGTTGATCATCGGCGCCTTCCTGATGCAGTTCATGGTGCAAGGCGCCTGGGGCGTGATTCCGGCGCATCTGGCGGAGCTCTCGCCGGACTCGGTGCGCGGCTTCCTGCCGGGGTTCGCTTACCAATGCGGCGTGCTGCTGGCCAGCTCGATCGTCTATATTCAAGCGGTGTTCGCCACTCGAATGAGCTACGCCACGGCGATGGCGGTCACGGGTAGCACCGTTTTCGTGATGGCGGGAATCATGACAGCGGTCGGCAAAGAGAAGCGCGGAATCACTTTCGGTCATTGAGCGGCGGGATGGAAGGCGGCCGGCGCTGCGGTCAGCAGGCCATGAGGGCTCTTTCGGCGCCGGAGAAGCGCCGGTAGGGTCCGCGGCTGCCGTCCGGGAGGATGGTGGTTTGATCGGTGCGCGCCTGGGTAAGCTGGGTGGAGGTGAGCTCGCGGGCGCCGGTCAGGTCCGCGCCTCTGAGATCGGTGGCGAAGAACTTAGCGCCGTGGAAGCGCGCGTAGGTGAGATCGGCCTGGCAAAAATCCACGCCGCCCAACTGGGCTTCGCGCAGATCGGCGTCGTTCAACACCGTGCGATCGAATTGCGAGCCTCCCAAGTCGGCTTGGAATAGTTTCGCGCCGGTTAAGTCGGCCTTGGCGAAATCGCAGGCCTTGAAGCGGCTGTTGCTGAAATTCGCGCCCATGGCTTTGGCAGCGTAGAAGCGGCAGGTGTGAATCTGGGTCCGATGGAACTGGCCTTTGACGATGTCGCTGTCCGAAAAATCGGAGGTGGCGATACGCGCGTGGTGCAAGGAGGCTGCGCCCAGCACCGCCCCCATGAACTTGCAGCTTTCGATCACGGCTCCCTGAAACCGTCCATCGCGGAGATTGGCTTTCCGAAAGCTCGAGTTGCGAAGCTTGGCATCCGTCCAGAGCGCCCCCGGCAGCCAGCAGAACGCGAACTGCGCCTCGGTGATCTGCGCGCTGCTCAGGTCCACGCCGGTGAGCACGGCCCTTTCGAAATCGGTAC
>JAIQFN010000073.1 GCA_020073265.1 Terriglobia bacterium | reverse complement strand
TCCCTCCGCGCCCACAGCCCTTGGAAATCGCTGGTCGCGATTCCCACATTTCCACCGCCCCTACTCGACGTGGAAAAGTGGAAAACCAAGAGCAGGTTTCCCACTTTCCCACTCACTGCTCTTCCTCTCAAAACCCAATTCAGAAAGGAGGCCTGGCGGCAGTCGCTCCGCTCCCGCCTTCAGGCTCATTCTTCAATGAGAAAATGCTGAGGCATGGGCGAGGTCTATAAGGCCGAAGATCTGAAGCTCGGGCGCATCGTTGCAATCAAAGTACTGCCTGACGCGGCGCGAAGCGATGAGAAGGCTCGCAAACGGCTGCTGCAGGAAGCCCGTTCGGCCTCGGCGCTGAATCATCCGAACATCGTCACCGTGCATGCGATTGAGCAAGTGGGATCCGCCGAAGGGCCGCTCGACCTCCTGGTGATGGAATACCTGGAGGGCCAGAACCTGAGTGCGCGGGTACGCGACGCTCCCATGGACCTGCCGGCGTTACTCGGCGTCGGCGTGCAGGTGGCCGACGCGCTCGCGGCCGCGCATGAGGCCGGGCTGATCCACCGCGATGTCAAGCCCTCGAATATTTTGATTACCGCGCGCGGACATGCGAAGGTGCTCGATTTTGGTCTGGCCAAGACGGTGCCCCTGCTGACGCCCGTGCGCGATCCGGAAGCCGAGACATTGACGGACGAGGCGCTGACCAGCGAGGGGACCATCGTAGGGACCGTGGCGTACATGTCGCCGGAGCAGACCCGCGGCGAGCCTCTGGACGCCCGGTCGGACATTTTTTCGTTGGGCTGCGTTCTCTACGAAGCGGCCACCGGAACGCGACCTTTCCGAGGATCCAGCGTGCTGGCAATCTGCCGGGAGGTGGCCGAAGTCAATCCGCCCGCGCCCAGTGCCTTGAGGCCCGAGCTGCCGCCTGAGTTCGACCTGATCGTGGAACGAGCGTTGGCAAAGGAGAAGGAACACCGGTTCCAGTCGGCCTCTGAATTCGCGGGGGCATTGAAACATATTGATAGCCCGGCTCTGTTGGTTGTGAAGGAAGAACGCCGGTCGGACGCATTCGTCGGGCGCGAACCGGAGCTTCGCCAGCTGGAAGAAATGTTGCGACTGGCGGTCCAGGGCAGCGGCCGGATGGTGTTTTTGACGGGAGAACCGGGGATCGGCAAAACGTCGCTGGCCGGTGAAATCCTGCGGCGGGCACGCGGCATCCACCCGGCTGCGCTGGCAGCCCGTGGCGCTTGCGTTGAGCAGTATGGCACGGGCGAGTCCTACCTGCCCTTTCTGGACGCGCTCGGTTCTCTATTGGCGGGCCCCGGGCGGGAGCGCGTGCTGGCAGTGTTGCGGCGGCTCGCACCCACCTGGTGCCTGCAGTTGCCGGCAGCCCAGCTTTCCGGCGTTGATCTGGAACGGATGCGGCGCGAGGCGATTGGAGCTACCAAAGAACGGATGCTCCGCGAGATGGGCGATTTCCTCGGAGCGTTCACTTCCTCAACACCCTTGGTTTTGTTGCTGGAGGACCTGCATTGGGCCGATCCATCCAGCGCCGATCTGCTCCGCCACCTGGGCCAGCGGATCTCCGGACAGCGACTGCTGCTGATCGGCACGCTTCGTCAGGAAGACCTCGAGATCGGAAAACATCCCCTGAGAAACTATATCCGGGAGATGCAAGGGCACCGCTTTTGCGAACAGATCGCACTGCAGTCTCTGGCTGAAGAATACATTCAGGTTTACCTCGATGCCCGATTTGCGCCGAATGACTTTCCCGCTGAGCTCGCCGAGCTGATCCAGTCGAAAACCGAAGGACACCCGCTGTTTGTCGCCAGCCTGGCGCAGTTCCTGGCCGAACGTGGCGACATTGCTCTGGCGGGTGATCGCTGGAACCTGATGCAGCCGGTCGCGGAAATGGACCTGGAGATGCCGAGCGGAGTCCAGGGCATGATCCGGAAGAAGATCGAGGCACTGGGCGACGCGGAGCGCCGGGCACTCGAGTACGCCAGTGTGGAAGGCCAGGAGTTCACTTCCGCCACTGCCTCTGCTCTGCTGAAGCTCGAGGACGTGGCGCTGGAGGAGCAGCTCGACAGCGTCGAGAAGGTGTACCGTCTGATCCACACGATCGGCGAAGAAGAGCTGCCGGACGGCACGCTGGCGACGCGATACCGCTTCGCGCACGCGTTGTATCAGAACTTTCTCTACCAGGGCATGGTGCCGAAGCGCCGGATGTTGCTGCACCGCCAGGCCGGGGAAGCTCTGCTGAAGCGCTACGGCAGCCAAGCCCCGCGCATCGCCGCGCAGCTCGCCACCCACTTTGAGCGCGGGCGGGATTTCGCTCGGGCCGTCGAATACCTGATCCACATGGGCGACAACGCCGGCAAACTTTATGACAACGGGATAGCCGTGAATCACTACACGCACGCCCTTGCTCTGGTTGAGAAGTTGCCGCCGGCCGAGCAGGCCTCCATCCATTTCGTCCTGCACCAAAAGCGCGGCTCTGCCTATCTGGGGCTGGGGCGGCTGGCGGAAGCCGAGCAGGACTTCACTCTCATGCTGGAGCACGCTCGGGCCATGCGAGACGCCGGGCTGGAATGCACCGCTCTGAACGCTCTGGCTAACTTGGCCAACTATTCGCGACGCCCGGACGACATGGGCGCTTGGGCCTCTGAGGCGATGCGGGTGGCCGACCGCATCGGAAACCAGGCTCTGCGTGGGGAGTCCGTTGCGCACCTGGCGAACTTTCATCTGGTCAAAGGCGAGCTGAACGAGGCCGGCCGGTTTTTTGATGAGGCGCTGGCGCTGGCGCGACCGCTGCAGCATACCGCGGCGCTTCTACCGGCTCTTACCTTTCGCGGACTCAACCATTTCTTCCGCACTGAATATCACCAGGCCGAGGCGCTGGAATTGGAGGCGTCCGACCTGGCTTCCAGGGTTCACGATGGGTTTCACCTGGCTATCTCGCTGTTCTATTTAGGACTCAGCCGGGCCAACCAGGGCCGCCTGTCCGATGCGCTGGCCACACTCAACCAGGCGCTTGAGATGGCGCGGCGCAACGACAACCGGCTCGCGCTGGCCCGCGTGCCGAACGGGATAGGCTGGGTGTACCGCGAGTTGCACGACCTCCGGCGTGCCGCCGAGAGCGATCGGGCGTGTGTCGAGATCGCCAGGCAAACTCAGACCGCGGAGGCGGAAGCCAACGCCCTCATCAACTTGGTCTACGACTATACCTACGCCGGTGAGCCGGATCTGGCGCTGGGTGCGCTGCGGGATGTGGAGCCGCTCATCGATCGCAGTCCTTGGAATCGCTGGCGCTTCTTCGAAATCCGGCTGCAGGCCGGAGCCGCTGAATTCTGGCTGTCGCAAAGAAAACTGGACCGCGCTAACGAGCATGCCACCCGATTGCTCGCGAGCGCCACGCGTTATGGGGTGCCCAAGTACTCCGCAACGGCTCACCAACTTTTGGGAGAAGTGTTTCTGGCGGCCGGCGAACATGACCGCGCAGCGGCTGAACTTAAGACCGCTCTGGACGCGATCCGCCACCACCCCGCGCCGCTGATCGCGTGGAGGATTTGGGCCAGCCTGGCCCGCACCTTGGGCCAGATGGGCGAGCGGCAGGCCGCCCGCGACGCCTTTGCGCAAAGCGCCGGAACTGTGAAAGCCATCGCTTCACAACTGACCACTGACGGGCAGCGCGAAGTATTCTTGAACGCGCCGGCGATTCAGGAAGTGGTTTCCGGAGCTGCTGGGGGTGACTGATGCGAAACTTGAACCAACTCGTTTTGACGCTTGCGGCGCTCTGGCTCACAGCAGCGGCGGTTCGCGCAGCCGATATAAAGACCATCGCGGGCACGGGTAAGCCCGGCCACTCCGGCGACGGCGGACCCGCCACCGCGGGCGAGTTGAACAATCCTTACGGCCTGACTATCGGTCCGGACGGCGCGCTTTACATCTGCGAAGTGGACAACAACATCATTCGCCGGCTGGACTTGAAGACCAACCAGCTCTCCACGGTCGTAGGCAACGGCCAGAAGGGATATTCGGGCGACGGCGGCGCGGCGCTGTCTGCCTCGTTGAATCAGCCTTACGAAATTCTCTTTGACCGCGCGGGCAACATGTACTTTACGGAGATGCCGAACCACGTGATCCGCCGCGTGGATGCGAAGACCAAGACGATCACCACGCTCGCCGGCACCGGCGCGCCCGGCTTTTCCGGCGATGGCGGCCCGGCCAGCCAGGCGCAATTGCGGCAGCCGCACAGCATCGCGATGGATCCGGGCGGGGAGTCGCTCTACATCGCCGACATCGGGCATCGCCGGATTCGCCGGGTGGATCTGAAGACCGGTCTGATCGACACCTTCGCCGGAACCGGAGAGAGCAAACCCACGCCCGACGGCGCACCGCTCCAAGGCACTCCGCTGAACGGCCCGCGAGCCATGGCCTTCGACGCGCGCGGCGACATGTACCTGGTGTTGCGCGAAGGCAACGCGGTGTACCGCATCGACATGCGTGCGCGCACCGTCCACCACATCGCCGGCACGGGTGCGAACGGATACACCGGCGATGCCGGCCCGGCTCTGGACGCGCGTCTTTCCGGGCCGAAAGGCATCTCCATCGCTCCCGATGGCGGAGTCTTCATCGCCGACACCGAGAGCCACACGATTCGGAGGATCGATCCCAAGACCGGGATCATCGAGACCATCGTCGGCGACGGCACGCGCGGCGATGGACCCGACGGCGCGCCCCGCTCCTGCCGCCTGGCCCGACCGCACGGCATCCTCATCGATCGCGCAGGCGTCATCTACGTCGCCGACAGCGAAAACCACCGAATCCGCGTCCTAAAGAACTAAGGTTGCCCGTCAGACCGGATGGGGGACTACACCCAAACTGCTGTGTATGGCCGCCCAAGCTTCGTCCGCGCCCAGTTTGGCTCGAAGTAATTGGCTTATTTTCGCGTGGGCCTAGGATTGCTTCCAGTGTCCAGCGGGGGAAGATTATGCGAAACGCTCTCTCTATTGGGCTCGCCCTGGCACTCGCGGTGCCGATCCTTGCCAGCGACGACGTCAAACAGCCACCCACGCCACAGATCCAACGCGGGCACGACCTGTTCGTGAAGCCCGCGAAAGGCGTCGCCTGCGCCACCTGTCACCGGATGGGCGGGGAAGGAATCGCGATTGGTCCGGACCTGACCACGATGGGGACGCAAGGTACCCCGCACGTGATCGTGATGACCATGCACATGACCATGACGAACTACGTCCAGTCCTTCAAGACCGTCGGCGGCACGTTCCCGGGAATGCTGAAGGCCAAGACGGCCGATGATACCGAAGTCTGGGACTTGAGTCAGATGCCTCCGGCGCTCCAAAGGCTTCCAAACAAGCAGATCATTTCGACCGACCGCGACTCAACCTGGAAGCATCCTCCGGCGTCGGTGGAATACAGCTCGCAGGAACTGGCCGACCTGATCGGTTACTTGCGCTGGGCGGCCACCGGAGCGCAGAAGGAAGTCAAAGCGAGCGAGGTCGCTGATTTGAAGTAAGCGCCTGGCGCACTGCCTGGCTGCCCTCGATTTTTTCCGGAAACGCCGCGCCGGCCCGGAGCAAGGCCTCCACCGCGGCGGCGTAGTTGCCCGTATCGCGATGCCATCCGTGTTCGGAGCCGTGAATGGCCCAGCCGAGCGGCGTGGCATGGAACTGCGGGTCAGCTTGGTCGAGCGGCGGCGAGTAGCGCAGAATCTCGCGAACCATTTCCGCATTTCCGTGGAAGGCGGCCCAGTGCAGCGGCGTGACTCCGCCGCTCCCTTCGACGGGCCATCCATATTCCAACATCAGACGGACGCCTGGAAGGTTATTGTCTTGGGCAGCGTCGGAGACATGCCGGCGGCCGGCTTGATCGAGCTTCGAAACCAGGTCAGGATGGCTGGCCAGCAGGGCCTGGAGGGAGGCGCGGTCGCCATCGAGACAGGCTTCGACAGACTTCACGTCGGCCGGGCTGCGATCCATGAGCAACTCGAGGACGTTCGGATGTCCGAACTTGCGAGCCACCTGGTGAGGCGACCGGTTCATGCCCAGCGTCCAGATGTAAATGGTGCCGCCGCTGCGAGGGTCCTGCTTGGGGAAGAAATCTTCGTTGACGCGGGCGCGAATCGACTCCGGGTCCGCATCCAGATGCCGGCGGGCCAGGCCGGCGTCGCCCACCGCGGCCGCCAAGAATAAATCGGCCTTGGCGCCGCAGCCGATCAAATAGCGTACGACCTCCGGATGCGAGGCGACCAGGTACTGCGCGGGAGTGGACTCATGATCCACGTCGCGGGCGTCGATGTCGGCGCCCCGGTCGAGCAGGTAGCCGGCGATCTCGACGGTGCTCGCAAAGTGCAGCGGCGTCTGGCCATCGCCGCCGCGCGCATGAACCAGAGCCGGGTCGGCGGAGATCAGCTCCTGGAGCCGGTCGAACATGCCTAACCGCGACGCGGCATGCGCGTCCAGGATGGCGCCGCGTTGGATGAGATAGGCGGACGTGCCGGCGCTGGCTAGGTCCAGCACGCCGAAGCTGCCCGCCCACCACTTGCTGCGGGCGTTGACGTCGGCGCCCGCGTCGAGCAGCACGTCGATCACCCCGCGATGGTCGCGCGACGCCGCGATGACGACGGCCGGCGTGTCGAAGGAAAACAACGGATCGTTCAGGTTCGCCTTGAGCCGCGGATCGGTCTCCAGCAGCCGGGTCAAAGCGGGCGCATCGCCATTGGCGACGGCTCGCTTGAATTGCGCTAACGGTTCAGCGGTTTCTGCCATTTTAAACCTCCGAAAGTAACAGGCATGTGAGGGCATGTCAATTGTGAGGTCTCGACGCTCGGGAACTTTTCGGCGGCAGGAGACATTACAGACTATGAGAGCAGTCGTGACGAGCGATGAAGCCCTGATGCTGGAGTTCCAGCGCGGATCCCAAGAGGCGTTCGAGGAACTATTCGCGCGCTATCACGCGCCGCTGTACGGTTTCTTCCGGCGCCGGCTGGATTCCAAGGACCGCGCCGATGATCTGACCCAGGAAACCTTTTTGGCCGTGATTCGCGCCACGGAGCGCTACCAGCCGCGCGCGATGGTACGAACGTATCTGTATGGAATCGCCTTGAAATTGCTGGCCGCGGAGAGGCGGAAGGCCGCCAGGATTCCTGGGACAACGCCGCCGCCCGCGAATGACACCATTGACGAAGCGCTGTGGGTCCGCCAGGCCATGGAGCGACTGGACGCGCCGGACCGCGAGATCCTGATGCTGCGGGAATACGAGCAGCTCAGTTACGCCGAGATCGCCGGGTTGCTGCGAATGCCGCTCAACACGGTACGCTCCCGATTGTTCCGCTCGCGCATGGCGCTCAAGAATATGTTGGTGAGCGCGGTCAAGGACGAGGTGTGAGATGTCGAGAAGCAATCATCTGTTGGAACCTGAGGAATTGATGGCTTACCTGGATGGCGAGCTCGCGCCGGAGCGCGCCGCGAACGCCGCCGCCCATCTGGAGCAATGCCGGGACTGTCAGGCGGTGGCGGCCGATCTGCAAGGCGTTTCGCGGCGGCTGCTCGACTGGCACGTCGAGGAGCCTGTGCGGCGGATGAGCGCGGAGGTGCGGGCGGCGCTCGGCAAGCAGAAGGGGCGTGACCGGCGCCGCCGCTGGACTTTCCCGGCCTGGAAATGGGTCTTAGGCGCTGCGACGGCCGCGATCGCCGCGCTGATTATTTCTACGCCACGAATGAATCGTGCGGTGCCGGTCGACATGGCTCGAACCAGCGCATTGGTGGGGGCGCGTTCTGTGCCCATGCAGACCCGAGTGGCGCAAACCGCCGAGACCGCCGCGCTGAAACCCATGATCGCGCGCACCGCTGAAGTCACTTTGACCGCCCGGGACTTCGAAAGAACCCGCACCGCCCTCGAAGACGTACTCAAGCGCCACCGAGGCTACATCGGCCAGTTGAACGTGAGCACACCCGCCGGCGCCGGACGCAGCATCGAAGCCACCCTGCGCGTTCCGGCCGACCAGCTCGAGGCCGCCCTGGCCGAGATCCGCAAACTGGGCCGCGTGGAATCGGAATCGCAGAACGGCGAGGAAGTGACGGCGCAGTACGTCGACCTCGATGCCCGCCTCAACAACTCCCGCAACACCGAGCAGCGCCTTACCGAATTGCTTCGCGAGCGCACCGGCAAGCTGTCCGATGTTCTCGCGGTGGAAGTCGAAATCAGCCGCGTTCGCGGCGAGATCGAGCGCATGGAAGCGGAGCAGAAGAGCCTCCTGAAGCGGGTGGACTTTGCAACCTTAAACGTGAGCGTCCACGAGGACTACCAGGCACAGCTCAACCTGGCGCCGTCGTCGATGGCCAGCCGGATGTGGAATGCCGCGGTGTCGGGCTACCGGAGCCTGGTGGAAGGCCTCGTGGCGGTAGTTGTATTCCTGCTCTCCTGGGGTCCATCGCTGCTGATCTGGTCGGCTATCCTGTTCTTCCCTGCGCGAGCCGCCTGGAGAAAAATGCGCGCCAGAGTCAGCCGCTAAGCCACAAATCATTGCATCTCAAGACTTTATTCCGTTTTAGCAAGAAAGTTGCTTCTTTTATATAGCAGCCCCACCTCCACGTGGTAAACTACAAACACGTTAAAAGTCTCGCGGCTGGGCGTCTTACTAATTCCGGCCTAAGTGAATCAGTTCATGGAGGGAGTCGTTCCGATGCAAAGCACAAGACAAGGTGTTTCCATTGGTCTGCGCGTGCTGATCTTCGCGCTGGCTTGCTGTTTCATCTTTACTGGCAGCGTTTTCGGCCAGTCGACCGCTTCAGTTACCGGCAGCGTCACGGATGCCACGGGAGCCGTGGTGCCGAACGCCACTGTCACCGTTCGCAACCAGAACACCGGTGAGGAGCGCGTCACCCAGACCGACTCAGCGGGCGTGTACGTGGTGCCATCTCTTCCGGTCGGCACCTACCGGGTGGAAATCAAAGCCTCCGGCATGCAAACCACCGTGGCCAGCGATATTCCGGTCCAGGTGGGCGTCCGAATCCGGCAGGACTTCAGTCTGAAGGTCGCCTCGACCAGCGAGACCATCGAGATCCGCGGGACTGCTCCGGTGATCGAGGGAACCAGCGTTTCGGTCGGCTCGGTAGTTAATCAGGCCACCGTGCAGGAGATCCCGCTGAACGGGCGGCACTTTGTGGACCTGGCTTTGTTGATTCCCGGGACGGTCACCCCGCCAGCCAGCGGATTCTTGACGGCGCCCTTGCGCGGCCAGGGATCTTTTGCGTTCAACACCGCCGGCGCGCGCGAGGACACCACCAACTTCATGATCAACGGGGTCAATCTGAACGATCCGGTTCAGAACCAGATCACCTTCCAGCCCACCATCAACACGGTGCAGGAGTTCAAGGTTGACAACTCTACTTATAGCGCCGAGTACGGCCGCAATTCCGGATCGATCGTCAACATCGCCACGCGCAGCGGCGCCAACGAGTGGCACGGCGAAGCCTACGAGTTCATGCGCAACAGCTACTTTGACGCCCGCAACTTCACTAACCCGACCAACGTCACCTCCGCGGGCAACCTGGTGCCGAATCATCAGGCGCCGTTCATCCGCAACCAGTTCGGCGGCGACGGCGGCGGCGCGATCAAGAAAGACAAGACCTTCTTCTACCTGAGCTATGAGGGACTGCGGCAGCGGCAGTCTGTTCCGCTTTCCAGCCTGGTGTTGACTCCGGATCAGCGGACCCAGGCGCTGGCCTCGAGCGACTCGATCGTGAGGAGCCTGGTTGGATTGATACCGGCTCCAAACTCTGGCACCAATTCGTATGTGTCCAGCGCAACGGCCAACGTGGATATCGATCAGGGGACCGCCAACGTAAGCCATAACTTCAGCGATGCGAACCACCTGAACGTGTATTACGCGCTGCAGCACGATCTGCGCGGCGAGCCGCCGACCACGCAGGGGAATACTCTTCCGGCATACGGTGATCATCGCGAGGGCCGGCGTCAGATTTTCACCTTGAACGACATCCATGTGTTCAACCCCAACCTGGTGAATGAGGCTCGCCTGGGTTTCAATCGCATCCACATTATCTTCACCGCCAATGACACCACCAACCCCGCGTCCCTTGGCATCAACAGTGGAGTCAGTGCTCCGATCGGTCTGCCCGGAATCATCATCGCCGGTGGCGGCGGTGGCGGTGGGCTTCAGTTTGGGGGCGTGAACGGGTTCCCGCAGGGACGCGGCGACTACTCCGCGGTCCTTTCCGACACACTGAGCTGGACGCACGGCCACCATGCTTTCAAGTTCGGCGGCGAGTACCGGCGCATCGATAACAATAACTTTTCGCTTACTCCTGGCACGTTTACCTTCGCCAGTGTCGCGGCCTTCCTGGCTGATCAGGCCACCGGTTTCACGGCCAACACTTCCAATAGCGCCAGCCGCATCTACGTGAACTCGGTCGGCGCCTTCGTCGTGGACCAGTGGAAAGTAATGCCGCGCCTGATGCTGGATCTCGGCATGCGTTACGACTGGTACGGCACGCCGAGTGAAGCCGGCGGCCGCTTCGTGGTGTTCAATCCCGCGCAGGCTGCGCTGGCTCTGAGCAGCCAACCCTACAACCAGAGCGCGCTGAACTTCCAGCCGCGTGTGGGTCTGGCCTGGGACGTGTTTGGAAACGGCAAGACCGTTGTCCGCAGCGCGTATGCCATCATGACCGATCAACCGATCACCGGCATCGTCACCGCGCTCACCACCAATCCGCCCTTCGCCCTTCCGGTGAGCTTCGCTCCCAGCACCGCTACCCCGTTCGTAAGTTTCAACAACGCTTACGGGGCTGCCAGCGGCAGCGTCGCTCCCAGGACCATCGCGCCGGACTATAAAGACGCGTACGTCCAGTCCTACAACTTCAACGTTCAGCAGCAATTCGCCGGTGACGTGGGCGTGATGGCGGGGTACTTCGGAAGCAAGGGCACGGATCTGAACATCATCCGGAACTACAACCAGCCCGTCAACGGCCTGAAACCTTTCCCGGCCCTATCGGCGAACAGCCCGATTTTCCCCGGCAAGCCGTTGAGCACCATTCTGTCCGAGGAAAGTGTCGGGAACTCCAACTACAACGCGCTGTGGCTGACCGCGACTAAGCGATTTGCCAAGGGACTGCAGTTCAGCGGTTCCTACACCTGGTCGAAATCGCTTGACTACAACTCGCGGACCAACAACGCCGCCGGCGCGTTCCTGCCTCAGGACTCCTATAATCTCCGCAACGATTACGGTCCGTCGGACTTCGACGCCCGGCACCGCTTCGTCCTGAACGGCATCTACAATCTGCCCTTCAAGGGCAATCGCTTCGTCGAGGGCTGGGAGATCAGCACCATTGTCCAGTTACAGACTGGCAATCCGATCAATATCCGCACCACCAACGCTAGCTTCACGGGCATCAGCGCTGAACTTCGGCCGAGCATCACCGGACCCGTTCAAACCGGGTTCACACCGGCTACCAACTCGAGCGCGACCGCCATCCAGTACATTCAGAACCGGTCCGCGATCTACGATCAAGGCGCCGCGTTTGGAAACCTGGGCAGAGATGCAATCTACGGCCCCGGTTTCACCAACGTCGACCTCGCGCTGGTGAAGAACACCAAGATCACTGAAAAAGTGACCTGGCAGATTCGCGCGGACGCGTTCGATCTGCTGAATGTCGTCAACTTCACCCAACCGGTGGCCAGCGTTCCGGCCGCCCAGACCTTCGGCGCGCCCATCGCGGCTACCTCCACTTTCGGCCTGATTACCAGCGGCACCCGGTTCACGGCCGGAGATTTCGGCACCTCGCGCCAGATCCAGCTCGCCATGAAGCTGATCTTCTAAGCGAGCCTTTGGCGCGCTCTTTGCGGGCACTGTAGTCCTCTGCCGGGGTCCTTCTCAGGACTCCGGCGGACGGATACTGCGGCGAATACCTGACCTCATCTTGGTACCCTCGACCGATGGACAGGTACTGATTTTCGCGGTTTAATCAGGCATGCTCCGGTGTATGTCGTGCAACGGCGTGATGACCAAGTCCGAGACCAAGTGCTATAGCTGCGGCGAAGCGGCGCCGTGGACGGTGAAACAGAAGGTCAGGGGCAAGGGCTTCTCAAAGGTTGCAACGGTTTTGTTCTTCGCATCTGCCGGGCTTACGATCTGTTCGCTTTTTTCCGACCACACGCCGCCGGTCATGGTCTGCGTGGCCGTTACGTTGGTCCTGATGTTCGTGAAGAGTTCGGCCGACCAGCTCGGAAAAAACCGCACTTAGCGTCTCCGAAGTCCGTACCAACATCACGACGGCTCCGCTATAGTTGCTGAGAGCATGTCATCGAACGTCGAGTTGTCTGATCTGGCGTCCGGCCATCTTCCCGAACCCGTGCCCTATGCCGTGATCACTCCGCCCGGCTACCGGGAGTCCGGCCCCTTGCCACTCTGCCTGGTGCTCATGGGCGGTGGCGGCGGCCGCCAGAGCCTGGTGGATTGCCAGCCGCTGTTCGACCAGTGGTGGGCTGAGGGATCGCTCGCAGCGATGGTTTTCGCCACCCCCAGCGCAGGGCTGAGCTACTACCTGGAAGATTCCGACGGCGGCGTCCGCTGGGAGTCCTTCCTGGTGGACGACTTCATCCCGCACCTCCGCGCCACCTGCAACGTCGGCTCCGACAGACGCTCCACCGCGATCACGGGAATCTCGATGGGAGGGTATGGCGCTCTGAAGATTGCATTCGCGCGTCCCGAGCGGTTCGCGGCGGTCGCGGCCATCAATCCCATGCTCGAACCCGGATACCGCGATGCGGAGATTGGCGCGCGCAACCGCATCCATCACACCTCGGGCGGCCCTCCACGGCTGATCGGCCCGGGTCGCGATGCCGAGTTGTTCGCCGCCAACCAGCCGGCGAACCGCGCGCGCGTGAATGCCAGCCGAATCCGCGAGTCCGGCCTGGCGATTTACCTGGAAGTGGGCGACAACGATTTCGTCAACGCGCACGACGGGACTGAATTCCTGCATCGCGTGCTATGGGACCTGGATATATCGCACGAGTATCGCTTGGTACGCGGCGGCGATCATGGAGGCCCGACCTTTCGCCCCCGCATGCGCGCCACGTACGCCTGGCTTAGTGCCGTGCTCACGGAGCGCCCGCCGGCCGAGCCGACCGCCGAGGAGCTCGCCTTGAATGCCATGCGAGCCCAACTGCAGCCGTTCCGCGATCAGGCCGCGGCTTCCGATCCCACGGCTCATCGCAGGTTCGGCGTCCTTCCGCCCGCCGCGATTACCTAAGCTGTGGGGCGGGCAATCTTGCCCGCCGCCGGCTTCAGCCGGCGATACAAGAGCCGCCTAGAAAGGCGGCTGCAGCCACGATTGGCTGCCCCACAAGCCAGTAGTGTTCAATAGATGGTTATGGCTTCGGATGATCTTACGATTACGGGCGAACTGACCGACTACATCCGCCGCGTCACCGTCCGCGAACCGGAGGTGTTGCGGCGGCTTCGCGAAGAAACCACCTCGCTCCCCAACGCCCAGATGCAGATTTCGCCCGAGCAGGGCCAGTTCATGGGCTTGCTGATGCATCTGATCAGCGCGCGGCGGACACTTGAGATCGGCGTCTTCACCGGTTACAGCTCGCTCAGCGTGGCGCTGGCGCTGCCAGACGACGGACACATCATCGCCTGCGACGTGAGCGAGGAATGGACCGCCATCGCCCGGCGCTACTGGCGCGAAGCCGGGGTTGAGCGAAAGATCGATCTGCGGCTGCGGCCTGCTCTGCAGACGCTGGACGATCTGATCGCGCTCGGCCAAGGCGGCAGCTTCGACTTCGCCTTCATCGACGCCGACAAAGAAAACTACGCCAATTATTTCGAGCGCGCCCTGGTGCTGCTCCGGCCGCTCGGCCTGATCGCCGTCGACAATGTGCTTTGGTCGGGCCGCGTGATCGATAAGTCGGTAAAAGACGCCGACACCCGCGCCATTCGCGCCCTCAACGAAAAGCTCAAGACCGATGAGCGCGTCTGGCTGACCATGCTTCCCATCCGCGACGGTTTGACGCTCGCCTGCAAGAAGGCTTAGCTACCATGGGCACATGGCGAATCCCGACCTCAGCGCACTCTGGGAAGAACACACCGCGCATGAATTCGCGACCCGCGATACCGAGGCCACGCTCCGAACGATGGTGGAAGACGCGTACGTCAATCATGTCCCGGTCCTGACGGGAGGCCGCGGCAAAGCCGAACTGCGCCGCTTCTATTCGACCGACTTCATCCCCAAAATGCCGCCGGATACCAAGCTCACGCCGGTCTCGCGCACGGTGGGCCAGGACCAACTCGTTGACGAGATGATCTTCTCGTTCACGCACAGCATCGAGATGCCCTGGATGCTGCCCGGCATCGCCCCCACGAACAAGCGCGTAGAAATCCCGCTGGTGGCCATCGTCCGCTTTCGCGACGGCAAGCTGGCGCACGAACACATCTACTGGGATCAGGCTTCGGTGCTGAAGCAGATCGGACTGCTGACGGATCCAGCGCTGCCGGTCCGCGGCGCCGAGACGGCGCGCAAGGTCATCGGCGGCCGGTGAAAATGCTCTTGGGAATCATCGCGTGCACGCCCTTATTGCCATCCACTAGTTGGGTAATGTCGAAATCCACGGCCACGCTCGCGAGCATATAGGCATCGTCGCGGGTCAGGTGCTTCTCGTTCACCAGAAAATCGATAGCCTCGCGGATTGCAAGCTTCGTGGCCTCGGTCAGATCCTCGTGCAGGCCCATGGTGATGTAATGCGTGGGAGTCTCGGCGCGCGGCCACCGCAGGTGCATGTCCTTGCGCACCACGAACTGAAAAGTGCCGGTCAGCGCTGTCTCGAGCGCCGTGATGTCCACTTCGCCGTTGCCTTGTCCGGCGTGTCCGTCGCCGGCCTCGAACAGCGCGCCCTTGGCGTGCACCGGAATGTACAGCGTGGTCCCTTCCACCAGTTCTTTGTTGTCGAGATTTCCGGCATGAATCCAGGGCGGCGCGCTGTTGATGCGGCCGTTGGCTTCCGGCGGCGCAATGCCCAGGCTTCCAAAGAAAGGGTGCATCGGAATCTCGATGCCATTGGCGAAGTGCGCCAGCATGCGCGTCCGGTCGAGCGGGATGAGCTTGGTGCGCGAGTACGGGAAATCGTCAGGCAGGAAGCCGGAGCCGGGCCGAAAGCCGTTGTAGGCGAACGGCAGCGTCACTTCGATTTTCTGAATTCGAATCTCCAGCACGTCGCCCGGCTCGGCCTCTTCGATGAAGACCGGCCCGGTCAGGATATGTCCGCCGGGTCCCCGGTCGGTGACCTCCTTGTAAATTGCGCGGAACGAAGCCGGAATCTGATCCGATGGCACTCCAAGTGCTTCGAAACGCGCGGGACTGCCGGTGGAGACTGTTTCCATCCGGACAGTGTCGCCCGAGTGAATGTGCAGGACGGGTTTGGCGGAGGCCGCGTAGTACCCCCAGACCACGGTACTAGGAGTGGCTTTCAGCTCGAAGCTTGCCGCCCGACACCACGGAGCGACGCTGATAAGGCACAATAGTAAAAGTCTCGCCGTAGGTATTAGCTGATAATAACAGCTTGACCCAATATTTATGTTTCAGTAGGCTAACAACGGAGGTAACGTGGTCCTTCTGCTCTTTGGACCGCCTGGTAGCGGCAAAGGGACGCAGTCGCGGCTAATCGCTAACTGGTTGGGGGTTCCGGCGATTTCGACCGGGGATATGCTGCGCGCCGAGATTCAGGCCGCCACGGCACTGGGGCAGGCTGCGCAGTCCATCATGGCCAGCGGGGGATTGGTGGGTGACGATCTCGTCAACAAGATGCTCTCGCATCGGGTTGCTCAGCCCGATTGCCGGAGCGGTTTCTTGCTGGATGGCTATCCGCGCACGCTGGAGCAGGCCGGATTTCTCGATCGCCTGATCGATGAGCGGCGTCTGAAAAAGCCGATCATCCTGCATCTGGATGTTCCCCTGGACGCCCTGGTGGGCAGACTCACGTCGCGCCGGCAGTGTCCGAAATGCGGGCGCATTTACAACCTTCTGCATCAGCCGCCCAAGACGGCGGGATTCTGCGATGACGACGGCACGCCGCTGGTCACGCGCAAGGACGATCAGGAAGACGTGGTCAAGGAGCGCATCCGCACCTACGACGCCGTCAGCCGTCCGGTGATCGCGCACTACCAGGACAGCAATTACCATCAGATCCGCGGCGACCGGTCGCCGGGCTATATCTTCGAGGAAATCACCGGGATTCTGGAGCCGCTGGTATCGAAGAACGGCGCCGGCGGCGGGGGCAAGCCTCCGATTATCGAATAAACGCGCGGATGCCGGCGTTTACTTCGTCGCGCTTCTCGTGAATCACCCAGTGGGTGCCGTCCGGGATGCGCTTGATGGTCAGCTCCGGAACAAACTTGTCAAGGCCGTCCAGGTTGCCGGTCAGCAGCGCGGTGTCCTTCTCTCCCCAGATCACCAGCGTCGGCACTTTCACCGTCAGAGCGTTGGGGTCGAGGGCGAAGTTTCCACGAGCCGCGCTGGCGTCCTGTCCCGCGGCCGGCGGGCCGACCTCGTTGGCGCGATAGTAGTTCAATCCGCCGGTCAGCGCGCCAGGCTGCGACCAGGCTTTGATATAGGCCTGCTTGTCGTCCTCGGTGAACACGCCGTTCTTCAAGCCCGCACCCAGCACGATGTTCACCAGGTTCGCGTAATTGTCGGACGAAAGAGTCTGCTCGGCCTGGGGGCTGCGAAACATCAGCATGTACTGGCTGGCCTGCTGCTGCGCCGGGTCCGAGGCGAGCAGGCGCCCGAACACGCCCGGATGCGGAGCGTTCACGATCACCAGCTTCGCCAGCATCTCGGGATGCGCGATGGCGAACGCCCATGCCACGGCCCCGCCCCAGTCGTGCGCAACCAGGACGAATTTCTTCTGGTGCGAAAAATGGTCGGCGAGTTGGCGCACGTCCTCCACCAGCAAGTTGATGCGGTATTGATCCAGCTCGGCGGGCTTGTCGGAAAGATTGTAGCCGCGCATGTCGGGCGCCACCGCCAGGTGATCCTTGCCGAACTCGGCGAGCTGGTCTTTCCACTCGTACCAGAACTCCGGAAAACCGTGCAGAAACAGAATCAGCGGACCTTTTCCGGCACTCACGACGTGCAGTCGCACGCCATTCACCTTGACGTAGTCGTCTTTCAGCATCGGCTTCCCCTTATTGCTCGCGGCGGCAGGCAGGATCAGTCCCGCCAGCAGCGCGGCGGCGAGTCCACAACGCAGGCCCGCGTTCTTCGAATCCGTGACCATGTTCGCAGCCTATGTCCTGGCAGGCACGGATGTCAATCGAACGGCGATGAATCGTGCATCGGGCCGGATGAGCCGCGCGCTTACGACGCTTCCGGGATGGGCACCGGTTTGGCTTGCCGCCACAGACGTTCCAGGTCGTAATACTCGCGCGCCTTGGCTGAAAATACGTGGATCAGATAATCGCCGTAGTCGGCCAGCACCCACTCGGCGTTGCCGAAACCTTCCACGCTCACCGGATATTCGCCGCGTTTCTCCAGTTCCAGGCCGATCTCTTCGGTGATGGCCTGGATCTGTTTGGGATTGGCGCCAGTGCAGACTACGAAAAAGTCGGCGAAGGTGGTGACGTCGCGCAGATCGAGCACGCGAATGTCGAGCGCTTTCTTGGATTCGGCGGCGCGGACTGCGGTGAGCCAAAGCGGGGTCGCGAGTGGAGGTGCGATGGGCTGAAGTGCGGTCGTGCTTTGTTCTCGAATAGTCTTCCTGTGTCTCCTTACCCGTATGGTACACTGAAATCTCCAATGCGACAATTGCCGGTTCTGTTGTTGTGTCTGGGCGCGTTCCAAATTTTCGGCCAGACCCCGGCGGATTCCTCTGAAACGGTTGCAGATAGACGGATCGAGCTAGCCCGGCGCGAGTTGGCACGCATCAGCGAGCTGGTTGGCATGGGCGCTCTGCCGCGCCTGCGGCTGGACCAGGCTCAGCAGGATTTTGCCGACGCACAGGACGACGCGGTTCTCGCCCACACCTTGTATGGCGACATGCCGGTGAAGGACCTCACGGATCAGCTCGCTGGCGAAATGCTGGCGGCGGCCGAGCGGCGCGTGGAACGCCAGCAGGCCCGGATCGAGCAGGCCCAGAAGCTGGTCGCGCAGGGATTTGTCGCGCAGTCCACGCTGACGCCGCTCGAGGCGGAGTTGAGCCTGCGCCAGACCAGCCTGGACCTGGCCCGCGAGCGGGCCCGCTTGATGAACGACCTGGCGGAGCTGGCCAAGCTGGAAGAGTCCATCGCGGCCGCCCGGGATGCAGCGACCAGCGAGAACGCCGACCTGATGACCGACAGCATGGAGCACTTTGAAGGCAACGGGATTTTCATCGAGTCGCGCGATCTGAAACCGATCGAGACGGCTTTCGCCAAAAAGTTCGACCACTCGCTCCCCATCAGCGCCGAGGGCGAGACCAGCCTGCACCGCGCCTTGGGGTTCGACCATCGCGGCCGCGTGGATGTGGCGCTGGATCCCAACGGTCCGGAAGGAATCTGGCTGCGGAATTATCTGAAATCGTCGATGATCCCCTACTACGCGTTCACGCACGCCGTGCCGGGCAAGGCCACTGCCGCCCACATCCACATCGGTCCGGGCAGCACTCGCTTGAACGGCGCCGACTAGCCGATGGCTCTGGTTCCGCGCGTCTTTCTCACGTCCGAGCAGATCCAGAATCGCGTGCGTGAAATGGGCGAGCAGATCAGCTCCGATCTCCCGGACGGCCCCATCTACCTGATCGGCATCCTGAAAGGCGCCTTCATGTTTCTAGCCGATCTCTCGCGCGCCATCCAGACCGCGTCGCGCATCGAGTTCATCGGTATTTCCAGTTACGGCCGCGGCAAGACCACCTCCGGCCAGGTGAAGGTGACCAAGGATCTGGACGTCTCCATCGAAGGCCATCACGTGCTGATCGTCGAAGACATCGTGGACAGCGGCGTGACGCTGACGTACCTGATGAACGTGCTGCGGCAGCGCCGGCCGAAATCGCTGAACATCGCGACGTTGCTCGACAAGCCCGACCGGCGGCTGCGCCCGGTGGAAGTGGCCTACGTCGGTTTCAAGATTCCGGACGAGTTCGTGGTCGGCTATGGCCTCGACTTCGCCGAGGACTATCGCAACCTCAGCAACATCTGCGTGCTGACCGAAGCATAGCCGTCCGGCTGCGTCCGTTTTGTTACCATCGCTGGCATGGCGTCCGCCAAAGTCACAATCAACAATAACGGATCAATTCGCATTGAAGGGGATTTCACCATTCAGGATGCGGAAGGCAAAGAGTTCGGCCTGGCCGGGCGCACGGTGATCTCGCTGTGCCGCTGCGGCCATTCGGAGAACAAGCCATTCTGCGACGGCCATCATAAAATCAGCGGCTTCCAGTCGGTTTGCCCCGCGCGCGACCTGCCGCCGCCCAAGACGGTGGTCTAACATGATCCAATTCGTCCTGGAGACGGACCGCGAGCTGTTCGAAGAGGCGCTGCGGTTTGCCCAGCACCAGGTTCGCAAGCTCATCGATGAACATCCGGATTTCTATCCGATGTACACCCAAGACGGCCGCTGGAAGCATGACGGTCCGATGTCGAACTGGGCGGACGGCTTCCTGCCCGGAGTGATGTGGCTGTTCCACACGCGCACCAAGGACCCGTATTGGATGGATCAGGCCGTCCGATACTCGACGCCGCTGGAGCACCGCAAGCAGAATGGCGAAGCTCACGATCTCGGATTCCTGTTCCTGCCGACCTACTATCGCTGGCACCAGGTGACGCGCGATCCGAAGCTCAAGGACGTGCTGATCCAGGCGGGACGCACCGAGGCTCGCCGCTTCCACGAGAAGGGACAGTACCTGCAGTCGTCCGCCAGCGAGAATCTGATTTCCATCGACATCATGATGAACGTGGTGATCATTCTGTATGCGGCTCGGGAATCGGGCGACCGGCGCTTGCGGGACGTCGCGCTGCGTCACTGCCTGACCACGCGGCGTTTCCTGATCCGCGGAGATGGTTCAGCGGCGCACGAAGGAATCTTCGATCTCGAGACCGGCGAATTCCTGCGGCAGTCCACGCAGCAGGGCTACCGCGGCGATTCCTGCTGGTCGCGCGGGCTGGCCTGGGCGCTGTATGGCTTCAGCGCTTCCTACGAGTATCGGCACGATCCCCGTTTTCTGGAAACCGCCGAGGCCTGCGCCGACTACTTCATCACGCACTCGAGCGGCGATGGCATCCCGCCCTGGGATTTCAATGCTCCGCCCGAGAACCGCCAGTTGCCCGACACCTCCGCCGCTGCCGTCGCCGCCGCCGGGCTGCTGCGGCTGTGCCGGCTGCTGCACGATCCCGTGAAGGGGCACTTCTATTGGTCCACCGCGGTGCAGATCCTGCGCACCTTGTGCGAAAAATATCTCGCCAAGAAGGACAAGAAGTGGGAAGGCATTCTGAAGGGCGGCGTCTACCATCTCCACAAGGAGCTGGGCGTGGATGAATCGGTCATTTGGGGCGAGTACTTCTTCGTGGAAGCGCTGGAGCAGGCCCTGCCGCAGTTGTGACGCGCTGGTCTAGGGTCTAACACCTATCCACTCCGCCGCCGCTCCGCCGATATGCTAACCATATGCTGTCCCGGCCCGCCGTGAACTACTACGACCTGCTGCAAATCAATCCCCAGGCCGAGATCGGAACCATCGAGCGCGTATATCGCATTCTGGCCGGACGCTATCATCCCGACAATCAGCAGACCGGCGACGCGGACCGATTCCGTCTGCTGACCGAGGCTTATCAAGTCCTGAGCGATCCCATGCTGCGAAAGGAATACGATCGCCAGTTTGAAACGGGTCCGGCCGGGCCGCTTCCGGTTTTTCTGGGAAAGGAATTCGCCGACGGTATCGATTCGGAAGCCAAGATCCGCATCGGCGTGCTGTGCCTGCTCTACACCAAGCGTCGCGCCAATCCGGATTTCGCCGCGCTCTCGCTGCTCGACATGGAAAGCATCATGGCGTTTCCGCGCGAGCGGCTGCTGTTCGCGCTCTGGTACCTGCGCGCCAAGCGCTTCGTGGTGCAGGACAATCGCAGCAGCTTCATCATCAGCGCGGAAGGCGTGGATTACCTGGAAAGCCAACTGCCCACCAACCAGATTCTGTACAAGATCTTCCGCGCGTCGGAATCCGGCGTGATGGTTTATCCTAAGGCGCTCACCACCCGGACGCCCTAGCCGGGCCGTCTCAGATTCCGCCGTCTGTTATTCTGAATTTTCCCGCGTGTCCAGGCTTGCGTTCATCCTCGCTTTACTGCTTTCGTGCGCGCTCGCCGGCTTCGCGCAGCCGATCCTGATCGACACCGACGCCGGTTCTGACGACCTGATGGCCATTGCGTTCCTGCTGGCGCATCCGAGCGTGCGCATCGACGCCATCACGGTAGTCAACGGCCTGGCGCATCCGGAAGCGGGCGCGCGCAATATCGGCCGGCTGCTGGAGCTGGCTGGACGCAGGGAGGTTCCGGTTTTCGTTGGGCGGAATACGCCGCTCAAAGGCGATGCGGAATTTCCGGCCGAGTGGCGCCGCATCTCGGACGAACTTCCGGGTGTCACACTTCCGGCCGCGTCCCGGAAGCCGGAGCCTCGCCGCGCCGCGGAGTACCTGGTGGAGCGGCTCAGAGACCAGCGCCGGCCGGTGCGAATCCTCGCGCTGGGACCCATGACCAATCTCGCCGAAGCGCTCGAGCGCGCGCCCTCTGGTGTGAACGCTATCGAAGAAATCGTCATCATGGGCGGCGCGGTGCGCGCTGCGGGCAATCTGGCCGACGGCGACGTATTTAAGACCGACAACAAGACCGCCGAATGGAATATGTTCGTCGATCCGCTGGCGGCCCGCATGGTCTTACGCTCGGGCGTTGCGATTCGACTGGTTTCGCTCGACGCCACCAACCGCGTTCCCATCGGGCCGCCGTTCTTGCGGGATTTCGAAGCGCGCGCTCGCTCGCCGCTGGGACGCTTTGTGGCGCAGGTGCTGGCCGCCGATCGGCAAAGCATCGAGCAGGGCATCTTCTACGCCTGGGATCCGCTGGCCGCCGTGGCTCTGCTGGAGCCCGGAGTGGTCCGCCTCAGCCCGCTGCACATCGAGGTGATGCTGGATCCGCCGGAGCAGGGACGCACGGTCCAGACACCCGGCCGTCCCAACGCCCGCGTTGCCCTGGACGCCGACGCCGCAGCCTTCCGCCGGCTGTTCCTGGCGGCGTTCGAACATTGAGGCACGATCATCGGGACGACAGTACAAACGCGTTGCCATCGGGGTCCTTAAAGATCGCCGAGGTCCCCCAGGCTTCCTTCTTGGGCTTCTGTTGAAACTCCACGCCGCGGGTGTTCAGGTCGTCGTAGGTCTTCTGGACGTCGTCGCACAGGAACGAAATGTTCGCGAATGTTCCGATGCGATCTTCCTGACCGGGCGTCGTGAATAGAACCACCCCAGTTGACGCTCCGGGGATCCCCAACTCGATCCAGCGCTGCCCGCCTTGGAAGGGCTGATCCGTCATGACCTGAAACCCGAGCTTCTTGGTGAAGAACTCGAGCGACTTGTCCTGGTCTCGCACCGGAATGCTGACAAACTTGAGAGATTTGATCATGCGAACAGAGTAAGCGAGTTCGCGTAACCTTGCAATCCGATTTTACCTGCTATAGTGGCAGATACTATAGTGCCGATTAGCATCGACGACTACGTGTGCGAGGTATTAATGCGCGACTTGGTGGGTCACGACCGCGCGCCCTCGGCGTTCCTGGTGTACCTGCATCTGTGGAGCCAGACGCTGGGCCGGCGTGCCAAGACGGCGCGGTTAAGCCACCAGATGATCGCCGACGCCACCGGCTTGTCCAAGAGCGCGGTCCAAACCGGGATGCGCTGCCTGATTCGCCGCCGGCTGGTTCACCTGCAACGCCAATCCGCGACGGCAATTCCCGAGTATCGCATCGCGCGCCCGTGGGCTCACCGCTAGCGACGGTGTGATACATTGCCATCGATGGCCAGTATTTTTCGCGATCGTCTGCTCGCGGGCAAAACCGCGTTTGTAACCGGAGGCGGAAGCGGCATCGGCCAGCGCATGGCCGAGCGTTTCGCCGAACATGGCGCGAAGGTCATGCTGCTGGGCCGCAAGCAGGAAAAACTGGATGCCGCCGCGGCCGCCATTCGAAAAGCGGGCGGCACCGCGGAGACCTGCTCCGCCGACGTCCGCGACTATCCTGCCATCGAGGCCGCTCTCAAGAAAGCCCACGAGCAGTTCGGAGCCATCGACATCCTGGTGGCCGGCGCTGCCGGAAATTTTCCCGCGCCGGTGCTGGGCATGTCGGCTAACGGCTTCAAAGCCGTGATCGATATCGATCTGGTCGGAACTTTTAATACGTTTCGCGCAGCGTACGAGTATCTTCGCAAGCCGGGCGCCAGCATCATCGCCATCTCGGCCAGCCATGCCACGATGCCGGTGGCCTGGCAGGCTCACGTCTGCGCGGCCAAAGCCGGCGTCGATCTGCTCACACGCACGCTGGCCATCGAATGGGGACCGCAAGGCGTTCGCGCCAACTGCATCACGCCGGGTCCCACCGACGACACCGAAGGCATGCGCAGGCTGGCCCCCACGCCCGAGGTCCGGCGCCAGGTGGAAGACCATGTCCCGCTGCGGCGCTTCGGAACCAAAGATGAGCTGGCGGATCTCGCCCTATTCCTGTGCTCGGACGCCGCGGCTTACATTACCGGCGCCGTCTACGTCTGTGACGGCGGGCAATCGCTGGTGCGCTCCAGCCTGCGACTGGCAGAAAGCCATTGACGCCTCGAACCACCACTCTGCTCCGGCAGCTCGGGATCGTCAGCGCGTCGGCGCTGGTGATTTCCAACATGATCGGCGCTGGCATCTGGAGCACTCCGGGCATTCTGGCCGGTCAACTGGGATCGCCACTTCTGATCCTTTTGATCTGGGGCGTGGGCGCCATCTGCGCCCTGGCCGGGGCGTTCTGCTATTCCGAGCTGGGCGTGAATTTTCCGAGCTCGGGCGGCGAGTATGTCTACCTCACGCAAGCGTACGGTCCAACCTGGGGATTCATGACGGGCTGGGTTTCGTTCTTCGCGGGCTTCTCGGCTCCCATCGCTGCGGCGTCGCTGGCGTTTTCCGATTACCTGGGTTATTTCTTCCCGGCTTTCAAACTAGCGAATGCTCATCACTTGATCGGCTCAGGCGCCTTTGAATTCAAGTTCGGGCTGCCGCAAACGGCGGCCTGCTCGATGATCGCGGCCTTCACCATCATCAACTGCCTGGGCGTGCGCTTCACCGCGCGAGTGCAGAACGTGCTGACGCTGATCAAAGTGCTGGTCATCGTGATCCTGCTGGCGGCCGGATTCGCTTTCGGCGACGGAAGCTGGAGCAACTTCGCGCATTCCGCCGCGCGCACTTCCACCAGCCCCATCTACGCGCAGTTTGTCGTCAGCCTGCTACTCATTTACTTCGGCTACAGCGGATGGAACGCTGCCACCTACGTCGCCGAGGAACTGAAGCAGCCCGAGCGCACGCTGCCGCTCTCACTCGCCTACGGGACCTGCCTGGTAGCAGCGCTTTACATCGGGCTGAATGCCCTGTTCATCTATGCCATGCCGCCCGAGTCGATGAAAGGCGTGGTGGCGGTGGGAGCGCTCGCCGCCACGCATCTGTTCGGACCGGCTGTTGCTGGCGCTTTCGCCGCCGGCATGGTGCTGTCGGTGCTGGCCACGATGAACGCGGAGGTCACCATCGGGCCCCGGGTTTACTACGCCATGGCGAAGAACGGAGCCTTTTTCTCCGCTGCCGCGCGCGTGCATCCGCGCTGGCACACGCCGGTAGTTGCGATCGTCTGCCAGGGCCTCTGTTCGATGCTCATGACCCTGAGTCCGTTCGTGGATTTGTTGATGTATATCGGCTTCCTGCTGAATTTTTTCGCGGTGATGTCGGTGGCGTCGCTGTTCATCTTCCGCCGGCGGGCGGGCTGGCGCAAGCTCGGCGCGGTCAGCTTCGCGTATCCGCTGGTTCCGGTATTCTTTATCGTGGTGGGCATCGGGATGACCATCTTCGGTCTGACCTACCGGCCGGGCACGGCGGCCATCGCCATCGCTACTCTGGCCACCGGTGCTTTGGTTTATCACTTTCGCATCAAAGGGAGGGCAGCATGAAATTTCTCGTACTCTGGCATCTGGACGTGGGACAGCCCGGTCCGGAAATCATCAAGGCGGTCGCTGAAACGCCGAACTACGCCAAGAAACTCCAGGCGGACGGAAAACTGGAGTGCCGTTACCATTTGATCGGCAAGCACGGCGGCGCGTGGATCTACAACGTGAAGTCCAATGAGGAACTGGACCTGCTGCTGGCCATGGCGCCGGTTTACAATTTCGCGCACTACGAAGTGTTGCCGCTGGCCGATATGTCTGACCCGGCCACGGTCATGGGCAAGAAGGGCTAGCTAGCATGCATCGCTACTTGACTCCGATCGCGATTCTCGCGCTCGCAAATTGTGCAATAGCGGCCCAGCTCGTCGACGGCGAGATGCAGACCAGTCTGCTGCCGCATGCTTTGAAGTTCAGCGTCCTTCTGCCGGATGGTTACGAATCATCCAAGGACGCTTACCCGCTGCTCTTCATGCTCCACGGCGGCGGAGGCGACAACGGATTTCTCAAGCGAATGCAGCCGGTCATCGAGCGCGAATGGGCCGCGGGCACATTGCCCAAAATGATTGCCGTCACGCCCGATGCCCAGCGCTCCTTCTATATGGATTACAAGGACGGCTCCCAACGTTGGGAAACAGTGATCATGGGGCCGTTTCTCGACCACCTGCGCAAAACCTATCGCGTCATCGACGGACCCAAGGGCCTGTACATGCTAGGGATCTCGATGGGCGGCATGGGTGACCTGCGCATGGGCATGAAATATCCGAACCGCATCGGCGGAGTGGTTGCGATGGAACCCGGCGTGGATCCGGTGCTGAAGTGGAAAGACGAGCTGCCGCGGCATCGCTTCTGGCGTCCTCCGGAACTGATGGAGAGCATCTACGGCAAACCGTTTGACGTGCCGTACTGGGAGGCCAACAATCCCGCCACCATCGCCAACAACAATGCGGACAAGATCCGCGCTTCCGGCATCGCCATCTACATGGACGCCGGCACCGAAGACGGTTTCGGGCTGAACGAAGCCACCGAGTTCATGCACCAGATTTTGTGGAAGAACAACATCAAGCATGAATATCGTTTGATCTGGGGCGCCGATCACGTTGGCCGGACTCTGGTGCCGAGAACAGCGGAAGGATTGCGATTCATCGGGCGCGTAGTCAATCCTCCTCCGCCCGATCCCGCGGCCGAGGCTCTGCACCAGCGGAATGCGCCGCTGCGCGAGCGGGCCGAGAAGGAAAAGTGGCGCTGACCGTGGCCTGCGCGATCTACTTGCGCACGGACAGCAGGATGCCGCTCGGCGATTGCACGCCGCCGATGGTCGCGACCAGCGGCCAATCTCCGTCAGCCAGCGACGCCGGCACCTGGATCGCAACCTGATAGAGGCCCGCGTTGCCGGATGCCAGCGCCGCACCGTACACCGTAGCCGGCAGATTGTTGATGGTCACCGTCACCGGCGAGCCGCTCGAGTAGGTCTGATCGGCCGGTATCTGGACGCCGGTTGGCGCCACAGGAGTGGTCGGCCCGAAACCCGTGCCCCACAGAATGATCACGTCGCCGGGCTTGGCCGCCGCGGTCGTGGCTCCGGCGAAGGTGCCGTTCTTGACGGCCCAACTGAAATCCTGCCGCGTCGCTACCGCCTGGTTCCCGGGCCACTGGAAAAATGCCGGCCCGAATTGAGACGACGTCACGGTGAACGCCGCGCTGCTGACGGAGCCGTTGGTGACCACCACCTGCTGGGCGCCGAAGCCGATGTCGGGAACAACGAAGTTAATCTGGCCAGCGCTGACGTAATACAAGTAGGCTGGCTTTCCGCCGACGGTGACGGTCACGCCGTCGAGCGAGGCCGGCAGTTTGCCGTTCACGATAGCTTTGTCCCAGGTGTCGGTGACGGGAGCCAGGCCGGCGCCCTTGATCGTGGCCCAAGAATTGGGAGTGATCCCCGACAGTAGACTAGCGCCGTTCAGCACGGAAGAGATGCTCGGTC
The DNA here is from genome assembly GCA_020073265.1 of Terriglobia bacterium. Classification (GTDB taxonomy): domain Bacteria; phylum Acidobacteriota; class Terriglobia; order Bryobacterales; family Bryobacteraceae; genus Palsa-89. Next base: position 4,264 of record JAIQFN010000073.1, on the reverse strand, counting down.
CTGCTGCTGCCGCGATACCAGTGACCTTGCGAATCGCGTCGTGGTTGGTGTCCGCAATATAGAGATTGCCGGCGCTGTCCAGCGCGAGACCAATAGGCAGCACGAGATTAGCGTTTACGGCCGGCCCGCCATCGCCGAATGAACCCGTGTGACCTCCGGCGATGGTCGTGATGATGCCAGCGGTGTCCACCTTTCGCACGCGGTTGTTGAACGAATCCGCGATGTAGACATTTCCCGCGCCGTCCACCACCACGCCTTGCGGAGTCTGCAAGGACGCCTTGGTTGCAGGCCCGCTGTCGCCGGAGTAGGCAGCGTTTCCGTTGCCTGCCACGGTGCTGATGATTCCGTTCGTGTCTACTTTGCGGACGCGGTTGCCCTCCGCGATGTACAGGTTGTTCTTGCTGTCTACCGCCACGGCGTAAGGACTGTAGATGCCAACCGTGGTCGCTGTGCCGCTGGTATCAGAGGAGCTCGGTGTCCCGTTGCCCGCCACCGTGCTGATGATTCCCTTCGTGTCGACCTTGCGGATGCGATGGTTGATGGTGTCCGCGATATAAAGATTGCCCGCGCCGTCCACGGCCACGTTGAACGGATTGTTAAGTTGAGCGCTGGTGGCGCGGCCGCCGTCGCCGGAGAAACCGGATTTTCCGGTGCCGGCTACCGTATGGACGATCCCGAGCGTGTCTACCATGCGCACCAGATGGGAGGCCCGTTCCACGAAGTAAATATTCCCCACACCGTCCACTGCCAGACCCCAAGGCAGGTGGATCGCGGTGGTGACGGCCGACTGTCCGTCTCCGGTCGCGTCCGAACTCCCGGTGCCCGCTACCGTGCTGATGATGCCGGCCGTGACTTTACGGACCCGGTTGTTCATGTAGTCGGCGATGTAGAGGTTGCCCAACGCATCAAAAGCTACGGACGTGGGTTCGTTGAGATTGGCGTTAGTGGCGAGGCCTCCGTCGCCGAGGTCGTTGGGGTTTCCTCCCGCCACCGTGGTGATCACCTGTCCCTGACACAGCAGTGACGCCGTCAGGATCGCATACGTGGCAACGATAAGCCGCATGGTTGCTCCGAATCTCCTTGTACAGCTCCCGGTACTGCTCACTTCTTCTTCACCGTCAGGAGCGTCGTGGACGGTGAAGACACGCCTCCCACTTCCGCGATTACTGGATAGTCGCCATCGCTCAGGTTCGGGACTTGCACGGCCACCTGAATCAGTCCGGCGAAGCCTGACGCGAACGCTGCCCCGTAGACCGTCGCGTCGACGCCGCCGATCTTAACATGAACCGGAGTGGCTATGTTGTAGGTCTGATCGGCAGGCGCCTGATGTCCCGCCGGCACCTGCGGACTGGAAGGACCGAAGCCGGTGCCCCACAGGATCAGAACATCTCCGGGCGCGGCGGGGGCCGTGCTCACTCCTGGAAACGTCCCCGCCTTGACTCGGAATTGGAAATTGGGATCGGTCGCGACCGCGTAGCCGCCCGGCCAAGGAAAGAACGCGGGAGCGAATGGTTGGATCTGAGCCGTCGCGGGCTGGCTCGGGATGCCATTGTTGGTCACCACCACTTGAGCCGAACCTGGACTGGGCAGGTTGTCGGGAGAAATCACATTCAACTGCGTGGCACTCACATAGTAGAGAAACGCCGGTACTCCGCCGATCGTTACGGAAACGCCGCCCGATTCGGTGGGGTAGCTGCCATTCACGAAATCGAGAATCTTGGTCGCGCCGGAGAGCCCGTTGCCTTGAATCGTCACCCATTGTCCGGAAGAGAAACCGGGCAGAAAACTTGCGCCATGCAGCGCCGATGTGATGCTCACGCAACTGCCGCCGGCGCAGGAGCAATTGTTCAGGAGAATGGAGACGTCGTTGGAGCCGCCGTTGAGAGCCGCCAAGTCCGGCTTTCCGTCGCCATTCAGGTCCGCCGCCATCACGAAGAGCGTGCCGTTGCCGGCGCCGTAGGGAAACGCGGCAGCGAAGGTGCCGTCCCCCTGGTTCAGCAGGATGGAAATCGTCCACGGAAGAAAGTTGGTGACCGCCAGATCAGACGCGCCATCGCCGTTGAAGTCCGCGATGGCCACGGATTGCGGCTTGTCGCCGGCGAAGTAGCTCACCGCGCTCTGGAACGTGCCGTCGCCGTTGCCCAGCAGAACAACGACGTTGCCGGTGATGCTGGTATCGCTGCAGTCGCTGCAGCCGAAGTTGGCCACCACCAGGTCGGGCTTGCCGTCTCCATTCACGTCGCCCACCGCCACGGATTGAACCGACTTTTTGGTGTCGGCGGTAAAGTCAACGTTGCCCTGGAACGTTCCATTGCCGTTGCCGAGCAGCACCGACACGGTGTTGGACGAGTTGTTGGACACCACCAGATCGACGTTGCCATCGCCGTTGACATCGGCCACCACGACGTTTCCGGTACCCGAGCGGGAGCCGGCCGTCACGGGCGCCTGGAAGGTTCCGTCGCCTTTCCCGATTAACACGGAGATTCCGATGATGCTGACCACGGCTACGTCCGCCTTACCGTCCTTGTTGAAATCTCCCACGGCCACGCCCAGCGCCCCGAAGAGTATCTGCGTATCTTTCTTGGCCTGGAAGGTTCCGTCGCCATTTCCCAACAGTACTGAAATCGTGCCCACCGCGACATTGGCAACCACCAGGTCCGGTTTGCCGTCGCCGTTGAAGTCCCCGGACGCGACTCCGGTCGCGCCTTGCCCTGCCGGATAGTTCACTGCTGTTTTGAAAGTTCCGTTGCCAGTTCCCAGAAGCACCGATACGGTGCTCGAGCCATTGCTGGCGACAGCCAGATCCGGCACTCCGTCGCCATTGAAATCGCCCACCGTGGCAGTCTGCGGACCGGTTCCGGCTTTGTAGTCGGCGGCGGTTTGGAAGCTGCCGTCGCCGTTCCCCAGCACAATCCAGACTCCCGCCGGCAATGCGACCACTTGCGAGATCATCACGAGATCGGTTCGGCCGTCGCCGTTGAAGTCGCCGGTGGTGATGGAGAGCAGTGGGTTTCCGGTTGGGATGTAGTACACCGCAGCCTGAAAAGTCCCGTCGCCCTTGCCCATCAACACCGCAACGGAAGGAGCCAGGCCATCGCCGCCGGTGACCGCCATATCGGGCCTGCCATCGCCATTGAAGTCGCCGATCGCGATGCTGGTCGGTTGGTTGCCGACGGTATAGTTCACGGGAGGCTTGAAAGTGCCGTCGCCGTTGCCGATCCAGACTTGAACGTAATTCGCGAAGCCATTGGTGGCGACCACGTCGGGCTTGCCGTCGCCGTTGAGGTCCCTCACCGTCAGGAAAATGAATCCGCCCGACAAGGTTTGCGTTCCGGAGTTAACCGCGGCCTTAAAGGTGCCGTTACCGTTACCAGGTAGGACGGCAATGTTACCCGTGTTCGTATTCGCCAGGATGATGTCGGCTTTGCCGTCCCCGTTAACGTCCGCCACCGTGTTGGCCAGTCCTCCCGGGGCCCCCGCGCCGACGGCGGTTGCGGCCTGGAATGTGCCGTCGCCTTTGCCGATCAGCACCTCGGCCCCGCTACCGCCAAGGTTGCCTACCACCAAGTCGGGCTTTCCGTCACCGTTTAGGTCGGCCGCCGTCACCGACCCCGCGGAATTGGGCCCGTAGTTGACCCCCGCGCGAAACGTGCCGTCGCCGTTGCCGAGCAAGACCCAGATTCCGCCGCCGAGTTGGCCCGGCTTACAAGGAGAACAGCCTTGGCTGGCGACTGCCAGATCCAGCTTGCCGTCGCCATTCAGGTCGGCCACCGCAAGCCACGCCGGATCGGCTCCAACGGGGTAGTTGACCGCGGTTCGCAGAGTCCCATCGCCGTTCCCGAGCAGCACCGAGATGGTGCTCGAGCTGAGATTCGCGACCGCCACATCGGCTTTGCCGTCTCCATTGAAGTCGCCCGAAACCACAAACCACGGGCTGTCGCCGACCGCGTTGAATGAGCGCGCCGCTGCGAACATCGGCGTGTTGCAGAGTGCGGCCAGCGCGTTCTGGCTGCAGAACAGACTCGCGGAGAGCGCGCAGCAAATTAAGGATCGAAGCCGGATGGTCCTCATCTAAGTTGCCTCTCGGGTCTACTGATACGTCGCGGTCCCATACGTCAGGAAGATGCTGATGATTGCCCCGGCATTGATCCCGCTGGCCTGGAAGCCCGCGAACCCCCCGGTGCCGCTGATCCCCAGGCTTCCCGGAATGAAAATGTTGGAACCGGGAGCAGGGGCGGTCGCTGGAAGCTGCAGCAGCACGATG
>JAIQFN010000072.1 GCA_020073265.1 Terriglobia bacterium | reverse complement strand
AGGGCGTTGAGCGAGGAACGCTGCTTGCCGGAATCGGTGCGGGGGCCGGTGGAGTGTTGGGAGTTGGCGCGGTTGATGGCGCGCCGATCGACAGGGGCGATGGCTGGAGACGACATTGGGTGACCTCGGAACCGGGATAGCATGGGGGCGGAGCGGCCGACGCGGGGAAGTTGCGGAGGTTGTTGATAAGGACGGGGAAGAGGGCGGAGGGAGACTGGTGACTCACCGATGGGCTGGCTAGGGTTTGAGCAAGCGGAGGCGGTTGGTAGTGTCGTCATGTCGTATGCGATCCCGGAGCCCACACTGGATGAGTACGCGGCGCTCTGCAACGCAACCGAGCAGGTTTAGCCGAAGAAGGCGAACGGAATCACCGCTCGAATTGAACTGGCCGGGCATGACGCGCGATTATGCAGCATCAGCAATCAGTGATCCTCCGAAACGCCTGTCGGCCTGATCGCGCGCGTATCTTTCAACCATATCCCTGCGAAGATGCCACGAAGAAGCTTCTATGTCAGTGTCAATTCGGGAGTCACTGAGTCGATGGAGCAAGGTTGCCATGTGCTTCAACCGGTACGCCGCCATTCTGTCGGTGTAGGCTGGATCAGATAGTGTCAGGGGCGCTCTTCCATCATCCATCAATGCCACTTTGAGCGATTTGAGGTAACGGGTTCGCGTCAGGTAAATCTCTTCGAAGCCCTCTCCGGGCCGGTAATTTATTCGTTCACGATACAGCTGTTCTCTGAACCGAAGGCTGGGTAGTGTGGGAGCTATATCCGTCACCGTCGCGCGATCTGGCCAAGCCATCTCCGTTACGACCGCGTAATATGCCCGCCAGACGTCGGCGTGACTCTGTCGCTCACTTCGCCGCTGAATCTTGAAATACGGTGCGTGGTCATCCGTGCGTGTCAACTCGAATATTGGCCCGGAAGGCAGATGGGTGACGGATCGCATATGAAGTCGAATAAAACTGAGAGCCAGGAAGTAATTGGCGTAGTACGTTGCCACTCCGGCCCAGGTAGATGCCTGCAACTCGCGAAGATGACTGCGCAATAGGTAGAGTGCCAGGGCCCGATCAAAAAACGCGTCCGCCTCGCATAGCATCGCACCGGCAAGCTCACGGGAAAACGCGTGTTGTGTTTTCCCAGCAGCAGGTGTCCAGACAGAGAGTACGTTGTCCCTGATAAATCCGTGTTTTCGGAAAGATTGGGATACGGCTACCTCCAAATCTGAGAACGTCACGGTAGCGTTCAGACCAATTGCAAAGCGCCCTTCTTCGCAGGTTCCTTAGGCTCACTACCCTTAAGAGCATCAGCCAGGGCACCCGCGAGCCGATTCTCGCCGGGATGCCCGGCCCAACCTCTATGGTGGTCCGAGGAAAAGTTATATGTCTTGATTGGCGTTAGAACCGCAAGGATCGATTTGACGGTAAAATCCTGGAAGCGCTGCAAACAAACAGTAAGAACCTGGGGAAGCACAATCAGCCAAGCTGAAAACCCTAGAGCCTTTGTGAGCACGCTGTTCTTGTTTCCTCAGTCGCTCGTGAAAATTGTCTTAATGGCAGTGAAGTAGTTCTTTAGGATCCCATACTGCTCCTCTTCCGAGTACTGGAACAGGCACCCCGATCAGATATTAGATTTTCTACGGCCGTAACTACTCGCGTTTGCGTTATCAGACCATCACCAGACCCAGTCAGGTCGATCTGACCATACCATGGTGACTCGGGATCATCATTGAGTCTGGTTGCAAGTTCGTGGCCCCTCTGCTGCACATACGTTCCGTCTTTTGTCAGATCTAGCAGGTCGTAGAGAAGGGAGGTTGGCACTCCCTTCTGCTTGGAATTGATGATTTTGAACTGCTTTGCCTGTTCGGAAACATCGATATCAAGGAAGGCGGTGACGACGAGATCATAGGTAGTTCTGGCTTGTCGTAAACCGAACATGCGATGCTGTCCGTCAATCACCCACGCCGCCTTGGGCTGATAAGGAATTCGCAAAGTTTGGGACTTTTCATCATAGGTCGCACCCTCTTCCAGATTGACGAGAATACTGTTCGGGATACAGCCATTTTCTTTGTCGATGTAACGCGCGATGTCGGCCGCGCGCTGCTTCGAAAGATTGCGTTGATACCCGGCATCCTTGTCATCATCGCGCCGACTTACAAAAGCAATACGATCGAAGGTCACTGAGTCCAGCACGAAGCTGAATATCCGCCAGCCCCGTTGCTTTGCCACAGATGCCTTTACTTCGATGTACTTTGCGCCAGCCTTCTTTGCGGCCATAAGCCAATTATAGGGGGCCCCGGCCTCGGGAGGGGCGATCCACGTCAAGTGTTAACAATTGGACGACCCATAGATGCGGGCCAGTCGATCTGAACGAGAAGTCTGAATCTGGAACGCTTGACAGCGCTGATTCCGCCCGCGACAAGCCCTTCCACGCCTGTGGCGATGCTCGATTGGTCACAGACCAACGGAGGTTTTGTCTGCAAGTCTCGGAAGGGGCAATTTGCTGGTTCAAGCCCGCACCAGAGGGAAGCATAGTATGTTTGGAGGGATGGCCGTTCGAGTGTATGCAGGCCTTTTAAGTGAACGGTCGGTTTTCCAGCGCGCGGAGAGCGGTGGCGATCGGTAGGCACAGGCGGCGCTGCTCGCCGGCCAACGGCGTGAAGCCATGATGTTCGTAGAAACGCTGGGCGGCTTGGTCCTTGGCGTCCACCACGATCGCGAAGACGCCCAGTTCGGCGCGGGCGGCGCGCATGATTGAGTCTGCCAAAAGAGCAGAGCCGAGTCCGGCGCCCTGATCACGCCGGCCTATGGCAAGCCGGCCAAGTAGCGCCGCGGGAATCACCGGATAGCGTGGAAGTTTCTTGGTAATTTGCCGGGAGAGCTGGTCGACCGGGATACTTGTGGCGGTGAGAGTGTAGTAGCCAGCCACTTCGCCCGTTTCAATGTGCACGGCTACGAAACAGGTCGCAATATGACGCTTGATGTCCTGCGAGGCTTGTTCGCGGAGGTACCGGTCGAGCGGCTCTGAGCCGCTTTGAAATCCGGACCGGTGGTGAGCGGCCGAGAGCGGCTCAATCCGGAACGAGACGGTCAATGCTAATCCTTGATCAGAGCGCGTCGGCGTTTCAAGGCTCGCATAAGGGCAGGTTTGGGCTTCGGCGGATTCAGCAAGAGGTTGGCGAACTGTTCCTGCGCCCGTCGTGAGAGCCGGATGACTTCTACTTCGGCCACGGTCTTCAGAGCGGCCTCTTGGGCGGCAGCAACGACAAAGTCGCTGACCGAGCGGCCTTGGATCTCGGCGGCGCGGCGTACGATGGCAAGGGCGTCGGGCGCTATCCTAGCCTCGATTCGCGATGTTCTGTTTCCTGGCTCAGGCATGCGCGCCTTAACGCTTCAATTGTACGGTGGTTCGCCGTACATTGTCAAAGAGGCGGTAGTGTCTGAAATCTGCGTTGAAAGAAATCCGCGTGAGATTGCTTTCCGGTCCGATAGACCGCACCATTGAAGTATGGCGACCGACCGAAACTCACTCGAAGCGCTGCGGAATCTGATTCTCGAAGCGGACCTGATCCTGGAGACCACCCCGCCGCTGCCGCAGAATCGAACTGCCGCGTGTCGAGAGAACCTACGCGCCGCCGTCGCTATTGAAGACGATCTACTGAAGCACCGCCGTATGAACGCCGCCGCCGTACTTGGAAGCAAGGGAGGGAGTACCACTGCGGGGAAGCTCGGATCGGAGCACTACAAGCGCATGGCCGCCGCTCGGAAAACGCACGCTGGTGGAAGGGCGCGCAAGCATACCGAGTAGCCGTCGTCGTGCTTCTAATTCCCGCTCGCGCCTGCTCTGTCTAACGCCTTCTGTGCTGCCTCCGCGAACGTTTTCCCCGCCGACATGTCATCGGTGTCAGCGCGATCACTGGGAGTCGCGAAACCGACTCTCCAGTTCGTCGTAAATTTCATCACGGTCAGATGACCATCAAAAGCTTCGTCAGCCTTCTGCACAAGCACTGTGAACAGATCGAAATCGTTCTTCGAGATCATCGTTTCTGCTCCCTTTAGAAAGCGTGTCTGCGGACTTTTGTCATCGTCCAGCAAACCTCGATAGAATGGTTCCCAAAACGAAAAGCCCAGCGCGGAGGCCGGGGCTTCTTCGATGCGAACCTGAGACATTCTCATCGTAAGCCCTCTCTGTGCTGTGGCGCAAGGGAGACGATTGGAGTATCCAAAGGAATTTTCACGCGCAGCAAAAGCAAGGCTCATCGCAGCTGTAATCCGGGCTGATAGTGATTACGCGAACGCGAGACGCGCTTCCCCACCATTGACCGAACCAATCGGGGTCAACGTTTTTGTTCACACACAAATGCAGTGGGTGGCGATGATCTTAGGAGCCTATGCACATGAGGCTTGTGAATTAGGAGCGCGCGACGAGTGGGATGTTGATCGAGTAGTTGACGTTGTAAACCGCTTCCGAGCTGATCTGCTGACGACCGTAAGGAATCGATGCAATGAGGTTGTAAGAAGGAGCGCGGGCCAACTCGACGAAGCGTGGCTAGAAAATACATTCGCTGAGATTGCGGGCTGGATCGAGGGCACCCAGAAGTGGAGGGACTATCAGCGAGAACTGCTTGAGGTAGCGAATCGCCAATCGAATCCCCTATTGAATCCTCCGTCCCGGCGAAACCAGTGGAAAAGTCCGAGCGCCGCTTTAGAGAGCCTAAGGTCGAACTTCTTAATAGCAAAGAACCCGTGAACCGCGCCGAGGCCGCTGAGGTACTTGGTCAGAGACCGTTACCGCGCAGCATTGAGAGTGGATCGGCTGTTGCCAATCTCTCTCCGCAATGTGGACAGGCTCTTCGTTGAAACAGCTCAAGTGCACGTGCGCACGTGCTTTTGGACTTACAGGAATAGTATTGTGGTTTGTAACGCTCATCTCTAGGTCCCTCCATATGAACCATACGAAAGCAGATGAACTAATAGAGCTCGACAAGATTACAGGAACGGCGACAGTTGTTTCGGACGAGACGGGCGAAGCTATTCCGATTTTGTGTGACATACGCCTATATCGGCACATGCTGTGGTGTGGCGACGGATTCCCACGCTCTGAGGGTGGTCTGTCCATCGAAGGGCGAGTGTGGAAGCGTGGCGACACATTCTGGGCGCATCGTAACATCGGCAAGCGGTTTCTCCTAACATCAGGCGAGAGAAGGGTCCATTTCTTCGTCACTGACGACCAAGGCAGAATAGGTAACATCGGCGACTCCGATTGGAAGAGTTAACAACGCAGATTTCAGACACTACCAAAGAGGCCGCTGCAAGGTTATCTTCGTCCGGCAGGGGGCGTGTTATAGCCGGGGGGCCGGCGCCCGGGAGTCTGTTTCGAAAAAAGGCTACTTGGCTGGTCCGCCGTCCGTCTCGGGGGAACCGGCGAAGACTTTGCGGCCATCGGGCATCGTTACACTGCGGGCGTTGGCCATGTTGCTGCCGTCTTTGGCGGCAAAGCCTTCCACCACGACCTGGTCTCCCTCTTTGAGTGCAGTCCTCCGCCAACCCTGGCGGATCAGTGTGTTTGGGCTGCCCATCTCAAATGCCCAGTTGGTTATTTTCCCGCTTTCGTCCTTCAGGTCCACGTAGAGCCAGGCATGCGGATTGGTCCACTCCAGTTTGGTAACCGTCCCGGAGACTTTGACGCGCTTGTTGGCGTCGAACTCAGCGATGAACGCGTGATGCGCGGGCGCGGGCATCACTGAGAACAGCAGCCCGAGGCAAACGGCCCCGGCGAGCAGCGTCGCATTCTTCATTTGTAATCTCCTGTTGTGCGCGCCATTATTTCCCGACCAGATGCGGCACGTCGCGGTTGTTCTCGGTGCAGACGTACTGGCCGACCTCGTCGGAGGGGTCGGCGAGTTCGGTGGCCTTCTTGATGATCCACGGCGTCTTGTAGGCGCCCGGGTCGTCGATGGTAAACTCCACTTCCAGATGCCCCAGGTCCTTGCGCCGGAAGCGTTCGATGACATGCATCTTGTCGGTGTGCGGATGTCCCAGGGCATCCAGCCAGGTCTTATCGTTGAAGCCCACCGTGTCCACCACCAGCGTATCTCCGTCCCATTTGCCGACTGAATGGCCGACAAACGGCGAGAGCGACTCCTCCGGATGTTTGCGCCCGTCCAGATAAATCTGGCGTGGCAGCTCTCCTTCGTAGAGGATGGCCAACAGGGTGGAGTTTTGCATGATCCGGAAGGGCAGGAGGGCGGGCGCCGCCAGGATTCCGCTGGGCAGGCAGAATGATGAAGGAAGGTCCTTGAGATTGTTGGCTAACCGCTGTTTGGAGAGTTCCTCGGCCCAGGGAAGAGGCTGGGGCTTTCCAGGATCGACATCGCGCAGCGGATGCCATACGCCGGAAAAATCCGGTTGGCCGCCGGGAGTGCGGGGTGCGGGGCCGGTGGGCGTCTTATGGGATTCGAAAATTTCGGCGTAGAATGTTCGATCTTCTCCCACGGAGCCCAGGGAGGGAAAATCGGCCAGGCGAGCGTCCAGGCGCACGGTTTGTCCGGGTTGAACCGCGATCTTGTCTTTGGAAAACGGCTGCAATCCAGGCGAAGCGATCGCGATCCGATATGTGCCCACGGGCAATTGAGAGAGCGTGTAGCCGCCGGAGGCCGAAGTCTTGGCCTGGAACTGAGCGCCGGCTTCGTTCTTGACCTCGACCTGGGCATTGGCGACGGCAGCGCCGTCCTGATCGGTCACCGATCCGCTAATCGTGCCTTGGGTGCCTTGGCCGAATACTGTCAGAGCGGACAACAAGAGGAATGCCGGATAATTTCGCAAGCGCATACTAGTGGCGTCTTCCTTTCCCCGTATTGGCAGGAATTGTAGCATAGACGGATTTTGCCGCACACTGCGGCCGTGCCATTCATTCTGGCATCGGCTGCGCTGGACTTATTTCGGCCGTTGGTTTGAAGACCCGGCGGCGGCGCGCTCCTCGGCGCGGGCTCCGGCCAGGATGCCGGCGAGACCGATATTGCCCTCGTGGCAGGCGTACTCGTAGATGGGATGGTCGGAGCTACGCAAGGGAATCATGAGGCTCCATGGTTTGGTCCAGGTGTCCGGGTCATCGATGGTGATTTCGTATTGCAGGGTCTCCGGGCCGGTGCGGGAGAAGCGCTCGATCACATGCAGTTTTTCGCTGGACATGGACATGAAGGCTTTGGATTTGTAGTTGGTGGTGTCGACGACCAGCGTGTCGCCTTCCCAATGGCCGCGCGAATCCCCCTGCCACTGATGGAAGGTAGAGGGAAGATGGGGACCGCCGTTGAGTGGAATCACGCGGGCATCGTGAATCATTTCGGTCATGACGACCACCGCGTGGGGCGATTGGAGAACCTCAGTGTAGCTTTGATATCCCGCGGTTAGTTGCGGCGAGCCGAAGGTGATGCAGCGTTCCGACAAGCCGCGATCTTCGGGCCCGGCGGCCGGATGGGTGGATGCCGCGAAAGTAGCAGCACGTCTCTTTTGCGCCTCAGGCGTCATGGGGGGCATGCGTCCGTCCGGCGGATCGGTGATGAGCGAAGTCCGGTTGTCCCAGTCGCGGGCGACGATCCATTCGGAACTGTAGTCGCCCGTGCCGCTGTCGAACTCGTTGGCGGCCTTGACGTGCGGACCCGCAGTGGTGCCCTTGAGGCTGGCCCAGACGGTTTCGAAGATGGTATCGCCGAATGCGGCATCGCCTTTGCCGTTGTAGAGTTCGGCCGCCTTCTTTTTCATGGCCGCGACTTCCTGGTCCGTAAGCAGGGCTCGACCGGCCAGCTCCTTGGGCCGCTCGAGCGGCGTCGCGTTGTTGTTGGACCAGACGCCTTGCAGGTCGGGATGTCCGTCGGCGGTGCGGGGCGGCGTCCAGGTCCGGTTCACGGATTTGGCAACCGCCAGTGCCGGGTGCGGCGCGACTTGGCCCTGCGCCAGGGAAGCAAGCGCAGTGAGTCCAGCTACGAAACAGAGGCGTCGAAAATTCATTTTCCCTCCACTTATCTGCAAGTATACGCCTTGCGGACCACGGTGGCGCTGACTCGCCCGGTCTGTCAGGGTGTTCAGGCCAGGTGCATGAACCAGCGCATGGCCTCAGATGCGATCTCGGGCGGGAGCGTGTGTTTCCCTTCGAATTCGCGATAGGTGACGCGGTAGCCGGAGCGCTTCAGTGCGGGAACGATACGCCGGCTGCACTCGTCGATGGGAAGAATCGGATCGATGGTTCCGTGTGAAATGAAGATGTCCGGCCGGCCCGTGAATTCTCCGGGAATAATGAAGCCCGGGGAAAAGCCGAAGACGGCGCGGAAGAAATCGCCATTCGTCAGGCCCACGGACAGCGAGTAGGAAGCTCCGTCGGAAAACCCGGCGATGGCGACGCGGCGTGGATCAACGTTGCGCAGCTCGAAGGTGCGGGCAAGTGACTGATTGAGGAATGCGATGTCCGGCCCGTACGTCGACCGGATTACGTCCCAGGTCTCGGCCTCCGACGCCGGAGCAAGCAGCAGGAACCCGTGCTCGTCGGAGAGCGATCTGAGCAGTTCGATGGCGCGATCCGCGGTGCGCCCGGCCCCATGCAAGGAGATGATCAGGGGGACGCGCTTATATTTCGCGGCCGACTCCGGAACATAGAGCAAGGCGTCGCGCTCGGCGCGCAATCCGAGTGGATGCAATCCGGCGGGGACCGATCCGGTGGCTTTGGATGGGCGAGCCGACAGCCGGCTTTTTTCCGTGAGTGACTGCGCGCGCAGAGTGGAAAGCCGGCCGGAAAGCGCAAGACCGGTCGCGGCGGGAATCGCGCAGATGAATCTCCGGCGAGAAGGCGGGGTGATCGGCATGGCGGGCCCTCGCAAGCGATGATAGCAGCAGAACCGTACGAGCGCTATGCAGCATGGTTGGGGGCGCGGTCCAATGGCGAGCGGGCCCGGAACGGATGCGGCCGCGAGTTTCGGACTGCTATGATGAGCATTCCATGGCTGCTCTCAGGGCGGATCTTCCTGCGTTGTCCGACGCCACCACCGAGAATGTCCGGGTGGAGGTGCTGTCGCAATATTCGGCTGGCAACTCGCGCCCGCAGGAGGGCGAATGGGTTTTTGAGTACACGGTGCGGATCACCAACCTGGGAACCGAGACGGTTCAGCTCATCAGCCGGCACTGGATCATCACGGACGCGGCGGACCAGTCCAAGGAAGTCAAAGGTCCGGGCGTGGTGGGCCAGCAGCCGGCGCTGGCGCCCGGCGAATCGTTCAAGTACTCGTCCTGGTGCCCGCTGCAGACGCCGGTGGGCATGATGCACGGCACGTATCAGATGGTCCGCGCGAGCGGCGAACAATTTGACGTGGAGATCGCGCCGTTCGCATTGAAGGCCAAGTACACCGTTCACTAAAACTGGTTCGTCAAAACTGAAGCTGCACGGTGAACTGGAAGCTGCGGCCGTCGTTGAGAGTGTTGGTGATCTTGCCGAAGGCGGGCGAGCTCAAGTCCGGATTCGGATCGGCGAATTGGGGAGTGTTGAAGAAGTTGATGGATTCGGCGCGGAACGTGGCGTGCCAGTCTGAGTGCAGCGTCCAGGAACGCGCCAGCGCGGCGTTCATGTTGCGAATGCCGCCGCGGCGGAAGGTATTGAATCCGAGACTCCCGCGCGATTCGGTGGGCGTGATGTAACCAAAAGCCGAACGCGGCAGCAGTGCGCTGGAGGTGTCCGGGTTGTTGATGGAGCGGCCCAGGATGCCGGGGTCGAGCAAGTTGGGCCGATCGCCGCTGCTGCCGTCCACGTTGCCGGAACCGGGGCCGTCCGAGCCGGTGATCACGGTGAACGGAAGCCCGGTCTTCGCCAGGAAGACGCCCGAGACTCGCCAGCCATTGGCGACATCGCGCAGCAGACGATAGCCGGACGCGAGTGACGGAAACGCATACTGGAAGCGCACCATCACGGCGTGCGACTGATCGAACGCGCTGGGACCTTTCAGATCCTGGGCGACCAGATCCGGCGATTGCGCGTAGCCCTGGCGCGCTTCATCTCCGGCAGCCATGTTGGTGTAGGCGCTGCCGGTGTCGATGGCTTTGCTGAACCAGTACGAAGCATCGCCGGTGAAGCCGTGCCAGGCGGGAGTCTTCAGGGTGACGCGGGCTGCGTCGAAGTAGGCGTTGGATGCGTTCTTCACCTGCCGCAGCTCGAAGTAGCGCGGGTCCGGGCGGCGCTCGGTGATGGTATCGGTGGTTTGCGGGATGCCGGGGACGGGCACGGCGCGGTTGTCGAACCACATCATGAAAAGTTTGTGGGTGCGCGAGCCGATGTAGCCGAGTTGGAGCGACCAGGCCTTGCCGAAGGTCGGCTCCCAAAGCAACGTGTATTGGTGGGAGTAGGGCGCTTCGAGGTTGCGCGGGACATCGAACTGCGAATGGCGCGCGCCGGGTCCCAGGTCGGTGTTCTGCAGAGGAGTGAAGAGCGACGGCGGGGCCTGCACCTCGATCTTGAGAAAATTCGGAGGGTCCCAGCGGCCCTGCTGGAGCGTCTGCGGATAGATGTCGCCGAATTGGAGTCCGTAGCCGGCGCGGATTACCCCGGCGCGCGTCTCGAAAGCGAATCCGAACTGGGGTGCGAAGGTGTTGCAGTCGCAATCGAAGTCCACTGGCGTGAGGTGATTCACTTCCACCGGCGCGGTAGCGGGCGTGTAGCGCAGGCCGTAGCTGATGGTCAGATCATGCCGGAGTTTCCAGACATCGCCGGCGAAATACTGTTGCTCGAACCAGCGAAAACCGCGATGTCCGTCTCCGATGGCGGCTGAATAGCGGCTGGCGATGCCCATGCGGAAATTGGTGATGGCGTCGCGGCCGAAATCCGAACGGAAATAGTAGTTGCCGCGCTCGCTCGAGGACTCCAGGCCGTTGTTTTGGAGGCGGTCGACTTCGGCGCCGGCGGAGAACAGGTGCTTGCCAATCTGACGGCGGTAGAGCACGGCGTGACGGAAGCGGTTGACGCGGCGATCGATGGGGATGCCGTTGCCGGGGCCCAGGCTTTGGTAGGAGGTTCCGATCACGACCTGCGGCCCGACGGCGTTGGGTTCGGCAGTGAGCAGCGAGTGGACGCGGTCGAAACCGATGGTGAGATCGAAGAGCGAGCGCGGATTGGAAACGTGATTCCAGGTGATGCGCGCGCTGTGGGACTTCGTATCGGTGTCGGGATTCTGTCCGGCCACGAACTCGAAAGCCATCACCTTCTGGTTGGTGAAGTTGTGCTGGGCGATGATCTTGTCCTTCGCGCCCAGGTCCTGGTCGATGCGGATGCCGGTGGAGTCGGTGTCGATGGACTGCGGGGAGTTGGTGTTGAGCGCGCGCGGGTCGATGTCGGTACGGTTGGGCGCGATCTTGGGGTAGGCGTCGATCCAGCGCTGGATGAGTGCGTAGACCGCGGGGTCTGTGGTGAGCGGCGTGCGTTCACTCTCGAGCGGAACCAGAACGTTTCCGTTGACGCTGCCGCGCAGCTTTTGTTGAGAGCCGTTGAGGGACAGGTGGGCGCCGCGCCACAGGCCCAGGCCGGCAGTGAAACCGTAGTTGTTCTCGTGCGCGGGTTGCACGCCGCCGACCTGGAAGAACGACCGCGCGCTGAAGATGCTGTTCGAATGAGTGAAGGACACGCCGCCGTGGAAGTCGCGCGGAGGCCGGAGCGGATTGAGATGGATGGGCGAGGCGGGCGTGTTCCCGAACTCCGTGCCGAAGTACTTGCGTTCAGGCTGGAACTCGGTAACGATGGTCGCGTTGGTGCCGAGCCTGAAGTTCAGCTCCTTCAGGGCATTGTTGTCGATGAGGTTGAACTGAATGTTCTCGTTGCGCCGGCTTTCTCCGGCGTCCGAGTTGGTTGTGCCGAGGAGGTTGAGCTCCGTGCGCTTTTCTTCGGACGGTTTTTGCGCGGTCTCGGACGTTGTGGCGGATTCGGATGGCGGGGATTGCTGGGCCCAGAGAAAGAGCAGGCCCAGGGCGAGCTGAAGCATGTGCATTCATTATGACAAGCTCGCTCCAGCCGGGAGGTTGGGGTTCTGTCTTAGGTATCAGCGGACCAGAACGGCGTCTGAGCTAAGCCGAGACTGTTCCGGCCGGGACGCTGCTCTTCGGCAGCGCGATCACTTTGTCGCGAATGGCGCGATTCAAGGCGCTGGTGATGGCGTTCAGCGAGGCGGTCAGGATGTTGCGGTGCATGCCCACGCCCATCACCGGGTCGCTGTCGCCGGCTCGGAGTTCCACGAAACAAACCGCCGTGGCATCCGCGCCGCTGCCGACGGCGTGCTCGTCGTAGTCCAGGATGCGGACTCCGAGGTCGAATTCTTTGTTGATGGCGTGAATGAACGCGTCGATGGGGCCACTGCCTTCGCCGAAGACCACGTGGTCGGCGGAGCCGTCGGTCACGGTGGCGGTCAACTGGCCGCTCTCGCCGGCGGAGTGTTCCGAGTGATCACGAATCGCGAGCGGCGCTTGCTGATCGAGGTATTCGGCTTTGAAGGCGCGCCAGATCTCGGCCGAGATGATTTCGCGGCCGGTGGCGTCGGTGATCTGCTGGATCACGCGGCTGAATTCGACCTGCAGCTTGCGCGGCATCTTGATGCCGTAATCGCGCTCCAGCAGGAATGAAACGCCGCCCTTGCCGGACTGGCTGTTCACGCGGATGATGGGTTCGTAGCTGCGGCCCAGGTCCTTCGGATCGATCGGCAGGTAGGGAATTTCCCAAATCGCGCCGGGCTGCTGAGCGGCGAAGCCTTTCTTGATGGCGTCCTGATGCGAACCGGAAAAGGCCGTGAACACCAGGTCGCCGGCATAGGGATGGCGCGGATGCACCGGCAACTGGGTACAGAATTCGGCGCACTCGATGGCGTCGCTGATGCGCGAAAAATCGAGTTTGGGATGCAGGCCCTGCGAGTACATGTTGAGCGCCAGGGTGACGATGTCGACATTGCCGGTGCGTTCGCCGTTGCCGAACAAGGTGCCTTCGACGCGATCGGCTCCCGCCAGCAGCGCCAGTTCCGTGGCTCCGACGGCGGTGCCGCGGTCGTTGTGCGGATGCACGCTCAGAATCATGGAGTCGCGCTTGCGGACGTTGCGGCCGAACCATTCGATCTGGTCTGCGTAGATGTTGGGCGTGGACATCTCAACGGTGGCGGGCAGGTTGATGATCACCTTTTTTTCCGGCGTGGCGCGCCAGACGTCCAGCACCGCATCGCAAACTTCCACCGCGTAATCCAGTTCCGTTCCGGTGAAGCTCTCCGGAGAATATTCGAACAGCCATTCGGTGTCCGGGTACAGTTGGGCGCATTGCTGCACCGCGCGAGCCCCACTCAGGGCGATGTCCTTTATGCCGGCGCGATCCAGGCCGAACACCACGCGGCGCTGCAGCGTCGAGGTGGAATTGTAGAGATGAACAATGGCGCGGCGAGCGCCCTTTACGGCCTCGAAGGTGCGCTCGATGAACGGCTCGCGGGCCTGCACCAGCACCTGCACGGTCACGTCGTCGGGAATCAGATCGCGCTCGATCAGGTCGCGGCAAAAATCGAAATCGGTTTGCGAGGCGGAAGGAAACCCGACCTCGATCTCCTTGAAACCGACCTCGATCAGCTTGAGGAACATGCGGGTTTTGCGGGCCGCGTCCATCGGTTCGATCAGGGCCTGGTTGCCGTCGCGCAGATCCACGCTGCACCACAGGGGCGGCTTCTGGATGGTCCGCGAGGGCCACTGGCGGTCGGCCAATCCGATGACGGGGAACGGCCTATATTTCTTGGATGGATCGCTCAGCATGGAAAATCTTCCCGCACACGCTTAAAAATGGATACTCCTAGGTTAACATGCTGCTGGTCGCGTCCCAGCAGCGGCGCGCCGGGCGGTGAGAATGCCTGCGCGGCTAGTACCGCCTTTTATTGCCCGAATTACCGCGGCTTTGCTAAACTTGGCAATTGCTGAAGCTTGTAACGACCTGGGGCGTTACGGCGCAATCATAATCCAAATCCTGAGATACAGGCATCGAAATGAATATTTCTGTTGTTGGGTTGGGCAAGTTGGGCGCGGTGCTCGCCGGAGTGTTGGCGGACCGCGGACACCAGGTAATCGGCGTGGATTTGAATCCCGCCGCGGTGGACGCTTTTAACCAGGGGCGCGCGCCGGTCAGCGAACCGGGACTCGCCGAGATGGTGCATGGGGCCGCGGCGCGGCTCTCGGCCACCAGCGATATCGGCTCAGCGGTGGCGAAGACGGATGCGACCTTTATCCTGGTCCCTTCGCCGTCCGGTCCGGATGGCGCTTTTTCGCTCAAGATGGTTCTCAACGCAGCCGAAGGCATCGCCAAGGCGCTGAGGGAGAAATCGAGCTACCACCTGGTGGTGGTCACCACGACTGTGATGCCGGGATCGACCGGCGGCGAAGTGCTGCCGCTGCTCGAGCGGGTCTCGGGCAAGAAATGCGGCGTGGACTTCGGGTTGTGCTACAACCCGGAATTCATTGCGCTGGGCAGCGTGATCCAGGATATGTCGACTCCCGACATGCTGCTGATCGGCGCATACGATCAGCGCTCGGGCGACATGCTGGAGGAGTTGTATCGCAGCGTGTGCCGCAACCAGCCCGCGGTGGCGCGCATGAATTTCGTCAACGCCGAGCTGGCCAAGATCTCGGTGAACACCTACGTTACGACGAAGATTTCCTACGCCAACATGCTGGCTGAAATTTGCGAGCAGGTGCCGGGCGCCGATTCCGACGTAGTAGCGGCGGCCATCGGGCTGGACACGCGTATCGGGCGGAAGTACCTGAAGGGGGCGGTGGGCTACGGCGGGCCGTGCTTCCCGCGCGACAACATCGCTTTCTCGCGATTCGCGGAGCTGCAGAGTGTGGACGCCACGCTGGCGAAAGCCACGGACCAGGTGAACCGGCGGCAAGCGGCGCGCCTGGCCGAGCGCATCATCCGAGTGACTCCCCCGGGCGAAACCATCGGCATCCTGGGGCTGTCCTACAAGCCCGACACCGAGGTGATTGAAGAATCGCAAGGAATCATGCTGGCGTCACATCTCGTGGCCGAGGGATTCCGCATCGTGGCCTACGATCCGGCCGCGATGAACAACGCGCGCCGCGTGCTTGGCGCCAAAGTGGAATTTGCCGACTCGATGGAAGCGTGCGCGTCGCAGGCGGCGGTGCTGGTGATCGCGACCGCCTGGAACGAGTTCAAGTCGCTCAGCCCGAAGCATCTGCGGCAGTCGAACCCGCGTCCGGTGGTGGTCGATTGGTGGCGCATTCTGCCGGAAGCGGCTTTCGAACCGGTGGCCGAATACATCGCCTGCGGCCGTGGACCGTCCGAAGCGCGCGGCGGGCAAATGGCGTTCGCCGCCGACGGCGTGGCCCGTTCCGTCTGACCGAAATTTCGAATCTGTGGAGGTATCCAAAATGAGTACGCGCGTCCTGGTAACCGGCGCGGGTGGGTTTATCGGCCACCATCTGGTGAATTACTTGAAGAAGCGGGGCTACTGGGTGCGTGGCGTCGATTTGAAGAATCCGCAGTACGCGCCCACGGCCGCGGACGAATTCGCATTGGCCGATCTGCGGACCTGGGAGAACTGCCTGGAAGCCACGCGCGGCGTCGACCAGGTGTTCGCGCTGGCGGCCGACATGGGCGGGATGGGCTTCATCAGCTCGCATCACGCCATGATCCTGCACAACAACTCGCTGATCAATCTGAACACGCTGGAAGCGGCCAAGCAGAACGGCGTGCCGCGTTATCTTTACACCTCCTCGGCGTGCATCTATCCGGAGTTCAAGCAGACCGAAACCGACGCGGCGCCGTTGAAGGAAGAGGACGCTTATCCGGCTCAGCCGCAGGACGCCTACGGATGGGAGAAGCTGGTGACCGAGCGGCTGTGCCTGCACTACGCGCAGGATTACGGCATGGAGACGCGCATCGTGCGTTTCCATAATATGTTCGGGCCGCTGGGTACCTGGGAAGGCGGGCGTGAGAAAGCGCCGGCGGCCATGAGCCGCAAGATCGCGGTGGCGAAACTCACGGGCGATCCGGTGATCGAGATCTGGGGCGACGGCGAGCAGACGCGGTCGTTCTGTTACATCGACGATTGCGTGGAGGGGTTGTACCGGCTGATGCAATCGGATTTTCGCAGCCCGCTGAATCTCGGCCAGGATCGGATGGTGACCATCAACGAGCTGGCCGACATGATCGCGAACATCGCCGGGGTGACGATCCGAAAAAAGCACATCCAGGGTCCCATGGGCGTGCGCGGGCGCAACTCCGACAATACGCTGCTGCGGAAAACTCTCGGCTGGGTGCCGCAGGTTTCCCTCGAGCAGGGACTGGCCATCACCTACGCCTGGATCGAGAGCCAGGTGAAGGCGAAAATGGCGGAGCAGGTTCCCACAGCAACGCGCCGGTAGCGCGTGGGGCGGCTAATTTTGGCCGCAGCCGCATTTCCAGGCAGCGGTGCAACGAGAGCCGGTTGAAAGCCGGCTGCAGCCAAGATTGGCTGCCCCACTTGAGAACATCGATCTAGCTCTGCTGGTTCAAGACGTCGCGTCCCTCGTAGGCATCCAGAACTTCAGAGACGTCGCCGTCCATGATGACCGCGCCGTGATCCAGCCAGATGGCGCGCTTGCACATATCCCGGACGTTGGAAGCGGAGTGCGAGACGAACAGCAGGGACTTGCCGGACTGCAGGAAAGCATCCAAGGTCTGGCGGCACTTTTCCTGAAAACCGGAATCGCCGACCGCCAGGATCTCATCGATGATGAGGATGTCCGGGTCGGCCTGAATCGCCACGGAAAATCCGAGCCGCATCATCATTCCGCTGGAGTATGTGCGCAGCGGTTCGTTGATGAACTCCCCGATGCCGGAGAATTCGACGATGCGCTCCACTCGCTCCATGGTCTTGCGGCGGCTGAGACCCAGCAGCGCGGCGTTGAGGATCAGGTTTTCGGCGCCGGTCAAATCGGGATGGAATCCGGAACCGAGCTCGAGCAGCGCGTTGATTCTCCCGACTCTGGTCACGTGGCCCTGGCTGGGCGTGGCCAGACCCGCCGCCAGACTCAGCAGCGTGCTCTTGCCTGCGCCGTTGCGCCCCACCACGGCCAGGCTTTCGCCTTCGTGCATCCGGAACGATACATCCTTCAGGGCGAAAAAATCGTGGTGGCGTTCGCCGGGGCCGAACCAGCGCAGGATGTGGGTGCGCAGCAATTGCTGGCCGGTGATACGCGGAAACGATTTGGAGACGTGATCGAACTCGATGACCGTCATCGCAGCCTACAGGTGCTCGTAGAATCCTTTCGTCAGCCGGCCGAAGACCACCAGTCCGGCCAGCAGCATGGCGAACGAAACCGCAGCCAGCAGTCCCAAGGTGTGCATGAGCGGAGGCCGGCCTTCCAGCAGGACGTTGCGCATCATGAGCACTACCGCCGCGACGGGATTGAATTGATACACTTCGCGATACCGGAGGGGAATCAGCGAAAAGGAATAAAAAACCGGCACCAGCCAGAATAGCACCGTGTTGGCTGATTCCACGACGTAGCGCATGTCGCGCACGTAGACGTTGAGCGCCGAGAAAGCCAGCGTGAGCCCGAGCACGAACAGAATCTCCAGGCCCCAGATCACCGGCAGCCAGAGCCAATAGCGGTTGATGCCGCGGCCGAAGACCAGGACGGCGGCGAGCAGCAGGCCGATCTGAATGACCAAGTGTAGGCAGTTGGACAAGACGCTGGCGATCGGGAAAACCTGGCGAGGGACGGGAATTTTTTTGATGAGCGCTGCATTTTCCTGCAGCGACGTGGTGCCGCTCACCCAGGCGATCTGGAAGAAGCTGAGCGGAACCAGCGCGCATAGCACCGAAATCGGGTAGTTGCTGCCGCTGGAGTTGGAAAAGATCTGGGTGAAGACGAAGGTCAGCACCGCCATCATGACCAGCGGATTCAGCAGCGACCAAAGAATGCCCAGCGACATGTTGCGGTAGCGGACCTTGAAGTCCTTCTCCACCAGGTTTCGGATGACGAACGTATATTCACCGGTCCACATGCGGGCGCCAGATGTCCTATTGTACCCGGCGGGGGGCGGAAAGGGGGTGGCGGCCAGTGGCCTTGACAGGCAATTGCAATTAGTGATATTGTAATTGCAGATCGCAATATGAGGCTCGGCGAGAAAATCCGCTATCTGCGCGAAGTGGAGGGAACCCTGCGCGGGATCAACCGCGAGTTGACCCAGCAGGAAGTGGTGCGCGCTCTGAAGCAGGAGCAGAAGAAGTCCATCAGCCAGTCCTATCTCTCGCAGATCGAAAGCGGCGTGCGCCCGCACCTGACCAATTCCACGCGCATGCTGCTGGCGCGCTTCTTCAAGGTGCATCCGGGCTATCTGGTGGACGACCCGGAGGGTTTTCATACCGAGCTGGTTTCGGACGTGCGCGGCGTGGAGGATCAACTGGACCTGTGGCTGATCGAGGGCGCCGAGCGGTTTCGCGGCGATCCGGAAGTGGGCCGCGCTTTGCTCAGCGTGGCCAAGCATGACGACTCGCGGCGGTGTCTGCTGCTGCTCGAAGCGATCCTGGATACTCCGAACCTGGCCGACCGTCTGTTCGAGGTGCTGAAGCCGGAGGCCGCCGCGCGTCCCAGGAGGCAAGCGATATGAGTTGGGAAAGCTTCTATCTCGGCTGCTTCTTGTTTGGTTTTCTGTTCAGCCTGCTGTCGTTTCTGGGCGGCTTCGGGCATTTGCACTTGCCGGGGCTGCACTCGGCGGCGGGGCGACACATGGGCGGCGGGCAGAATTCGCCCATCAATTTCGGAACCATCGCCGCTTTTCTGGCCTGGTTCGGAGGCACCGGCTATCTGCTGGCTCGCTATTCGAACGTCTGGGCGTGGCTGGCTCTGGGCGTAGCGGTGATGAGCGGGCTGGGCGGTGCGGCGGCGGTGTTCTGGTTCCTCTTCAAATTTCTGCTGGCGCACGAACAGGAACTGGATCCGGCGGATTACGACATGGTGGGAGTGCTGGGACGCGTCAGCAGCACGGTTCGCGAAGGCGGCACGGGGGAAATGATTTTTTCGCAGAACGGCGTGCGGCGAGCCGCCAGCATTCGCAGCGACGGCGGGCAGCCGATCGCCAAAGGCGTGGAGGTAGTGGTGACGCGCTACGAAAAGGGCATCGCGTACGTGCACCGCTGGGAAGAATTGAGTGAAAGCAACGGTCCGGCATCGCCGGCCCACTAGGAGGAAAAATGCAAATCCCGTCGGAAGTGTTCATCATCGTCGGACTGAGCCTTCTGGCCATCCTGTTTCTGATGGCGATGTTCGCCAGGCTGTACCGGAAAGCCGGGCCTAACGAGGCTCTGGTGGTGTACGGGTTCCGGGGAACCCGCATCGTGATCGGCCGCGGCACCGTGATCTTCCCCATGATCGAAAGCTATCGCGACCTGTCGCTGGAGCTGATGTCCTTCGACGTCGCGCCGCAGCAGGATTTGTATACCAAGCAGGGCGTGGCGGTGACGGTGGAAGCGGTGGCGCAGATCAAGGTGAAGTCGGATCCGGAGTCGATCAAGACCGCCTCCGAGCAGTTCTTGAGCAAGAGCGACCAGGCTCGCGAGGCGCTGATCCGGCTGGTGATGGAAGGCCATCTGCGCGGCATCATCGGGCAGCTCTCGGTGGAGCAGATCGTCAAGGAACCGGAGATGGTGGGCGACCGCATGCGCGCCACCTGCGCCGATGACATGAGCAAGATGGGGCTGGAAGTGATTTCGTTCACCATCAAGGAAGTTCGCGACAAGAACGAATACATATCCAACATGGGCAAGCCGGACATCGCGCGGATCAAGCGCGACGCCGACGTTGCCGCGGCCGAGGCCGAGCGCGACACGGCCATCAGGCGCGCCGATGCGACGCGCGCCGCCGCCGTCGCGAGGGCGCAGGCGGACCAGGAGCGCGTGCTAGCCGAGACGCTGTCGCAAGCCAAGCAGGCCGAGGCCACGCGCGATATGGAGATCAAGAAGGCCATGTATCTGGAGGCCACCAAGAAGCAGCAGGCCCAGGCCGATAAAGCCTACGACATCCAGACCAACATCATGCAGCAGCAGGTGATGGCCGAGCAGGTGAAAATCCAGCAGGTGGAGAAAGAGCAGCAGATCAAGGTGCAGGAGGCCGAGATCAAGCGGCGCGAGAACGAACTGATCGCGACCACGTTGAAGCAGGCCGAGGTGGAGCGTCAACGGATCGAGACGCTGGCCTCAGCCGAGAAAATGCGGCTGACCGCGGAAGCCGAAGGCCGCGCCGCCGCCATCCGGGCACAGGGCGAAGCGGAAGCCGAGATCATCCTTAAGAAAGGCGAGGCCGAAGCGAAGGCCATGAACGTGAAGGCCGAGGCGTTTCAGGAATACAACCAGGCGGCCGTGATCGACAAGCTGCTTACCGGGCTGCCGGAAGTGGTGCGGGCGCTGGCATCGCCGCTCGCCAACGTCGACAAGATCACCATCGTCTCCACCGGCAACGGGGATTCGGCCGGCATGCACAAAGTCACCGGCGACATCGCGCAAATGGCCGCGCAGATTCCGGCCTTGTTTGAAACGCTTTCGGGCATGAAGGTGTCTGAACTACTTGGAAGAGTGAGAAGCATCGGCGACAAGAGTCCCAAGCCGGGCAACGGCTCGGGATCCGACGCCAAATCCTAGGAGGTAAATGTTATGGCACTCATGGAGCGAGTGGCTACGCTGGTCAGAGCCAATCTGAACGATCTGATCGACAAGGCCGAGGAACCCGAGAAGATGATCAAGCAGGTGATTCTTGACATGCAGAATCAATTGCTGCAGGTGAAGACGCAGGTGGCCATCGCGATCGCCGACCAGCACCTGCTCGAAAAGAAGCAGAAGGAGAACCAGGAGAAGGACGCCGAGTGGGTTCGCAAGGCCGAGCTGGCGGTGGACAAGAAGCAGGACGACCTGGCGCGGGCGGCGATCGAGCGGTCCTTGAGCTATCGCGCGCTGGCCGAGAACTTCACCGAGCAGGTGGCCGATCAGGGCGTGCAGGTGGAGAACCTGAAGTCGGCGCTGCGCAAGCTGGAGCAGAAGCTGGCCGAGGCGCAGGCCAAGAGCGACGTGCTGATCGCGCAGCATCGCCGCGCGCGGGCGCTCAACAAGGCTGGGGACGCGCGCATGTCGATGGGTGGCGCGACCAGCGCGTCGGCGTTCGACCGCATGAAGGGCAAGGTGCAGCGTAGCGAAGCCCTGAGCCAGGCCAAAGCGGAGTTGACCGCGGACTCGATGGAGGATCGGCTGGCGTCGCTGGAAAAGCAGGACGAGGTGGAGCGGTTGCTGGCGGAGCTCAAGGCTAAGCGCGGGGTTTAGCAGCACCCACCCGTGCCGGCTGAAGCCGGCGGCAGCCAGGATTGGCTGCCCCACTTACTCCAGGACCACTTTGGAGATGTCCACCGACGGGGGCGGATACTTCAAGCGCATGCGATCCAGCGCGCGCACGATCAGTTCCGCCACCAGGTAGTTCCGGAACCACTTCTTGTTGGCGGGAATGACGTACCAGGGCGCCCACTCGGTGCTGCAACGGTGCAAAGCCTCTTCGTAGGCTTCAGTGTAGTCGTCCCAATGCTGCCGTTCTTCGAAGTCCGGCAGCGAGAGCTTCCAGTTGCGGGAGGAGTCCTGGATGCGCGCCTCGAACCGTTTCTTCTGCTCCTCTCTGCTGATGTGCAGGAAGAACTTGAGAATCGTGACGCCGTTCTCGGTGAGCATCTGCTCGAAATCGTTGATCTGCCGGTAGCGCTTGTGCCAGACCGATTTGGGAACCAGTTCGTGGACTCGCACGATGAGCACGTCTTCGTAATGCGAGCGGTTGAAGATTCCGATGTTGCCGAGGTTCGGCGTGGTCTTGTGAACGCGCCACAGAAAATCGTGCGCGTGTTCTTCTTGAGAGGGCGCCTTGAACGATACCACTTCGCAACCCTGCGGATTCACGCCTGACATGACGTGGCGGATGGTGCCGTCCTTGCCGCCGGCGTCCAGCGCCTGCAAGATGATCAACAGCGCATAGCGCTTGTCGGCGTACAGCAGGTGCTGCTGCTCGCGCAGCCGGTTGAGAGTTTTTTCGAGCGCCTTGTCGTCGCGCTTCTTCCCGAAGGTGTCATCGGGATCGCGCTGCTTCAAACGAAGCTTGCTGCCTGGTTGCACGATGCAGTGTTTGGCCAGATCCATGGCCATCACCATAGCATGACCCTTCTGTCATCATAGAGCGACATGCCTTTCGAGACGAAGGCGGCGGCCCCGCCACCAGCGACGTTGCGGACCTGGCTGGTATGGTGGCCATCGTCGATCATGATGCTGGGCACGCTGCTGAGCTATCTGGACCGGCAGGTTTTGGCGCTGCTGTCGCCGATGATTCTGCGCGATACACACATGAATGCCCAGGCCTACGGGGAGGTGATCAGCGCATTCAGTTTCGCGTACATGTTGAGCACTCCGGTTTGGGGATCGCTGCTGGACCGCGTGGGTCTGCGGATCGGCATGACGGTTTCGGTCGCGATCTGGGCGGTCGCCAGCGCGGGCCACTCGCTGGTATCGACGTTTCTGGGGTTCGCTGTGGCGCGAGGCTCTCTGGGGATCGGCGAAGGAGCGATGTTTCCGGGCGGCTTCCGGACTGCGATGGACTCATTGCCGCCTGAGAAGCAGTCGCGGGGCATCGCCTTGGCCTACAGCGGTTCGTCGGCTGGCTCCTTATTGGCTCCGCTTCTGATCACGCCCCTGGCGGTCGTCTATGGATGGCGCATTGCGTTTCTAGCGACGCCCGTCGCGGCGCTGGTGTGGCTGGTCCTATGGCGGACTAGCGTGGATACCTCGAAGTTTGCATTTCGCTCCACTGCCAAGCAGTTCTCGTTCCCCAGCGTCCTGGAGCGGCGGTTCTGGAGCCTGGTGGCGAGTTACTCGCTGGGAGCGCTGCCGGTGGGCGGGATCACCTATCTTGCGCCGCTCTACCTTTCCAGATCCCACGGTCTCTCTCAGAAACAGCTTGGGTTGGTGCTCTGGATTCCTCCCGCCGCACTGGAGATTGGATTTTTCTTTTGGGGTTGGATCGCTGACCGGTTCGCGCGTGGGAACCTCCGGCCAACGTGGCTGCTCTCGCTGCTGTCGGTGCTGGCCCTGCCGTGTTCAGCCGTGGCCTGGTTTTCGAGCTCGGCGGCCGCCCTGGCGCTGCTCAGCGCCACAATGTTCGCCGCAGCCGGGTTCACTGTTGTGACGCTCCGAATCGGCGCGCTGGCGTATCCATCGGAACAGCGCAGCATGGCCGCCGGGATCGCCTCCGGTTCGTTTTCGGCCGTGGTTGCGATGGTCTTGCCCATCGGGGGGCGGCTCTTCGATCAGCACATGTACGGTACCGCGTTTTCTCTGGTGGCTTTCCTGCCGTTGCTGGGCACCGTGATCTGGTGGCTGCTGCACGTCGGGCGGACGGATCCGGCTACTGCGGCTTGAGTCGCACGCGCGCGAACACGTTGAATCCGGCCGGATGCGCGCCATAGTAGGGCTGGATGGCGCCGGGAATCGAGTAGACCGTGAAGTTGGCGCCGATGCCGGTCTCGGTGTGGTGGAACACGCCAATGTCGCGCGTGTAGCCGAGCGTATAGGCGGCGATGCGAAAAGTGCTGCCGGCGGTGTGCGCCAGGCGCTCCTCCAGATCGGGATCGTCGCTGAACAACTCGTCTTTGTCCACCAGCTCGATGCGTCCGGTGACAAAATTCCTGGTGCGAAACGGCGCCACCGATTCGAGCAGGTACGAGTTCGAGTCGCGATGGTCGGCCGTTTTATGATTGCGGCCCCAGATCAAGCTGCTAGACCAGCTGGATCCCTGCATGGGGCGCGTGTAGTGGATGGAAGCGGTGGAGCGCACCACGTCGCCCGGCTCCTGGCGTTCCGGACGCGCGATTCGTCCCACCGACACCTGCGCCATCCAGTTTTTCGCCGGGAAAACCGACAGGCGCGTGGACCAGGAATTGATGGGGCCATAGTCGATGTTCCAGCGATTCTCGTTGGGTTCGGTGCCATAGAATCCGCTGGCTTCCAGCCGAACTTTCTTGTGCAGTATGCCGACGGTCACCACTTCGTTGGCGACGTGCGTGGAGTCCTGCCAGTGATGCGACAGAGGCGCTTGCGGAAGCTCGGACGCCGAGGCGCGATGCGGGAACGCCACCGGACCCAAGGCAGGATCGCCAACCGGCGCGAAGTAGAACTGGATGGTGGTGCTTTCTCCGATCGGCTGCGCGTAGTGAATGCCGAGGCCCATGATGAAATCGTGCGGATGCTGGGCGTCCACCAGCGGTTTGCCGTAAGCGGTCTCGCCGGTCTGGAACAGTTCGGGGTAGCGGCGATCGGTGACGGTGGCTGGATCGAGGCTCAGCATCAACTGGAACATGAAACTGCCGCGTCCCGCATTGTGGCCGGCAGCGAACATGCCCCAGTTGGCGGAGTAGAACTTGCCGGCGCCGCGCGGGCCGGTCTCTTGCGTCTCGACCAGGAAGGCCTGGGCCATGAACATCAGATTCCAGCCGCGGCTCGAGAGCATCTGCATGGGCATGGGCCATGATGCGGGACTCATGCTGGTGCCCGAGGCGAGATTCATCAGGACGCCGCCGGCTTCGTTCATGCCGCCCATGTTCATGTGCGACATGTCGTGTTCCTGAGCGAGCACGGGCAGAACGACGAGACAGAATACGAGAATTCTGGACACAACACCACCCTTTCTGAGCCGCTGAAGACCGTAGGGAGAAGTGCTGGTTAGATTCGGAGAGGCAGCGTCGTGCCGGCGAGATCCGGAGCCGGCGGTGACTGGCCGGTGGCATCGATGCGGGGAAGCGGGACCGGGAATGAGATCGCGACGGATTCAACCATCACGCAGTGGACGACGCATCCTCCGCCGCGCACCGCAGTCGTGTTCAGACTGTGCGGCTCCACCCAATGGCTGATATTGGGATTGCCGTGCGAATGACAGGGAGGGGTGCTGCCGGCGGAGGACTGAATCAGGCAGCGCTCGAAACAGTACGCGTTGGCAACGGCCAAAGCGAGTGCGAGCATCACTAAAATCCTGCCCAAGCGAGTCCTCTGGATTCAGGTTAGCATGCGTCCGCTACAATGAAATTCTCGACCTTTTCTCTCCATGATCCAAACGCTTTTCGGCTCCGTACAGCAAGAACCCAACCTCCTCGAGCGCCTCAAGGCGGGCATCGAGAAGACGCGCGCGGGCTTGGCCGACCGTCTGGAGGACGCGATCGCCGGGCGCAAGGAGATTGACGCCGACCTGCTGGAGGAGGTCGAGTACACGTTGATCACCGCCGATATCGGCGTTGCCACCACGTCCGAGATCCTGGAGAGCATTCGCCAGCGCGCCGACCGGAAGCAGCTTGCCGACGCTGGCGAGATCAAACAGTTGATCGCGCAGCGCCTGTTGGAAGTGCTGGAAGCGGCCGAGCGTCCCGTGCCGCGCGTGGCCGAGCCGCCCGCGGTGGTGATGGTGGTGGGCGTGAACGGGTCCGGCAAGACCACTACCATCGGCAAGCTGGCCAACCGCTACAAGTCGGAGGGGCGCAGCGTGTTGCTGTGTGCGGCCGACACCTTCCGCGCCGCCGCGATCGAGCAGTTGCAGGTGTGGGGCGCGCGCACGTCCACCGAGGTGATCCGTCAATCGCCGGGCGCCGATCCGAGCGCGGTGTTGTTCGACGCGCTGCAGGCCGCCAAGGCTCGCAAGGTGGACTATGTGATCGTCGATACGGCGGGCCGGCTGCACACCAAGACTAACCTGATGGCGGAGCTCGAAAAGATGCGCCGCACGGCGGCCAAAGTGATTCCAACCGCGCCGCACGAGGTGCTGCTGGTGCTGGATGCCACCACCGGGCAGAACGGCCTGGAGCAGGCGCGCCGTTTCACCGAGTCGAGCGGCGTCACCGGCCTGGTGCTCACGAAACTGGACGGCACGGCCAAAGGCGGGATCGTGGTGGCCATCGCGCGCGAGCTGAACCTCCCCATCCGATACGTGGGCGTGGGCGAGCAGGCCGGCGACCTGCTGCCGTTCGAACCCGACAAGTTCATCGCGTCTCTATTCCCGGCATGAAAAACGCGTGGATGGAGCAAGCGCTCGCGCTGGCGCGTCAGGGAGCCGGGCGCACCAGCCCGAATCCTACGGTGGGCGCGGTGCTCGTCCAAGGGGACCAGATCGTCGGCCGTGGATTTCATACCTACGCGCAGGTGAAGCATGCCGAGATCCTGGCGCTGGATGACGCCGGCGATCGCGCGCGAGGAGCGACGCTCTACATCACGCTGGAGCCGTGCGCGCACCAGGGACGCACGCCGCCCTGCGCCGATGCGCTGGTGAAAGCGGGCGTGTCGCGGGTGATCGCTGCCATGGAAGATCCCAATCCGCTGGTGGCCGGCCAGGGATTCGGACGGCTGCGCGATGCGGGAGTGTCGGTGGAAGTGGCGTCCGAATATGCCCAGGAGGCAGCCCAGTTGAACGAAGCCTTCGTCCACTCGATGCGCACCGGTCGGCCGCTGGTGACGCTCAAGGCCGCACTCACTCTGGATGGCAAGATCGCCGCTCCGGAAGACAACACCGGCTGGATCACCAGCGAGCGCGCCCGCGCGCACGTGCAACAGGTCCGGCACAATTCCGACGCGATTCTCACGGGCATCGGCACGGTGCTGGCCGACGACTGTCTGCTGACCGACCGCACCGGGCAGGAGCGCAGCCGGCCGTTGCTGCGACTGGTGGCGGATTCGACGCTGCGCATCCCGCTCGATTCGCGCATCGTGTCGAGCGCCGCGGGCGACCTGGCCATCGTCACCACCTCGGCTGCCTCCGAAGAACGCCGCCGCGCGCTCGAATATCGCGGCATTCGCGTGCTGGTCCTGGACGGCCCCGGAGGGCGCACGGATCTTGAGCAACTGGTGGAGCACCTGGCTCGCGAGCAATACCGATCGCTGATGATCGAGTCCGGAAGCAAGCTGAATTGGGCCGCGCTCGAATCCGGAATCGTGGACAAGGTTTTCTTCTATTACGCGCCGAAGATCCTGGGCGGACTGCGGTCGCTTCCGGTGGTGGGCGGGACCGGCCGGCTGCGGCGCATGGACGCGATACAGCTCGAACGAGTCAAGCTGCATAGCATCACGCCCGACGAATTCGCCGTGGAAGCCTACCTGGAGAAGTGAAGTGTTCACCGGAATCATCGAAGAGATCGGTGTTGTAGCGGCGGCCGGGCATCGGATGAACGTGCGGTGCCGCGCCGTGCTTTTAGACACCACAGAAGGCGGCAGCATCGCGGTGAATGGCGTGTGCTTGACGGCGGTTCAGGTGTCGCCGGACGGATTCTGGTGCGATCTATCTCCCGAGACCCTGGCACGCACCAACCTGGGCGCACTGCGCGAAGGATCGCAGGTGAATCTGGAGCGCCCGGCCGCGGTGGGCGACCGGTTGAGCGGACACATTGTGCAGGGACACGTCGACGGCACCGCCGAGTTCGTATCGCTGGATGCGCTGGCCGACGGCAACTGGTGGCTGAAGGTCCGGATTCCCGCTGCGCTCGACCGCTACATGATTCAGAAAGGTTCGGTAACGCTGGATGGCGTCAGCCTGACGGTCGCCGCACTGGACGACCATGTCATCGGCGTGGCCATCATCCCGCACACTTATCAGAACACCATCATTCGGAACTATGCGCCTGGATCGATCATTAACGTGGAAGTTGACCTGATCGGGAAGTATGTGGAGAAGTTTCTCGTTTCTCGTTCCTAGTTTCTCGTTGTAAGTGATCCGGACAGCTATTGAGATAGCGGATGAACCCGCCAACCAGTTTCCGCAGATTGTCGGCCATTGAATACAAGCGTGCGAAATCTTGCTCGGTGATGTAACCGAGGTCCAGTGCGATGTAAAGATGGCTTTGTAGCTCCACTGAAGAGGCTTGGGCAACCGTCAGGTATCGAATGAATTCTTTCTTGCCGTTGCGGCCGAAGCCTTCGGCAATGTTGGCCATGGTTGAAATGCTGGAACGCTGGATCTGGTCTCGCAGGCCGAAGTCCTTACCAAACGACCCACTCCTGGAAACTCTATAGATTTCGGCCGTGAGATCGCGCGCCCGCTGCCAGCTTTCAATTTCCTCGAATCGAGAGATGACCATACGACAACGTGTCTGCGTGGCCTGTTAGCTCTCAACGAGAAACGAGAAACAAGAAAACGAGAAACTAGGAGATCAACCTTCCAATTCTTTCCTGATCTCTTGCGCTACTCTGCGGGCGGCTTCGTTCGCTCCGATTTCGAAGCTGATGGCCCCTACGCGTGGATGCCCGCCGCCGCCATAGCGCTCGCAGATGGAAGCCAGGTTGTGAACCGGTTCGTGCGGCGCCCAGGGGTTCGAGCCGACCGAAACTTTGGTGCGGAAACTGGAGGTGCTTACAGAAACGGTGTAAGTCGAGTCGGGAAACAGGTAATACGGAATGAATTTGTTGTAGCCTTCCAGATCGTCATCGATCAAATCGAAGAAGATGACTCCGTTGCTGGCCTTGGCGCGCTTCTGGATGATGTCGATGGAGCGCAGATGGCGCTCGTGCAGCGGCGTGTACAAGCGCTGAATCTCCGGCTGCGCGATGATCTCGGCTAGCTTGCAGTGGCGCATCCAGCGGATGATCTTGTGAATGATCTCGGATCCCTTGGCGCTCTCGATCACCAGCGTCAGCTTCATGGCCGGCGCGCGCAACTCCACCGCTTCCTTGGCGCTGGCATAGCGGGCGCCATCGATGATGTCCGCCCATTCCACCAGCTCCGCCAGGTCCGCGGCTTCGAATCCGAACTTCTCCCGCGTCACGTGCGCGATGAACATGGTGCAGGAACTGAACGACGGATCGAAAACTTTCTGGCCGCTGCGATCCTGCTGGAAGTGGACGGCGTCCTCGGGACTCAGGAAGGCGCTCTGGTGATGGTCGAACCACCAGTTCAGGCGCGGGTCCGGCGAATACTTGAAGTCCACGATGGCGTTCACGTCGCCGTCGAACAGGCGGTCTTCGAAAAGCTGGGAGGCTTTGTGCGCCAGGCCGGTGAATTCGAACTGCGCGTCCGGCGCGAACTTGGCTTCGTAAAAACGGCTGAAGAAAGCTGCGGATGCGGCCCCGTCGAAACAGTGATCGTGATAGAGGATTCTCACCCGCATGGATTTCCGCCCATCAAAGATGGAAAACCATCCAGCTTGCCTCAAACCGGGGGGTAAAAGCAAGTCCGTCGCCGCGGACAGCCACAGCCAGCCGCCAGTGGGAGTGAGTTTTAGGCTGCATTTATCAGATTACCACCCGCGGCACCGGGTGACTTTACTCCGCCCGCGATGCTACTGGACGTTGTAGTCGGTCTTGAGCGCCTTCAGGTTCTGAAGCGCCAGTGAGCGGAAGGGGCCGTCCATCCCCGCGCACAATTTACTGAACTTCGCGGCTTCCATGGCGCGGTTCAGGTCGCGCAGCTCGCCCGCCAGGATGTAGTTGTCGTAACCCAGATAGAAGTAGGCCGCCGCCACCATTCGGCTGTCTTCTTTTATAGAGGCCAGCGCCGCGCGCAGGTAGCGATCCGAAAGGGCATAACGCGACTGCTTTCCATACACCACGCCGGCCATCCAGTTGGCCCAGCCCGTGAACTTGGCTTTCTTCTTTTCCCACTCTTCCGCAGAGAGCGAAGCCGGCTTGGGCTTCCTTCTCATCACTTCCAGGATCCGCAGCGCATACTTCAAGACTTGGGGCAGGTCCTTCTCTTGATTCAGGTCGTAGTCGGCCACGGTCATCAGGAAGTCTTCGTTGTCCGGGTCGTCGACCAAACCTTTTTCCGCAAGCTGGACGGCCTTCTCCGGAGCCAGCCTGGCCATTTCAGTCACGGTCTGCTTTTTCGTGTTCGGCAGATACTTGCTTTGTGGATTGCGCGCCACCAGGGCCTGGATCAGTTGATCTCTCTTGCCGGCGTCGGGCTCCTTGGCGGCCTGCGTGGCCAGGACGAATTCCGAGTAGGACAGAACCTGGTTGGCGAAATCGGCCTGCCTTTTCCACTCGGCCAGGTCGTCGGGATCGGACGGCTTGGGCGTCTTCACAGTTTTGGATGCCAGGTCCCAGGCCCGCTCGGCGAAGATGCGGATCAACTCCGTCGCGTTGGCGGCTTCGGCCGCGCGCAGAGCATCGTCGGCCGAATCCAGATCGTTCGGATCCACGGCCAGCAGTGCGTTGGCGTATGCGATCACCCTCTGGTAGTCCTTGGCTTGCTTGTAGATCGGCACGAGCTGTTCGTACACCCACGCGATCGAGGTCGCCTGCGGAAACTGCGTAGCAAACTTCTCGAGCAGCGCCTGCTTGCGCGCCGGGAGCGGCTCCTGTTGGATCCTCTGCAGCAGGATTCCATCCTCGCTCTCCGGATCGACGTCCACCTTATGGCGGTCCGCCAGCGCGCCCGTCGCCAGCAGCAGCGCCATCGCCGGCATCGACGCTAAAGTTCGCCAATTTCGGTTAAAGGGCATGGACCTAGTTCAGAGTTCGGATTCGTGCCCGTTCGACTTTAGGGGTAGAACTTAGAACTTTGGTACGGGGCGCACGGTGCCGGGGTCACGTGTCAGGGGGATGCGGCAGGTGTCGGGTGTCAGGTGTCAGGTCCAGCGACGATGCGAGCGTCTTGGCGAGTTCGTCCAGCGACGCTCCCGGCGGGACGCTGCCTTGCGCCATGGTCGCGCTGCCGCCGCCCCGGCCGTTCGCTTTGGTCAAGGCTGCCTTGAGTAGTTCGCCGGCCTTCACGCCGCTGTCGGCCGAGACCGCCAGCAACACGGAGGGAGGATTTTCTCCGATCGCCAGAAAGATGGATTTCTGACCGGCGGTGAAACTCTGGGCCTCGGCGCGGAGGTCGTCGGAGAGCGTCTCGACGCGCCGCTCGACTCTGCGGACGCCGTCCGCGCCGGGCGAGGTGTTCACATACAGCTCGCGTCCTCTGGCCTGCGCCAGTTCGGTGGCGACCTTGCGGCGGGCGCGTTCGGAATCGAGCAGCTTTTCACGCTGTGAATCCACCAGCGCGGGTGTTTCATCCAGCGGCGCCGAAAAGGAGCGAGCGATCGCCGACAGCGCCTGGAAGTCGGCCCGGGCGCGTTCCAACGCACGCAGGCCGCACAGAAATTCGACCCTGGTGTTCCCCCGGATGCGGTCGAGCTTGCGAATCAGGATCGGCCCGATCTCGCCAGTGGCGCGAACGTGCGTGCCTCCGCAAGCGCTGCGATCCAGGTTCTGGATCGAGACGATGCGAATCACGCCCTCGCGTTCGGTGGGCTTGCGCAGCCCCAGGTCCTCGGAAGAATGCTGATAGCTGACCATCACCGGGCGGTTCTCGAACACGATCTGGTTGGCCCGCCGCTCCACCTCGCGGATCTGGCCGGCCTCCAGCGCGCCAGCCACATCGATGGTGCTGGCTTCCGCGCCCAGATGAAAGCCAACCGTCGGCGCGTCGCAAAGATCCAGCAACACGGCCGACAACAGGTGTTGGCCGGTGTGTTGCTGCATATGATCGAAACGTCGCGGCCAGTGGATGATTTCGGTATTCTGAACTGGCCCAGTTCGGCAGTTTGTTTTGGCCCACCCAGCTGAACGAACGGGTACTCTGATTCGGGCGAAGCCCGAAGCGGAGGAGACTCGTTGGACTGGAGAGCCAAAGTGGAGCTGTTTGAGCAGATTCGCCGAGAGTACGAGTTCGGCGTGGGAACGATCGCGGGCGTGGCCAAGAAACTAGGCGTGCAC
>JAIQFN010000071.1 GCA_020073265.1 Terriglobia bacterium | reverse complement strand
CAACTCCATGCTCCAGCCGTCGCCGATATCGACAACCTTGGCATTCTCGTCACGGACCCGCAGAGATTGTTCCGTGCTGCTGATCTTGTCGATCTCAGCCTTGGTGATGACGGTAGCGGTCGTCGGGTTTCCCGGCCTGGGCTGGGCGTAGACCGCCACAGGAATCAGAACCGCCGCCGTAAGCAAAACTTTCAGTGCAGTGTTTTTCATAGTGTTCCTCCTGAACCTAAGAAACCTAGGTAGATCGGATGACGGAGAGATTTACCCATAACATGGCCCCCTATCCGAATGGACCTTGCGATTATCCGTCCTTCGCAGTCGCTTGTCAAACGAGGTGGTCCCGCAGCGCAGTTCCGCCTGAGTGACGGCGTATCCGGAAGTTATCTTAACGGTTGCGGCCTAGCAGCCCAGTGGGAGGAAGTTCACCGGATCGGGAACGACAAATGCGCTTCTAGGAAGTAGCCCGTTATGAGCCATTATCGGTAGGTATCTCGAAGGGTTTCGCGGCTTCGTCAACCTCGAAGCGATTCCTGAACTCGCTCTAACTGTGCGTCCACGAGCTCTCCGGCAGTAGGTCCTCGGGACGCATTCGCACTGATCGCCTCGATCCGGTTTAGCAACTCCTCGTGGGCTGATCGGCATTGAGCCAGCGGACTAGACGGCCGGGCGGCAACGGGATTATCGCCTGGATCTCTCAGGAATCGCAAAACCCTTCGAGTCTACAAGTCATAAACTGTGAAGATGCCCACCCAGCGAGCGGTGACTACTCGGTCGCTGACTGTGCCAGTTGGAAATCTGCAGAATGTTCATGCAGTGAAAGATGCCGACCTGCGATTGCAGTTCGGGTCGGTCGTCAGAAGCGCGGTCACAGGTCGGCAGTATCGAGTCGGCGAAGTCCTCGGCAGCGGCGGGTTCGGAGCTGTCTACCGGGTAACTCACGTTACCGGCGACACGCCTCTACCTGGAAAATGCGTTTTGAAAATTACCCTCGAAGTGGGAGCCTGGCACCGGGAGGCTTATTTCGGCGAGTTGTTGCGCGGCACTCCGGGGATCGTACAAGTGCACGAATCCTTCGCCTGGGTGCCTCGAGGCGGTGAACTCAAACCACTTTACTGCTTGGTCTCCGAGTTCGTGGAAGGTGGTGATTTGATCCAGCATCTTCGGGAGCATTCCGAGCCCTGGACCGAATCGAAAGCCCGGCGCGAAATCCTGCGACTGCTCGCGCCACTTCGGCTGCTCCACGCCGCGGGGTTGGTTCACCGTGACATCACGCCGAGAAACGTCTTCGTAACCGCCGGTCGCGAGCTCAAGCTGGGAGACTTCGGAATCGCCGCGCAGCGCCTCGGCAAACAGGAAGCCAAGGCCAATGCCTTTGCGCCCTGGTTTGCTCCCACCGCCATTAAAGAAGGGAAGACGGGTGCGTGGCTTCCAGCCGACGATGTTTATCATTTGGGAAAGCTGTTTGCGTTGCTGCTTTGCGGGATTGAGAAGTCTCGGCTCACGGCGCGACACGTGAAGGTGCTGACGTGCAGCGCCTGGGCGAAGGCGATCATCCAGCGTTGCATCGGCAAAAGACAAAGGCGTTTCGCGAATGCGGCCGAAATGCTCAAAGCCCTACAGAGCGCGCCATCCGACGGTCCAGCGAAGCGAAGCGCAGTGCGGTCCCTTGAGGGTAAACGGGTGGTCTTCACAGGTCGCCTGAAGATGCTTCGAAAAAAGGCCAGGATGCTGGTGAAGCGGGCGGGCGGCATTTCGCAAACGAAAGTAACTCGCACTACGGATATCCTTGTAGTGGGCGAGCAATCCCCGCACTGGAAGGCCGAGAAGAAAGGGCAGAAACTGCTGGACTTGGATCATGAAGGGGAACGGGGTCATCGGATCGCGATCATCACGGAGCAGCGCTTTCAGAATCTGGCTCGGTACGGGAACCGGCGACAGAGTTGACCCCGCAGAGAGCAATCCGGCACGTGGCGCGGATCAAGAGACGTGATGGTTTGCGCCTCGGCGACTTCACGGGAGTAATCCGACGTGCAACCGCTGCAGAGAATTGGCCGGGCCAAGCGCCTTTGTGGGAAGTAGCTCTGTAGAATGTCTAGGATCAGTTGGTTTTGAGCGGCGAAAAATTCTTCAGAGCAGCCCGTTATTCGCCATTATCGGTAGCTTCGCCGAACACCCAACGGCGTAGCCTTAGGGCAGACGTCGCTATCCTAAAGAAGAATGAGCTTCCTGGACAACTTGGAGAACAACCTCAAGGCGCTTGAATCGCGGGACGAAAGAAACCCCGAAGCGCTGGCGCGCGAAGCCGCGGCGCGAGAGGCTGCCCGAGCGGCGGCGATCGCAATCGGTCCCCACGCCGAGGCCCTGCGTAACGGACCCTTCAAAGATGGTCTGCTGACCGCGTGTCGAGACATCGGTCACCGCCGGCGAATGCTTGTGCGACCGGTCTGGGTGGATTCTACCCTCCGTCTGGAGGCTGGCGTCAAGAGACTGGAATTGCGTCCTACGCCGAGCGGCGTGCTTGGGGTTTTCACTGAAGGAGGCAGGGAGCAGGAGAGTATACCGATCGACCTATCGAGTGATCCCATTAGACTGGCAGAAAAATGGCTTGAGGCCGAGCGCACGTAGATCGTCATTCACATTTTCGGTAGCGACCCCGAGCCGTGCCTGCCTGCTGTATCAAGCTCGGCCGGTCTCGCCGCTGCCGCCAAGCAGAAAGCCATTCCTCGAGTCGCTGTTGAACAGCTTCAGCGGCGTGACCCTCAAGTTCGCGATCCTCTGGCAGTAAGCGCATGCTGATGCCTCCGAGGCGCTTCAATAATTCCTCTTTCGCCCATCCGTCCGGCATCGCAATGCGTGGGGCGAATCGATCCTCAAGCTTGGCGAGCCGCCGACCGATCGCCTTCGCCGCGTGATTCAAGACGCATTCGGAAGCTCTGATTCGGACGGAGGCTGGGACATTCGGGTCAACCATGAGCTTCAAGATTGTCGCTGCGGCAGCGCCGGTTGCCTGCTGGAGGCGCGCGCTCGTTTGGGAGACTGCCGCCCGGCGCTTCTGTGTAAGCCTTGTCGAACTCAGGGATCTTCATCCATCGCAGGAGCGTATTCGGGCTGATGCCGACCACGCGGGCAGCCTCTTCAACGTTCCGTTGAGACAGCAATGCCGCGATGGAACGCGCACGAGCAGGGGAGAGTGGGCACACTTCCGAAAAGCCAATCAGCGCCTCGCGGCCGCCCACGGCTCTAGCGTCATGAAAGTGAAACGACTTCGGCGTCCTTTGGTAACACGCACTAGCAATGGCGCACAACGCTTCTATGCAGGAGGTAGGCACAAAACTGGGCACAGGCTGATTCATGCGTCAGAGCTCCTCGACGATGCCATGCTGATTCTCAAGCCACCATTGTGTCTTGATCTAGAGGCAGCGCCTTGCGTACCTTGGCGATCACGGTATCAATGCCCTCTTCTCTAAGAAGGCGAGGATCGACGCATACGAAAGCGGATCGTGCCTGCTACTTGTGTTCACTTCGCCCACATGGACCTGACGCAGTTTCGCACCGAATTCTCGGAACTTCGGAGTCCACTATATCCGTGGAGGCCTCATAGATAGGCTGGTCAAGTTCGACCCTGGAACCGAGCGAACACATCCAGCGTGTAAGCGTCATAGTGGAAATATTAGAGCCAAAGTCAGGAGCGATAGTTTCTATGATGTCGCCTTTGATGATGGTCTGATCGTCCTCGTCAAGCAATTCGCCGCTCATCAGCGCTGGAGGATTGGGTACCATATGCTCGTGGTCCTTCGAAGTCCGACCGCGCGACATCCTGTGCAAGTCGGTCCTTAGTCGATTGACGCCCCTGCCGCTAAGGTCCTTTCATCGCCCGGCCGACGAAGAAGAAGGAGGCCCGAAGATGGACTCACGCACACTCGAATTTGCGATCGCGAACGGCCGTGCCGAGATCGTCTTGAACCGCCCCGCGCGGTTGAACGCGATCAATGTCGAAATGGCCGAAGAGCTGGCCGTTGCGCTCGAGACGATCGACCGCGATCGCACAGTGAAGGTCGTCGTGCTGCGAGGCGCCGGCCGAGCCTTTATGGCCGGCGGCGACGTGAAGGATTTCCACCAGGCCGGCAAGGATGCGCCGGCCGCGGTCAAGCGGCTGGTCGTGCCGTTTCACCAGAGCATTCGCAATCTGCGTGCGTTGCGCGTCCCGGTAATCGCCGCGGTGCACGGCGCAGTCGCGGGCGGCGGTCTGGCGGTGGCGCTCGCGTGTGACTTCGTCATTGCGTCGGCTGACGCCGTGTTCTCACCCGCCTATCTGAAGATCGCGACGAATCCCGACGGCGGAACGACGTGGTCGGTCACTCGGTTGCTGGGCGAACGCAAGGCGCTCGAGTGGCTGATGCTCGGCGACTCGATCAGCGCAGCGCAGGCCCATGTACTGGGGCTCGTGAATCGCGTCGTCGACCGCGATGCGCTCGACGGCGAAGTCAGTGCCCTCACCGCCCGTATCGCAGCGGGACCCGCGCATGCCCAGGCCTCGTTGAAGCGTCTCATCTGGCAGGCAGCGCACCTGTCGCTCGACGATCAACTCGACGCCGAGGCCGCCGGCTTCGTTGCGCTCGCGGAGACCGCGGACTTCCGCGAGGGAGTGGCGGCGTTCTGCGAAAGGCGCGCACCGCGCTTCGGCGAGTCCTGAGCGAACGCGACTCCGCTCAGTGTGACCTCTGTAATCTGCCGCGTGACATCGTCGATGTCGAGCGACTTGCCGCGCAGCGCCTGGCGCCTCGCTCGCCGGCAGCACGCTCGAGCTTGGCGACGATCTTCGCGAAGTATTCCGACAGGACGATGTCGAGCAACGCGCGCGCTTGTCGTCGAAGTACCGAGAGAGCAGTCCATCGGACACGCCGGCAACCGCCGCGATTTGCGAGATCGATGCCGATGCGTAGCCCTTCTCGACGAAGACCTTGGCTGCGGCATCGATGATCGCCCGGCGCCGTTCACGTGCACGGCCAGGGGTGATGACTGGCATAGCTGGAAGCCGGAGAGCGCGACCGCGAGAGCTTAGCAGAACCGCCGCGCGGACCGTGTAATCGCCCTCGGATACGCGGCCTGTGACAGCAGTTGACAGCCATGATGAATGGGACTTACTATGTCTAAAACGAATGTCGCCGCGTCGGATCAGCGTGCGTTGCCACACTTTAGAGGATCGATGAGCGGTTCGAATGTCCAGCGCATGCTGAAGGAGCTGTGCGATGCTGCCGAACGGCGCGACGGCAAAGCATTTGCTTCGCACTTCGCGCCCGACGGCGTCTATCACGACGATTTCTACGGTGACTTCGTCGGTCGCGAGCGCATCGCCGAGCTGATCGACCACTGGTTCTACAAGGACGCGGGCGGATTGCGCTGGGACATGATCGATCCTGTGTCCGATGGCCGACGACTATACGTGCGGTACGTGTTCAGCTACAACTCGACGCTGCCCGAAGCGAATGGTGCGCGCGCGATGTTCGAGGGCGTGTCAATCATGTCGTTGAACGACGGAGGCCAAATCACCAAGTACCGCGAAATCATCAATTGCGGCACCGCATTTGTCGATATGCACTTCCATCCTGAGCGTATCGCGAAGATCTTCTTGCGCAAGGCCGCCGCGATGAAGGCGATGCCCGAGGTACGCCGGCATCTTGCCGACGCTGCGCAGGCCGACGGATCGGCGACTGCGCTGACTTGAGCGATACTCTAGGTGATGAGCCCCGGCGGACGCTTGGCAGCGGCACCCGGTGCGGGCCGCCTGACTGTAACGGAGTCCGCATGGCAGGCATGCACGACGATCGGATCCCGGCCGTAGACCAATGCGTCATACGGCCGATGCTCGAGAAGTGGGCCGCGCAGCAGGCCGACAAGGTGTTCGTGAAAGTCTCGGCGACGGTCGAGGTCACATACAGCCGGATGCGCGAATTGGCGGCGTCCACCGCTGCCGGACTCGCACGGCTCGGCGTGAGCGCAGGCGCGAATGTAGTCGTCTGGATGCCCAATACTGTTGACTGTCTGCGCGTCTGGTTCGGCATCAATTGGCTCGGTGCGACTTACGTGCCGATCAATACCGCCTACAAGGGGCATCTACTCGAGCACGTGCTGCGCAATGCCGGCGCGCGCGTCATCGTTGCGCACGCGAGCCTCGCGCCGCTGCTGAGGGACGTGCAAACCGCTACGCTCGAAACCGTCGTCGTCTTCGGCGACGATCCTGGTCAAATCGGCAACTTGCAGATCGTCCCGTCCACCGTGCTCGACCAGGGCGAGGATCCGAACTTGCCCCGCGTGGAAGTCGAGCCGTGGGCGCTCCAATCAATCATGCACACGTCGGGCACGACCGGCCCATCGAAGGGCGTCATGTCCTCGTACGCGCACCTTTACGCGATGTCGGGTCCTCAGGCCTTCTATTTCCTGACGGCCGACGACCGGTACATGTGCAACCTGCCGCTGTTCCACGTCGGCGGGACAGTCGCAGTGATGGGCATGCTCTGGCGGGGCGGGTCGATCGCGTTGGTGCCGGCATTCTCGACAGAGGAGTTCTGGCCGAAGGTTCGTGAGACCGGCACGACGTTCGTGCTGCTGCTCGGTGCAATGACGAACTTCATCACCAAGCGCCCGCCGGGTCCCGAGGACCGGGATCACCCGCTGAAGAAAGTCATCCTTGCTCCGTTGCCCGAGGATGTGCCCGCATTCGCCGAGCGTTTCGGTGTGCAGGTCTACACGATTTTCAACATGTCCGAGGTATCGACGCCGCTTGTGTCGGAGGTTAATCCCGCGAAGGCCGGCTCGTGCGGCCGTCCTCGGCCCGGCGTCGAATTGCGGCTGGTCGACGAGCACGACTGCGAGGTCGCGCCGGGCAGCGTCGGCGAGTTGCTCGTTCGCGCCGACGCACCCTGGGCGCTAAACAGCGGCTACTACAAGAACCCGGAGGCGACCGCTGCAGCGTGGCGCAATGGCTGGTTCCACACTGGGGATGCGTTCCGAAAAGACGCCGACGGCACGTATTTCTTCGTCGACAGAATCAAGGACGCGATTCGGCGGCGTGGTGAGAACATCTCTTCGTTCGAGGTCGAGACCGAGATCGCCGCGCATCCGCTGGTTAATGAGGTCGCGGTTATTCCAGTGCCGAGCGAACTGTCCGAGGATGAAATCATGTGCGTCATCGCGCCGGTGCCCGGTGGCACCATCGACGCGAAAGAACTGATTGAGTTCCTGGTGCCGCGGATGCCGCATTTCATGGTGCCGCGCTACGTCAGGATTGTCGGCTCGCTGCCGAAGACGCCGACGCAGAAGAACCAGAAGCACCTGCTGCGCGCCGAAGGCGTGACCACGGACACTTGGGATCGCGAGAAGGCAGGCATCAAGATCGGACGCCAACGACTGTAGGATGTCGGCGACGCGGGCGCGCGGCATATCGGTGCCGTGCCGATGTCCGAATTCTGGGAGGATGTGGAATGGCCGACAGTTCCTGTTTGACGATCGAGAAGGGCCTGGGGCCCGAGGGACGGATCGCCGTTGTGCGGTTCGACCGCGGCGACAATCTCAACGCGATGTCGCCGGAGGCGGCGCGCCAACTCACAGCGGCAGCGCGCAGCTTCGAGGACGACGCGACGACCTCGGTGGTCGTGCTCACCGGCACGGTAAAGGCTTTCTGCGCCGGATTCGATTTGAAGGATGCCGAAGGGCAGTCGCGACGGAACATGGACCTGGGCACGCTGCGTCGGCATTTGAAGATCGGGCCGCGCCTGTGCCGGGCCTGGCACGAAATGCAGCAGATCACGATTGGTGCGATCGAGGGTTTCTGCATCGGCGGCGGCGTTTCAATTGCGGTGGCCCTGGATTTTCGCGTCATGGCTCGCGACGCGCACATGCGCCTACCTGAAATCGGGCTGGGCATGAACATGTCCTGGCAAACGGCGCCGCGGATGCTGCATCTAATTGGCCCGGCGCGAACCAAGCAGGCCCTGCTGCTGGCCGATGATCGTATCATGGCGCCAGAGGCGCTTGACTGGGGCTTGATCGAGATGCTCGCCGAACCCGGGCACGCGTTCGACACTGCCATGGTGCTCGCCGCGAAGATCGCGGCACAACCTCCCCTGTCGGTGGCGATGACCAAGCTGACGGTCAATCGGCTCGCGCATGCGCTCGACGACCTGGCGAGCCACATGGAAGATGACCAATTCGCGCTCGCGAGCCTGACCGAGGATAACAAGGAGGGCGTCAATGCGTTCCTAGGCCGGCGCCCACCGCGGTTCAAGGGGTGGTAGTGCGCTCACCGTCTGAGCCGCCCGCGCGCGGCTTCACGCGCATCCGTGTTGCGGCCCGACTACTAGCCAATGTCCGAAGGGGATTTCGAGCCCTTCGTTCAATAGGAATCTCCTCGTGCTAATGGCTCGACCGATGTCAACAGTGAAGGACGTCTGGTACAAGCCACGCTCGCCGAGGACCTTGAAAAGCTCTCGGTTAGAAGACAGTCGATACAAAAACCAAGAAAC
This sequence comes from Terriglobia bacterium, assembly GCA_020073265.1. GTDB lineage: Bacteria > Acidobacteriota > Terriglobia > Bryobacterales > Bryobacteraceae > Palsa-89. Next base: position 23,320 of record JAIQFN010000071.1, on the reverse strand, counting down.
GTCCGGAATCTGGTCGCACAGTAGGCGCGCCATCTGGCGCGTACGGCTCAATGAAGAGCCACAGGCACCAGTGACAAAGCGGCTGGCCATCATGAATGCACCGCCCACGCTCGCAACGGCGGCACTTCATAAGAAACTTTTATGGACGATAATGCGGATTAACGGGGTCCGCGCAAACCGACCTGGCGGAAGATCGACCTTACCAGTTACGACCGGAGGAGTTCATGCGCCATTACAGAAAACTCACCTTTCGATGACTCGATCTGGTTTTGCCAACTGGCGAGCCCCAGCTTTTGCTGGTGTCTTTGGTTGGAGCCACCATTAAACATCCTCCTTTGCACTGACGGAATGTGCGAAAATCAGCGTTCTTAGAGCATCAGCAGAGGAATTCCTCACGGCTGCGCCAAGTACAGCGTCAGTGCGGAGGCGCTGAAGAAGCAGCATCCTAGCGCCTGCCAACTAGCCAAGGTCGCGGCGTTCCCGCTCTACACCTTCAGGCACACTTGCCTCACCAGATGGGCCGCGTACATGGACCCCTACACTCTCGCCTACCTCCCGGCCACAGCGATTTTTCCACGACTCGAAGGTATGTTCATCCGCAAGCGCACACAATCCGGGCAGCGATGGAGCGGGCACGAGCAGGGGAGAGTGGGCACAATTCTGGGCACACTTCTGGGCACATTTCTGAAAAGCCCATCAGCGGCTCGCGGCCGCCGACGACTCTAGCGTCATGAAAGTGAAAGGGAGGATAAGTGGTCGGGGCGAGTGGATTCGAACCACCGACCTCCTGGTCCCGAACCAGGCGCTCTAGCCAGGCTGAGCCACGCCCCGAACGATCAACAGCTTCGTCGAAGCCGTTGCAATCTTGAGTATATCATCGCGACGTCGGGCTGCGCCGCAGCAGGCGCTGCAGCGCGATCAGAGTCGCGCCGTAAACCAGCAACGACAGGAACAGCGTCGCCGAACGGCCTTGCCGGAAATCTTCGGCCACCAGCTTGACGGCGCCGAAGAGCATCCAGGGGAATAGAATCCAGATCAGCTCCTGCAGATTCCAGTGCCGTCCGAACCAGGCCAGCGCCACCGCCACCAGCGCGACCAGAGCCGTGCGAACCGTGCCTTCGAGCGACGCTTCCCAGCCCGCGCGCAGCAGGACGCCCACGGCCAGGCCGGCCCAGGTCCAGCACAGCAGGGCGGCGACCAACGCAGCCGGGAACCGATCGGTCCATTCCCACACGCACTCTTTCCGCATGCGCAGCGTCGCCGCGTAGCCGAGCGCCGTGGCAACCGCGCAGAAAATGGCTCCCGTGCTCAGGTGCAAGGCCGCGCGATTTCCGGCGCCGGTCATGGTTCCAACTGAATAGCCGAGTAGTCCCGACTCGAGCGCCGCCGCGATGAAATAAACCGCCGCGTGCATCGGTGGAGTGTTTCCGCGCCGGCGCAATCCCAGAGCCGTGGCTGCCAGCGCGAGCATCGACCACAGCACTGCCGTCAACATATTCGGGAGCAGGAACACGCTCCCGGCCAGCACCAGCAGCAGCGCGAAAGTGGCGTAGGCGTGAAAGTTGCGCGCCGGTTTGCGGGCAAGATCGGTGAACGCGGCCAGGTAGCATGCGGCCCCGGCGGCGAGGCACGCGATTCCGATGTAGCTGAGCCCCGCTCCGTGCGAGACTCGCAAACCGCCGGCGATGGCCAGCGCCGCGACGGTGGCGACTTGGAAGAGTTCGAACCAGCCAACGCAGTTGCCGCCCAGCAGGGTGCGCAACGTCGTGCTTGCGACGTAGATCGACACCAGCGCGATCAGCAGCGCGCCCACCGCAACCACCGGAATGGACGCGTAGCCTTCCGGCACGCCTTGCGGCCGCGTCACCAGGTACACCAGCAGAAACGCGCAAAAATCGGCCGCCAGCGCGATGATCCAGCGCCAGGCCAGCGCGCGTCCGCGCCAGGCGCCGAACTCGACCATGCCCGCGGCCATCGCCAATGCCACCGCGAACGGTACCGGATCGAGCGTGCCGATGATGAGCGCGATCGCCGTCACGGATCCCGCCAGCGCCGTCACGGCCGCCAGCGCTGCGTGATCCCGCTGCCAGGCGAAAGCTTGTCCCAGCACCACGAACAGGACCAGAGCCGCGGCCGCTCCGGTGGGCGTCAAGGTGTGGAAACGAACCGTGGCTTCCCACAACAGCGGAGCCAAGATGCCGGCGGCCGCCACGCCGTGAATCGCGACCGAGAGCCGATGCCCGGTCGAGATCCGCACGGTGGATACCAGCCAGGCCGCCGCGTAGGCGAGTCCCGCCAGAGTGCCGGTGAGTGGAGGAAGAATCCCGGTCTCGGTGATGGCGCGCAGCAGATACGCTCCGGCGATGCCGAGCAGCAATCGTCCGAGTGCGGCCAGGAGGCCGGAAGAAACATCGGGAGCGGTCTCGCCCGCGCTTGCCGCGAGCGATATTTCCGACGCCATTGAAGACGGAGCAGGCGTGCCTGCCTGTTCGAGCGCAGCCACGCGCCGGCGGAGGTCTTCCACCGCGTGGATCAGCTCATCGATCTGATGGGTCTCTTCAGCCGGCGGAGGCCCAGGCACGGCACCCTCCTCACACCGCCGCTTCGCGCTTTGGCCAAGGCGGCAGCAGCTTCACCAACACGTACAGGATCAAGAACGGCAACAGCACCAGGATGATGGCCGGCAGTAGCCCCTCGCGGGTCGCAAAAGCCATCTTGTAGCTGGTGTATCCCAGGAAGCTTTTCGAAAACAGTTGCCCGCCGATCACCACGTTCCAGCGCATGGCGAAAATACTGATCATCGTCACCGAACCGGCCGCCACGTAGATGGCCTTGCGCGCGCCCTCGGAAAGCTTCACGATCTGCGTCAATCCGAGCAGCGCAATCGGCAGCAGGGTCCCGATGAAAATCTGGAGAATCACCTGGGAGAAGAACAGCCTGGTATGCACCATGAAGTCCAGCGCGCGCAGCGATTCGTCGGCTTCATACAGCCGATGCACCAAGTCCAGCATTTCGAGCGAAAAATCGATGACGAAGGTGTATAAAAGATAGCGCCCGATGGTGTCCACGCAGCGCATGTCGATGGGCGTGCGCCTGAGCTTGGACGTCAGCATATACAGCAGCAACACCGCCGCGATGCCCGAAACCATGGCCGAGAAGATGAACACCACCGGCATCAACGGCGTCGACCACCAAGGATTGGCTTTGATGGAGCCGAAAATAAACCCCACGTAGCCGTGCAGCAGGAACGCGGAGGGAACGCCGATCAGCGTGATGAAATAGCCCACGCGATCGTCCACTCGCAGCGCCGCCGCGCTGACGTTGCGCGATCCCAGTGTCAGGATGCGGTAGATCCAGCGCTTTAAACCGGTGCCCGTTTCAGCCCACTCGACGATGTTCTTGCGGTAGTCCAGCCAGATCTCCATCAGCAGAACGATCATGAGGTACCACAGGTAGACGAATCCGAACATGGCCATCGCGGAGGACCGGTGCGGGGTCAGATACATCTCGAAGCTACGCTCCGGATGCCCCAGATGAAGCTGCAGCGGAAGCGGCGCCACCAGCAGAAACGCAAGCGCCACCAGCAGAGCGAGCCGGTAGGTGGGCTTCACCGCCTCCACCTTGAAAACGCGCTCGAGCGACGCCAGGATGAACGCGCCCGCCACCAGGCCGGTGATGTACGGATACAGTACGATCAGCACGCTCCACTGCAACTCCACTTCGTTGGGGTACATGTAGCCTTCAACGCCGTGCAGAAGGGTTCCCATGCATGTCTCCTTATCGCACCGACCCGTCCAGGTTCTTGTAGAACACCTTGGCGTGCGTGGCCATCTGCGGCTTCAGCACCTGCACGCTGTGGGTTCTCAGGAACGCGTGGATCGGGTCCTTCGGATTCTTCAAGTCGGCCAGCACCCGGGCCTGCGTGGGGCACGCCTCGCAACACGCGGTGGTCAATCCCTGCGTGATGCGGTGATAGCACAGCGTGCATTTGTCCGCCGTGTTCGTCTTCGGATTGAAGAAGCGGCAGCCGTACGGACAGGCCTGAATGCAGTAGCGGCAGCCGAGACAGTATTTCGGATCGATCAGCACCACGCCGTCGGGAGTGATGAACGTTGCGCCCACCGGGCAGACCTGCGTGCAAGGCGAATCCGCGCAATGATTGCACATCTTCGGGACGAAGAAGGTTTTCCCGCCGTCATGGTACTTCTCCGGGAAACCGTCGTGGCCGCCGTTGGGCGAGTCGACTTGCGGATGTTCCATGTCCCAATCGTCGACATGGTAGCGTTCGATCCAGGTGCGGAAATAGCCCTCCGGCACGTCGTTCTCGGTCTCGCACGCGCGCACGCAATTGCCGCAGCCGATGCACTTTTCCGGATCGATGACCATCGCCCACCAGTGCTTGGTCATGTCGTAGTTGGGCGCGGCCTCCGCTTTGCCCGCTAGCACGTAGTCCCACGCGGCCGCGGCCGCCGAGGTCAGCAGGATGAACTTGCCGGACTTCACCAGCATTTCTCGCCGGGTCATTTCCATGGCTAGCCTCCGATCCTCGGGTCGTGCGGTTTGTGGCAGGTGTTGCAGGCCAATCCGCTGGAATGTTCCGCCGTCTTCACTTGCGGGAACGATTTCGGCTTGGCCTGGTTGGCCTCGTGGCAGCGCGCGCACAGCACCGCGGTGTCGGGAAGCTTGGGCACCAGCGATCCCGGATCTTCCGCGTGCCGGGCCAGAGCGCCATGGCAGGCTTCACAGCCCAGGTTGGCGTGTTTGCCTTTGCTCTTGACGTCGGCCTGGTCCGAATGACAGGCTTCGCAAGCCTGGCGCCCGGCGAACTTGACCGGGTGCGCGCGGATCTCGTCGAGCGCCGCGGGCCGGAAATGCCCATACTTGCCGAATTCGGCCGGAATCACCATCCGGCGTACCACCAGGAAGCCGATGACCCCGAGGGCCAGCAGGAGTACGACACGCAGCAGGTGCTCGATGCTCCTCAGGAAATCCTTCATGCCCTGGCGACTTGCAATTCGGCCAGCAGACTATCCTCGGGTGAAAGCTATTGAGGACCAACAAGTTCCATTCCGGCTGCCAGGCGCCATGAGTGAAATAACCCAATTTTTTGCGCCACCAGCCACGACGCCCGCCTCGACATCCGACCGGCCTGGCCGGCTCGTATAGTCCAGTGAGCCGGGGGAAACGACAACACCGGACATCCAGAAGACCGACACCAGCGGCGGTGGCCGACCTGTCAGTGGGAGTCAGGCGAGCTACCGCCTTCCCTTGGTGTCGCGTTTACAAGGAGACCTATGCGATACACAAAGACGATTTTGGCGGGCGCATGCCTCTTCACGGGCCTCGCCAGCATGAACTGGGCCGCGGAGAAGACGCTCTACGCGCGCCTGGGCGGCAAGAAATCCATCAGCGCGGTAGTGGACGAGTTCGTCGGACGAGTAGCCGCCGACAACCGCATCAACGGCTTCTTCAAAGCCACCGCGTCGGATCCCAAGCGGCTCGCGAAGTTCAAGAAGAACCTGGTGGACCAGATCTGCGAGACCAGCGGTGGGCCGTGCAAGTACAAAGGCAAGGACATGAAGACGGCCCACGCCGGAATGGGAGTTGGCGAGGGGGATTTCAATGCGCTAGTTGAGGATCTGGTGGGCGCGCTCGACAAATTCAACGTGGGCGCGACGGAGAAAGACCAGCTCCTCGGCGCGCTCGGGCCCATGAAGAAGGACATCGTGGAGAAGTAATATCGTGTGACGGTGGTAGTGCGCTGAGACTCATGGGCGCACTACCCCAATTTTTGCGCCGTCGGGACGCAAATGTTATACTGGGGACGCATTCGCTTCTAAGAGCCGCCGCACGGAAAAGCTGGACTCCTCTTTCAACCGAGTGTAAGAAAGAGGATCAGAAATGCGGACCGTACGATTCCTTCCTGAAGAACAGCCTGGCTGGTTTCCTGAGGGTAGTGACCGGCCTTTGATCCTTAAGACCGGGGTCCAACCCGGTTTGACCACCGCAAATTCAATCCAAGGAAACATCTGACACAAATCGTATGACCAATATCTTCGTAGGAAACCTGAGCTACCAGACAACGCAAGAGGAGCTGCATGCTGCGTTCTCGCAGTACGGCGGCGTCGAGCGTGTAAACATCGTGACGGATCGGGACACCGGGCAGCCGCGCGGCTTCGCCTTCGTGGAAATGACGGACCGGAGCGGGGCCGAAGCGGCCATCGCCCAACTGAATGGCGCCGAGCTGAACGGCCGCGCCATGAACGTCAACGAAGCCCGGCCGAAGCCGGAGCGCTCAGGCTTTGGCGGCGGCGGGCACGGCGGCGGCCGAGGCAACCGCGGTGGCGGCGGCGGCCGACGTTCAAACTGGTAGGAATACCCCGGGTCCTGGCCGATTCTCCTTCCGAGCCGCCGTCGGCCAGGGCCGGACCCTCGATCTGAAGTGCCGGCTCATTTTACCGCTAGGAGCAAAGCATGGCTGGTCGCAAACAACCAACATTCAAAAAACGGCAGAAAGAACAGCAGCGCAAAGAACGGCAGGAGGAGAAGTTCGCCAAGCGCATGTTGCGCAAACAGCAGCCACCGCCCGCTGAGTCGCCCGATCAGGACGAAAATGTCCTCCCGGCCGAACCCGTCAACGCATCCCCGCTCAACTGAGGGGCAGTAGCCTGAAGCGGCGCCGGTATCCGGTCGGCGTGGTGCCAAGCGGGCGGCTGAAATGCTGGCGCAAGGTCGCGGCCGTCTGCAGCCCGACCGCTTCAGCGATCTGATCGATGCTCTCTTCCGTTGTTTCCAGCCGCCTCTGCGCGGCGAACAATCGCTGATGCGTTAGCCACCGGTGCGGAGTTGTTCCGGTCTGCTCGCGAAAGCGGCGCGCGAAAGTGCGCGCGGACAGGGCCGCCTTGTTGGCGAGATCCTGGATGGAAAGCGGCTTGGCCAGATGCTCCTGCGCACACGCGAGTACCGGCGCCAAGCCTCCGGCGAGCGGGCTGCGGCCCGATTCCCGCACGTATTGCGCCTGGCCGCCCTCGCGATGCGGCGGCATCACCAGCCGCCGCGCGATCAGGCGCTCGGCGTGACGCCAGTGCGCGGTGACGCGCTTGCCGTCCAGCAGCCCGGTGGCCGCCAGCAGAAACACACCCGAACAGATGGACACCAGCCGTGCTCCATCGGCGTGCGCTCGGCGCAGCGCGCGAATCAAGGCCGGCGGCGGAGGCTCATCGGCTAACGTCCAGCCTGGAATCACGATGGTGCCGGCTTGATCGAAAGCTCGCAGCCCGCGCCGCGCCAGCACTCGAATGCCGCCAGCAGCGCGAATCGGGCCGCGCTCCAGCGAGCAGACCTCGAATTGATACCAGGGCACGCCCAATCCGATGCGGCGCAAGCCGAACAACTCGACCACGATTCCAAATTCGAAGGTGCCCAGCCCGTCGTAGGCCAGCGCGACGACGCGGCGGAGATCCCGCGATGCCATGGCAGGATTTTATCGCATATTGGCATCTCTGCCTATCGACCGCCGGCCCGCGCTGGCCGCAAAATGGCAGAGATGAAACCGTCTGCTCTCATCGCTGCCGCCCTGCTGGCTGCAAGCGCGTACGCCGCGGATTCGAAATTCGCCGGAGAATTCGGCAAACGCTGGACAACCACGCGCAAGCTGGCCGTCGAGGTGGCCGAAGCAATGCCGCCCGCTCAGTACGCCTTTCGCCCCGACCCCGGATCGATGAGCTTCGGCGAACAGGTCGACCACATCGTCCAAACCAACTACGCCTTCCGTGCCGCCTTGAAAGATGCCGCGGCGCCGTCGACGCCCTCGGCCACGGAGAAAGACGCGCTCGCGAAATCGCTCGCCGATTCCTTCGACTACTGCTCCGCTGCGATCGCGAGCGTGACCGACGAGCAGATGAACCGGACGCACTCCACACCCGACGGCCGTCTGAATGGACGCGAACTTCTGCTCGCGCTGTACGTCCACATGGCGCATCACCGCGGGCAGTTGGAAGTGTACCTGCGGGACAAAGGGATCAAGCCGCCGCAGTACGTTTTCTAGCGCCGGACTCCGGCCCGATCGCAGGCTACTGCTTTTGCTCTTTGGGCGGTTCCAGGCGGAAGGTCAGAATGATTTCCTTGCGCGTGTCGAAAGGGGTTACCTTTTTCACCGGCGAAGTGACAGCGCCGTTCTTGGCGGTGACTTCGTAGTTGACATCCATGGAAAGATCGCGAAATGCGAACTTGCCGTCCTCCCGCGTGGCGAAGTCCACCACCTTGGACGTTTTCAAGTCCTTCAGTTGCACGATGGCGCCGCGAATGGGGTTGTCGGCCTGGTCCTTCACGATGCCGTCGATCAGCCGCGCATTGGACGGCTTGGGCGGCTTGGCCTTGTTCTCGAGAAAAACGTGGGGCTTGTTGGCCGGGTCGGTCTGCTGCGCCGAAGCCAGAGCGATCGCGCCCAAACTGACAAGAAACAGCTTTGTCATGTCTTCAGGATAGTCCAGAAAAGCAGGCGCGGGTGAGAACGGGCCGTGTGCGGAACGGGCCGGTGCGGCTCAGAACCGGTTCAGCTCGGCGACCAGAGCCGGAAGGCCCTTTTTGCGGTAAATCTGCACCAGCCGCTGTTCTTCGGCCGAGGGCGCGATGACGCGCTGCAGTTCCGGAGTGCCGAGATCGGTGCGGCTAGGAATCCAGACGCTGCCGTCGGAAAACTCGACGCTCGAAACGAAGCCGGTCATGGCCTCGATATTCAGCGGTTGCGAGCCGCGCTGCGGAAACTTCAGCGTCGCGCTTTCCAGGATCTTGCTGGATTGCCCCGGCGCCAGGTTGAGCTCCGCGGGAACCGATCCTGCCAGAAACTCGCGGCCGCCGCGGTCATGCAGGATCCAGCCCATCTCGAGATAACGAATGGCGCGATCCGAGCGATTCTTGACTTCCAGGCGCGGCGCCCGGGCTTCGTTGCCGGCAATGCGCGCCATGCCCTCGGTAGGCTCGACAGGCGCGTCGGGAAGCTGCAGAAACGCAAACTGCAACTGCTTCTCCGGTTCGAGATTGGTGGCGCGTCCGCCGCGCATCACTTGCACGTCCAGGCTGGGGCGATCCGCCTGGTGCGCCAGGCTCTCCACCACTTCCTGCCGCAGCCGCTCGGGTCCGCCTTCCGCCAGCAACGACTTGAAATATTTGCGGTCGCGCCGGGCTTCCCATTCCGACAGCGTCATGGTGCGGCGCGAACTCAGTTTGTCGGGGCCATAGAAGCTCAGGTCCTCGAACAGCACTCCGTCCAGGCCGATCCGAACCGGCAGGTTGCTGGAAACCTGCAAGGGCCGGAGCAGCCGCAGATCGATACGCACCGGAAAAGTCTCGTTGGGACCGACATCCAGGCTGGTGATGGTCACCGATCCTTTGCCGCCCGGCGTGACATCCTGAGCGGTCACCACCAGCGTGACGCCGCGAATGCGCCGCTGGGTGGCGTTCTTGAGCGAAAGCGCGGCATGCAGGTCCAGCAGCATGGCGCCACCGCGCGCGGTCTCGCTCGAATCGCCGTGATCGTCCGCGAGCAGGACCACCGGGGAATCCTTGGGAAAGTCGATGTTGATGTTGGCCGCGCTGGCGGTAAACGCGCTGGCGACCAACAGGCCCAGCAGCCGCCCGTGGCGCACGCACTCGTGCGTGCCGCGTTCACACTCGTGTGAACGCATTGAAGCTGATCTGCCTAAACCCTGTGCCACTAACGCCAACTTATTGCTCGGCATAGTACACCTTGTTGGTGGTCACCTGTCCGGTGTCCGCATCCACATACCGCACCGCGGCCGAGCCGTGCATGCTCACCGAAACCGTTACGCCGTCCGAATGCGGATGCAGCAGCGACATCGCGCCGCCGTTCTCTTTCACCTGCAGATTCGACGAAGACGCCTCCAGCACCACCTCGTCCGCCGTCGCCGCGCGATGTTCCACCAGCTTCCCGATCCGTTCCGTGCGAATGCGCTTCAAGGCGGCTGCCAGGTGTTCGGCCTGCTGCTGCGGCAGGCTCATCCAGAATGCCGCGACAAACACCGCCGTGGCGCACCCGAGCACCAGCGCCGCATTCCAGCCCAGGCGCAAGGGCCGGGATACAGCCGGACGATCGAAGCGCGCGATGGCTTCGCCCGCCGCCAATCCGACGCGGATGTTTCCGGTCATTTCCTCGGCCAGGCGGTTCCAGTTCAGATCCTTCGGCAGCTCCGCGGCCAGCGCCTGCAATTGCCCCGAGCCGGCCCGCAGATTTTCCACTTCGCTCCGGCAAACAGCGCAGTGCGATACATGCCGCCCGACGCGCCAGCGTTCCCAGCGTCCGGCCAGGTCGCCACCGGCAAAGAGAGCCAGTTGGATTTCGCTGGGGTGTTTCATAACGGCTTCCTTCCGCTGGTTCTCCGGCTGCGCTCGACGTAGCGACGAAACTTGATGCGCGCATTGGCGATGTGCGAGCGCACCGTGGCCTTCGAGCAGTTCATCTGCTCGGCCACTTCCTCGGCCGCCAGGCCCTCTACGTCCCGGAGCAGCAGCGCGGTGCGTTCCCGCTCCGTGAGGACCGTCAAGCCCTGCTCCAGATAGGCCCGATGCTCGCTGCGAAGCACGGCCTGTTCCGGACTATCGGATGGCTCGCTCAACGGCTCAATCAAGCTGTCGATCTCGCAGAAGTTGACTTTCCCATTGCGCCGCAGGAAATCGATGGCGGTATTGCTGGCGATCCGCGACAGCCAATGCGTCGCCTTCTCGAGGTCTTTCAGTTGGTCCTGCCGCTGCAGCGCCTTGATGAACGCTTCCTGGGTCAGGTCCTGGGCGTCGGCGACGTTGCCCACGATCCGATAGATGAGCAGGAAGATGCGCCGTAAGTTGTCTGAAATGAAGCGATTCTGGAGCTCTTGCGCGCTCAGCAGGCTGGCTTGTATTTCAGACGGGGCGCCCCGGTCGCTCATCAATGCCTCAAAGCTGTGTGCCGCCGCCGTCATGCCTATAACAGGCTGACGCAAAAACCTCAAAAACGTGCAAGGTATTTAGGGGCACGCAGTACTATCGACTCTCTCTTCTCAATTGTATAGGGATTCTAGTGTAGCGGGTTCCTTGCCAGCAGGGCCGCGAAGGCATTAGCGGGAAGGTCCGCCAGCGACGAAACGGCGAGGTCGGCGGCCAGCCGGGCTTTCCGATTCACCCCGATGCTGCGCATGCCCGCGCGACGTGCCGCCTCGACCCCCATGGGCGCGTCTTCCACCACTACGCACTGCGGCGGCGCAAGCTCCAGCCTGGATGCAGCCGTCAGGAACACCTGCGGGTCCGGCTTGCCGATGCTGACGTCCTCGGCTGCGACCACCGCCTGGAAGCAGGCCGCCAGCCCCAGCGCCTGCAGCACGACTTCGACGTTCTCCCGCGGAGCCGAAGACGCGATGGCCTGCCGCCAGCCTGAGTGCTCGAGTCTTCGCACCCATTCGGACGCGCCGGGCAGAGAGGTCAGGCCGCCCTCACTGACCAGCTTCCGGTATAGCGATTCCTTGGCAAGAGCCACGCGCCCCATGCGGTCCGCGGTTGCGTTCGCGCCCAGCCAGCGCGGCAGGATTTCGTCGTTGCGCAGGCCGAAGGTCTGGAGAAACTGCTCGCGCGTGATCGGAATGCCCTCGACGGCCATGATCTCGCGCCACGCGCGCCAGTGATACTCTTCCGAATCCACCAGCGTTCCGTCCAAGTCCCACAGCACCGCGCTTGTCATGTCGAAACGGTATTCTCGCACGACCAGGCTCGGCTCGCGGCGCCAACGTTCCACTACAGTGGAGTGAGGAACAGGTCATGCTCGACACACCCGAAATCACCGAGAGCCCTGCGGAGCTCACGGCCACGATCCACCTCATCGTTCCTCGCAGCGAGATGCGGAGCGTCATGGGCCCTGCCATCGCCGAGGTGCTTGCCGCCGTCCAAGCGCAGGGCATCGGGCCGGCCGGTCCGGTGTTCTCGCACCATCTGAGAATGGTTCCGGACATTTTCGATTTCGACGTGGGCGTTCCCGTCAGGAAGCCGGTGTCGCCGACAGGGCGCGTGGAATCGCGCGAACGGCCGGCCAGGAGAGTGGTGCGCACGATCTACCATGGCCCCTATGAAGGTCTGGGTGCGGCCTGGCGAGAGTTCGACGGTTGGATTGCGGCCAACCGGCACGAGGCAACCATCGACCTCTGGGAATGCTATCTGACCGGCCCGGAGTCGGGCCTCGACCCGGCGCAGTGGCGCACCGAGCTCAACCGGCCGCTGATGGACTAAGCCTCGCTGGCGCCTCGCGAGCCAGTAACCGTTACAGCCATCGCCATTCAGCGTGAGTTGAATCTTTCGGGCGCCACCACGATCAGATATTGTGGAGTCTCATGCAGACGACACAGTCCGATGGCCCGGTTCGAACGCGCGCTGGCCGGCTGAACGAATCGCTGGCTCGCTGGATCAGCAACAGCGCTCGAGGTGAAGCCTTCGGACGTTGGATCAGCAAAGTCATCGCGCTTCCGCAACTCCGCCGCCTGGCGAACGGAGCAATACCCTGGGCGCCGCTGCGAAAACCGGTTTCCGAAAGCACCGTCGTGCTGATCACGACCGCCGGAGTTCATCTCCGCAGCGATCCCCCGTTCAAGCTGAATAGCGATCCGACCTTCCGCATCATTCCGAAAGATGCACGGCCGGCGGACCTGGCTATTTCGCATCAGGCATACGACAGAACGGATGCGCTACGAGACATCAACCTGGTTTTTCCCATTGAGCGCCTGCGCGAGCTGGAGGCCGAGCATGTGATCGGACGGCTGGCCGACGATCACTATGGTTTCGGTCTGGAAGGAAGCGCGGCGCGGCTGATGCCAGCGATTAAAGGAGTCGCACGGCGCATCGAGAACGCTGGCGCGGATCTGGTCCTGCTGGTTCCGGCTTGACCCATTTGCACGCGGTCCGTGGGACTGCTGGCCAGAGAAATTGAAGCCCGAGGAGTGACGACCGTTGGACTCGCGCTGGTGAAAGAGGTCGCAATCGCGGCTCGCGCGCCGCGCTTCCTTTACCTGCACTGGCCTTTCGGTCACGCTCTCGGCGAGCCGGGTAACATCGCCCAGCAGAGAATGGTGCTGCACGACATGCTGTCGATGGCAACCAGCGCCCCGCGTCCCGGGCTGGTCATTGAGCTTCCCTATCGCTGGCGGCGTGAAACCTACGCGCCGGTGGAGGATTGGAAAGCGCCCAGCAGGGCTGTCATTTCGGCCGGCTCCTTCTAGTTGCCGCCACCAAGGCGCGCTGGCCACGCTATCCTGAAAATATATGAGATCAGTTGCCGTTGTCGGAATCGGGAAGACCGCCTTTGGCGCGTTCCCGGATCGCGATCTTCGTTCGCTCGCGGTGGAAGCCGGTCAGAAAGCGCTCGCGGACGCGAACGCGCAGACCTCGCAGGTGGAGGCGTTCTATCTGGGAAATTTCGCCGGGCCGTCCTTCGTCGGCCAGAACCACCTGGCGCCTTACGTGGCGGCCGGCATGGGAATCGTCGGCATCCCGGCCACGCGTTTTGAAGCTGCCTGCGCATCCAGCGGCTCGGCCTTCTTTCACGCCGTCTCGGCGGTGGCTGCCGGGCTGTACGACGTCGTGCTGGTGGGCGGCGTCGAAAAGATGACCTCGCAGACCACGCCCAAGGTGACCGAAATCCTGGCGGGCGCCGGCGACCTGTGCGGCGAGGTGCGAGCCGGAGCCACGTTCCCGGCCCTGTTCGCTATGATCGCGCGCCGGCACATGTATCAGTACGGCACCACGCGCGAGCACATGGCCGCGGTGGCGGTGAAGAACCATCAGAACGGCGCCAAGAATCCGCTGGCGCACATGCGCAAGGTCATCACCATGGAGCAGGCGCTCAACGGCAAACCCATCGCCGAGCCCCTCACTGTCTACGATTGCTCGCTCATCAGCGACGGCGCCGCCGCGGTGCTGATCGCGCCGCTTGAACGCGCCTCGGAATTCACCAGCAAGCCCGTGCGCGTGCTGGGAATCGCCCAGGCTTCCGACAACGTCGCGCTGGACGAAAAAGAAGACATCACCACCTTCCGCGCGGTCAAGACCTCCGCCGCGAAGGCCTACAAGATGGCCGGCGTCCAGCCTTCCGACATCCAGTTCGCCGAAGTGCACGATTGCTTCACCATCGCCGAGATCATCGCGATCGAGGATCTGGGCTTCGTCACGAAAGGCGAGGGCGGTCCCTATACCTTGGCCGGCAAGACCTGCATCCAGGGCGAGCTTCCGGTGAACACCAGCGGCGGCCTGAAATCCAAGGGCCATCCGGTGGGCGCCACGGGCGTCGGCCAGATCTGCGACATCGCGCAACAGCTCCGCGGCGAGGCGGGCGAGCGGCAGGTGACGCGCAACAAACTCGGGCTGGCGCAGAATCTCGGCGGATCGGGCGCCACCAGCGTGATCAGCATTTTGGGGGCGGCATGAACAATCCAGGATCCGGCACGGTCTACACCGAGACGGTGGTCTACTCGCCGCCCGAGGCTTACGTCAACGACGTGCCCTACCAGCTTGCGATCATCCAACTCGACAGCGGCCGCCGCCTGACGGGCCGGATCGACGGCGAGCGCGCCCAGATCGGCGACCACGTGGCCTTCGTTGATTTCCGCAACAACGTCCCGTTCTTCCGCAAGGCGGCATGACCATCTGGCGCAGGCGGCCCTGCGTGCCGCGTTCCCACTCGTGTGAATGGCTGGTCTCCCCATGAAACTCGCTTCCAGGATGGACCACTTGGGCGTCGAGGGCGCCTTCAACGTCCTGGTGCGCGCCCGGGCCCTCGAAGCACAAGGCCGCGACATCATTCACCTGGAGATCGGCGAACCGGATTTCGCCACTCAGCCCCACATCGTGGCGGCCGCCAAGCAGGCCCTCGACGAAGGCTGGACCCACTACGGCCCACCGCAAGGCCTTCCCGAATTGCGCGAAGCGATCGCGACCCATGTATCCAAGACGCGCGGCATTCGCGTCGGCCAGCAGCACGTCTCGGTGGTCCCCGGCGGCAAGCCCATCATCTTTTTCCCGATGCTTGCGTTGATCGAGCCGGGCGACGAAGTCATCTATCCCAATCCCGGCTTCCCGATCTACGAGTCGATGATCAACTTTCTCGGCGCGAAGCCCGTGCCCATTCCGCTGGTGGAAGAACGCGGCTTTTCGTTCGATCTCGACCGCCTGCGCGACAGCCTGTCGCCCCGAACCAAGCTGCTGATCCTCAACTCGCCGCACAATCCCACCGGCGGAGTGATTCCCGCCGCCGACATCCACGCCATCGCCGAGATGGTGCGTCGCCGCGACCTGATGGTGCTGGCCGACGAGATCTACTCGCGGATTTATTTTGACCAGCCGCCGCTGTCGATCGCATCCATTCCCGGGATGCTGGAGAAGACCATCATCCTGGACGGCTTTTCGAAAACCTACGCCATGACGGGCTGGCGGCTGGGCTATGGCGTGATGCCGGAGTGGCTGGTGGAGGCGGTCAATAAGCTGATGGTGAATTCAAACTCCTGCACGGCCAGCTTCACGCAGCGCGCCGGCATCACCGCGCTGAACGGTCCGCAGGACGGGGTGACTGCCATGGTGGCTGAATTCCGCCGCCGTCGCGACGCCTTCTGCGCCGGCCTGAACGCGCTGCCTGGATTTCGCTGCGCCCAGCCCGGCGGCGCCTTCTACGCTTTCCCCAACATCACCGGCACGGGCCTGACTTCCGGTGCGCTTTTCGACGCGCTGATCGAGAGAGCCGGCGTGGCCTGCCTGAGCGGCACCGCTTTCGGCGCTTACGGCGAAGGCTATCTGCGCTTCAGCATCGCCAACTCGTACGAGAACTTGATGGCCGCGATCGATCGCATGCGCAAATTCCTGCAACGAGGATAACGCGGCTTCAAAAGCAAAAGACCCAGCCTGCGACCAGGCCGGGTCTTTCTACTTCCTGCTTTGCGCACCAGATGTCAGGCGACGTTCTGCGCCCGATTGCGGCTTATGATCGCGTTCATCTGATCCTTCAAACGAAGTTTCAACTTCTTCAGCCGATGCTCTTCCAACTCCTCTTCCGGAGTGAGGCGCGGCTTGGCTTCCAAAGCTTCCAGCTGCTTGTGGTACTGTGTGTGCTGCTCGGCCAGATGCCGGAACTCTTCGTCCGTTTTCATCAGGTGCGCTTTCAATTCTTCCTGCGTGTTCTCCATCAGGGTCGTATCTCCTTTATGAGCTTGCCACGCCGAGTCGGTAGGATTGACTTGCTCGGTGGGGTGGTTGAAGGCTAGCATGCGTCTTTGCCAAGGGTCACCGACGGCCCCCGCACTTGTGACATTATCATGAAAAAATCCTCATGACAATCCCCGTTTCGGGTGGATTCTCATAGTAGCCCGGCCGGGTGCCCGCGATTTCGAATCCCAACTGCTCGTACAGACGGCGGGCGGGCGTGTTCGACTCCCGCACCTCCAGAAAATGCGCTCCCAGCCAGCGCGCCATCTCCAGGCGCAGCAATTCGGTGGCAATGCCCAACCTGCGGTGATCCGGATGGACCGCCACGTTTAAGATCTCGCGCTCCCGATCGGACACGCGGCGCGAAACCACGAAACCGGCGATGCGGCCCTCCAGCATCGCGACCTGGCAGTCGAAGGCCAGGTAGTCGCCCGGATGCCACTGCGAAGCTTCCGGCGCGGTGGCCTGGATGGCGGCCAGCTCGGGGATGTCGGTCGCCTGGGCCGGACGCATCTGGAAGCGCGGCGGCAACAGGCCGGCGAGCATCGCGCGCTGCCGTGCTCCGATGGCCTTCCAATCGAAATGCCGCTCGGCGTGCTCGCGTCCCCGGGCAGCGATCCGTTCCCGGAGGTCGCGGTTCCGGAGCAGAGTCTCCACTCCTTTCGCGAAGTCGTCCGCGGAGTCCGCGATCCAGACGTTGACGGCGTGCTCCAGGCCCAGTCCTGCGCAGCCGCTGGAAGTGGAAACGACCGCGCGCTGCATCGCCAGCGCCTCCAGCACCTTGAGATTGGTGCCGGCCGATACCAGCGTCGGAACCAGCACCAGGTTCGCTTCCACGTACAGCGGCTGGACGTCCGGGACGAACCCGAGCAGCGCTACGCGTTCGTCGCCCGGAATCTCGAGCAGGCCGGTGTGCTCGCGCCAGTACAGCAGCGGATCCGGACCCGCCACCACCGTCGCGCTGTCATCCGGCGCGCGCGCGTGCAGGATCGGCCACACCTGCTCCATCAGGAAACGATAGGCGACGATGTTCGGAAAATGGCGGAACGAGCCGATGAACAGCAGTCGCGAGCCCGGGCGCTCGATCTCCGGCCGGAAGCGCGCCAGGTCCACGCCATTCGGGATCACCGTTACGTTGGGCCGGTCGAGCAGAGCTGCGTCACGGTCCGACATTGCGACTACCTTGCGGTACCGCGCGATCCATTTCCTCTCGAAGCGGCGCCAGCGCCAGTAGTCCCAACGCGCCGCCAGCGTCCCAGACCGTCTCCGGACCTGCCGGTACAGATCAAAGGTCACGTCATGCTCGATCAGGACGTCGCCGCGATAGGGCGCCAGCATCGTGTACTCCACCTGGACGGCCTCAAGCTTGTGCTCCCGCCGGATGCGTTCGAGCGCGGCCAGCATCGCGGGTGAGCGGAACTCGTGTACTTCCGGCGGGTCCAGCGTCGACCAGCGCGGTTCCCGGTAACGCGCCTTTCGCACCAGGGTCACGCGCGCGCAATGCTCCCGGACGGGCTGGAAGTCGTCCGGCGTCTCCTGATCGAGGAAGGCGAACAGAAAAATGTCGAACTCCTCGGCCATCTCGCGCAGCAGACAGAAAATCCGCACCGCGCCGCCGTGCGACAGCGGATACGGAAAATATGGACTCACGACCGCGATCCGCCGGCGCCGCGCCGACAGCGGGCGGCCCTCGATCTCCTGAACTTCGGTGGGATACACGGACCGGTCGCGCTTCCAAGGCGCCAGCCATTTCGGACGCAGAAAGATCCGGTCCAGCGGAACGCCTCGCAGGAACAGCCAGGAGGCGATGGCGGTTCCCGGGCGCAGGTGATGCCGCTCCAGGCGCTGGTTGTAGGCCAGGATCTTGCGCGGGGCCAGCAGAAACGCTGCGCGGCGCAACGCGCGATACCGCGGATCGCCCAGCAGCACCGGCGCGAGTCCGATTCGATTCTTGCGAAAGCGCTGGCGCAGCCGGCTGAGAATTGCAAGCGTGGATGCCGCTCCGAATTCCTCGGGCCTCACCAGAATGTGTTCGCGAGCCGGTTCCAGCCGCTGGATTTCGGCGAACATGCGCTCGGCCAGCTCCCGGTCGCCGGTCGCGAACGACACCACGACGGCTTCAGGATGCTTGCCGAGAATGCGGAATATGAGCTGCTTCAGCGTGAGCGCGGTCAACGGAATTCGATCGCCGTTACTTCGCCCGTGGTCTTCAGCTTGGCGTCCGTCTTGGGATTGTACTCGACGTGCACGCGTCGCGCGCCTTGCTGCACGCCGCAGCCGAAAGTCTTTTCCCCACCGCCCCCGAGGACGATCTGGCTCGGATCGCCGATCAGTAACTGCACGGTTTTGCCATCCGCGGTCTTGATCACCATGCGCGCCTGCTTGGCGATGCAATCCAGCCGCTCGAACACGCCGTCCACCGCGGCATTGCCTTTCAGCTCGTCCATCCAGACTGCGTCCTTGGGCGCCGGCGCACCCTCGGGATTCAGTTTCTTCCGGGCTTCCTCCTCGGCCGCATGAATGGAAGCTTCACTCTGAGACTTCACGCGCTGGATGTCCCGCTCGCGCTCGTCGGCGATGCGTTTGCGCTCGGCCGCCTCGTAGTCGGCCCGCTCCTGTTCCACTTGAAGACGCACTTGATGAATGCGCGCGCGTTCCTCGTCGTTTGCGGCGGCACGCTCTGCGCCGGCCCATGCCTTCTGCGCCTCGGGATAATTCCGGGCCGCGATTTCGGTCCGCGCCAGCGCCTGCCAATAATCGATGTTGCGCGCATCCAGGCTGGCCGCTTTCTTGAGATCCACGGCGCGCTGCTCGGGGACGTTCTGATCCAGCTCGCCCATTTGAAAATAGGGCTGGCCCCAACGCGGATTCAATTCGGACGCCTTCTTCAGATCCGCGCGAGCCTTCGCGGTATCCGGCTCCAGGCGCGCGGCTTCCAGGAACGCACGCGCGCTATCGCTCCCCGACGCTACGGCGCTTTCAAACAATCGGCGCGCTTCGTTGTCCTTGCGTTGTTTCAGGGCCAGCAGTCCTAAACCCTCCGCCGCAGCGGCGCCGTGCAGTCGCGTGAAGGCCTGCTCGGCTTGAGCCGACCCGTTCGCCAGCGCCAGGTCCGCCAGCGCCACTTCGCCTGCGTCCGCATCCAGCTGCATCGGTTTGAAATCCCGAGTCATGCTCACGGCCCGCCCCGAAACCGATCCGGTGGCGAAGTTGCCGGCCTTCAGATACGCATCCGCTTGCTGATTCATCTGCGCGGCGGTCTTCTCGAACGCGTTTTTCGAAGCGGCTTCGAAATCGCCACTCTGCTCCAGATTCGAGATCATGACGCGGCTCCGCCCGCTGTATTCCGGGTTCACCGTCACCAGTTGCATCAGCGCCCAGCCGTGCGAACGTTCGGCTTCCGGCACCGGCGCACCCAGCGTGATGCGTGTACCATCCACCTCCAGCGTCGACATCAACTCGATGAGTCCCTCTTCGATCGGCTGTGGCAGCCGGGTGGTGTTCTCGTAAAGCAGTATGCGCGCCAGCTCCTTCAGGCTCTCGCGCGAGAACGCCGCCGATTCCGCCACCGCTTCCATTCGCGCGTTGCGTCCCAGCGCGAAGTGGGCGGTTGACACGGGCATCTGCCTGGCGTTCTTGAAAACCAGCACGCGCACCGGCCAAACCAGCCCGAGATCCTGCCTGCCGGTGATGACTCGCAGCGCTTCGCGAAACTGCTCCAGGTACATCAGCTTCTCGCGCGCGCCGCGGTCTGCGCCGTTGGTGAACACCTGGAACGGCCCGGATTTGACGGCCATCCAATGGTCGTCGGCCTGTAGCGCCAGCGCCAGCGAAGCGGCCAGAATCAGCCGGAAGAACACGATTGTATGTTAGCTCGACTGAGCGATCCTTGTTATGATCCGAACAGCGATGGCAAACTTCCTGGTCGTGGTCTTGCTTCTATTGCTGATCCTGGTGGGCGTTCCGGTGGGCCTGCTGCTGCTGGCGTCCTCTCACTCGGCGCTCGCCTTTGCTCCGCCGCCCAAGGCCATCGGAGGCGCCACACCGGTCACGGTCCACATCACAAATCCGCACGGTGTCCGGCACGTCACCGCCGCGATCGAACAGAACGGCGCCTCGACCACGCTCAACGTAACCATCAACCCGGCCAACCGCCTCACCTTCTGGCGCGCGCATCTCGGGCCGCAGGATTATCATTTCACCGCGGGCAAAGAGCGCGCGCCCAACCTGCAGGAGGGCAAGGCGAAGCTGATTGTCACGGCGCAGTCCAACGATCTGGGCGCGGCCACCGACAGCGTCTCCACTGAAATCGACGTGATCCTGCGGCCGCCCTCCGTCACCGCCGACGGATTCCAGCACTACATCAATCAAGGCGGCTCGGAAATGGCGCTCTTCACGCCGGCAGGTTTGTGGAGCGAGGCCGGCGTGCGGGTCGGCAAGGACAGCTTCCACAGTTTTCCCGCGCCCGGCGGCAATGGCCAGCGCCTCGCACTGTTTGCGTTCCCGTGGGACACGCCGGCGGACACCGCGCCGGTCGTTTACGCGAGAAATACCGCGGACGCCGAAGCCACCGCCCGGTTCTGGTTCAAGGTCTTCCCCAAGAAATACCGCATGCGCGACCTCGCCATCGACGATAAGTTCCTCGAAAAGGTGGTGAACCAGATCGATCCGCACGGCTCCGGCGACCTGCTCTCCCGGTTCTTGAAGATCAACGGCGAGATGCGCCGCGGCAACAACCAGAAGCTGGCGGATCTGCGACTCAAGACCGAGGAAAAATTCCTGTGGACCGAATCTTTCCTGCAACTCGCCAACTCGCAGGTGGAGTCGGAATTCGCCGATGTCCGCAGCTATATCTACAACGGCAAGAAGGTGGACCAGCAGGTGCATCTGGGCTTCGACCTGGCGGTCACGGCGCACACTCCGGTGGCGGCGGCCAACGACGGCAAGGTGGTGTGGGCCGAGCCGCTAGGCATCTACGGCAACTGCATCGTGGTGGATCACGGTTATGCCTTGCAGTCCATCTACGGCCACCTGAGCGAGATCGCGGTGAAGGAAGGCGACGCGGTGAAGCGCGGCCAGGTGATGGGCAAGAGCGGATCGACGGGCCTGGCGGGCGGCGACCATCTGCACTTCTCGATGCAGGTGGACGGCGTCCAGGTGAACCCGGTGGAGTGGTGGGACGCGCACTGGATCAAGGACCACATCCAGGACCGGCTCAAATGAAAAACCGGGGCGCATCTGATCGCTTCATACACCCAGCCTTACGTTTCCCGTGGATTAGATCGCGAGCGCGCTCCGGATGCAGATTCTAACGCTCTCCCAGTCCCGCTCGCTCAAGCTTCCGATCACAGTCACGTTCGATCGGTAGATCGTTAACAAATAGGCACGAAAGAACGACGGCGCTCGCAACCCCGCCGATTGCCAATCACGCAGGCGATAGTCGGTAGTCCCCGCGTGTGAAGGTGGTTTGGTCGTCAGGATGCCAACCAGCACATCCGGCCGTTCAGCCAAATACAGTTCACTCGCGACGACGACCCCGGGACGTACTTTCGTTTCGGCGGCACCTGGCAGCAGCCCGACAACCACGTCGCCCGGCTTCAACTGGATGGATCCCGTTCCTCATCCTCCAAACGGCGCAGCGACTCGGCGGTGAACTCCTGCAGGTCGGAGTCGGACCACAAGTCAGACCAGTCCAGCCGGCTCGTGGGCGCCACCCTAGCCAGCCGCTCCGCGAGCGCCGCTAGTTCCTCTGCGGCCGCGGGCGAAAGTCGGCGAAAAACGTCGACCAAGCTTTCCTCGCGCTTGCTAAGTTCCATCTGAAGCTTCCCTCCTTCGAGTATACGATTTTAGGTAAGTTCCGGCCGGCATCAGCCCACGCGTTAGCATTAAGACTTAGGACCTGACCTGGAGAAATGAAGACATTCATCATTGGCTCGGGTGCAACATTCGGCACGCTTCCGTCCTGCCCAACGACAGCCGGCTTCGGGACTGCCTTGCGCGCACGGCTGGCCGCAAAAGGCGAGGACTGGCGAACCAACGTATCCCGAGATCACAACAGTTGTCGGCGACCTCTGGCCAGAACAGAGGGCATACGGGTCCGCCTGGGACCTGGCGGAAGTTTGGACCAGAATCGATTATTTTTCAAAGTTTTCTTTTCTGCTTGGCAGGGGCGGTTATGGCGAACGGGCAAGCTTTTGCTTGCGTGCGGCTATTCTTGAAGTCTACGGCTGCTCGCTCTGCGATGAACTGGCCACATTACTAAGCAGCGGAAATGGGTTCACTCTCCTTGACATACTTGCGGAAGTCGGGCCTGGTGACGTTGTTGTCTCGTTTAACTGGGACGTCGCGGTCGAGTTGGTCGCGAAGCACCTGCGGATTGGCCTTGCACAGGCACCTTTCACGCCAACTGGATCCTGCACAACTCTAGTTAAGCCCCACGGATCTGTCTCTTGGCGGCACTACCCCAGCAAGAAGCACGGCGGCCGGGTCGAGATTGGAGCAACGCCCACACCAAACACGGATCCCATAAAGCCTGCAGAGGTGATCGGACCTTGCCTGGTCTCTCCATGCGACGACTGCGTTCAGCCTTTCGTTGTTGGTGCCGTCCCCATCAAGACGGAACTGATCGACAGCAAAGAGTTGCACGGGACCGATCCTCAGAATCCCTACGCGGTGCTTGAGGGTCAGTGGAAGGCATTCATGGACGCGCTCCAGGAGACCGACGATTTGGTGGTGGCGGGCTATAGCCTTCCAGACGATGACGCCTACGGCCGGTTTCTGATTCAGGAGGCAATAGCGAGGCGGAGCCATCGCGTTCAGCAAGTCTACTTTTACGCGAAGGCCGACTCAGAAGACACGATGGCGCTCAAGCTGAAAGATACGTTCCATCCTAGTGTCCTGAGTCAGAAGTTCGCATACAAAAGCGGGCGATCTTTTTGAGGATGGAGTCAGCGTCCGCGGTCCAGGCGAAGGGTTTGGAGTTCTGGTTGTGATGAGTCAGGTATTCGCCAATCGCGGTCTCCAGTTCACGAACGCTGCCGAAGGTGCCGCGCCGGATACGTTTGTCTGTAAGCAGGCCAAAGAACCGTTCGACTTG
>JAIQFN010000008.1 GCA_020073265.1 Terriglobia bacterium | reverse complement strand
ATGGAGGAAGTGAACGGGTAGGCGGTGGCGATGGCGAGGGACGCCGGACCCAGGTTGGAACCCTTGACGACGAACAGCGCGCCCTGGGCGACGGCCGCGTTGGGGAGCTCGGGCGGGATATTGGTGGCCGCGTTTTCCACGGCGGTAATCGAGGGTGCTGGGGTGCCGCCACCGGTTCCGGACACTCCGAAGGTGACGTACTTGAGTCCGAGCGAACCGCCGCTATCGGCTGTCACCAGAAGCTTGGCATAGTTGCCGCCGTTGGTGTGCACGGCAAGGATATCTCCCACCGTTAGCAAGTTGCTGGGGATGGGGCCGCTCGAGAACAAATTGGGCAGGATTGACGACACGGTCGCCTGGGTAAGATTGTTAAACTGCGTCGGGCCGGCGTCCGCGGAGGTGAAGAAATTGAAGGCTCCGGCCTTGCCTTGAGGAGTCAGCAGAGTGCCGTTCCAGAGAAAGTCGCCTCCCGAGCTGCCAGTCTTTCCTGTATCGAGGTTCAAGGAAGTATTGGCTCCGAGCGTGACGGTTCCGCTCAAATCCGCCCACGCGACAAGTGGGAACGAGGACGCCAGAATCGCGAGGGCTATGTGACGTCTGGGCACGGTGACTCTCCTTTGCATTATTGTCCGCCGATCGTGATGACCAGGTTTTGAGCGTTCGGCACGCCGTCCACGATGAGCTCGATGGGCTGATCGCCTGGCTGCACGTTCGGGATGGTCACGTTGAACTGGTACAGACCGATGGTGTTGGCCGCGATGCCGCCAAATGCAACGTCGGCCTGTACTCCGCCGATATTGATGCGGAATGGCAGGGCCAGCGCGGAATTCTGCGACGCCACGACTCCGGCCGGCGTGAGCGGGTTGGTCGGGCCGCAGCCCAAGGCGTAGACGATGATCGAATCTCCAGGTTTCGCGGGCGTGAAGGGAACGCCCTGCAACAGATTCGGCTTCCCGATGAAGGACTTGAAGTCGGGCGTCTGCGCGACGACGTACTGCTTGCCGCCGACCAGGAACTGCGGCACGCTTTGCAGCGCCGGGGCTACGCGCGCCCGGGTTGACGAGACCGTGTTGCTGAAGCCCAGAGCGTTCTGAACCTGGATGAGGGCCGAGCCGTTAGCGGTGTCGTCGGGCGTGTTGATGTTGATCTGCGTGGGACTCACGTAGTAAACGAACGCCGGTATTCCATTCACTGTCACCTTGACGTTGTCCACCGTGGTCGGTGCGTTGGCGCCGGTGAAATCGCCACCTGCCCAGGTTCGAGTGGTGGTCGCAAGGTTCTGGCCGTGAATTTCCAAGTAGGAATTCGAGGTGAAACCGGTCTTGCCGAGAAAGGCCGGCACAACGGCGTTGCTGGTGGTGTCGATGGTGGGAAGCGGCGGCGGCGTGATCTTGCGGATCTTGACGTTGTTGGTGTCGGCGAAGAAAATATTTCCGTCGGCGTCGATGGCTTGCCCGGTCGGGAAATTGACTTGCGCCTGGATGGCCGGACCGCCATCGCCTGCGGGTCCGCCCGTGCCCGTGCCCGCGTAGGTGGTGATGATTCCGCCTTTGTCCACTTTTCGAATCCGCGCGCCGTAGCCTTCCGAGATGTAGATATTGCCCCCGGCGTCAATCGACACCCCCTCCGCCGATCGAAGCAGGGCGGCTGTGGCAGGTCCGCCATCTCCTGAGAATCCCGACGTGCCCGTGCCGGCTACGGTCGTGATGACGCCGAGGGGGGACACCTTTCGAACGCGCTTGTAGCACGGAGAAGTTGCGTTCCCATCGTCAGTGAAGTAAACGCTTCCGTCCGGACCCAGCGCCAGCCAGCCCGGGCAACTGTCCGCGGAGGTCGCCGGGCCGCCGTCTCCGGACTTGCTGTTCCGGCCGGTTCCAGCGACGGTCGAAATAGTGCCGTCGGCCGCGATCTTGCGAACCCGAAGATTGACATAGTCCACGAAGAAGAGATTGCCCTTGGCATCCATAGCCATGCTGAACGGCCCGTTGATCTTAGCCGCACTGGCTGGACCACCATCTCCCGAGAAGCCTCCGGACCCTCCGACAAAAGTAGTGATGATGTTGTTCGGCGCCACCTTTCGGATACGGTCGTTGTTGTAGTCGGCGATGTAGAGCGTGCCATCTGGAGCGATCGCGGTTCCCAGCGGTCCGCTGAGTTGGGCGTTGGTGGCCAAACCTCCATCTCCGGAGTAGCCTGCTTTACCGTTTCCGGCCACAATGGTCGTGGCTCCCAGGCGATCTACCTTGTACACGACGTGCTTGGTGAAATCGGGCACGTACATGTTTCCGGCCGAGTCCAGCGTGACGTTGTAGACTGCACCCCAGGTAGAGTTGCCTGCAACGGTGGTGATGTTTTGCGATCGCCCCGGCCAGGCCATCGCTAATCCCAAGACCAAACACACCACGCCTGTTCGAATACGCATGCTGCCTCCCCGCGACACCTCGAATGATTGCGAGCCGTTGCAAGACGGCCCACTGGAACACTAATGGGGAGGGAGATACATTCCTTTCAGAAATCTTGGGGCCGGATGGATTTCTGCAATTTTTGCTGCTTCCGCCTCATTGAATAAGTGTGGGAACGGCTCGGTTCGAACTTTGCGTTCAAGTTTTGCATCCCAGGGCGGCGATAGGCGAAAATGGGTTTCGCGTGGGAGAACAGACTCGCGAGCCCGTCGCGGGATGTTTGTACGGCATGGGGCCTACCCGAGACGTTCGCAACGATTATCGCCGTCTGCTCGCTGTGTTGGCATCCCGCGCCCGGTGGCTCGGATCTCGAGACGCCGAGAGCGCCGCGCAGGAAAGCTTGAAGCGTTCGCTCGAAAACCGCACCTCTCAAGCAGCGGTTGAATACTATTTCAGCGACCACCTGGCGCCTGACGCGCCTGCTCCCGAGTGGCTTCTCGACCAGCTCCTCGCCTGGCTGCATGGCGTGTTGAATTTCGTGGTTCGAGAAGAGCAGAGCCGGGCGAGCCATCGCCGCGAGGTGTTGCTGGCCGAGACGTCGCCGGGGCACTCGGATTGGATCGGCGGACTGGACCCGGCCGATCCCGCGCCGGACCAGCTCGACGCCCTGATCCAAAAGCAGATGCAGCAGATCGTGGTGGAATGCCTGCCGGCGCTCGACCCGGAGTATCGCGCGGTCTTGCGGATGCGGGCCGAAGGACTCAAGTACGAGGAGATTGCGCTTAGGCTGGGCACCAATGAGAACACCGTCGCCACCTGGGTCAGCCGCGGTATCAAAACTTTGTCGCAGTGTGTTCGGAGACGCACGCAACTCGGAATCCGGGCGCCGCAGTCTCCGGATCGGCAGTGAACATGAATGTCACGCATGGCTGATTTGCCTGAACGTCAAATCGAGCGTTACCTCGAAGGCCAACTGAGTCCGGCCGAGGCTCGGGAATTGGCGCAGTCGGCTCTCGATCGGCCCGAGCTGTTCGACGAGCTCACGTTTCAGGCGGTCACGAAAGCGGCGCTGGTCGATCCGGCGGTCAAAGAGAAGCTGGACAACCTGGCGGCCGGCGACGACGCTCTGAAGTTGTATGTCAGCGGAGAGCTCTCGCCACAGGCTCAGCGGGAACTGGCTCAAGAGGCTCTCGAAAACGAGGAGCTGTTCGACGCCTTGGCCGCTCATGGGGCGATGGAGCAAAGTCTGAAGGAACCCGCGGTTCGCTCGGCGCTCTCGCCGGCGAGTGAGCGCCGCGCGAAGCTCTTGCCGTTTCCACGTAAGACCCGCGCGATCGCGATCGGCTCCATCGCAGCGGTGCTGGCGTTGCTCGCGGTGTATTCCATCAAAACGCAGTTTTGGGTCGAGAGTAAGTCCGTTGCCACGATCCAGCCGCCGGCGGCCCCGCCTGTCCGAGCATTGACTCCCGGCCTGGATCTGACGACGGAGCGACCAGTGCTTCTGGCGAAGGATCTGACACCCCATCCCGATGGCAGCGGCGCGACTCCGGTTTTTCGCAGTGCGACACCGGACAGCCGCGCTCCGCAGCCCAGCGGCTCGATCGTCTCGGTCGACGGGCTGGTGGCCACGGTCAACCTGGGTTCGTTGGATGGCCTGGCGAAGGATGTCGAGCTGGAGGTTTTTCGAGGCCCTGGTTCCAGACAAACGATCGGTCGCCTGGTGGTGACGACCGTATTCCGGGAGCGCGCGCGAGCCCGCATCATCAGCGGAGAAGGGCTTCGAGAGAACGACCAGGTCCGCGCCGGTGCTCCGGTCTATCTGGGGGCCGTGCTCCAGCAGATCGAGGCGCTGGTGGATCAGAATGATGTCGCGAAAGCCAGCGACGCAGCGCGCGGCGCACTCGCCTGGGCCGATTCCAACGCCGGGGCGTCCGGTGAGAAGCGAAGAATCGTGGAGCGGCTAGCCGCGCTGGATTACCGCGCGGGCGACACCGCTGCCGCCGAAGAGCATTATCGATCGGCCATCGCGAGCTTCGGCGCTCCGCCGGCGGCCGACGCTTCCGAACAAGCCGCCACGCTGAACAACCTGGCAGTCCTCTACCTTCTCAGCGGCGACACGACGCAGGCGGAAGCGCGATTCAGCGAGGCTCGGGAGCAGACAGCCGCGGGCGCCGCCGACGGCCAGAATCTGAACAACCTGGGCGTGCTGGCCGAGTTGCGCGGAGACGCGCGAAAAGCTGAGACTCTTTATAGCGATGCGTTGCGCGCTTTCCAGAATGCACCAGGCACTTCCGCTCGGGATCGGCAGGTGGTGGAGGCGAACCTGGCGCGGCTTCGGAAAAGCGCCGGCGCGACGCACTGAAGCAATCCTCGCGATATCGCTTCTTGTGGCGGCCCTGGCTCCCGCTGGGTTCTCACAAACCGTCCCGAGCAAGGACTGGGATGCGCTCAACAAGCAGGTCGAAGAAGTCTACCTCAAAGGCGACTTCGCCGAGGCTATACGCCTGGCCAAGCTGGCCGTGGACGCGGCTTCCGATCCCAAACAGTCCGGCCGCAGTCTGGACCGGCTCGGCTTCCTGTATTACGTCTCCGGAAATCTAAAGGACGGCGAAGCGTTTCTGCGGCAAGGGCTGGAGCTTCGCCGCAGCAAACTGGGACCCGATTCGGCGGACTACGCCGAGAGCCTGAACGACCTGGCGCTGTTCTGCCGGGACACGCGCCGCCTGCCGGAAGCGCGGTCGCTGGCCGAGGAAGCCGTGGCGGTGCGCTCTCGAGTGCTGGACGCCAAAGATCCGCTGCTGGCCGAAACCATGGAGACGCTGGGATCCATCTATAGCGCGCAGGGCGATTACGAGATGTCCGCGTCCACGTTCCAAAAGGCGCGCGCGATTTACGAGTCGCAGTTGGATCCGACGAACCCTGCGCCGGAATACGGAACGCTGCTGGTGAACATCGCCGGCAACGACCAGCGCCTGGGCAAGTATCGAAAGGCCGAAGCGGATTTCGAGACCGCGCTGGATGTGTTGCGCAAGAACCCCGGCGTCAACCATCCCATCTACGGGACCAGCCTGATGGGGCCTGCGTACCTGGAGCTGGACCTGGGGAACTACGCGGCGTCGGAGAAGTTTTTCAATGAGGCGGAGGGGCTGCTCAAGAAGCAGCTTGGCGATCAGCACCCCATCTACGCGCAGTTGTTGGATCATCGCGCCGTGCTGTTCCAGGCCATGGGCAACCTGGCGGCGGCGGAGTCCGACTATAAGACCGCTCTGCAACTGAGGAAAAAATTATACGGTCCGAATCATGCGCTGGTAGCGGCCACGCTGCGGAACTACGGGCGCTTGGTGTACACCCAGAACCCGGCGAACGGCGAGAAGCTGCTTCAGGAAGCGGCGGACATTTATGCCAAGTCCTCGGACCATCCGGCGTTCGAGTACGCCAGCACGTTGCTCGCGTTGGGTGAAGCGCAGCGGAAGCGCGGAGACCTCAGCACCGCGCGCCGGACTTTCGATCAGGCGCTGGAAGTGGCCGCGGGGGGACTCGGCGCGAAACATCCGGTCTATGCGCACGCGCTCAGCGATTTCGCGCTGGTGCACGAAGCCGCCCGCGAGTATCCCGAAGCCGAGCGGCGGCTGAAGGAAGCCATGGCCATCGTGACCGAGTCGCAGGGCGCCGAGCATCCCGACCTGGCCGCTTACATGCAGGAACTGGCGGCGCTTTATGAGGAACAAAGCAAGTATCGCGAGGCCGAACCGCTGTATCGCAGCAGTTTTGAAATCAACGACCGGCTGCTGACCGACATTCTGAACATCGGATCGGAGAGCAGCAAGCTTACGGTGGTCGCGAACCTGGAAGATCCGATCCCGGCGCTGATCTCGTTTCAACAGCGAGCGGGCGATCGAGTGCCGGAAGCTCGCGCGCTGGCCTTCGAGGCCGTGGCTCGCCGTCAAGGCCGCGTTCTGGATCAGGTGCGCGACTGGCGCGAGCGCCTCCGGGCCAGTTCCGACGCCGCGGTGCTGAAGCGCTTCAGCGAATGGGAAAGCTTGCTGGAATGCCAGGCTTCCTTCACCATCGCGCTGGCGTATCGCGACCTGAGGCCGGCGGTGGCGGGCGGCTGCTCGCTTCCGGACACAGAACTCGAGGGCCGCTACGAGCGTCTGCTGCAAGACCTGCGCACCAAGTGGACCCCGGAGCTGGGCCGGCAGGCGCTGGGCGCGGTGCAGGTTCTGGAGAAGCGACGGGACACGCTGGAAGCCGCGCTCAGCCGGGAGTCGCCGCAATTCGTGGCCGCGGTCAACCCGACGCGATTGGAAGACATCCGTGCGCGCCTCGCTCCGGACGAAATCTTCATCGAGTTCACCGCGTATCAGCCGCGCGATCGCCAGGAGCAGACGGGGCAGCGCTACGGAGCATTTCTGCTGGATCGCTCGCGCGATCTGCGCTGGGTGGATCTGGGGCCGGCGGCGCCCGTCGATCGAGCGGTCCGTGACCTGTTTGAATCCGCCAACGACTGGAGCATCTCGCTGGCCCGCCACGAGAATCAAAGCGCGTCGTCGGCCGAGACGACCGCCGGCGAGACGCTGCGCGAATTATCGAAGACCGTTTTGGCGCCGCTCGAACCATGGCTCGCGCAGAACAACGCCGCGCGCCGTCTGCGAATCGCTCCGGATGGCATGCTCACTCTGGTTCCATTCGGAGCGCTGGTGGACCGGCAGGGGAAATTTCTGGTGGAGCGCTTTGCCGTCAGCTCTGTTCCGGCTGGACGCGACCTGGCGAGTCCGGAGCGCTCGCCGGCTCCCGCGAGTTCACCCATCATCGCCTTGAGTCCCGGCGCCGGAAACAGGCGGCCCACAGCGGAGAATCTGGTGGCCAGCACCTTTCGCGCCGATCGGCTGGAGCGGCTGGAAGGCGCCGAGGCCGAGGCTCGCAGGCTGCAAAAGATCATTCCGCAGGCCCGTCTGCTGGCCGAAGGCGAAGCCACCGAGGAGAAAGTGAAACAACTGCACAGCCCGGCCGTGCTGCACATCGTCGGCCACGGCATCGTGCGGGGAAATGAAGATTGCAAGGCCAATCCGCAAAGCCCCGGCTGCTCCGTCACGGGCCTCGATCCGGCCTCGCGTGTGATGAGCCTGTCGGCCATCGTCTTGGAAGAAGCTTACGGTCGCGGCGCCGGCTCGTCGCAGGATGGTCTGCTGACCGCGCTCGAACTCGAAACGCTGGATCTCGGCGGCACCCAGATGTTGGTTCTCTCCCAATGCCAGATGGCCGACGGCGTGGCTTCCTCCGGCGAAGGCGTTTACGGGATGCGCCGCGCCGCCGCCATCGCAGGAGTTCGGACCTTCGTGGCCCCGCTGTGGAAGGTCGCCGACGCGCCCCAGCAGGCGCTTATGGAACGGTTCTACAAGGAATTGAGCGCCGGAATGGGTCGCGCGGAGGCCCTGCGACAGGCCGAACTGCAACTCCTCGCCAATCCGAAAACTCGCAGCTTTCTGTATTGGGCGCCGGTGATCCTCTCCGGCGATACCGCACCGCTGCCGAAGACGCTGTTCGCGCAGTAGGATGTGGGGCAGGCAATCTTGCCTGCCGCCGGTTTTCAGCCGGCTTTAGACAAAAGAGCCGCCTAGAAAGGCGGCTGCAGCCAGGATTTGGCTGCCCCACATTGACAATGTACTAGCTCACGGCCGCCACTGGCGTCCAACCAGACGGAGGCTCCTGCAGCAGATCCAGAAACGCTTGCCCCGCTCGGTGGAACCGTTTCTTGCGCCGGTGTACGATCCCCAGCGGCCGGTAGAGCCGGAATCCGGCGATCGGAATCGGCACCAGCCGGCCTTGCCGAACTTCTTCCGCCATAATGCGAGCCGGCATGATGCTCACGCCTGAACCGTGCGCCACCGCTTCCTTGATCATCTGCAGATTGTCGAAGTGCAGCGTCAGATTGACATGCACGCGGTGCTCGCGCAGGAAGCGGTCGACGTCGCGCCGGATCGGCAGGTCCTCATCGAAACCGACGAAGTCCAGCCCGTCCAGTTCCTCCGGGCGCACATCCAGCCGCATCGCCAGCGGATGATGCGGTGACGCCGCCACCACCATCTGTTCCTGACGCCAGGGCCGCACCGTCACTTCTTTGCTCGGCTCCGGATAACTCAGCAGGCCCAGGTCGGCCCGATCCGTGACCACGGCTTCATAAACTTTCTCCGGCCGCAGATACTCGACCTCCAGCCGCGCCTGCGGATAGCGCCGCGAGAATTCCCCTTCCAATTGCGACATCTCCGAAAGCCCGACCGAGTAAATCGAAGCCACCCGAACCGTGCCTTCCACCTCGGTCTTCAGCCGCTCCAAGGCCACCAGGAACTCATCGCGAGTGCGGAGAATTTCGCGGCACATCTCCAGGTACAGCTTCCCGGCGTCGGTGACAACCAAGGGCCGGCTGGTCCGGTCCAGCAGCGTGACGCCGAAGCGCTGTTCGATCTCCTGCAGGTGCTGGCTGGCAGCCGACTGGCTGACCTCGTTCATCGTGGCACCCTTGCTGACGCTCCTGTTCTGAGCTATGTCTCTGAAAAGCTTGAGATGATCCGGGTCCATGCGACATTCCAATTATATTAGATCAACTTATATACAGTCAATATAAATTTCCGCTGGACTAATATTCGCTGGTCTGATATAGTCAAGCATGGTCGGACTTCCGGAAGCGCAAGGTCTGTACGACCCCAGAAACGAGCACGACGCCTGCGGTATCGGCTTTGTGGTCAACACCAAGGGCGAGCAGTCGCACGAGATTATTCTCAAAGGGCTGCAGATCCTGATCAATCTCACGCACCGCGGCGCCTGCGGCTGCGATCCGGAAACTGGCGATGGCGCCGGCATCCTGATCCAGATCCCGCACAAATTCTTCGCGCGCGAGTGTGAAGAGCTGGGCTTCACGCTGCCGCCGCCGGGCGAGTACGGCGTGGGCATGGTATTTCTGCCGGTGGAGCCGTCGCATCGCTTGATCGCCGAAGGCATCCTGGAGCGGATCGCGCGCGAGGAAGGTCTCACTGTGCTGGGCTGGCGCGATACGCCGGTGAATGTCGACGCCATCGGACGCGTGGCGCGCGCCTCGCAACCCTACATCGAACAGGTTTTCATCCGCGGCGCGGTCGGCATGTCGGAAGACGAACTGGAGCGCAAGCTGTATGTGGTCCGCAAACGCGCGGAAAGCGAAATCGCCGCTTCGAACCTGCCCGACAAAGGCTTCTTCTACATTCCGTCGCTCTCGGCGCGCACCATCGTCTATAAGGGACTGCTGCTGGCCCCGCAGATCGCCGAATTCTACAACGAGCTGACCGATCCGGACGCCATGAGCGCCTTGTGCCTGGTGCACCAGCGCTTCTCCACGAACACCTTCCCGTCCTGGCAGCTCGCGCATCCGTACCGCTATCTGTGCCACAACGGCGAGATCAATACCATTCGCGGCAACATCAACTGGATGCATGCGCGCCAGAACATTCTGGCGTCTCGACTGTTCGGCGACGATCTGAAGAAACTTTTTCCGGTCATTGCGCCGGGCGGCAGCGACTCAGCTTCCATCGACAACGCGGTGGAGCTGCTGACGCTGGCCGGCCGCAGCCTGCCGCACGTCATGGCGATGCTCATTCCCGAGGCCTGGGATGCCGACACCACCATGCCTCCGGCCAAGAAAGCCTTCTACGAATATCATGCGTCGCTGATGGAACCCTGGGACGGGCCGGCCGCGATCGCGTTCACCGACGGCCGCGTGATCGGCGCCACGCTGGACCGCAACGGCCTGCGCCCGGCGCGCTACCTGGTGACGCACGACAACCTGGTGATCATGGCGTCCGAGACCGGCGTGCTACCGGTGAAGCCGGAGAACGTGAAGTTCAAGGGCCGGCTGCAACCCGGCCGCATGCTCCTGGTGGACACCACCGAGGGCCGCATCATTCCCGACGAAGAGATCAAGCAGCGCCTGGCGAGCCGCTGGCCCTACGGCGCCTGGCTCAAGGAAAAGCAGATCACGCTCGACAGCCTGCCCGATCCCAAGGGCGTCTACGAGTCCGACCTGGACACCATCGTGATGCGGCAGCGCGCCTTCGGTTATACCGACGAAGACATCCGCGTGCTGATGGGTCCCATGGCGGCCTCGGGTGAAGAACCGGTCGGTTCCATGGGCACCGACACGCCGCTCGCGTGCCTTTCCGACAAACCGCAGCCGCTGTTTCACTACTTCAAGCAGTTGTTCGCGCAGGTGACCAACCCGGCCATCGACCCGATCCGCGAAGAACTGGTGATGTCGCTCACCAGCTACATTGGCACCGAGCGCAACATTCTGGACGAGACGCCGGAGCACTGCCACACGCTGAAGCTGCCGCATCCGCTGCTCACCAATCGCGACCTCGAAAAGCTGCGGCGCGTCTCCACCAGCGATCTGCTGGCCACCACGCTGCCCATGCTGTTCCGGGTGGCGGGCGGCGAGAAGGAACTGGAGCGCTCGCTCGACGAGCTGTGCCGCAGCGCCTCCCGGGCGGTCAAGTCGCGCTACACGCTGCTGATTCTGTCGGACCGCGGCGTGGACCAGGAATACGCGCCCATCCCCAGCCTGCTGGCGCTCTCGGCGGTGCACAATCACCTGGTCCGCGAAGGCTCGCGCACCCAGGTCGCGCTCATCATCGAATCCGGCGAGCCGCGCGAGATCATGCACTACTGCCTGCTGATCGGCTACGGTGCGAGCGCCGTGAATCCGTATCTGGCCATCGAGACGCTCGAAGACCAGGCCCAGCGCGGCACGCTTCCCAACGGAGTCAACTTCGAGACCGCGCTCAAGAATTACAAGAAGGCCGTCAACAAGGGCCTGCTCAAGGTTTTCTCCAAGATGGGCATCTCGACGCTGCAGAGCTATCGCGGCGCGCAGGTGTTCGAGGCCATCGGGTTGAACAAGTCGCTGATCGATCGGTACTTCACCGGAACCTCGTCGCGCATCGAGGGCGTCGGCCTGGAAGTGCTGGCGCGCGAGGCCAAGATGAAGCACGACCACGCGTTCCAGACCTTGTCTGAAGCCGACACCGAGCTGCAGATTGGCGGCAGTTATCAATACCGCACCCACGGCGAGTATCATCTGTTCAATCCGCAGACGGTGAGCAAGCTGCAGCACGCGGTAAGACAGTCGAGCTTCAAGACTTTCCAGGAATACACGCAACTGATCGACAGCCAGAGCCGCGAGTTGTGTACGTTGCGCGGCTTGATGGAGCTGAAGCCGGCCGCGAAGCCCGTGCCGATCGAGGAAGTGGAGCCGGCCACCGAGATCGTGAAGCGATTCGCCACCGGCGCCATGTCGTACGGCTCCATCAGCAAAGAAGCGCACGAGACGCTGGCCATCGCGATGAACCGCATCGGCGGCAAATCCAACACCGGCGAGGGCGGGGAAGACGAAGCGCGCTTCGAGCGTGACGCGAATGGTGACTGGCGGCGCAGCGCCATCAAGCAGGTGGCTTCAGCGCGTTTTGGCGTCACCACCAACTACCTGGTGAACGCCGACGAGCTGCAGATCAAGATCGCTCAAGGCGCCAAGCCCGGCGAGGGCGGCCAGTTGCCCGGCCACAAAGTGGACGAGGTGATCGCGCGGGTCCGCCATTCCATTCCCGGCGTGCAATTGATCTCGCCGCCGCCGCATCACGACATTTATTCGATCGAAGACCTGGCCCAGCTCATCTACGATCTGAAGAACGCCAATCCGAAGGCGCGCATCTCGGTGAAGCTGGTCGCCGAAGTGGGCGTCGGAACCGTGGCCGCGGGCGTCGCCAAGGCGCACGCCGACCTGGTGCTCATCAGCGGACACGACGGCGGCACCGGCGCGTCGCCGCTGACCTCCATCAAACACGCCGGCATTCCCTGGGAACTTGGGCTGTCGGAAACCCAGCAGGTGCTGGTGCTGAACGATCTGCGCAGCCGCATCCGCGTCCAGACCGACGGCAAGCTGCAAACCGGCCGCGACGTCACCATCGCCGCTCTGCTAGGCGCCGAAGAGTTCGGATTTTCCACCGCGCCGCTGGTTTCGATGGGCTGTATCATGATGCGCAAGTGCCATCTGAATACCTGCCCGGTGGGCATCGCGACCCAGGATCCGGTGCTGCGCGCAAAATTCCAGGGCACGCCGGAAAACGTGATCAACTTCTTCTTCTATATCGCCGAAGAAGTTCGCCAATGGATGTCCAAGCTCGGCTTCCGCAAGATGGACGAGATGATCGGCCGTGTGGATAAGATCGAGATGCGGCCCGCCATCGAGCACTGGAAGGCGCGCGGGATCGATTTTTCGAGCATTCTCTACAACCCGCAAGTGCCGCGCCGCGTCGGCCGGCGCTGCCTGATCGCGCAGGATCACGGCTTGGAGCAGGCGCTCGACTACAAGCTGATCGATCACGCCAAGGAAGCGATCGAGCAGCGCACTCCGGTCGAGTTCAAGATGCCGATCCGCAACGTGCACCGCACGGTGGGCGCGATGCTCTCGGGCGAAATCGCGCGTCGGTACGGCTCGCAGGGGCTGCCCGACGACACCATACGCTTCCACTTCACCGGTTCGGCCGGCCAGAGTTTTGGCGCTTTCCTGGCCAAGGGCGTCACGCTGACGCTGGAAGGCGATGCCAACGACTACGTGGGCAAGGGACTTTCCGGCGGCAGGTTGATTGTCTACCCGCCTCGCACTTCCACGTTCCTGCCGGAGGAGAACATCCTGGTGGGCAACGTGGTTCTATACGGCGCCACCAGCGGCGAAGCTTATTTCAACGGCATGGGCGGCGAGCGCTTCGCAGTCCGCAATTCCGGCGCGACCGCGGTGGTGGAAGCGGTGGGCGATCACGGCTGCGAATACATGACCAAGGGCCTGGTGGTCGTGCTCGGCAAAGCGGGCCGCAACTTCGCCGCCGGCATGACGGGCGGCATCGCGTTCGTGCTGGACGAGTCCGGCGAGTTCTCGCGGGTCCTTTGCAACAAGGCCAGCGTCGATCTGGAGCCGGTCACCGATGCCAGCGACATCGCGGCGCTGCAGAACCTGATCGCCAAGCACGTCGAGGCCACCGGCAGCCCACGCGGCCAATGGATTCTCGATAACTGGCTGCAGATGCTGCCGAAGTTCGTCAAGATTTTCCCGCACGAATACAAGCGGGTGCTCGGCATCCCGCGGGCAGCCGCCCAGCCGCAGCCGGCCGCCGGTCCGCAGCCGGCCGCGCCTCCCGAACCGGCGACGCCAAAACGGCAGGTGGCGCATGGGTAAAACCACCGGCTTTCTGGAATACACTCGCGAACTTCCGCAGCGCCGGCTGCCCGCCGAGCGCATCAACGACTGGTTTGAGGTCTACCAGGACTTCGACGAAGAGAAAGTCCGAACGCAAGGCGCGCGCTGCATGGATTGCGGCGTGCCTTTCTGCCACACCGGATGCCCGCTCAACAACGTCATTCCGGATTGGAACGACCTGGTATATCGCGACCGCTGGCGCGAAGCCATCCGGGTGCTGCACTCGACCAACAATTTCCCGGAGTTCACCGGCCGCATCTGCCCAGCCCCCTGTGAAGCGGCCTGCGTGCTGGGCATCAACGAACCCCCGGTCACCATCAAGGTGATCGAGAAAACCATCATCGAGCACGCCTTCCGCGAAGGTTGGATTCGCCCCGAGCCGCCGCCCGCCCGGACCGGCAAGCGCGTGGCGGTGGTCGGTTCCGGCCCGGCGGGTTTGGCGGCCGCGCAACAACTCAACCGCGCCGGCCACTCGGTCACGGTATTCGAAAAAGCCGACCGCATCGGCGGGCTGCTGCGCTACGGCATCCCGGAATTCAAGATGGAAAAGCGGGTGCTCGACCGGCGGCTCGAGCAAATGACCGCCGAGGGCGTCGAGTTCAAGACCAACGTGGACGTCGGCCACAGCATCACGGGTCAGGAACTGCGCGCCGATTTCGGTGCGATCCTGCTGGCCGGCGGGGCCGAAAACCCGCGCGATCTCAAAGTGCCGGGCAGGGAACTGAAGGGCATTCATTTCGCCATGGAGTTCCTCCCTCAACAGAACAAGCGCTGCGCCGGCGACCAGGTTCCCAACCAGATCCTGGCCACCGGCAAGCGCGTGGTGATCATCGGCGGGGGCGACACCGGCGCCGATTGCCTGGGAACATCGCATCGCCAGAAAGCCGCCAACGTGCATCAATTCGAGATTCTGCCCATGCCGCCTGAGGAACGCGCGCCGCAAACGCCCTGGCCGTTGTGGCCGCTGCAACTGCGCGTTGAAAGCTCGCACGAAGAGGGAGGCATACGCGACTGGAGCATCGCCACTACCGCGTTCAGCGGCGATGACAAGGGCAACGTCACCAAACTGCACGCCACGCGTGTCGGGCCGGCCCCCAAGTTCGAGCCGATCCCCGGCACCGAGTTCACCCTGGACGCCGACCTGGTGCTACTGGCCATGGGGTTCACCGGACCGCGCCCGGGCGGAATCCTCCAGCAGCTCGGCGTCGCACTGGACGCTCGCGGAAACGTGGACGCCAAAGCAGACTACAGCACCAGCGTTCCGGGCGTCTTCGCCGCCGGCGACATACGCCGTGGCCAGTCGCTGGTTGTCTGGGCCATCGCCGAAGGCCGCAACGCCGCGGCGGGAATCGACCGGTTCCTGCGCGATTGAAGCTCTAGCGAACCTCGATGGCCTGGTAATCGCTGCTCGCGTTCACGAAGTACGCCAAATCCAGCCCCGGAATGTTCACCGGCGTCGACAGCGGATGGGGCGCAATGAAGAAGAAGGCGTACTGAGCCTCGGCCGCCGGCAGCGCCGCGAGGACGAACGGTGGAATGGTGAACGCACCCTTGGCACTGTCCTCGACGCACACGAGCGTGATGTTCTCGCCGATGGTGTGAACGCTTCCGCCGATCAAGACAAATCCCGGCACGCTGGCGCCGGTCCACATGACGGTGAGAGGCTGCGTGCGATCGATCGCCCCGATGGCTGTTTTGTTGATCCAGGTGAGGCCGCTCGTCACCTTGAGAGACGCCGCGAACTTGGGAATGTCGTTGCCGCCGTTCCCTGTGACCGCGTAGGTGCCAGGTGTCACGTTCGCGTCAGGGAAGCCGGAGCCGAGCGACAACTGATACTGCCCGCGGACCAGTGTCATGGTCCGCTGGCCGGAAGGACCGGAGAAGTTCAACGTCTGGCCAGCGTCCAAGGCGTGCGTGTGCGCTCCATACGGCGCAACGCGCGGCTCCTTGGTCACGATGCAAGTCCCGGGTGACACGAGATGTGGTCCGAAGACTGAAACCAAGCCTGCCAGTCCGGAGGACGTGCCGAAAGCCGCGGCCGCGCCGTGCTGATCGATGCCGATGGCGGCGCGCAGAGATCGGAGAAAGCGGGGCGTCACTTGCGACCTGCTCACGTTGTACTTGCGAAGCAGGCGCTCCATCGAGCGGATGTCCCGGCTGCGATAAACGCCGATGAGAGACCTCGCGTCGTCGTCGGACACCGGAGCGTGCAACAGCGCCGACAAATGCGGCACCATATCACTGGAGAATTGGAATCCCGCGCCGTCCAGGATCAGCGTCGGACCAATCGCGATGACTCCCAGTTTCAGCTCGTCGCCGTTCAGGGCGCGGATGAGAGCGGAAGCGGGCAGCGCGGGCGGTGGATTGACGCAAGACGTGCCGGCCGAATCGACTGCCAGTGTGACGAAATTGCTCACCACGCCGCCGCTGCGGACGGCCACCGGAACGAAGCAACCCGAAACCGAGGCAGGGATCTCGAAGGCAATCTGATCCAGGCCGGCGCAGCAGCCGGATCGCCCCGCGTAGGAAATCCTGGCGGCCGAAGTGCCGACGAACACCTCCACGCCGGAGAACTGCTTTCCCCCGGAGGGGACATCGTTGTCACTGCCGTCGATGGCGCCGAGGCCGGTGCCCCACAGGATCACGGTATCGCCCGGCCGCGCGGCATTCTGGAAACCTTTCAGGTCGTAATTGACGCCGGTAAAGGCTCCGGGTCCGATGCCCGAGCTGTCGGCCGAATAAATCCCAAAGGCGCTACCAGCGACCACGATATGGGTCGGGAAGCCAACCACGCCGCGGTAGCTTGGCGTCAACATCGCGTCGCCGGGTGGCGTGCTCGAAGGCAGGATGGCCGCCACCTGCGTGCCGGAGGTGTAAAACATCGGGCAGGGGAGCGTGCTCGATCCGACCGTGACGTTGATCGAGGTCCCGCCAAGCTCGTTTGGCAGCGGGTACGAGCCCGCCTGCAGTAATGGGCCCGGCCCCAAGCCGTAGCCCGTCGCGGTGAAGATGGACCCGGGAGCGATGGAATCCTTCGAATAGCTCGCGGAGTTGACGACCGAATAAAAGTAGGGTTGGGCCCACGCTGTGGGTGCGA
Source organism: Terriglobia bacterium (assembly GCA_020073265.1). Taxonomy (GTDB): domain Bacteria; phylum Acidobacteriota; class Terriglobia; order Bryobacterales; family Bryobacteraceae; genus Palsa-89. The sequence goes on along the minus strand of JAIQFN010000008.1, from coordinate 118,152 downwards.
GAAACCACGCCGCAGTGAAGGCCCACCGCAGTTGCTTCTGATTGAGGTACATAGACTTTACCCCTTGCTGGCGGTCCCGCCGAGACTGGTGGTGTGCAATTCGGCGGCCACCAGCTAAGGTTCCCGGGCTAGGGCCTCAAACTTGTGTACTGGTACACCTGCTTGATAGACAGATGTAAGTGAAGACGCTCTAATGGGGCATGGCACATTGCTTGTCCTGCAACGGCCTCCTGACGAGGCGTGACGCCGTCTGCTACGTCTGCGGAGAGCCAGCTCCCAAGCTCGCGAAAGTGACGGTCGCGGGCAAGTCCAGCTCCAACCTGAGTAACTTCTTGTTTCTTGGTTCGCTGGGATTCACCACGTATTCATTCCTCTCTCAGAATAAGATGTCGCTCCAGGTCAGTCTGGGCGTGTCGGGAGTGATTCTGTTTGTGAAGCTGGTGGACTGGCTGCGCCGGCAGGACTTCAGCAGCCGCAAGGAAAAGCTATCGAATAAGTCGGCCTGGATCTAATTGGCCCACTTCGGCCCCCCCGCACCCTCCTCTTCGACGTTTGGACTGGTTCGTGCTCTGCGTGATTAGCAGGCTGACGCCTGACGTCGCGATTCTTGATTCAGCGAGAGTTAAACGCGAACACGAGCTGGCTTGAGCATTCTCACCCAAACCAACCGCGAAATCGGGCCCAAATCGCACTGCGCCGGCGACTGACTTACAAGCCGCAGGAGAGATGGGAGTAAAAGAATGCGTGCTGCTCACTTAGTCTGTCTATCCGTCGCGATTCTTGCGGCGCCAACATGTTTTGCCCAGCTTGGCGCGCCATCCGTCAGCTCGGTGGTTAATTCCGCCAGTTACTACGACCACCTCGCGCAAGGATCAATATTTACGGTTTTCGGTTACTCCCTCGGGCCAGCCGACTTACTATCTGCCGACGTGTTTCCGCTGCCCTCCGAACTGGGCGGCACTTCGATCAAGGTCACGTCCGGATCGAGCAGCTTGAGCTGTCCGATGGTCTACACATCCTATGCGCAGTTAGCAGCCATCTTGCCTTCGAACACGCCGTTGGGCGACGCGACTCTCACGGTCACCTACAAAGGGGCCACTGGAACCTCTTCGCCGGCGCATATCATCGTCGTCGCGAGTTCGGTGGGATTGTATTCGGTGGCGAGCTCCGGCCTGGGTCCGGGCATCATTACCAGCTCCGACTTCGCCCTCAAGCCGCTGGATCGGCCGGCGCGTCCCGGCGAGGTGTTGATCGCCTGGGGTACCGGGCTCGGCGCGATTGATGGAAACGACGCCATGCCGCCACCCAGCGGCAAACAGTTCGCGAATGTTGAAGTGTTCGTTGGAAACTCTCCCGCCACGGTGGTCGCCGCGGGACGCTCGGGCTGTTGCGCGGGACTCGATCAGATCGCGTTTGAAGTTCCCAATGCGACCTTCGGATGCCTGGTCCCGGTCACGGTTCGCACCGGCGGCGCCACCGTCAGCAATTTCGTTTCTGTGCCGATCAGCGCTCGGGGCGAGGCGTGCTCGAACACGGCGCCCGGCTTCCCTGCTTCGCTCCTCAACAGGGCGATAGCCGGGGATCCGCTGAAACTCGGCCTCATCGCGATTGGTCCGGTCCGGTTGCTGGAGTTTCTCGGGTTCTCCTTTTCGCAGGGCGCGCAGGACCAGCTCTCGGCTCTGTTGCACGGGCCGGTCGCCGAGGCCGACATAAAGCGCCTGATCCAAGCCTACCGTTCCAGGCAGATGCGCACGTTGCAGCAGATCCTGGCTAAGTACGGTGTCACGCCGCGGCACATCGACCACAAGCTGGTGCGCGCGGTGCATGCCCTCGCGGGCCTGGATGTGCAGGGCGCCGGCGCCGCGTTCGGAACGCTCAGCTCGCTGTCCGACTTCGGGCCGCAGTTCGCCTTCAGTGTCCCACCGGCGGGAACGTGCACCCTTACCAGGGAGATGCAGGCTCCCCGCTTCGAAGCAGAGAGCAGGTCTCTGGACGCCGGAGCGGCCCTCTCGTTCAACGGACCCAGCGGCCCGCGCGCGATGCAGCGCAAGAGCAGCGCCTACGAGGTATCCCTGGGAGGCGGGTTTCCGGAGGCCATAGTACCCAGCGGGTCTTACAGCGTGGCCGGATCCGGAGGGACTGGCGTCGGACCATTCACCGCCACGCTGAACATCAGCGACACTTTGACCTGGACCAATAAGTCTTCGATCAGCAGTATAGATCGGAGGCAACCAGTCACCGTGACCTGGACCGGCGGACCTTCCCCGGGCTTTGTTCTGATCGGTGCTCTGGTTCTGGACGCGAACAGCAACTCGGGCGTGCTTAAACCCAACGACCTGGACGCCGCAGTGGTGTGCGTGGAAGACAGCCGCAAGGGATCGTTCACTGTTCCCTCGTTCGCTCTATCCGCTTTGCCCACGGCGGACGCCGGGTCCGGCTATTTGATTGTGATGCCGCATCCGTTTTCAAATCCGGTGCAGATCCCCGGCCTCGACCTGGCGTACTTCATGAACGGAAGCGCCGACTATAAGCCTATGGAGTTCCGGTAACTCGGAATTGCGCTCCGGCCTACTGGCGATTGCCAATCCCGAGGCACACGATCCCAACCAGGATCATCGCTACGCCGAAGACTTTCGCTTTGGTCACGACTTCGTTAAAGAATAACCGCGACCACAGCAGCGAGCAGATATACGACAGCGACACCATCGGAAACAGGACCGACAGCTCGCCGTGCGACATGCCCTTGACGAATAACACGGACGACAACAGATACGTCACCACACCCATCGCCAGTTTCCAGTTCAGGAGAATGCTGGAGAGGTGACGCCGCACCAGCAGAGCGCCGGACTTGAGGAACACCGCGCCGATCGATCCGATCACCGAACCGCCCAGCACCAAGGCCATCGAAGAGACCGGAGTGGTCAATGGCTGCCTCCCCGGCCGAGGACCGCGACGCCGGCCACGATGATCGCGATTCCGGCGGCCTTCATCGGATTCATGGCTTCATGGAACACGATGACCGAAAGGATCGCCACCCAGACGAAGCCCAGCGAGATCAGCGGGAACAGCACCGAGAGCTCGCCGTGCCGCAGGGCGTAAACCATCATGACGGCGAAAATCGCATACAGACAATAGCCGGCGAACAGCGGCGGAATGGTGAAAATTCCAATCACCGTTCCGATCAGATCCGCGTGGCCCAGCCGGTTGGCGCCGGTCTTGATGAGCAGTTGCGCGACCGCGACCAGGAACGTGCCGGCCAGGATGATCCACACCGCCTGCCGCCGTTTGTCGTGATCCACAACCTGCGTTTCCGGCGAAATTGTGACGCTGCTCAATACGCCTCCAGTTTTCCCATGATAGCAATCGGCTAGGGCGTAAAATAAGTTTATGACCGCGGTTTCCACCGGCTCATTGTCGCCGGTGGACAGATTTTTCGAATTTTCGCTCCTGGGCCTGTTGGCGAGCGGCTTCCTGGCAGTGGTCGGTTCCGGTTATCTGGACACGCCCACCATGCTGATCACGACGGCCGCTTTCGTGATCCGGGCGTTCATCTCCGCCGGCGTCCTGCGGTTCGAGCTTCCGGCCGGAGTGGTGACCGCCGTCACGCTGGCCTACATCGGCTTCTATCCGGTCGACTATTTCTACATCTCGCGGACCTTTATTCCGGCTGCGGTGCACCTGGTCTTCTTCGTGGCGGAGGTGAAGATCGTCACCGGGCGGACCGACCGCGACTACCTGTTCCTGAAGGTGATTGCGTTCCTGGAATTGCTGGCCGCCTGTGTGCTCTCGACCCGGCTCAATTTCTTCCTTTTCCTGCTGCTGTTCCTGGTGCTGGGCGTGGCCACTTTCGCGAGCGACGAAATCCGTCACGCCGGCCGGCGGCGCCACTCGCTGGCCCGGACGTCCGGACCTGGACTTTCGATGCGCCTGGTTTCCGTGGTGCTGTTCGTGTCCGCCGGAATCCTGGTGATCACCGCCGGGCTGTTCTTCTTCCTGCCCCGCACCGCACGGGCGGCGTTCCAGCACCTGGTCTCGCATCGCTACCATCTGGCTGGTTTTTCCAACCATGTCACGCTGGGCGAGATCGGCGAGATCAAGAAAGAGAACACGCCGGTAATGCACGTCAAGATGGATCAACCGGAAGACCGCGGCCTGTCCCTGAAATGGCGCGGCGCGACGCTCTCGGAATTCAATGGACGGGCTTGGTTCAACCGTCCCAGCCGGGGCGAGATTCTGAACCCCGGCCCGGGAGGCAACTTGCGCCTGGACCAGGAGCCGGCGCGCCGCGGCGCCAGCCGCTATATTTCCTACGCTGTCTACCTGAACGAGATTGCGTCGGATGCCTTGTTCTTCGCGGGCACGCCTCAGTTCATGAGGATCGACGGCACGGTGATCCGCCGTCCTTTCGATAATTACAACGTGCAATCCGGCGAGGCGCGGAACGTTTCGTATCAGGTCTACAGCCGCCTGGATTCCCCGTACCGCGAGGCCAGCGCGGTGGAGGATGCCGGCGAATCGCCGCCGCGTGCCGTCAGCAGCGTCTACCTGCAACTGCCTCGGCTGGATCCCCGGATTCACACGCTGGCGGTCAGCATCGCGGGAAACGAACCGTCAACCGGCGTTCAGGCGCGCTTGATCGAGAATTACCTGCGCACGCACTATGGCTACACGCTGGAGCTGCCTCCGGCCGAGCCCGCCGATCCGCTGGCCTTCTTCCTGTTCCATCGCAAGAAGGGACATTGCGAATACTTCGCCTCGTCCATGGCCGTGATGCTGCGCGTGCTCAACATCCCCGCGCGCGTGGTGACTGGATTTCAGAGCGGCATTTACAATCCCATCAGCGGCTACCAATTGATCCGGACCTCGGATGCGCACAGTTGGGTGGAGGCCTGGCTGCCGCACCGCGGCTGGACCACGTTTGATCCCACACCGCCCGATCCCAATCCCGCGCGGATTTCCCTTTGGACGCGCATCGGCTTCTACGCCGACGCCGCCGAAGTTTTCTGGAACGATTGGGTGCTCAACTACAACCTCGACCGCCAGCTTCAGCTCGCGAGCCGCATGGGGGAAACCAGCCGCCACGTGGGATTGCGCTGGTTCGACGGCCGCCCTTTGTCGCTTTCGGCATTGTGGACCGCAACCGTCGCACTCGCCAAGCGCTACGGTTTCGCGCTCTTCGGTCTGGCGGCGCTGGCGCTGCTGCTGCGCCTGTTCGGCCGGGATGGATGGCGTTGGTGGGAAGCCCGCCGGCGCGTTCTCAAGGTGCAGCGCGGCGAAGCACAGGCTTCCGATGCCACCATGTTGTACCAGCGGATGCTGAAAGTTCTGACGCGCCGCGGTATCGAAAAGCCCGCCTGGTTGACGCCCTTCGAATTCGCGCGCGTGTTGCAGGAACCCGAGCTGGCGCTGCTGGTGGAGGATCTGACCGAGGCTTACAATCAGCTCCGCTTCGGCGGCCGGCCGGAAGCCGCCGGCAGGATAGTCCAACTGCTGGAACGCCTGGAAGCCGTTCCTTAGTTCATTTCCCTGCCAGCGTGATCTCCACCACCAGCTGCGATGGCGGCGCCTGCTCGGCGCGCTTCGCCTGGGTCCGCGCGCCCAGCTTCAGTTGCGGCGCGGTGCGATCGAGCGCCAATCTGAATCTCTGCTGGGCGCTTTCGATCCGGATCGGAGTCGCGGGGACGGCGTAGCTCGAATTCGCCTGCACCGTCAGGCCCGCAATGGGATTCCATCGCCCGGCCGCATCCATTTGGTAGAGAACCAGGTTGCCGGACACTCCCGGAGACACGCGCAGACGCACGGCATCGCCGGTCTGGAGTTCCGCATCGGATGCGATTGGCAGCTCCGTGCCGCTGGCATCCAGCTTCAGCAGCGAGTATCGCAGCAAAGGTCCAACGTAGTTGGCTACTCCTCCCAACCCCGCCGAACCGAACTGGCGCGGCGTCGCCCGCTGTTCGCGAAATGCGTCCGCCGCCGGCGTCGATAACTGGCCTTGCACCAGCCCCTGCGGCGACTGTCCCAACTGCGCGCCCTGCTGGACGGCCTCGGCTCGGACCGGTGCAGGAATGACCGGAGCCGGCGCCGCGGGCGGTGGGGGTGGTGCATTTCCGGCCAGCGCGTCTTTCGCTTCGACCGCTGCTCCACTCGCTCCGGCTGCCTGGCCAATGATCTGCTTCTTCAACGGCGTGGCCGCCTGCTCCGCTGGCCGCACTTTTTGTTCGACCGGCTGCTCTTTGGTTTCTGACACGCGGCTCTGGGCGGGCTCGGGAATCGCCGGGACCGGTGCCTTCTCCGTCGATGCAATCTGAAGCTCGGGCTTCGAAGTCGAAACCCGATTCCACTGAAACACCGCAAACACAACGGCGGCGGCTGCTACAGCGCTCACCGCTCCGCCCCACGCCCACCAACGCAACCGCCACACCGAGCGCTCTCTTCCCGAAGCCGGCTGATCCAGCGCCTGGCGAAGCTGTGCGCGCGTCACCGGATCGGCGAGCGCATCCTTCAGCGCCTCTTCTTCCTGCAGCGCGTTGAACAACTCCTGATCCTCGAGCGCGGCCTCGAACAGAGCCTGCCTCTCGCTCTCGGTGAGCGTGTTGGTGGCGTAACCGCCCAGCAGCTTGCGGATCTCTTCATTGGTCATTTCGGCTGCTCCCAACCGCCGCCCATCAGCTCCAGCAAGTGCTTGCGGCACCGGAAATCCCAGGTGTAGATGGTGTTGATCGAGCCGGCGCCCAGAATGACCTGGATCTCCGCGAAGCTTTTGCCCTCCAGCTTGAGCGCCAGCAGCTTCCGGCAGCGATCGCCCAGTTGCGACACCGCCCGAACCAGCCGCTCGCGCGTTTCATGCTGTTCGGCGGCCGTCAGCGGATCCACCCCGTCGCCCGCCATCTGGATCTCGTCCACCGGCACTTGCGTGTACTCTCCTCGCCTCTGCGCCTTCCGCCGGTACGCCATGATTTTGAATCTGACGATTTTCAGCGAAAGCGGGAGAAGATCTTCCAACCGGTCGAGGTGCCCGTACTTTTCGTGCAGCAGAATCAGGACTTCCTGGGCCAGGTCCTCGGCAGCGTCCCTCTGCATTCTGGATGCCGCGAAGCCCACGATCCTTTCACGCAGCTTCTCCAGCAATTGCTCGCGCAAGCCGGCGGCCTTCTCCACGCGCCCACTCTGCATTCGCCCAAAGGATACTTCTTTGTGACGTCGGCTGACAACCTCAGCTCAGGATTCCAGGTAGTGGACCGGTTTGAATTCTCCGCGCCGGAGAACAGGTACGATGAGACGATGGCTCGATCGCGCACACTCCGAGTGCTGCTCCTGTTGGCCATAGTCGTCGTTGGGTATCGCTGGCTAGGCGTCTTCATCTTTTTCATCGGGATCGTCGCCTTCATGTTGTATGAATTGTTCCTGCCGCCACCGCGCTACAGGAAGTACGGCCCCGGCCAAATTCAAGAGGCCGTGGACAATAGATTTGGTCACTTTGGAAGAACCTATCGGGAGGACGAGCCCGATCCGGAATCTGCACCCAAGGCCGGCAGAAATGATCCTTGCCCCTGTGGCAGCGGCCTGAAGTACAAGCGCTGCTGCGGGCGCCTCTCTGACGGGCCAACCACAGGATCTTGAATCCTGCCGCGTGCTAAACTGGTGGCTTCCGTAGTCCTCCCGTGCTCTCCCGTCGTGCTGTCCTAAAAAGCGCGGCGCTCGGTTTAACCGCGCCGTTCGTCAATCGGGGACGCTTCTGCCTGTTCGGCCAAAGCACGCTGGCCTATTCGGCTCTCACTCTGGATCTGGTCCGGCGTTGCACCGTCATCGACATGCTGGGCCTGCTCACGCTGAACTACCGGAAGCTTTCCGACTGGGAATCGCAACCCGACCGCTTCGGCCCGGCCGACTATCAACGCCTGAAGAATTCCGGAATCACGATCTTTCACCCGGCGGTCGGCTTCACCGAAGGCGACGTCTACGCCAGCTCGCTGCGCGACATCGAAGGCCTGAACGCGTTCATGAGCGCACACGAAGACGAGTTCCTCAGAGTCGACGCTCCCGCCGATTTCCCGCGCGCCAAGTCGCTCGGCAAGATCGGTATCCTCATCGGCCAGCAAAATTCGAAGCACTTCCGCACCGTCGAGGATGTCGACAGCTTCTATCGCCTGGGCCAGCGCGTCTCGCAGCTCACTTACGTGCGCAACCGGCTGGGCGGCGGTTCCTCGGACGCCTTCGATATCGGCCTCAGCGGGTTCGGCGCCCAGATTGTCGAGCGCATGAACGCCATCGGAATGGCCGTGGACATCTCGCACTGCGGCGACAGAACCACGCTGGACGCGATCGAGGCTTCCAGCAAGCCGGTGCTTATCACGCATTCCAACTGCCGCGCCCTGGTCCCCAGCAGCCCGCGCTGCAAGACCGACGAAGCCATCCGGCGGACCGCGGCCAAAGGCGGCGTCATCGGTGTCACCATGGTCCGCTATTTTGTCCACTCGGGCGCAACCGCGACCATCGAGGACGTCCTGGACCATGTCGACCACGTGGTCGGCCTGGTGGGCGTCGAGCATGTCGGCCTGGGCAGCGACGTCGATCTGGACGGCCGCGACTTGAACCCGAACGCCGCCAGGAAAAATGATCTGGACGGCATCCACTACGCCCAGAAGGTCTTCGACCTGACCGAAGGCCTGTTGCGGCGCAATTATTCGCCGGCCAACATCGAACTCATCCTGGGCGGCAACTTCCAGCGGGCCCTCTCCGCGATCTGGACCTAAAAACGCCGCGGACTGCAGGCGACCGGCTATAATAAGGAAGCAAAAGGAGATCCCATGAGCTACCGACTTCTCGTACCTTTGGGCGCGCTGGCGATCCTGATTGCTGCGCCCCTACCCGGGCAGACGCAGCGAGCCGCAACCAAGACCGCCACTGTGCCGCGCACGCCGGACGGCCATCCGGACCTGTCGGGAATCTGGACCAATGCCACCATCACCCCCATGGAGCGCCCGGCGCGGTTTGCCGGCAAGCCGACTGTTTCGGACGCCGAAGCAACGGCCTATGAGAAGAGCGATGCCCAGGAACTCCAGTCGCAAGACGGCCAGTCCGATGGTCCGCTGATTCGCGCGGCAGGATCTTCCGGAACCGGCGGCTACAACGTGTTGTTTGTCGACCGCGGCACCGAGCTGGCGCGCGTCGACGGAGTGAAGCGAACTTCGCTCATCGTCGATCCCCCGGACGGCAAGGTTCCCCCGCTCACCCAGGCAGCGCGCGACAGGTTTAGCAGCCGGCGCGGCGGCGGAATCCTCGGCCTCAACTACGACGATGTCAAGAACCGGCCGCTGAGCGAGCGCTGCGTCATCGGGTTCGGCTCTACTGCCGGCCCGCCCATGATGCCAGTCCTCTACAACAACACCTACCAGTTCTTGCAGACCAAGGACAGCATGATGATCCTGGTCGAAATGGTTCACGACGTTCGCATCATCCGCATGAACGGCACGCACAAGCCATCCAACATTCGCACCTTGCTGGGCGACTCCATCGGCCATTGGGAAGGCGACACGCTGGTGGTCGACACTACGAATTTCCGCCCGGAGACCGCTTTCCGCGGGGCCTCGGATAACGTACACGTGATCGAGCGCTTCCAGCGCATCGAGGCCGGCACCATCCTCTACAAGGTCACCATCGACGACCCCTCCACTTATACCAAGCAGTGGACCATGGAGTTTCCGTTCCGCGCGACCCCGGGCCCGGTCTATGAATACGCCTGCCACGAGGGCAACTACGCCATGACCGACATTCTCGGCGGCGCGCGCAAGATGGAAGCCGAAGGCAAAAAGTAAGGAGGCCTCAATGCGTTACCAAATTCTCGCATCCCTCGGCGCGGCGGCGATTCTGATCACCGCGCCGGTTTCCGCCCAAACCCAGCGAGCGGCGACGAAAGCGAAGACAGCGGCGCCGCGCACCGCCGACGGCCATCCCGACTTTTCGGGAATCTGGACCAACGCCACCGTCACACCCATGGAGCGGCCGGCGCAGTTTGCAGGCAAGCCGAACCTGACCGACGCCGAAGCGACCGCGTATGAAAAGGCCCAGGCGCAGGACCTCAAGGACGAAGACGGCAAGTCGGATGGCCCCATCATTCGCGCCGCGGGTTCCTCCGGTACCGGCGGATACAACGCGTTGTTCCTCGACCGAGGCTCCGAGATGATCCGCATCGACGGCGTCAAGCGAAGCTCGCTGATCATCGATCCTGCGGACGGGAAGAGGCCCGCGCTCACCAAAGAAGCCATGGACCGGCTAGGCAAGATGATGCGCAGCTTTAACAACTACGATAACGTCCAGGCTCGGCCGCTGAGCGAGCGCTGCGTCATCGGGTTCGGTTCCACCGCCGGCCCGCCCATGATGCCGGTGCTCTACAACAACACCTATCAGATCGTCCAGACCAAGGACAACATCATGATCCTGGTCGAAATGGTGCACGACGTCCGCGTCATCCGCATGAACGGCACGCACAAGCCCGCCAACGTCCGCACGCTGCTGGGCGACTCGATCGGCCACTGGGAAGGCGACGCACTGGTGGTTGAGACCACCAACTTCCGCGAGGACAACGCGTTCTATGGCGCTTCGGAGAACTTGAAGGTGATTGAGCGCTTCCAGCGCATCGATCCCGACACGATCCTCTACCGTGCCACCATTGACGATCCCTCCACTTACGCCAAGCAGTGGACCATGGAGTTTCCGTTCCGCGCTACGCCTGGACCGGTCTACGAGTACGCCTGCCACGAAGGCAACTATGCCATGACCGACATCCTGGGCGGCGCGCGCAAGCAAGAAGCCGAAAAAGCCGGCAAGAAATAACGGCAGATCGTCCAGATCAATTCCCCAGATGAAGAAGCTCGCTCGTCAAACAGCGCTCTGGGGACTGACAATTCTTGCCGCTCAATCCTGGCTCGCCGCGGCGGATCTCTACTTCCTCCAGATGTCCGATCCGCAGTTCGGCATGTACACGTCTGACCGCGACTTCACGCAGGAAACCGCCAATTTCGAATTCGCCATTGCGACCGCGAACCGTCTGAAGCCGGCCTTTGTGGTGGTCTGCGGAGATCTGGTGAACAAGCCGGGCGATGCGGGAGAGATCCGCGAGTACCTGCGCGTCGCGGGCCGACTGGACCCCGCCATCAAGCTCTACAACGTCGCGGGCAATCACGACGTAGGCAACGAGCCGACGGCCGCTTCCCTGGCTGCCTATCGCGAACGGTTTGGACCCGATTACTACACGTTCCGCCACGGAGATCTAGCCGGCTTCGTTCTAGACTCGAGCCTAATCCAACATCCGGACAAAGCCCCGGACGAGGCGGCGCGGCAGGAACAATGGCTGCGGCGCGAACTGGAGGAGGCCTCAGCGGATGGAATCCGGTGGCGCGTCGTATTCCAGCACATTCCCTGGTTTCTCGAAAACGCGGACGAACCCGGCCAGTATTTCAACATTCCCACGGAAGCTCGCGCGAAATACCTGGCGCTGTTCGAAAAGTACGGCGTGTCGGCAGTCTTCGCAGGCCACTACCATCGCAACGCCTCCGGACGCACCGGTTCGCTGCGCATGGTGACTACGGGGCCAGTGGGAATGCCGCTGGAGGATGCAACGTCAGGACTCCGCATCGTGAAAGTATCTTCGTCGTCGATCGAAGACAAGTACTACGGCCTGGGCAACATCCCCAACGCGCTTTCGCCAACTCCGGCACCCGCCAAGTGACACGGCGTCTTCAACGCCGCACCGCCACCACCTCCAGATACTCCGCCCGCACCAGCGTCCGCCCGCTGCCCGCCTGATTGTGCTCGCGCCACAGCGCCTCAAGATCCGCAGCGTAAGCTGATTGTGCTTCCGCATCCAGCCGCGAGAACGCCATTTTGGTCGGCCCGAAATACTCGCGGAAGAACGCCACCACGTCGGCAGGCGGAAAAGGAAAATCGAATTCGGCCATCTGCCGCGTCGTCCGGATCTCGGAAGCATAAGCGCCCAGCCGCTGCCGCACGATCTCTACTTCGCCCCACAGCACCGGCGCCGGGACGTTCTCGGGCGGTGCGATATAGCGGCCGCCCACTGCGAAAACCTGGCCGATGAAACCGCCCGGCGTCCAGTTCGCCATCGCAATCCTGCCTCCGGTACGGCACACCCGCGCCAGCTCCGCCGCCACCAGCTCGGGACGCGGAGGAAACATCGCTCCAAACATGCTCATCACCACGTCGAACTGAGCATCGGGATAATGCAACCGCTCCGCGTCGCCCTCCTCGAAGGTCGCCTGCAGGCCCTCGGCAGCGGCCCTTTGACGCGCCTGCTCCAGCAGATTGGTCGCGAAATCCACGCCGGAAACCTGCGCTCCCTTGCGCGCCGCCGCGATGGCCAGGTTCCCGGTGCCACACGCCACGTCGAGCACTCGCATGCCAGCCTGAATGTCCAGCCGATCGACGAATTCTTCGGCGCATTGCGCCGTGTAGCGCGCGAGTTGTCCGAAATCGCCGGCCATCCAGGTCCTGCGCATCCCCTGCTTCAGCCGTTCCAGGCCATCTTGGGCGGGCTGCATGCCGCACCTCCTTACACGTCATCGATTCTACAGTGAAAACCCTATTTCGGGCGTCTGACCGCAAGTTCCGGTAACCCCCATTCCTCGCTCGCCGTCTGCTATACAAGAATCAACGGCGGGGTGATCCGTTTTTAGCGGCAACATGCAACAGTATCGCAATAATCCTCTAACTTCAATTGGTGGTAACCCTATCGGCAAAGCGGCGATCGTGGTCTTGCTGCTTGCCCTTTCGACCATACCCTTGATGGCCCAGCGGAATCGCATCAGCGGCGCAATCGACAACACTCGGCGCGCCATGCTGGGCGGCCACCTGAATCCCAGCGCCCGTCCGGAATTCGATCGTGGACCGGTGGACCCTGCCCGGGTTCTCGCGCGACTTACGGTCGTCCTCAAGCCCTCGGCCAGTCAGCAGGCCGACCTCGAGCGGCTGCTCGCGGCGCAGCAGGATCCCTCTTCGGCGGACTACCATCGCTGGCTCACCCCTGAGCAGTATGCCGACCGCTTCGGCGCCAGCATGGACGACATCCACCAGATCGCCGCCTGGCTCGCAAGCCAGAATTTGAAAGTGACCGGCGTTGCGCGCGCCCGCAACTGGATCTCGTTCAGTGGCACCGCCGCCCAGGTACAAGCGGCATTTCGAACCGAGCTGCACCAATATGACGTGAACGGCGAGATGCATTTCGCCAACGTCACCGATCCATCCGTTCCCGTGGCTCTGCAGGCAGTGGTCCGCAGCGTGCGCGGGCTGCACGATTTCCGCATGCGGCCGCTTTCGAGGCTGCACGCTTCCGCCACGGTCTCCGAATCGCCGGCCTACACGGCTCCCACCAGCGGCAATCATTTTCTCACCCCCGACGATATCGCCACCATCTACAACATCAGGGAAATGTACGGAGCGGGTATCGATGGCTCCGGGCAGAAGCTGGTGATCGCCGGGCAAACCCAGATCGATCTTTCAGACATCCAGCAGTTCCGCAGCCGGTTCAACCTGCCGGCCAGCGATCCCCAGATCGTTCAGGTCCCCGACACCAAGGACCCGGGAGTCTCCGCCACCGATCTGCCGGAAGCCGACCTGGATATTGAATGGTCCGGAGCCGTCGCTCCCAACGCCGCTGTCATCTACGTGTTTTCGGACGACGTTCTGGAATCCGTCCAGTACGCCATCGATCAGAATCTCGCGCCCGTCATCAGCGTCAGTTACGGGTTGTGTGAGACCGAGACTCCCAACTCGGATGCGCTCACGTTTCAATCCTGGGCGCAGCAGGGCAACGCCCAGGGCATCACCTGGTTCACCGCCTCGGGTGACTCGGGTGGCGCGGATTGCATCACCTCGACCTCGTCCTCCAATGGCGGCCCATCCGTGGACATCCCCGCCAGCATCCCGGAAGTCACTGGCGTGGGTGGGACTCAGTTCGCCGAAGGCACCGGCCAGTATTGGAGCGACACCAACAACGTCAATAGCGGTTCGGCCTTAGGATACATCCCGGAAATGGTGTGGAACGAAAGCTCCCTCGGGAATCCGGGCGCGGGCGGCGGCGGCGCGAGCGTGGTCTTCTCGCAACCCTCCTGGCAAAGGGGCCCCGGAGTTCCCGACAACAGCGCCCGCAATGTTCCCGACGTGTCGCTGTCCGCCTCGGCCGGCCACGACGGGTACATGGTTTCCACTCGCGGTGCCTTCCGGATTTACGGAGGAACATCGGTGTCGGCGCCGGTCTTTGCAGGCATCGCCACGTTGCTGAATCACTACCTGGTGTCGGTCGGCGCGCAATCCAGCCCAGGGCTCGGCAACATGAATCCCATGCTGTACGGTCTGGCGCAGATCGCTTCCGGCGTCTTTCACGACATCTTGGACGGCGACAACATCGTCACCGTGAATTGCGGCGCCAGGTCGCGCAATTGCACCCCCGGATCTTTTGGTTTCAGTGCCGGTCCCGGTTACGACCAGGCCTCCGGGCTCGGCTCGGTGGATGCGCATCACCTGGCGCTGGCTTGGACCAGCCAGAACAGCTCCATCGCGCGCGGCACTCCCGCCATGACGCTCTCGTCGAGCGCTGCGGCCATCGCGTCCACGGGCAGCGTGACGTTCACAGCCGCCGTCGCCAGCACGGATGGAGGGACGCCCTCGGGCACCGTGAAGTTTTACCTGAACGGCGTCTTGCTGGATTCACCTACTTTGCGAGGCGCCAGAGGATCGTCTGGCGCGACCGTCATCGCGTCAGGCGCTGAGTTGCCTCTGGGAACCAACACCATGACCGCGCTTTATAACGGCGACTTCTTCTACGGCGGCGCCTCGGCCTCGGCCACCGTGAGCGTGACTTCTTCGGTTTCCGGCCCGCCAGCGGTTTCGGCCCTCGCCAACGGCGCTTCGTTCCGCAAGTCCTATGCGCCCGGAATGGTGCTGACTGTATTCGGTTCCGCGCTCGCTCCCTCCACCTGGCAAGCGGGGTCGCTTCCGTTGCCTTCCCAATTGGCCGGAGCCTCGGCCGCCGTCAACGGCGTCACCGCGCCGCTCTATTTCGTTTCGCCCGGTCAATTGAATATTCAGATCCCATACGAAGTGCCCGTTGACACTACCGCGGAGTTGGTGGTGACGAACAACGGCCGCACCGCCAAGAGCACTTTCGCCGTTACTGCCGCCGCGCCCGCCATTTTCACCGATGCGAAGGGAACTCTGGTGCCAACCGGGAGTGCGTCGTCTGACCAGCTAGTCACGATGTTCATTACCGGCCAGGGAGCGGTCGCGCCGTCGATTCCCACCGGAGCCGCGCCGCCGGCGAGCACCTCGCTCAACAATCTTCCGGCGCCTGTGCAATCGGCAAGCGTGACGGTAGGTGCAGCATCCGCGCCCATCCAGTTCATCGGCATTCCGCCGGGATTGGTGGGGGTGGTGCAGATCAATTTTCAGGTGCCTGCCGGACTCGCGGCCGGTCCCCAATCGGTGGTGGTAAGGATCGGCGGGGTCGACAGCCCTCCGGCCACCCTGACGGTCTCGAAGTAACGAGGTGGCCTCACGACCGCCTCGGCAATCCCGCACGCTTAACAACCTCCGGCCAGCCTCGCCCGTTACAATATTAGTAGCACCCGCATGAAATCACCTACCGTCAAGCTCATCCTGCTGCTCGTCTTTCCGCTCGCTTTGCTGGCCCAGTCGCTCTCGGACTTCGAGAAGCGAGTTACTGAGTTCACGCTCGGCAACGGACTCCACTTCATCATCTTCGAGCGTCACGAAGCGCCGGTGGTGTCGTTCCACTCCTATGTGAACGCCGGCTCGGTGGACGACCCCAGCGGCGAGACCGGCATCGCGCACATGTTCGAGCACATGGCCTTCAAAGGCACCCAGACGATCGGGACCAAGAACTACGCGCTCGAGCGCCAGGCCATGGACGAAGCGGAGCACGTCTACGACCGCTACGACGCCGAGCGGAACAAGGGACTCAAAGCGGATAAGGCCAAGCTCGCCGAACTCCAGCAGCAGCTCAAGGCCGCCATGGACAAGGCCAACAGCTTCGTGATTCCCAACGCCTATCCGCAGCTCATCGAAGAAAACGGCGGCGTCGGCATGAACGCCGGAACTGGCGAGGACTCCACCAACTACTTCTACAATTTTCCCCGCAACCGCCTGGAGCTCTGGTTCCTGCTCGAATCGCAGCGCTTTTACGATCCGGTTTTCCGCGAATTCTACAAGGAGCGCGACGTGGTGCGGGAGGAGCGCCGCATGCGCGTCGAATCGAGCCCGCAAGGAGGGCTGGTGGAGGCGCTGCTGGCTACCGCTTTTGCCGCTCATCCTTACCGCAACATGCCCGGCGGATGGGCCAGCGACATCGACAACTTCCGCCTGACCGAGGCGATCGCTTTCTACAAGAAGTACTACGTGCCCGCCAACATCACCATCAGCATCGCGGGCGACGTGGATCCCAAGGAGTGCCGCAGGCTGGCCGACAAGTATTTTTCCATTCTGCCTTCCGGACCGCTGCCCAGCGGCCCGCGCACGGTGGAGCCGGTCCAGAAGGGTGAGAAGCGCGTCAAGGTGGAATCCCCGGCCCAGCCCTTTATCCTCGTCGGTTACAAACGGCCCGATCAGAACGACAAGGATGACCCGGTGTTCGATGTGCTAAACGAGATTCTCTCCGGCGAGCGAACCGGGCTGTTCTACACCGAGCTGGTGCGCGATCAGAAGATCGCACTGGGCGCCGCCGCGCAGGCTTCGTTTCCGGGCGGCAAGTATCCCAACCTGTTCTTGTTGTTCCTGGTCCCCAATCGAGGGCATACCGTGGAGGAGAACGAGAAGGCCGCTTATCAGATCATCGATCGTTTGAAGACCGATAAGGTCACCGACGATACGCTCAACCGCATCAAGACCAAAGTGCGGGCCTCGCTCGTCCGGAGGCTGGACAGCAATGCCGGAATGGCGGAGGCGCTCACCTTCTATCACGTCAACTACGGAGACTGGCGCAAGCTGTTTACCGGCATCGACGACATCGCGAAAGTCACCGCCGACGACGTGCAGCGCGTGGCCAAGCAGTACTTCGTTCCGGAGACCCGCACCGTGGTTTACACTTATGCGCCCGCGCGCGCAGCCGGCGAGCAGAAAGGACAAGGACAATGAAGCCGCTCCTGATTGGCGTCCTGCTGGCAGGCGTGCTGGGCGCGCAAACCGAGGTGCGCCACGCCATTGTTCTGCCTTCCTATAAGGATCTGAAATACGCTCCGCTGCCGCCCATCAATCCTCCCGTGCCCGCTGAAGTGACATTGTCGAACGGGATGAAGGTGTTCATGCTGGAAGATCACGAACTGCCGCTCGTCAGCGGAACCGCGCTGATCCGGACCGGCAATCTTTTCGATCCAAAGGGCAAAATCGGCCTGGCAGGACTGACCGGCGATGTTCTGCGGGCGGGCGGCACTACCTCCAAGACCGGCGATCAGCTCGACGTCGAACTCGAAAACATCGCTGCGTCGGTGGAAAGCCAGATCGGTGAATCGTCCGGCACTCTGAGATTCTCCTGCCTCAAGGAGAACACGGCTCAAGTGCTCCGGGTGTTCAAGGATCTGCTGACCGCGCCCGAATTTCGCGAGGACAAACTGGATCTCGCCAAAACGCAATTGCGCAGCGAGATCTCCCGCCGCAACGACGACGCGCACGGGATTGCCGAGCGCGAGTTCAGCGACATCCTCTATGGCCGCGACAATTCCTATGGCTGGCAGATGGAGTACTCGGACGTCGACAACATCCAGCGCCAGGACCTGTTGAACTTTTACCGGCGCTATTATTTCCCGGCCAACATCCAGTTGGAAATCTACGGGGACTTCTCGACCGCTGAAATGAAGGCCACGCTCGAGCAGCTCCTGGGCGAGTGGAAGTATAGCCAGGCTCCTGTTCCGCCGTTCCCGAAAGTGCCTGAAAAAGCCGAGCCGGGCATCTTCCTGGCCACCAAGACCGATGTCACGCAGACGTTCTTAGACGTAGGACACCTGGGCGGCGTGCTTCGCGATAAGGACTATCCGGCGCTGGAAGTGGCCGCTGAGATTCTGGGCGGTAGTTTCTCCAGCCGCTTGTTCCGCAACGTTCGCACCGAGCACGGTTGGGCCTACAGCATCGGAGCCTCCTGGGGAGCGCAGTACGATCACCCCGGTCTGTTCCATATCAGCGGCAGCACGCAATCGGCGCATACTGTTGACACGCTGAAAGCGGTCCGCGACGAGCTGGATCGGATTCGAACCAGCGAAGTCACCGACCAGGAATTGCAGACCGCCAAAGACACCGTGCTGAATGGCTTTGTCTTCAACTTCGACCGGCCCAGCAAAACGCTGAACCGCTTGATCGTTTACGAATACTACGGCTATCCCAGGGACTTCATCTTCCAGTATCAGAAAGCGGTGGCGGCCGTTACCAAGGCCGACGTGCTGCGGGTGGCGAAACAGTATTTCAGGCCGCAGGATCTCAGCTACATCGCCGTCGGCAATCCGAAAGACTTCGGCACGCCGCTTAGCGCGCTGGACCTGAAGATCTCAGACATCGATCTCAGCATCCCCGAGCCCAAGCAGGAGACTTCCCAAACCGATCCTGCCAGCCTCGAGAAAGGCAAGGATCTGTTGCGGCGCGCGCAGCAGTCTCTGGGCGGTTCCGAAAAGCTCGCCGCGGTGAAGGACCTGCAGTATCAGGCCGACGTCGACGTGCAAACCCCGGGCGGCCCGCCTATGAAGGTGAAGCAGACCAACTCGTTTCTGATGTCGGGTGTGCTGCGGCAGGAGAGCGAGCTTCCCTTCGGCAAGCAGTCGCTCTATTCCGACGGAAAGTCCGGCTGGCTGGCCGGGATGCAGGGAGTCCAGAATCTCCCCGCGGCGGTTCTAAAGCAGGCGCGAGGAGAAATGTTCCGCCAGATTCTGGCGCTCTCGCTCAGCGACCGCGATCCGGACCGCGCCGTCAACTACGCCGGAGACGGAGTGCTCGAAATCTCATCCAAGGACGGCGAAAGCGTTCGGCTTCAGGTGGACGAGAAGACCGGCGTCCCGCTGAAGCTTACCTATCAGGAAGCCGGCCCGCAAGGCCCCGCTTCCATCGATCTGACATATTCGGACTGGCGCGAAGTGGCCGGTGTGCGCTTGCCCTTCGAATGGACCGTCGTGCAGGGCGGCCAGAAGTTCGCGGTGGTGAAGATTCAAGACTACAAGATCAACTCCGGCCTGACCCAGGAGGCGCTGAGCAAGAAGCCATGAAGCTTTGGCGTGTGGCCGCACTGGCTTCAACCTGTGCGCTCCTAGTGCATGCGGAAACCGCGCAGGAGCGCGGCAAACGGCTGATCAACGAATGCCTCCAGGCCCTGGGCGGCGACAACTACTTGCACATGCAGACCCGCGTGGAGTCCGGCCGCGCTTACTCCTTCTATCGCGAGGATCTGAACGGCCTGAGCATCGCCACCATTTACACGCGCTACGACTCCGGCGTCACCGACACCGCGCACCAGCTAGCGCAGCACGAACGCGAGAATTTCGGAAAGAAGGAGGATTATGGCGTCCTGTTCGGCGACAAAGAAGCCTGGGACGTCACCTTCCGCGGCGCGCGCCCGATCCCCGACGATACCTTCGCTCGCTACAAAGAAACGACGCTGCGCGATGTTTTCTACATTCTCCGCATCCGGCTGAACGAGCCGGGCATGATCTTCGAAGCCCGCGGCGCGGACGTTTTGCAAAACGTTCCGGTGGAGACCGTTGACATCACCGACGCCGACAACCGCACTACCACGGTGTACCTGCACCAGATCACGAAACTGCCGGTCCGCCAGGTGTTCTACCGCCGCGATCCGGTGACCAAACAGCGCAACGAGGAGATCACGCTGTATTCGAAATATCGCGACGTAGGCGGTGTCCAGTGGCCCTACGCCATCGAGCGCGAGCGCAACGGCGAAAAAGTCTACCAGATTTTTTCCAACTCCGTGGAAGTGAACAGCAAACAGGCGACCGACAACCTGTTCGTGCTGCCGTCCACGATCAAGTTGTTGAAACCGCTGTAGGCGCCGCGGGTTTAGAAGCGGCGCGCGCTTCCGGCTCGGCCGCCGCGGGAAGCTGGATGGTGACCAGCAGTCCGGGTTTCGCGTTGCGCGCTTTCAGCGTGCCGTTGTGCAACTCCACCGAACGGCGCGCGATGGCAAGGCCGAGGCCCAGGCCGCCGCTCACGCGGTTCCGGTCGGAATCCACGCGATAGAACGGATCGAAAATCCGGGACAGCGCTTCATCGGGGACGCCCGGACCGTAATCGCGAACCGAAATTTCCGCCATTTCGCCCGCCTTGCTCAGTTCGACATCCACGGCCGTGCCGCGCGGCGCGTATCGAATGGCGTTCCGGACCACGTTCTCGACGGCGCGCCGAATGAGTTCCTCGTCGCCGTTCAGCGTGACCGCGACAGGCGCTTTCAACAACAACGTGCAATCCTTGGCCTTGGCCTCGAGCAGCGAGTCGTACACCAGGTCGGCCAGCAGCTCGTCCAGCCGGATGGTCTCGGTCTTGCGCATGGACGGATCGCCTTCGACGCGGGTGACCTGCAGAAGCTCCGCTACCAATTCGTTCAGCCGGTCGGCCTCTTTCTGAATGCGATCCAGCATGTGTTCGCGGTCCTCGCCCGAACGGGCCAGTTCGACGGCCACGCCCAGCCGGGCCAGCGGGCTGCGCAACTCATGCGAGATGTCGAGCAGCAGCCGCCGCTCGGCCGCGAGCAGCGTCTGGATGCGTTCGGCCATCTGGTTGAAGCTCTTGGCGAGTTGTCCCAGCTCGTCCTTGCGATTGGTGGCGGCGCGAGCGGAAAAATCGCCGCGGCCGAAGCAATCCACCACGGCCCGCAGCCGGCGCACCGGCGACGTCAAGTGATAGGCGAACCCGTAGCACAACAGAACCACCAGGCCGATGATCCAAAGATGCTGCGGCTGCAGGAAGAAAAAGGTCCAGTTGCTGCGCTGGCTGATCAGGAACAGCCAGTACCGGCGGCTCGAATCGGCGCGCGCGATGATGGGCGGCCGCCCGCCGGTGAACGGATAGGGAAGGCGCCACCGGCTGCGCTGCGGCCGATGCAGCAGCTCCGGCCGGGATTTACCGGTTATCAGATCGGTGCCTTGCGCGTCGGTGAACACCACCTGCGTTTGCGTGATCTGCTGGAATTTCGAAAGCACCGCGCTCAGCGCTTCGCGGCCCCCGGTTTCATAGGCGCGCTTGGCTTCCGCCACCTGCACGTTCAGCAGCATCCCAAACGGTCCGCGCGGTTCCGGGTTGGTGAAGGTGAGCGCGGTAGTTAGAATGATGCCACCGATGGCGACCGCGGTGGTCGCGAGGAACCAGAGCAGCGTTTTTGCGAAAAGGGATCTCATGCGACAGGCACGTCCTCCGGCGTTTTACAGAACTGGTAGCCCACGCCCCGAATGGTTTTGATGACCGGCCGGCTGCCCTCGAGCTTGCGTCGCAGATGGCTGACATGCATGTCGATGGAGCGGTCGAACGGCGTGGCTTTCCGGTTGTAGAGGCTCTCCATCAACCCGTCGCGGGAAACAACGCGCCCGGCGTTGCGCATCAGTTGTTCCAGGATGTCGAACTCGAGCGTGGTGACCTCCACCGGTTTGCCGTCGCAGGTGACTTCGCGGCGGCCCGGATCGAGCACCACCCCGTTGACCTCCACCCGGCCCCGGTTGACGGTGGCTTCGGTGCGCCGCAGGATGGCCTTGACGCGCGCGGACAGTTCGCGCGGATTGAACGGCTTCGGCAGATAATCGTCGGCGCCCAGCTCCAGGCCCACGATTCGATCCACGTCCTCGCCGCGCGCGGTCAACATCAATACTGGAACCCGGCTGGAGACGCGAAGTCGCTTCAGAATCTCGAATCCGTCCAGGCCGGGGAGCATGACATCCAGAATGATGAGGTCGTGCCCGCCCTTCTGAGCCTGCTCGAGTCCGTCGTGGCCTTCATGCGCGCAGTCCACGGTAAACCCCTCGCGCTGGAGGAATTCCTGCATCAGGGCGCACAACTCGACGTCGTCGTCGATGATCAACAACCGCATCCAATTCCAATAGTATCGCGCGGGAGCCGGGGCTTACCATTTGACCGGCTTGCCGATCTCGAGCGGCCAGACCAGAGTGCGGGGGAAATCTTCCAGCAGCGTAGCGACGTCCTCCGGCCGGCCGGTGAGCGCCGGGAACGTACCGAAGTGCATGGGAATGACCTTTTTCACGTTCAACAATCGGCAGGCCAGGGCGGCTTCCTTGGGACCCATGGTGTAGAGGTCGCCGATCGGCAGGCAGGCCAAATCAGGCCGGTACAGCTTTTCGATCAGCTGCATATCGGAGAAGACATTGGTATCTCCGGCGAAGTACAGCGCGCGGCGATCCGGGAAATGGAGCACGTATCCGGCTGCTTCGCCGCCATAGATAATCTGGTCGCCGTCCTGGATTCCGCAACTGTGAACGGCGTGGGTCATGGTGGCGGTGACGCCTGCCACCACATCCTGCGTGCCGCCTTTGTTCATCCCGCTGCAGTTTTCGACGCCTTTGGAAGTGAGCCAGACGCAGGTCTCGAAGATGGCGAGCACTTTGGGCTTGAACTTCTTGGCCAGCGGAATCGCATCGTGGATGTGGTCGAAGTGGCCATGCGAAATCAGGATCGCATCGATGCGATCAAACTGGTGGTGCGCCGGGAACTTGGGATTCCCCTCGACCCACGGATCCATCAACAATACTTCACCGGAAGCCAGGCGGAATTGAAAAGTGGCGTGGCCGAGCCACGTGATTTCAATCATTTCTTACGGACCTTTCTGTGGTGGTGGTGCTGCTGGAACCTGCAGGCCGTCTCCATACCTGGCGATGCCGGGAATGGTGACCGGCAGGTGGCCGCTGATGGGGATGTCGCCGAACAGCGCCTTGCTGAGCGAGGTCTCCGAACTGGGCGTCGGGCTGAAGGTAGTGAGATAGGCGCTGACGTTGGGAAAGCTGCGAATCAGGTAGGGATTGCCGAGCGACACCAGCGTGACCGGGGCATGTCCGGCGATCAGGGCGTTCAAGAACTCGGGATAATTTCCCGTGAGCGCGACGTTGCCGCGATAGGCGCTGACGCTGACAAAGGCCGCGACCACGATCTGGGCGCAGCCGGAAGTTTTTCCAGCCGCCTCGTCCAGATCCGGCTTGCTCATGGACGGATCGATCAGAACCGTGGTCAGCTTGGGATCGCGTTTCCTGACCTCTTCGAGCAGGTGCTGGCCTTGCTGGCTGCGGCGGCTCTCGGTCAAAGCGAACAGGCAACTGCTGTCCGGATGACGGAGGGGAAGCGAGTCCTTGGCGTCTTTCACCAGCGTCAGAGCGTGATCGGCTACCTGTTGGGCGCGCTCTTCGGCTTCCGGAGAACCGACCACGTCCGCGATGTTTTCCAGATTGACGATCCGTTTGCGATTCAGGCCCAGGCGGAGCTTGGCTGCGAGCACCCGGGCCACGCTTTCGTCGAGGCGCTGGCGCGTGATTCGGCCGTTGAGGACCGCCGCGACCACGCCGTTGATGGCGTCCTCGGCGCGCCGGGGCATCAGCAGGACGTCCGAGCCGGCTTGGATGGCCCGCACCGAAGCTTCGGCGGTGTCGAACATGGAGGCCAAACCCTGCATGTCCATCGCGTCGGTGATCACGATGCCGCGGAAGTTCAGCTCGCCGCGCAACACGCCGGTGAGTACATTGAACGAGACCGTGGCTGGTTCGTTCTCCGGTTCGAGCGCCGGCACGGCCAGGTGCGCGGTCATGATCGCGTCCACTCCGGCGGCGATGGCCGCGCGGAACGGCGAGAGCTCGACGGTTTCGATACGTTCGCGGTCGGCATCTATGCGCGCCAGACCAAGATGACTGTCCTGCGCGGTGTCGCCGTGGCCGGGGAAGTGCTTGGCCGTTACCAGCACCGGACTTCGCGGGTCGGAGTGAGCGCCCTTGATATAGGCTTCGACGAAGCTGGAGACCTGCTTGGGGTCTTCACCGAAGGAACGGATATTGATGATGGGATTGTCGGGATTGTTGTTGACGTCGGCGACGGGGGCAAACAGCCAGTTCACGCCCATGGCGCGAGCGTCGCGCGCGGTTTCCGCCCCTTCCGACGCTACGCCGTCCAGGTCCCGGGCAGCGGCGAACGCCATGCTGTAGGGCCACAGGGTAGTGGAGTTGACACGCATGGACGCGCCACGCTCGAAGTCGGCGCCCACCAGCAGCGGCAGGTTGGCCATCCTCTGCAGGCGGTTGAGCATGGCGGCCATGGCGTATGGCTCGGCGTTCCGTACGCTGCCGTTCTGCGTGTTGCCCGTAACGATGATGCCGCCCACGTGCAGATCGCGCACGAAGTGCTGATACTTGCGGAAAATCGCCGAGCGCGTGTTGACCGGTTCGCCATAGATCGGCATGACCACCAGTTGCGCCACTTTGTCGCGGAGGCTCAGCGAGCGCATCCAGGTACGCACGCCGGGGATATTCTGCTCGGGGATTTTCTTGACGGCCTTAGGACGAGCAGTGGCGCCAAAAGCGAGGGCGGAGAAGCCAAGCGCGATCAGGGCGGAGCGAAAGGCCATCTGACTTTACTTTAACCTAACGGCGTTCCTTGGTTCATTGGTTCCTTGGTTCATTAGTTCGTTGGTTCCTTGGTGCGTTGGTGCGTTGGTTCCTTAGTTCTTCGGTGCGCTGGTTGGCTGGTTCCTTTGCGTTTGTGTCACGCTGTACACGACACGCCCGAACCAAGGAACCAAAGAACTAATGAACCAAGGAACCTAGAAACCCGATCAATGGCTCTTGCGCTTTTCGTTCTTCGAGGAGGTTTGCGAACCTGCCGGCCGTTTGCTCGGCTTTTGCTGGCGGAGCAAACGGTTCACCGAGCGGATCAGCAGGCTCACCTCGTGCGCGCTCTTCTGCATCACCACGTCGGCGCCGGTGTTGGATTCGTTCAGGCCGAGCGTATCCGTGAAACCGGAAATCAGAACGACGGCAATCTGGGGATGCTGTTTCTTCAAGCGTCCGATGAACTCGAGACCGTTCATCTTGGGCATCTTGTAGTCGGTCACCACCACATCGAAGCGTTGTTTGCCGCACAGTTCCAGCGCTTCGTGCGGAGACGAGCAGGTACTGACCTTGTGTCCCAACTCCTCCAGCACGCTCCGCCGGGCCGCCAGTCCCAGTGAGTTATCGTCGACGATCAAAACACGTCCGGAAAGGTTGTTCGAGGAAGAGTGCGTCATCGAAGAAGACCAGACGAACTTAACAAAGATGTAATCGCACTGTCAATGAATTTCTACGAGCTTGGAAAAAATAAAGATCGAGAGCTTGACTGTCAGGGCGAAGCTGTGTAGTCGCCGATCACTCCACGTCACGCGGCGCGTTGTAGCCACGCTTGGCGACGATCGAATACTTTATCGGCTTGCCCTTCTGGTCCACGACGCGCAGCGGATTGCCGTTGGCGGGATCCACCAGCTCGACTTTTATGTTGCGGTACTTCCCATCCTTGGCCTGATTGGAAGGCTGGTAGGCGAGCGAATACTGGTTCCGAAGAGAATCCGCAACGGCGGCATAGATGCCGGGGTATTCGGCGACGAAGCGGGGGAAGAAGGCCTGACCGCCGCTTTCTCGCGCGAAGGTATTCATTTGGTTGTCGGCCTGAAGGAAATCCAGGCGCTGGATGTCTCCCATGTAGGGCTCGGCCACCAGACGCAGAGCTTGCAGCAAGCTGATAGCGTAAATCGGGACGGCGGCTTCCTGAATTCCCTTGCGCGCCTTGTCGAATGTGAGCTTGCTGAAGGTGTCGCGGCCGGTAGAGATGAGAATGATGGCCTTGCGTCCGTCGATGGTGCTCATGCGCTGTGCGGTATCCACCAGCGCATCGTACATGTTGGCCTCCGAGAAGCCCGCGATGCGCAAGCGCTGCATGGCCTCGCCGGTTTTTTCCCGGTCCGTGGTGAAGTCCGAAAGAATCTCCGTCTTGAGGTCGTAGGCGACCACTGCGACGTAGTCGTCCGGCTTCAAGGTTTCGATGAAGCCGTAAGCCGCGGTCAAAGTTTCGTACCAACCCTCCGACCAGTACTGCTGGTACAGATTGCTGAACTCGATCACGAGTGCCACGGTCATGGGGGCGTCGGCGTTGGTGCCGAAATTCGAGATCTGCTGCGGCACGTTGTCTTCGAGCACGCGGAAATTGCCGCGCGGGATGTTGGGGATGAAATGCCCCTTATTGTCCATCACCGCGACGTCGAGCTGGACCGTATTGACATCGCTGCGGAAGGTGGGCAGGCCTTCGGGAGCGTCCTTATCCTTCCTGGTGAACTTGGAGGGGATCTTGGGCTGCTCAGTTGATTCGGCGGCGGCGGGCGCGTCTTTCTTCTTGGGCCTGGCCACGGTCTCAGAAGACTGCGAACCAGGACCCTGGGCCCAAGCAAATGGCGCGGGCAGTCCGGCCACGAGGCCAGCCAAGGTTGCGGCGAAGAATAACTTGGATGCTTTCATAACACGATTCGGAGCGAGCCGTCCTGCTCCACCTCCCACATCTATATTAAACCCGCTAATGGACCCTGGGGTCGCGCCCGGGCCCTTGCTTCCGCAGATAAACCTGGAACTTTTTCTTGGCCCGGCGCAGCTTCCAATCGCTGTACTGGCGGCGAACGGGTCCCGCCAAATCGAACTGCATATTCTTGGGCGCCTTCAGGAACAGGTAGCCGAACAGCAGACCGCCCAGATGCGCGAACTCGCTGACGCCGGTGTTCACCTGGAAGGAACTGAGGAAAGCGATGGCGCCGACGATCATGACGAAGTATTTCACTTGAATCGGGATCAGGAACCCGAACAGGATGGTTCGAGTAGGGTACAGCATCGCGTAAGCCATCAGGATGCCGAAGATCGCTCCGGAGCTTCCGATGGTGGGGATCAAAGGGTTTCCCCAGGGCAGCGCGAAGTTCGCGAGGACCACGCAGACGCCCGCGCCGATTCCGCAGAAGAAATAAAACTGCAGGAAGCGGCGCATTCCCCACACGCCTTCCAGGTCGGCGCCGAACATCCAAAGCGCCAGCATGTTCCAGAGGATGTGTCCGAAGCCGCCGTGCAGGAACATGTAGGTGGCCAACTGCCATATGGCGAAATTCTTGACCACCGCCTCGGGAGTGAGCGCGAACAGAATTACGATCGGGCCGTGCAGGTCGGCAAATCTTGCAAAGAAGTCCAGGATGAAGATGGCGACGTTGCTGATCAGGAGCCACTTCACGCCCCTGGGAAAGCCCGGAACATAGAAAATTCCGGCGGTTCGGGTTCTACTGCGGAAGGACATTCGGAGAGCGCCCGCCTAAACTCAGAATATCAGAACGACGGTTAGTTTTCCTGAGAAGTTTTCGAATCGGCGCTCGCTCTGCGCTGGAGCGACGATGCGGCAAACCGGAGTCCGGCCGCGAGCGCAATCCAAACCTGCCAGTGGGAGAAGAATCCGTCTGGAATCGGGAAAGCCTCGGTCCATCCGATGTCGGAGCTGAAGCGCCACAACGCGAACACCAGAGCGAGCATCGATGCGGGTGTAAGCAGCGCAACAAGAACGTTGGGGAGTTGGTCGTCGAGGACCGCGGCGCGCGTACTGCTGACGGCTTGTTCAAGCATTGCTTGCATCTTGCCCGCGAAAGTTGAACCTGTTTCTACGACCAGCGTGGCCGCCCGCACCGAAGCAGGTTGCAACGTTTCTGCGATTCTCGTTACCGACATCCGACGTCCTCCAAGAGGTTGCCCGAGAAACGCAGGCGCGCATGCCTGCACCGCGAGACAGCCTCCACAGCGGTAGATGCACGAGACCGGCCAAAGTTTCGGGAATGCGTGCGTGCCGCTGGTTCCATCAATGCTTACGATTGGCGGCGACGTTTGGATTCGGCAAGAAACGCACTGCGGTCTGGAAGCGCACGGTGTGTGGCTGATCGCCACAGATCGAGAGTACTGTTACTACTGATTTGCGATTGTTCCGGAATGCGCAGCGAAAATTCAGCGTCCGGTATCGACGAGCTTTTGTTCGGGCGCTTCTACCGTATTGCGGAACACAATTTCCGTTTTTCCATAGCGGTTGAGCAGGATTGCTCCGCCCTGGAGCACGAAGGTGGCGACCAACCAGGTCTGCCAATGGGAGAACAGGCCGTCGGTGATCGGAAAAGCGCTGGTGAACTTAAGGTCGGCCGCCAGTCTCCACAAGGCCAGCACGGACGCCATCACCGTGGCGGGCGTGATCAAGGCAGCCAGCGCGAGAGCGAGATGCTGGTTCTTGCGCCGCTTGTGCCGCACTCTCGGTCCCGTCCGAAGTCTGATCTTGACTACCATTCCGGTACAATCTCAGTTTATCAGTTCCAGAGATACTATCGACGCGAACCATCGACTACCTTATGGAAAAAATGAAGATCGCCATCATCGGCACCGGTTTCATGGGCAAGGTGCACGCCGAGAACGTCCGGCGGCTGGGCCACGTGGAAATCGCGGCCGTGGCCGGCTCGAGCGAGGAGAAGGCGCGGCAGTTCGCGCAGAGCATTGGAGTGGATCGAGCCTCCGGGGATTACCGCGCGCTCCTCGCAGACCGGACCATCCGGGCGGTTCACGTGCTCACCCCGAACGCGCTGCATCATCCCATGTGCCGGGCGGCGCTCGAAGCCGGCAAACACGTACTCTGTGAAAAACCTTTCACAATCTCGGTGGCGGAGGCGCGCGACCTGGTGGATCTGGCCGCCCGGACCGGCCTGGCGAATTGCCTTCAACATAATCTGCGTTACTACCCCGTGGTGCAGCAGATCCGGCGCATGATCCAGCGCGGGGATCTGGGGGAGATCCTGATCGTGCAGGGGACCTACTCGCAGGATTGGCTGCTGTGGGACACCGACTGGAACTGGCGCATCGATTCAGCGGCGAACGGGACGCTGCGCGTGGTGGGCGATCTGGGATCGCACTGGATGGACATGGTTCAACATTTGACCGGCCTCGGGATCACGGCGCTGTGCGCGGATCTCGCGACTTTTCATAAGACCCGCAAACGGCCGAAGGGGTCGGTGGAGACCTTCGCGGGCAAGCAGCTTCAACCAAAGGATTATGAATCGACGCCAATCGATACCGAGGATTTCGGATCGGTGTTGCTGCGGCTCGGCGACCGCGCGCGCGGCGTGTTTACGGTGAGCCAGATGTCGGCGGGCCGGAAGAACATGTTCACCTTCGACATCTATGGAACGAAAGCGGGCGTGTCGTGGAATCAGGAGCGGCCCGACGAGTTGTGGATCGGCCGGCGCGACGAGCCCAACCGGGTGCTGGTGAAGGATCCTTCGCTGATGTATCCGGAGGCGGCCCGTTTTGCCGACCTGCCGGGCGGGCACAGCGAAGGCTACGACGACACGCACAAGCAGGTGTTCAAGCGGTTCTATGCCAGGGTGGCGGATGCGGCGGCGCCGGTTGAGTATCCGACCTTCGCCGACGGGCTGGTCGGGATGCGTCTGTTGGAGAAAGTGGCGGAGAGCGCGCAGAAGCAGGCGTGGGTCAGCGTCGAGCAGTAGGCAGGGGCGTCTCCAGGATTTTTATCGGATTCAGTTTTACGCCGGGCGTGATCTTGCCATCTACAACCTTGTCGAGTTGTGTGTTCGCCATGAAGTAGAACTTGCCGTTGCCGGCTGCGCCCGTTGTGATTCCATCGAACAGTGGATTGCCGCGTTCGAGAACGTCAAACCCTTCGATTGCGTTTAGGTTGCGACTCAGGCGATAGCGAACCACTCGATTCGCCATGATTCCGTTTTGAATCGCGATCAGGTCGCCGTTCGAAAACGCGAGGCCGTCGATAGTCGCAAGACAAAGGCCGGCCGGGTGCTCCATCGCGCGAAAAGATCTGGCCGCGAGATCGACCACCGTGATCCCGTCGGGAAAGCCGGCCACGTACAGCTTACGGCCGTCGGAGGATATCGCGATGCCGTTGGCGGCGGTGACCTTCAAGCGCGGATCGAACACTTCAAGATGGTCCGTCGCGCGCGAAACCCAGTAAACGGTCCCTGCCTGCGTGTCTGTGACGAACACATCGCCGCTTGAGTTGATCGCCAGGTCGTTGAACAAGTGTCGGCCTGATCGGCGGCTGAGAGTGTACTTGCCCATCAGGTTGCCGGACGGAACCGTGTAGTGAAACAGGCCGGACTCGGCGTCCCGGTTACTGGCGGCCCATACGGTTCCGTCCTTCGGATCGACCTTCAGCCCCAGCACTTGGTCCAGGCCGTCTTGTGCGTCCTTCACCAGCGGCCGGCAAACGCCCGCGCGAGTACAGCGGATGATTTTGTGCTTGAATGTGCTTCCCAGGAAGAACTGGTTTCTAACTGGATCGTAGGCGATTCCTTCAGGGAAGAGATCAGCCTCTGGAATGGTGAAGGCGAGATGGCTGGTAAACACTGGCGGGTTGTCCTCGCGGATCTGCTTCAGGAGCTGCTCGAACTCATTGGTCCCCCGCAGTTTTGCAAAGAATTCGTCCCTGGATGGATCCAGCCCGACGCGCAAGGCTGCGACTTTCTTGAGTGTCTCCAGAGCCTCGCGATACTGCCCGCCGCTCGCCCACGTCCGGGCCAGAGCATACATGACGGTGCACTTGTCGCCGGCGGTTTCGAGCTGGCCCTCCACGCGCTGCAGTTCCTGGTGGAAGAGACGCGAATCCGTTGCCGACAACGCTTCAGAGGGTGGAATTTGCCCGAAGGCCGCGGCTGGGATCGCGGCACTCGCGATAGCCAGAAATGCCGCGGCTCGCATGCTCTAGAGGGTAACAGTTCACGTACTCAATGAGCCCGTGGATGCTACACTGCGTGCAGGTGTCCAATGGCCTCGAATCCGGTTACTAAGGTCACGGAAGAACAGTATCTGGCGTTGGACCGCGCCGCCGAGGTGCGCAGCGAGTTCGTTGACGGTGAGATGTGGGCCATGTCCGGAGCCTCCTTGGCCCACGCACGGCTCCAGTTGAATTTGTACAACGAATTGCAACCGTCTCTTCGCGAAAGAGGATGCGAGGTTTTGCCATCCGATTTTCGCGTCCGCGTCGCCAGTCGAATGTATGTCTATCCGGACGTCACAATCGTTTGCGGAAAGCCAAAGCTTGCCGACGAACGCCAGGACATCCTTCTCAATCCGGCCGTGATCTTCGAAATCCTCTCTCCCAGCACCGAGCAGTACGACCGCGGAGTCAAGTTCCAGCACCATCGCGGCATCGAGTCGCTGAAGGAATACGTTCTCGTTGAGCAAGACCGGGTTCTGATCGAGCAGTACACTCGGGGCGGCGATGGCAGCTGGACTCTGCGCGACTATCGACGGCTGGAGGACGAACTGAAGCTCGACTCGATCGGCGTTTCCCTTCCCATCGCGCGCATCTACGACCGCGTCGATCTCCCCGCGTCCTGACGCCGACAGAACGTCGTCCAACATGTTGACCAAGCTCGTGATTTGAACTCAGTGGAACCAGCATCGCGCTCTACCAGTGGGTGCGCAAACGCAGAGCACAATGCCTCATCATGGAAAGGTGTCCGAGGGAGACATTACAGTTCTACTGCGCCGGTGGCGCGAGGGCGAGAAGAAAGCCCTCGAGCAATTGATGCCGCTGGTGTATCCGCGCCTCAAAGCCATCGCCGACAGCCTGGCGCGCGAATCGCGGTGAGGCTGATGGCCCAGATGGCGCGCTTATTCGACGTGGCTACGTGGTCCGGCCCTGCCAGCCGAATGGTCAATTGGTAGGCTTCGCGCTGGGCCGCTTCGTCCTGGTCGTAGTGGCCCAGGAAGCGATTGATACGGCCCGAGGATTCGAGGCTGAGCAGAAGCTGAGATCCATGGGAAGGGTCGGCGCGGTCCAGTGTCAAGGCCTCCTGAATCAGCGGGTAGGCCTGGCGATAGTGCTCTTCGGCGCTTCCGGGTGCGGCGAGATACGATTCAGCCAAGGCCTGCAGCGACGCCGAGCGCGCCAGGCTGTCCACTTCCATCGGATAGATGCGTCCCAATCGGACGGCTTCCTCCAGATACTCGCGATGAATGGGATTCGAAGTCTGGATGTATTGCAGCAATGCGCCGGACGTTGTCGCCATCAAGAGAATGATCAGGACCGCGACGGCGACTCCGATCATGTGCCGCCGGACAAATCTTCCGGCTCGGTAGGCCAAGGACGGAGGATGCGCGGCCACCGGCTCGCCGGCCTGGAATCGGCGCACGTCCTCGGCGAGCTGCCCGGCCGAGGAATAGCGCTGAGCTGGGTCGAACGCCAGCGCCTTGCGCGCCACGCGGTCCAGGTCACCCGGCTGCCGTTCCGGCAGGTCCGGGGTGTCGCGATGCTCTTTAAGGTCCGCCAATCGGGACGTAAGGTCGCCGCCGAAGGCCCCGCGCCCGGCCACCAGTTCGAACAACAGCACGCCCAGAGCAAACACGTCGCTCAAGGTGGATGCCGCCTCCCCGCGCAACTGCTCCGGACTGGCGTACGCGACCGTGATCATGCCGAAGCCGGTCCGCGTGACTTCAGCGCCCGCGAGCAGTTTAGCGGAACCGAAATCCAGCAGTTTCGGCACACCTTGCTCGTTGACCAGAATGTTGGAAGGCTTGATGTCGCGATGGACCACCAGACGCTGGTGCGCGTATTCGACGCCCGCGCACACATCCGCGAACAAGCCAAGACGCTCGGACAGGCTCCGGCCCTGCGCGTACCTGTCGATGGCGACGCCGTCGATGTATTCCATCGCAAGGTACAGCTCGCCGTCGTCGGTGGTGCCGCCGTCGAGCAGGCGCGCGATGTTGGGATGGCTGAGACCGCCCAGGATCTGGCGCTCGCGGCGGAAGAGCTCGCGAAAGGGCTCGATTTCGAACGGCAGACCGATCAACTTCAGCGCGATCCGCTGATCGAACTCGCCGTAGGCGCGGTGCGCCAGATACACCGCGCCCATGCCGCCCCGGCCGATCAAGTGCTCCAGTTCGTAGGGACCGATGCGGCGCGGAGGCGCTTCCGCGGCCTCGGCGGCGCTGGCTCCGCTCCATCGGTCGGCGCGTTCTTTCGCAGCCGACAACTCACGCAATTCTCGTAACAGCGCCTCGTCTCCGGCCGCACACCGTGCCCAGTACGCTTCCCGCTGATCCGCGGGCATCCGCCAGGAGCTGGAGAGAATGTCCTCCAGTTGCCGCCAGCGCCCTGTCGATGTGCCCTCCGGCATGCGATCCTACGCGATAGTATCGATCGTATAAGCTTCCGCCGCTCTGGGCAAGGTGCGGCTCACGCGAGATCTACGCGGGCGTCGAGCGGCCGGTCCTCTGACCGCCAAACAGGAATGCCTCAGTCTCCATCCACATGTCGTCCAGCACGTTGAGCAGTTCGTGGTCGGAGTTCATCAGGCGTAGCGTCGCCCGAGGATGCCGGCGCGCGAATTCCACCGAGTACTCCGGGGGCACCACCGTGTCGTTCTGCCCGTGGAAGATCAGAACCGGCTGGGAAGCGGCCGGATAATCCTCGTACGGCTGCGCATCTTCGATCAACTGGTAGCCGACCGGCACCGCGCGCCCCTCGCCGTAATGAAACACCTCCAGCGATCCCGATGTGCGCCACTTCTCCATGTTGGCCGGACCCAGCGTCTCCTGCCAGCGCTTGAG
The DNA here is from genome assembly GCA_020073265.1 of Terriglobia bacterium. Classification (GTDB taxonomy): domain Bacteria; phylum Acidobacteriota; class Terriglobia; order Bryobacterales; family Bryobacteraceae; genus Palsa-89. The sequence continues at coordinate 84,481 of JAIQFN010000008.1, read as the reverse complement.
AAAACAGAACGCCGGCGCCATCAGCACCACTTGGTCGACTTCCGGGTGCCGCGCCGCATAGAGCGCCGCCAGATAGCCCCCCATGCTGGAACCCATCAGCGTAACCGGCTCGCCGCGGCTGGCCCGCTCGATCACCCGGAGCTGCCCGCTGACCGTCAAGCCGGCGAAATCGCCCTCGGCCAGGTCGGGAATCTCCAGCCCGATCCCCAGTTCGGCGAATCGCTCCCGGAAGAAGCGCGCCTTCTTGGATCCAGGGCCGCTGGCGAAGCCGTGCAGGTAGACTATCCGGGCCACTGGAAAGCCTCTGCTACAATCGTTGCTGAAGGAAAAAAGAGTCTAAATCGCACTGATCTGATTCTAACCAGTCATCCCAAGTCAGTGAATCACAGTGCTATAGCGACCCTCTGCATGGCGCGACTTGCGGCCAACCGCCAGCATCGCTAGAATCAATGAGTTTGTAGACAAGCTTGGAGGATTCATGTCGGTTGAACAGAGAGTGAAGCAGATCATCGTCGAGCAGTTGGGCGTGGACGAGGCCCAGGTGGACAATTCGGCCTCCTTTGTGGATGATCTTGGCGCGGATTCGCTCGATATCGTGGAGCTGGTGATGGCATTTGAAGAGGCGTTCGATATCGACATACCGGACGAGGACGCCGAGAAGATCGCTACCGTGAAAGACGCTATCGACTACATTGAGGCCAAGAAGAAGAAGTAAACCGCGGGGAGCCACCATTTGTCGCGTCGAGTTGTAGTAAGTGGAGTCGGACTGGTGAGTCCGCTTGGGATCGGCACCCAGGAGACCTGGCAGGCCATCCGGGAAGGGCGGAACGGGATCTCGCGGATCGAGCAGTTCGACGCCGCCGATTTCAGTTGCCGCATCGCCGGCGAAGTGAAGAGCTTCGATCCCAATCTCTACATCGAGCGTAAAGAAATCAAGAAAATGGGCCGGTTCATTCAGTTCGGCATCGCCGCGACTGAATTTGCGATGGCTCAGTCGGGCCTGAAAATCGATGCGCATAACGCCGAGCGCGTGGGCGTGTTCATCGGCAGCGGCATCGGCGGATTTGAAGTGATCGAGCGGGAGCACAAGACACTGCTCGAAAAAGGCCCCAGCCGCATCTCGCCGTTTTTTATTCCGGCCACCATCATCAATCTCGCCTCGGGCTACGTTTCCATCCGCACCGGCGCCAAGGGACCCAACTCGGCCACCGCCACGGCCTGCACCTCGAGCTGCCATTCCATAGGCGATTCGTTCAAGATCATCCAGCGCGGCGACGCGGATGCGATGATCTGCGGCGGCGCCGAGGCGGCCATCACGCCCATGAGCATCGGCGGATTCGCAGCCATGCGCGCGCTTTCGCATCGCAATGACGAGCCGGGCAAAGCTTCACGCCCCTGGGACGCGCAGCGCGACGGCTTTGTGGTTGGCGAAGGCGCCGGCATGTTGGTTCTGGAAGAGCTGGAGGAGGCGCGGCGGCGCGGTGCAAACATTCTCGCGGAAATCGTCGGCTACGGCATGAGCGGCGATGCGCACCACATCACCAGCCCGTCCGAAGACGGCGACGGCGCGTTCCGGGTGATGCGCCAGGCCCTGCGCGATGCCGGTATCGAGCCACATCAGATCGATTACGTCAACGCGCACGGCACCTCCACTGACGTCGGCGACAAGATCGAGACCATGGCTCTGAAGCGTGCTTTCTGCGAACACGCCTACAAGCTGGCGGTGAGCTCCACCAAATCCATGACCGGCCACCTGCTGGGCGGCGCGGGCGGGTTGGAAGCGGGCATCACGGTGCTGGCGTTGCGCGACCAGGTTGCGCCGCCCACCATCAACTACGAGTTCCCAGATCCGGAGTGCGATCTCGATTACGTGCCCAACCAGGCACGCCAGATGAAGATCGATTATGCGCTCTCGAATTCCTTCGGTTTCGGCGGTACCAATGGCTGCCTCATCTTTAAGAGATTCACCGGCTGAAGAGCCGACGCTTTCATGAAAATTATTGTTTCCATCAAACAGGTTCCAGTGCGCGACTCCCAGCTTCGCATCGACGCGAGCGGCCACTGGATCCAGGAGAACGATCTCAGTTTCGAGATCAACGAGCCGGACGCTTATGCGCTCGAAGAAGGGCTGCAGTTGAAAGAGAAACACGGCGGCGAAGTGATCGCGCTGTGCCTGGGGCCGGCGAGGGCTTCGCAGACCATCCGCGAGGCTCTGGCGAAGGGCGCCGACCGCGCCATCCACATCGAAGAAGAGAATCTGACTTCGTTCGACACGCTGGGGATCGCGAAGCTCCTGGCGAAGGCGGCCGAATCCGAAAAGCCCGATTTGATTCTCACCGGGCTGCAGTCCGACGATCTGGGGTCCGGGCAGACCGGCGTCGTGATGGCCGAGATCCTGGGCCTGCCGAGCGCCACCATCATCATGGCGGTGGAAACCGCCGGCTCGGGCATCCGCGTGAAGCGCGAGCTGGAGGACGGCTGGTTCCAGAACGTCGAGATGCCGCTGCCGGCCGTGCTCACCATCCAGTCCGGCATCAACAAGCTGCGCTACGCGACGCTGATGGGCATCAAGAAAGCCAAGACCAAGGAGATCAAGCGTCTCAGGCCGGCCGAGCTGGGCGTCACGGCGGCGCCCGCGGCGATTATCGAGCGCGTGTATCTTCCGCAGCGAACCAAACAGACGCAGATCCTGGAAGGCAGCGCCAAGGAAGCGGCGGCGAAACTGGTGGAGAAGCTGAAATTCGAGGTGCGGGTGATATGAGCGGCGTTCTGGTGATCATGGAGCAGCGCGGCGGCGCGTGGAACCGCATGTCGTGGGAGACGCTCGCGGCCGGACAGCAGCTCGCAGCGCAAACCGGTCAGACGGCTTCGACGGCCGTGGCGGGGCAGGGAATCGGAGCTCTGGCCGGCGAACTGGCGCGCAAGAAACTGGAGCGCGTCTACGCCGTCGATCACGCCTTGCTCGGCGCCTACACGGCGGACGGCTACACGGCGGCGCTCGAACAGTTGATCCGCAAAGCCTCGCCGTCGCTGGTGCTGTTCCCGCATACCTATCAGGTGCGCGACTTCGCGCCTAAGCTGGCGACCCGCTTCGGCCAGGTCCTGATCAGCGACACCATCGGCTTCCGCGTCGACGGAGGAGCGCCGGTGTTCGCGCGGCAGCTTTTTCAGGGCAAGTTGAACGCCGACGTGAAGCCGGGAGGTGCTGGGCCGTACTTCGCATCGGTTCAGGCCGGCGCTTTCCGCGCGGACCAGCTCCAAGACGGCTCGGCGCAAGTCGAAAATTTCACGCCCGACCTGAGTGCCGACGAGATCCGCGCCAAGCCGCTCGACCCGTTCCGCGAATCGGCGCGCGCCGTCGACTTGACGGCCGCTGAGATCATCGTCTCCGTCGGCCGCGGCATAAAAGAAAAGGACAACATCCCGATCGTCGAGGAGCTAGCCAAAGCGCTAGGCGCCGAGTTGGCCGCCTCGCGCCCGATCTGCGACAGCGGCTGGCTGCCAATGGAGCGCCAGGTGGGCAGCTCCGGACAGACCGTTTCGCCCAAGGTTTACCTGGCGGTCGGCATCTCCGGCGCCATCCAGCACCTGGTCGGGATGAAAGGCGCGAAAACCATCGTCGCCATCAATAAGGATTCCAACGCGCCGATCTTCGAGGTCGCCGACTACGGAATCGTGGGCGACCTGTTCGAGGTCGTGCCCGCGCTGGTTGAAGAAGTCAAAAAAGCCAAAGGCTGACAGCCTCTGTACAGCGTGCACCGACTGAGTGCCCGTCGCGCCATCATCGATTCGGCCATGCGGCGTTTCCGCACGCGCCGCATGCGCAACTTCTTCGCGCGATTCCAAGTAACCAGCGAAACTCAAATCCTGGATGTCGGCGGCACGCCCGGCAACTGGGAACTCCTGGATGTGCGCCCGCGTGTGACGCTCCTCAACATGCCGCGCGCCACCGAACCCGGTTTCGAGAACTTCGCTTCCGTCTTCGCCGACGCCTGCCGCCTGCCTTTCCGCGACCAGTCCTTCGAGATCGTCTTCAGCAACTCAGTGATCGAGCACGTCGGCGAAGTGGAGCGCCAGCGCGAGTTCGCCTCCGAGATCCGGCGCGTCGGCCGGCGGTATTGGGTGCAGACGCCGAATCGATGGTTCCCCGTTGAGCAGCACCTGCTCACGCCTTTTCTGCACTGGCTGCCGCGCCGGGCGCAAGCGGCTTGGGCGAAGAGATGGACCGTCTGGGATCTGATCGAGCGCCGCACCCCAGCGGACCGCGAGTTCTACATCGGACATTACCTGGACCAGGTCCGTCTGCTCTCATCCTCCCAACTGTCAGCCTTGTTTCCAGGCGCAGAGATTTTGCGCGAGCGCCGCTTCGGCTGGACCAAGTCGCTGATTGCGGTCAACCGCGACCGCGTACAATATTCCAAGTGAGCTGGCAACCGGAACTCGACGAGATTCGGCGCCGCGAGGCTTTGGCGCGCGAAATGGGTGGCGCCGCCAACATCCAGCGGCAGCACGACGCCGGACGCCTCACCGTCCGCGAACGTATCGACAGGCTGCTCGACCCAGGATCGTTCCACGAGATCGGAACGCTGGCTGGCCGCGCCACCTACGACGACGGCGGCCAGCTCACCGCCTTCACGCCATCCAATTTCGTGCTCGGCACCGGACGCATCGACTCGCGGCCGGTGGTGGTCGGCGGCGACGATTTCACCGTGCGCGGAGGCGCGGCCGACGCCAAGGTCGGCGACAAAATGGGGCACGGCGAGAAACTCGCCCGCGGCCTGCGCATCCCCATGGTTCGCCTGGTGGACGGAACCGGCGGGGGCGGCAGCGTCAAGACCATCGAGCAGATCGGACGCACTTACGTCCCGGCGAACCCGGCCTGGGACCAGATCACCGCCATGCTGGGCGAAGTCCCGGTCATCGGTGCGTGCCTTGGCCCTGTCGCGGGCCTCGGCGCGGTCCGCGTGGTCACCTCCCATTTTTCTCTGATGGTCCGCGGTACCAGCCAGCTCTTCGTTGCGGGGCCGCCGGTGGTCGAGCGCGGCGTCGGCGAGAAGGTCTCCAAGGAACAGCTCGGCGGCTACGAGATCCACACGCGCGGCAGCGGCGCCGTAGACAACGAAGTCGCCAGTGAAGAAGAAGCCTTCCAAACCATTCGCGGCTTTCTCTCCTACCTGCCCGCCAGCGTTTGGGAAGCCCCGCCGCGCCAGAAACCCGCCGACGATCCAAGCCGGCGCGACGAGGAACTGATCTCCATCATCCCGCGCGACCGCCGCCGCACTTACGACGTCCGCCGTATCCTGAGCGCCGTCTTCGACCGCGAATCGTTCTTCGAGATCGGCTATTACTACGGCCGCCCTCTAGTCACCGGCCTGGCGCGTCTGAACGGATATCCGGTGGGCGTGATGGCCAACGACCCGCGCCACGGTGGAGGCGCGCCCAACGCGCCGGCCTGCGACAAAATGATCCGGCTGGTGGACATCTGCGACACGTTCCATCTTCCCGTCGTGAATTTCGTGGACAACCCCGGGTTTCTCATCGGAAGCGCGGCTGAGCGGGCCGGCACCTTACGGGCCGGAGCACGCGCCCTGGTGGCCGTCTATCAAGCCACCACGCCGTGGATCTCTATCTTGATCCGCCGCTGCTACGGTGTCGCGGGCGCCGGACACGGCAACGCGCAGTCGCTCAACCTGCGCTACGCCTGGCCTTCCGGCGACTGGGGATCGCTGCCCATCGAAGGCGGCGTGCAAGCCGCCTACAAGCGCGACATCGAAGCCTCGCCCGACCCGGCCGCGCGCCGCCGCGAGATCGAAGACGCGTTGAACCAGTTTCGCTCGCCGCTGCGAACCGCGGAAGCCTTCGGAGTCGAACAGATCATCGACCCGCGCGACACCCGCCCGCTGCTGTGCGATTGGATCGAAGGAGCCTACGGAATGCTGCCATCTGAATTAGGACCGAAAGCGAGGACCACACGCCCATGAAAGCCTGGCGCGTACATAGCTGGGGTGAGCCGGAGACCATGACGTTCGAGGACATCCCTCTGCCCGAGCCTGGGCCGGACCAGGTGCGCATCCGCAATCATGCGGCCGCGCTGAATTTCTTCGACATCCTCCAGGTGCAGGGCAAGTATCAGATCAAGCCGCCGTTTCCGTTCACGCCCGGCGCCGAGGTTGCCGGCCTCGTTGAAGCGGTCGGTCCCGGCGTCACAGAGTACAAACCCGGCGATCGCGTTCTGGCGATGACCCACGGCGCGGCCTTCGCGGAACAGTCGCTCGCCCGCGTCGCCAGCACGCTGCCGATCCCCGCCGGCATGGATTTTCCCGAGGCAGCGGCGTTCCCGGTGGTCTATCACACCTCCTACTACGCCCTGCGCGACCGCGCCGCGCTGCAGCCCGGCGAATGGCTGCTGGTTCACGCGGGCGCGAGCGGCGTGGGAGTGTCGGCGATCCAGCTCGGCCGTGCTTTCGGCGCGCGCGTCATCGCCACCGCCGGCAGCGCCGAGAAACTGGCGTTCGCCAAAGCGCAAGGCGCCGAGCACGTCATCGACTACAGCGACGCAAGCTGGGTCGACCAGGTCAAAGAGATCACTGCTGGCCGCGGCGCCGATGTCATCTACGATCCGGTGGGCGGCGATGTCTTCGATCTCTCCACCAAGTGCATCGCCTCGGCCGGCCGCCTGCTCGTCATCGGCTTCGCCAGCGGACGCATTCCCACCATCGCCGCCAATCGAATTCTGCTCAAGAACATGTCGGTGGTCGGCGCGGTCTGGGGCGGATACGTGCAAGCGCATCCGGAATACCCGGCGCTTGCGCAGCGCGCCTTGGCCGATCTTTACGCCCAAGGCAAAATCAAACCCCCACGCCCGGTCGAATACCCACTAGCCTCCGCCCCGGCGGCTTTGCGCGACCTGGCCAACCGCAAAATTCTCTGGAAAGCCGTGCTCATGTTCTGACCGTCTCCCTCAATCGGCCTTCTCCAGAAAATATAGTAAAATTGCTATAGCGACCTTGGACGATGACGGATCAGACGGCCCTGAAGCCTCTCATCTGGGTCGGATCGAGCCGCGAGGATTTGCGGGCCTTTCCTGATCCGGTCCAGGACCACATGGGATATGCCCTGTACATGGCGCAACGGGGCGGCAAGCACCGCGATACCAAAACGCTGAAAGGTTTCGCTGGGGCAGGAGTTGTAGAAGTGATCAAGAATTTTCGTGGTGGCACGTTTCGAGCTGTATATACATTACGGGGACCGTCTATGTCCTCCACGCCTTCCAGAAAAAGTCGAAGCGTGGACGCGCGACGCCTCGTCAGGACATCGAGCTGGTCAAACAACGCCTGCGTGAGGCTGAACAGATTGAGCAGCGGAGGAACGATGGGTAGGAAGAGATTTGAAATCGGAAGCCAGAACGTATTCCGGGATCTCGGGGTTCCGGACGCGGAGGAACATCTCGTGAAGGCACAACTCGTCTTCAAGATCGACACCATCATGAAGAGGCGTCGACTCAAACAGTCCGAAGCAGCTACCTTGTTGGGCGTCAAACAGCCCGATGTTTCGAGAATGCTGCGTGGCGATTTCCGGCCCTTCTCCGTCGAACGCCTGTTGCGCTTCCTGGTGTCGCTCGACCAAGACGTTGAAATCGTCGTCAAACCGCACCGCGGCGGAAATAGGGGAGCGGCGTTGCATGTGGCTTGAATCTCCATTGCGAACTCTCGTTGTTATGTGTAACTGAGTGCACGGTTCGATTGGACTTGGTGCGACATGATTGATTTGGTGCGCGACCTTACAGGGCGAGATCGGACCTGGAGAGAATACCCGTTAGCGCACGGCCGTTGGACAAGCCCACCATCCCTCCCCCAGAATAAAAAGGTATGGAAATCGTCAAAGTGATTGGCCGCGAAATCCTGGACTCGCGCGGCAATCCCACCGTTGAAGCCGACGTGCACCTCGCTGATGGCACCGTCGGGCGCGCCGCCGTCCCCTCCGGCGCCTCCACAGGCGAACATGAAGCCGTCGAGCTTCGCGACAACGATCCCAAGCGCTACCTCGGCAAAGGCACGCGCAAGGCGGTTCAGAACATCACGAAGAAAATCGCGCCGGCCATCACCGGCATGCAGGCCGAAGAACAAGCCGCCATCGATCGCAAGATGATCGACCTGGACGGCTCGCCCAACAAAGGCAAGCTGGGTGCGAACGCCATCCTGGCTGTCTCGATGGCAGCCGCTCGCGCTGCGGCCCAGTCGCAAATGACGCCGCTGTATCGCTATCTCGGCGGTGTCGGCGCCAACCTGCTGCCGGTGCCGCTCATGAACATCCTCAACGGCGGCGCGCACGCCGACAATTCCGTCGACCCCCAGGAGTTCATGGTCGCACCGCACGGCGCGCCTACATTCGCGGAAGCTCTGCGCATGGGCGCCGAGGTGTTCCACACCTTGAAAGGCGTACTGAAAAAACGCGGCTACTCCACATCCGTCGGCGACGAGGGCGGCTTCGCGCCCAGCCTCAAGTCCAACGAAGAAGCGCTGGAAGTGGTGCTCGAAGCCATCACCAAGGCCGGCTACAAACCCGGCGCGCAGATCAGCATCGCACTCGACCCGGCCGCCAGCGAGTTCTTCGACAAAGCCAGCGGCAAATACGTATTCAAAAAATCCGACAAGAGCCAGCGATCTCCGGAGCAGATGGTCAAGTTCTGGGCTAAGTGGGTGGAGCAGTATCCGATCATTTCGCTCGAGGATGGCATGGCCGAGGACGACTGGGCCGGTTGGAAACTCTTGACCGACGCCCTCGGCTCAAAGATCCAGCTTATTGGCGACGATGTCTTCGTCACCAACACCCAGCGCCTGGCGCGCGGCATTGAGCAAGGCATCGCGAATTCGATCCTCATCAAAGTCAACCAGATCGGCTCGCTGACCGAAACGCTCGAAGCCATGCAGATGGCCGCCAACGCGAATTACACCAACGTGGTCTCGCACCGCTCCGGCGAAACCGAGGACGCCTTCATCGCTGATCTCGCGGTCGCTACCCGCGCCGGACAAATCAAGACCGGCTCGGCCAGCCGCACCGACCGCATCGCAAAATACAACCAGCTCCTGCGCATCGAGGAGGAACTGGGCGACGGCGCGAAGTTCGCCGGACGGAAGGCCTTTCATCAATAGATGCACAATTCAAAGAAGCCGCTGGTCCTGACCATCCTGGATGGTTGGGGATTCTCGCCGGCGCGCGAGGGCAACGCCATCGCCGCCGCTCGCAAACCAACCTACGATGCGCTGCTGCGCCAGTATCCCAACACGCTGGTGCAAACCTCCGGTCCCTCCGTCGGCCTGCCCGAAGGCCAGATGGGCAACAGCGAGGTAGGGCATCTGAACATCGGCGCGGGCCGTGTCATCTATATGGACGTCACGCGCATCGACCGTATGATCGCCTCGGGTGAATTCCTCCAGGACCCCGTCCTACTCGCCGCCATGCGGCATGCCCGCGCGCATCGCCTCCACCTGATGGGCCTCTGCAGCGACGGCGGCGTGCACTCGTTGCTCACCCATCTCTACGCCCTGCTCAAGATGGCCAAACAGGAAGCCGTCGAGCAGGTCTTCGTCCACTGCTTCATGGACGGCCGCGATACCCCGCCCGAAAGCGGCGCCGGCTATCTCGAACAATTGCAGAAGGAGCTGCGCCAGACCGCCGTGGGCCAGATCGCTTCCGTCTCCGGGCGCTACTATGCCATGGATCGCGACAAGCGCTGGGACCGCATCGAGCGCGCGTTCGGCGCGCTGGTGCTCGGCAGCGGCGAGAAGTTCACCGATCCGGTGGCCGCCGTCAAGCGCTCCTACGAACGCGGCATCACCGACGAATTCATCGAGCCCGTCACCATCGTGGATGATCGCCAGCAGCCCATCGGCCGGATCCGCGACGACGATGCCTGCATATTTTTCAACTTCCGCGCCGACCGCGGCCGCGAGATGACCCAAGCGCTCACCGACCCGGCGCTGGATCGTCCCTCCCGCTCGCTCGCCCCCAAGAACCTGCACTTCACCACCATGACCGAGTACGACAAGACCTTCCGCGTCCCGTTCGTCCTCCCGCGCGAGCATCCCAACAACATCCTGGCCGACGTCATGGCGCACCTGAATTGGAAAAACCTGCGCGTGGCCGAAACCGAGAAGTACGCGCACGTCACCTACTTCTTCAACGGCGGAAACGAAAAGCCGTACGCCGGCGAGAGCCGCGAGCTGGTTCAGTCGCCCAAAGTCGCCACCTACGATCTGAAGCCGGAGATGAGCGCCGCCGGAGTCACCGAAGCGGTGGTGAAAGCCATCGATCAGCGGGGTTTTGACGTCATCGTCATGAACTACGCCAACGCCGACATGGTGGGTCACTCCGGCAAGATGGCCCCCACGGTACTGGCGGTCGAAGCGGTGGACGCTGGCCTCGGCCAGATCTACGCCGCCCTCAAGCGCTCCGGCGGCTCCTGGATCATCACCGCCGATCATGGCAACGCCGAAACCATGATCGATCCGGTGACCAAAGGCCCGCACACCTACCACACCACCAATCCCGTGCCTTTCATCCTGATCGATGAAACGCAGCGGCCCCTCAGGACCGGCGGCGCGCTGCAAGATATCTCTCCGACCATCCTGGGATTTCTGGGCGAGTCGCAGCCCAAGGAAATGACCGGCCGGGATCTGCGCTTGTGACTACCAAAGCAGCGGCGGCCTCGGGCCACTCGATCTATGATCGGACGCAGAAAAAGATCACGCGGAACATTGTCGAGAGGAGTTCGGTTCAAGTAGGCCGATGAGGCATATTATTTTCGTCCTCATTGGACTCTGCCCCGAACAAGTTAGAAGTGTGGACGCCAACGGATAACGGGCTTCGGATCGTGTTCCACAAGCGATGCGTCAATCACAGGTTGGGCACCGGGGATCAACGTAATAGGACAGCTATACTCGTACACTCCCGTCTGAACGTCGCGCGGCATAAACTCCACCCACTTTATTTCCTCCCTGTCTTGGCCTCGATTCCACTCCTTATATCTGCTCGGATATTTTCCGCAAAGGAGCCGGATCTTATCTTGACTCCGGTTTATCAGGACCATTCCGACTCGGTGTTTAATGCCCTCCAAGCCGGTGATCGTGATGTCTAAGAAACTGCGTTTCGCCTGCGGCTCTCGAATGCTCATCCGAGCGTCGACGATTCGATAGACGGTATCATACCCCGGCCCTTGGATTGTTCGTAACCCTGGCGAGGGAGCAGGATCACGCAGGATAACGTAACCTGGCGCGATGGCAAGAAGAGTCATTAGGGCGCCATCTATGCGGAACTCGTCGGTTTCACGTACGGTGACGCCGTAAGTGTCCCACTCGATTGGCTCACCAATGCGTCGGAAAAGCCGGCGAGCGTAGGGGTCCAGCGTGCGGTAGTCGGCACCCGATCCAGGGAAGTGGTCTCTTACTGCGTAAATAGGCGGTTGCCACGAACAGAGATGCTCTCCCGCTCCAGTCGTAACCCAAAACGTCAAGCGCCTGCCCTTCCTGCGCATGGCGTGAAGAACAACGCCGCTCCTAAAGGGCGCTCTGCCTTCGTCCGTTTGGATGAACAACTCCTCGCCGCTAACTGTGCTGGTAGCCGCGCCGGGCGCCTCGACGAAAACCGTGAGGTACTCGCTTTCAGTCAATGATGATGGAATCGTTAATTTTGCGATCCTTTGATCAACAGTAAACTGAACCGTTAGCATTGATCGGAATTCCTGCTGAGCGACTGAGCAGGTGTGGGCGGCCCAAACGAACGACCGCGTCAGCAGGCCTAGAGCCAAAACAGCCATTGCGAGCCTTGCGGCAATTTGTAACCGAGGCAAACGGCGATATGTGTCGTAAGAGCGGGTTTTGTGATTACCCGTAAGTTGAATTGCGATGTCCCGAACTGTTCGCTTTCCTTTGGCACATTGTTAGTATAGACTGACACGTTCCAGAAATATTCGCAAGTATTTGGGAGGCCTAGGGGATCTTGGGGTGTGCGAATTGAAGTGAGTGAGAAGGGACACGAACAAGTGAATCTCAAGCGGATCGATTCTATCCAGTAGCGTGCCGGCCCGGCGCGCTGGCCACTTGACACCTCAAGCCCGAAATGAGCGCGGCCGGAAGTGGTGGTGAAAGCCATCGACCAGCGCGGCTTCGATGTGATCGTCATGAACTTCGCCAACGCCGACATGGTGGGCCATTCCGGCAAGATGGCCCCCACGGTGCTGGCGGTCGAGGCGGTGGACGCTGGCCTCGGCCAGATCTATGCGGCCCTCAAGCGCTCCGGCGGTTCCTGGATCATCACCGCCGATCATGGCAACGCCGAAACCATGATCGATCCGGTGACCAAAGGTCCGCACACCTACCACACCACCAATCCCGTGCCTTTCCTGCTGATCGATGAGACGCAGCGGCCGCTCAGAACCGGCGGCGCGCTGCAAGACATCTCCCCGACCATCCTGGGATTTCTGGGCGAGACGCAGCCCAAGGAAATGACCGGCCGGGACTTGCGCTTGTAATAGCGGCGCTACTACCGAATCGGCTTGTTGCGATGCCCGCAGTGCAAAAGCCTCCGAATTCGAACTTCCTTTAGCCAACACGAAGGAAATTTTCTTGACAACAATGTTAAACAAGGCATAAAATCAGCCCAACTGGTTTGTGCTCGGGGTTTAAGCAGGGCACCGCGTTGGTTTGACGACCCAGGGGTGGGTCCCCCCAGTGAATTCTTAAAATCGTGGAACAGGAGTGTTGGCATATGAAGCACTGTCTGGTGTTGTTTCTCTTGAGCTTTCTCGTGGCCGGAGTATTGTACGGGCAGGTCACGTCTGGTTCCATCCTCGGGTCGGTCGAGGATCCGAGCGGCGCCCAGGTCGCAAATGCAAAGATCACCGCGCGCAATCTGGACACCAACGCGACCCAGACGCTCACCACATCCAGCGACGGACGCTTCCGGTTTCCTCAGCTCCCGGTGGGATCGTATGAAGTCACCGTCGAGGCCCCGGGCTTCGCGAAGTACGTGCAAGGTCCCATCGTTCTGCGCCTCAACGCGGAGGCCGAACTGCCCGTCAAGTTGTCGCTCGCTGGCGTAACCGAATCCGTGAACATCACCTCTGACGCTCCGCTGATCAACACCACCACCGCCGAAGTGGGCGTGAACTTCGATGTCAAGCGCATCGAGAACCTGCCGCTGGCGCCCAATCACAACATCTATAACCTGGCGCTCTCGGTCGCAGGCGTGAGCCAGCTCTCCAGCGGGAATTCCACGTTCTCGGCGGGCGGCGTGTCGTTTTCCGTGAACGGTGCGCGCACGCGTTCCAACAATTTCATGCTCGACGGCGCCGATAACAATCAGCCCAGCGTAACCGGAGCAAACCAGGAGATCGAGAATCCGGATACTGTCGCCGAATTCCGGCTCATCACCAATCAGTTCCTGGCGCAATACGGGCGAACCGCGGGCGCGGTGGTGAACGTGATCACCAAGGGCGGTACCAACACCTATCACGGAACCGCGTACTGGACCAACAACAATAACCACTTCAACAGCCTCAGCAATCTGAACAAGCAAGCCGGGTTTAAAGCGGCCCCCTATCGGATCGAGAACCAGTTTGCTGGAACGTTCGGCGGCCCGATCATCAAGGATAAGACCTTCTTCTTTGTGTCCGCGCTCCGCTGGACGGACAGACAGTTGGGAAGCGGAGCGTCCATTTCCGCCGCACCCACCTCGGCCGGCGACGCGCTGCTGCAGCCTCTGGCTTCGACTCGTCCGCAGCTTCAGGCGCTGCTCACGTACCTGCCGCCCGCCCAGACCGCCACCGGCAAGTCCGTGTCCGTGACCGCCAATGGTCAAACTCTGCAGATCCCGGTTGGAATCCTCGGCGGCGTCGCGCCGAACCTGTTGAACGACTGGCAATGGTCGGCGCGCGGCGATCACCGCTTTAACGACAAAGAGAGCCTGGCCATGCGTTTTCAGTGGGACGATCGCGTCGCCGTCAACGGGCAGGCCGTTCCCGACGGCCTCACCTCGAATGTGCCGGAACGCCGCGAAATCGCAACCACGGCGCTGAACAGCTCGCTCACCCCGAATATCTTCAATGAAGTGCGGCTGGCGTTCAACCGCTACCTGACTGCCACCACGGCGGCCAATCTGGCATCGCAGAACATCCCCTCCATCGAGGTTGCCGAACTCGGCCTCACTGGTTTCAACGCCGCCACATCGCGCACCGCCATCGGCCTGGCTCTCAATCTTCCCCAGTCAGCCGTCTACAACAGCTATCAGTTGGCCGACACCCTGTCCGTCAATCACGGCTCGCATTCGATGAAGTTCGGAATCGACTTCCAGCGTCAGGATCAGTTCACCGTGTTCAATCCCACGCTGCGCGGTCGCCTGGCCTATGGCACCCTGCAAGGGCTGGTGGACGACCAGGCTCAAACCGCCACCATCAACACTCCGTTGCCTGGCATTCCCATCACTCAGTATTACAAGTACTACAATTACGCCTTCTTCCTGCAGGACGAGTGGCGTGTGAAGCCCAACTTCACGCTGACCTACGGCCTGCGCTACGAATCGCCCGGAAATTCGTTTGATTTGCTCAACCAATTGAACCAGCAGGAAATCGCTCGAAATGGCGGCAATCAGGCCTTCGCGATTAACCCGCTGCCCGCCCGCGACACCAACAATTGGGCTCCGCGGTTCGGCTTCAATTATCGTCTCGGTAACGCGCCCGGAATGCTGCATTGGCTGACGGGCGACGGAAAAACGGTGGTACGCGGCGGTTACGCGCGCAGCTACGACCTGATCTTCAACAACGTGACGCTGAACGTGTTCTCCGCCTTCCCATTCACGCTGGTCACCACCGGCGTGCCGGTGAACGGCCTGGTCCCCAATGCCTTCGCGTTGATCGACCCGATCCGCGCCGGAACAGTCGTGCCCAAGGTGAACGACCCGGATCACATCACGCGTACCATCGTCGACACCAACCTGCACGCGCCGCTCGCCGAACAGTTCTCGTTCCAGATGGAGCGCGAGCTCTCCAACAACTGGGCGCTGACGCTCGGCTGGATCGGCACCAAGGGCACCGGCCTGCTGGATAGCTTGGACGGCAATCCCACCATCCTGGGCACCAAGGGGACGCAGCGCGTGAACCCGAATCGCGGCATCATTCGCGAGCGTGCCAACGCCGGATCGTCCATCTACCATTCGCTCCAGGCCAGCGCTGAGAGACGGCTGTCTCGAAACTTCTCGATGGCGGCTCATTACACCTGGAGCATGTTCATCGACGACGGCTCGGAGGTATTCAATCCATCTGTTGCCGGTGAGGTCGCCGTGGCGCAAAACTCCTACAATCGCCGCGCGGACCGTGGCCGCTCCACCTACGACCGGCCGCAGCGCTTCGCCGTTAACGGCGTCTACGAGCTCCCCTTCATGCGCGACCAAAAGGGGCTGGTCGGACACGTGGTCGGTGGCTGGCAAGTGAGCGGATTCCTGACGTCTCAGTCGGGATCGCCCTTCTCGCCCCTGGCCGGCGTGGACCCCGGCAATGCTCTCACCGGAATCGATGGCCTGGTCGGTCTGGCAATCCGCCCGAACGTTCTTCCCGGCGTAGGCCTGTCGGGCGTGAACATCAACGACATCTTCCGGAACGGCGCCTCCAAGTACTTCAGCCAAGTCACCGCCGCCAATCCGATCGGCAACGCCGGCCGGAATATCCTGCGTTCGACGCCGCTCAACGACGTTGACTTTGCGGTGAACAAGAGCTTCCGCATGCCCTGGGAGGGCCACGCGCTGTCCTACCGGCTGGAAATGTACAACGCGCTCAACCACCGTAACTATGGGATTCCGGAAGCGCGTATCATCTCGCCCGCGTTCGGCAATGAAGGAGCTACCGACGGCGGCATCCGCCGCATCGTGATGGGCCTCCGCTACCAGTTCTAGCTGTGGGGCGGCCAATCCTGGCCGCAGCCGGCTTTAGCCGGCAACTCGCTGGCCGATGCTTCATCGCTACACTGGAACTATGTCCAAACAATACTCCGCGCCGCCGGCCATGACCATCAACCCGAACGGCAAGTACAGCGCCACCCTCGACACCTCCAGAGGAAGCATCGTCTGCGATCTGTTTGCCAAAGACGCGCCCAAGACCGTCAATAATTTCGTGTTCCTGGCGCGCGAGGGCTTCTATGACGGCACCGTCTTTCATCGCGTCATTGCGGACTTCATGGTCCAGGGCGGCGACCCCACCGCTTCCGGCCGCGGCGGCCCAGGCTATCGCTTCGAGGATGAGACCCGCAACAATCCCAACCAGCACAAGGTCGGCTCGCTCTCCATGGCCAACGCCGGTCCCAACACCAACGGCAGCCAGTTCTTCATCACCCACGTAGTCACCGACTGGCTGGACGGCAAGCACACCGTCTTTGGACAAGTGACCCAAGGTCAGGACGTGGTGAACAGCATCAAACAAGGCGACCAGTTGAAATCCGTGACCATCCAGGAAGCCTAGTCGCTCCTCCTTCCCAGTTACACTGGAACCATAGATGCCATTTCCGACCCACCGCATGCGCCGCGTGCGCGCCACCGAGCCGTTGCGCAACCTGGTGCGCGAGACCCAGCTCGATCCCCGCGATTTCATCCTGCCCCTGTTCGCCTGTCCGGGCAAAGGCGTGCGCCGCGCCATCAGCTCCATGCCCGGCAACTATCAGCTTTCGATCGACGAACTGGTGAAGGAGTGCTCCCAGGCCCACTCGCTTGGCATCGGCGGTGTCATTCTGTTCGGAATTCCCGAGACCAAGGATGAACTCGCCTCCGGTGCCTATGCCGACGACGGCATCGTGCAGCAGGCCGTGCGGGCAGTCAAGCGCGAAGTGCCCAAGCTGCTGGTGATGACCGATGTCTGTAACTGCGAGTACACCAGCCACGGACATTGCGGCTTGGTGGTCGACGGCGAAGTGCAGAACGACCCGACGCTGGAGTGGCTCGCCAAAGCCGCCGTCTCGCACGCCCGCGCCGGCGCCGACGTCGTCGCCCCCAGCGACATGATGGACGGTCGCGTGGCGGCTATTCGTAAGGCTCTCGATGAGTCGGGCTTTCCCCACACGCCCATCCTGGCCTACGCCGCCAAGTACGCCTCGGCTTTCTACGGCCCGTTCCGCGAGGCCGCCGAGTCCACGCCGCAGTTCGGCGATCGCCGCAGTTACCAGATGGATCCCGCCAACGGCCGCGAAGCCATGCGCGAAATCGAGCTGGATCTCGAGGAAGGCGCCGACATGATCATGGTCAAGCCGGCCATGCCCTATCTCGATATCATCCGCCAGGCGCGCGACCGTTTCGACGCGCCGCTGGGCGCTTATCAGGTCAGCGGCGAATTCAGCATGCTCATGGCCGCCATCCAGAACAACTGGCTGGATCGCGACCGCGCCATTCTCGAGTCGCTCACGTCCATCCGCCGCGCCGGCGCCGACTTCATGCTCACCTACTTCGCGAAAGACGCCGCCAAGCTTCTGTAAGTGGGGCAGCCAATCGTGGCTGCAGGCGGCTTTCACCCGCCGAGGTTACTGCCGAACCGAAAACCCCGAATGTCGCTCCACCGCCGCCTCCAACTCCTCCACCCCTCGCACCTCAGCCCACCTCGGCCCCTTCCATAACATCCCCGCGAACTCAGCGAGCTCTTCCGCGCTGCCCACAGCGTACACCTCAACGCACCCATCGTCCCGGTTCCGCACCCATCCCGTGATCCCCAGCGCGTGCGCCGAATGTTCCGCGAAGTAACGAAATCCCACGCCTTGCACCCGCCCGCGAATGCGATACAGCCGTGCTAGCTTCGCCGCGCTCAAGGCTTCTTGGTCAGAGGATAAACGACGATCTTCCGGAAGGCCACCGACCCGCGATCGCCTTGCAGCAGAATCGGGCCAGGATCGGTTTCATTGGTGTCCAGCGCGATGGCCGTGGGACCCTCGATGTTCTGCTTCTCGATGACTCGCGCGCCGTTGAGCAATACCGTGACCTGCCGTCCCACCAGCCGGATGGACATGCTTTGCCACTCGCCCGCCGGCTTGGCCGCATTCAGAACCGGCGCGATGCGGCCCAGGATCGCCCCGCTGCTGTTGGTCGACAATGGCTTTTCGGCGTCATCGATAATCTGCGCTTCGTACCGCCCCCGCAGTCCGATCCCGCTGTTCGCATTGTGGCCGATCCTGTACTCCACATCCAGAGCGAAGTTCCAGAATTTTTCGTCCGATATCAGATTGGTATTGCCCAGCCCGTTGGTCAGCAGCCCGTCCTTCACCGTCCATCCCAACGTGCGCACCGACCCGACCGTCTGCCAGCCGCCCAGATCGTGCCCGTCGAACAGAACCACCGGCGCGCCTTTCTTCCAGCTCGCGTCATCTTTTTCCGGCAGCGCCGGCGCCCGCATGCCGGTCCACTCCAGGTAGGAAGAAGGATCTCCCTCGATCTCGAAAGTCCCTTTCAGCTTTCCGTCCGCCAGGCGCGCCCAGTACAGTCCCTTTTCCACGCCGTTCCTGCGGTAACGGTTCTGTATGGCGAATCGCAGCTCGCCGTCGGAGATCGACAGCTTGGGGATGTCGTCCACCTGCCCGATGGGAGCGCCGACAAACTTGCCCTTCAGGCTGCTGGTGCCCGCGCCCGACACCTCCAGCCACCAGCCGCGCGGCGAAGACAAGCCATTCACCTGGATGTCCCAGCGGCCGTTGAACTGTTGATCGTCGGTGGAAGCAGCCCAACACACCATCACGCTGGCTGCGATCAACGCGGTTCGCACTGCGCCTACTTTACCAAACTTCGCAGCGCCCGGGCTCAACGCGGCGGCCATTTCGGCCAGGCTCCGCCCGCTATCGCGCTACCTGCCCAATTCGGCGCGCGTCTGCAGGAACTGCAGCACGTTGGCGCGCGTGACGATTCCTTCCAGATGGTTGTTGGCGACCACCGGAAGCTGATTCACGTCATCGCGGCCCATGGTCTCCAGCGCCTCCATCACCGGAGTGGCCGGCGTCACGGTATGCAACTGATCGAGCGGACGCATCACGTCGTAGAGCGTGGTGTAGGGCCAGCGCTGCCGCTCCAGGCCCTTGATCTCGTGCGGCGTCACCAGTCCCGCGATCTCGCCATTCTGCTCGATCACAAAGCAGCGCCGCCCGGTGCGCAGCAGGTAGTCCTCGACGAAAGTCTCCACGTTCAGGTTCCCATCCACCGGCGTGCAATCGCGATTCATCACATCGCCGACGCGGACGTCTTTCAATCCGGTGGTCAGCGTGACCGTGGCGTAGCTGGCGCCGGCGGCCTGCAGCAGGAACCAGCCGATGAAGGCGATCCACAGCCCGCCGAACCCGGCCCCGCCGAAGAAGCGGAAAATGCCGAACGCGATGAACAGCAGCGCTACGGTCTGTCCGATCCGCGCGGCCAGTTTCGTGGAACGCTCGCCGCTGCCGGTTCGCCACCAGATGATGGAGCGCAGGATCCGGCCGCCATCCAGCGGGAATCCCGGAATCATGTTGAACGCCGCCAGCATGAAGTTGATGTAGCCCAGCCAGAGGAACATGGCTGCGATCGGCGTGTCCGGCGCCGGCGCTCCCCGCCATCCCGCCGCCCAGGCGATCAGCAGGCAAACCAAACCGATCGCGGCGCTCGAAAGCGGCCCGACGATTCCGACCCAGAATTCGGTCTTCGCGTCCGCCGGCTCTTTCTCGATCTGCGCCACGCCGCCCAAGGCAAACAGCGTGATGGCCCGTGTAGTGAGGCCGTGCGCCCGGGCCACCAGGGCATGCGACATCTCGTGCGCCAGCAGCGCCGCGAAGAACAGCACCGCCGTCACGATGGAAACCGCCCAGATCACCACCGCGCCCCAGGAGGCGTTGGTCTCGCGGAATTGCGCGGCCAGCGACATGGTGATCAGGAAGGCGATCAGAAACCAGCTATAGTGCAGCCCCACTTCGATCCCGAAAAAACGGCCCAGTCGAATGTTCGATCTCATAGCCAAAACCTTCCAGCTAACGCGGTGCGCCCGGGTTCAAGTATAGTTCACCCGCCTACTTGATTGGATTGCGCTGCGCCTGGATATGTTGCTTTAAAAGTGAACCGCCGCGGCCGCGTGTCGTAACATCCCGCCCGTCAGCGGGCTGACACCGCGCGCTCAGGGTTGGCCGCTGGACGTGGTTGCGAGCCAGCCGCACCGCTCCAGCAGCGCGTTGGGATCCGGATCCCGCCCCATGAAGCTGCGGTACAGATCCGCGGGGTCCTCGCTGTTGCCTCGCGAGAGCAGCCTCTGGCGGAACTGCGTGCCTACTTCGCGGCTGAAGATGCCGCGCCGTTGGAACATGGTGAACGCATCCGCGTCCAGCACCTCCGACCACTTGTAGGAATAGTAGCCGGCGCCGTACCCCACCGGGCTGGTGAACAGGTGCGTGAAAGCGGCGATCATGTTGTAGCGCTCCGGCAGGGGAACCGGCGAGAATTCCTGCAAAATGCGCCGCGCGTACAGCATTAAATCGCCATCTTTGTGCTGCAAATATTCACGATGCAGAGCCAGGTCGACGAAGCCCAGGCCGAGCTGCCGCATCTGCGTGTTGGCCGCCCGGAACGTGCGGGTCTTGCGCATCTTGTCAAAAAGCTCGCGCGGAATCAGCTCACCGGTCTGATAGTGCCGCGCGAACAGGTCCAGTGCCTCGCGCTCCCAACACCAGTTCTCCATGATCTGCGACGGCAGCTCCACGAAATCCCAGGCCACGTTCACGCCCGCCAGGCTGCGCACCTCCACTTTGCTCAGGCAGTGGTGCAGCAGGTGGCCGAACTCGTGAAAGATGGTCTGCACTTCGCGGTGCGTCAGTAGCGACGGACGTTCGCCCACCGGAGGAGTCAGATTCCCGCAAATCAGCCCCGCGTGCGGTTCCAGGCTGTCGTCGCGCGCGATCCCGGTGATGAAGGCGTCCATCCAGGCGCCGCCCCGCTTGTTCTCGCGCGGATACCAGTCGGCGTAAAAGGCGCCGATCAGCGTGTCGCCGTCGCGGATCTCGTAGTATTTCACCTGCGGATCCCAACCCGGCACGCCCTGCTTCTCCAGCACTCGAATCCCATACAGCATTCGCACGATCTCGAACATGCCCTGCACCACGCGATCCAGCTCGAAATACGGCCGCAACTCCTCTTCGTCGAAGTTGTACAGCGCCGCCCGCTGCTTTTCGGCGTAGTAGGCGATGTCCCAGGGTTCCGGCACCTTTCCCGCGAAAGCCTCCAGCTCCTGGTTCTCCTTGCGGAAATGGTACTCGGTCTTCTGCTTCAGATCCGCCAGAAACTCCTGGGCGCGATGGCCGGTGTGCGCCATGCGGTCTTCCAGCACCAGGTCTGCGAAATCCCGGTAGCCCAGCAGATTCGCCTTCTCGCGCCGCAACTCCAGGATGCGAAGCATCACCGGGCGGTTGTCGTGCTTCTCGTCCACGGCCCGGTTCACGAAAGCTTCGTAGACCTCGCGCCGGATGGCTGCGTCGTCCAGGTAGGTCATCAGCGCGATGTAGCTGGGCGCCTGCAGCGTGAACCGCCAGGACGGCTCTTCCAGACCCTTGAAACCCGCGCTGGCCCGCGCCATGGCCCGAGCGCCCGCCGGCAGACCGGCCAGCTTGCTCTCATCCCGGACCACCAGCTCGAATTCGTTGATGGAATCCAGCACATTTTCTGAAAAGCGGATGGTCTGTTTGGTGAGCTCGACGTCGATTTCGGCGATACGCTTCTTGCCGGCCGCATCCAGTTCGGCTCCATGCCGGCGGAAATTATCGATGGTCTTCTCCAGGAAACGTTTCCGCGATCCGGTCAGGCTCTTGGCTTCTTCGCTCTCGCCATAGGACTGCACCGCGCGCCACAAGCCTTCGTTCAACGGCAGCGAAGAGTGAAACTCGCTCACGTCCGGCTGCGCGGCGTTGTAGGCCGCCCGCAGTTCCGGCGTGGTGGCGACCGCCTCCAGATGGCGCACGATCCCGATGGCGTAGTCCAGACGCTCAGTCAAGCCGTCCAGAACGTCCATCGTGTTGGCGAAGCTGCGCGGCGCCGGGTCGGAAATCAGTTGATCCAATCGCCCGCGCGTGTCGCCCAGCAGCTCAGCGATGGCCGGCTGAACATGTTCGGCGCGAATCTGGTCGAAGGGTATTTGAAATCTGCGTTCAAGGAGAGGATTTGCGTCGTGGGAGGAAGTCATTCGTACTGGTCTTTTTGATTATATGACATCCCTATATGAGAATCTTAGCGCTGCGATTCAGCGCGCCGGCGCTCGAGTTCAAGAACAGCGACAAGCCCATGGTCATCCGCTTGCTCCCAGGATGCTATGTCTGGATCGCCAGCCTGGTGGCGCTCCCGATCACCGCGCTGATTCAGAAGCTCAAGGTCGCCCGCTAGCCTCGATGAGCGCCCTGATCAGAGTGGATCGCCATCATCTCTACTACGCCGACCCGTTACTACGAAGTCGGCCGGTATCTGGCCATACCCATGGAGCCGCCTGTCCAGGGTTCGGGGGATCAGCGCAATCTGCCTTCGGTCACCTTAGCCGATGCCCCGATTGTCTCGCCGGCCTCAACTCACTTGCGCTCGGCCGCCCCGGCAGTCAGCGTGGGATCGGCGCCCTCCCAGGTGACGTCGGCGGTGGGACCGTAGGTGGGCACAACCGCTTTCTCCAAGAGCCGCAGGTACACCGTGAGCTGCGTCCGGTGGTGCGCGGTGTGCAACACGCGCCGCCAGAATATCCAGATGCGCTGCCGCTCGACGTCGAAGAATTGAACCGTCTGCAACCACCATGGGTCGCTCTGCCGCGCCAGAAAATCGAGCCGCGCGCGGGCCAACTCCACCAGCCGATGCGTGCATGCTTCGGGGGTCTGCTCCAGCGGCAGCACTTGAGCAGCGGCCGGTTCCGGCGTGCCCAGGAACTCGCCGAAGAACCGCCGCTCGCTCAGCAACTGGTGCCGCATGATCTCGCCGGCGCTGCTCGAACGCGGGTGTGGCCGGAACGCGAGCTGCTCAGTCGCGAACTCGCGCCACACGGACGCCACCTTGTTGGTTTCGCTTGCGTACGTGTCGATCGCGTGCTGCCACAGCGGATTCGAAGCAGCCGGTACGTCCGCGTCCGGGATGGCGATGAAACGGTAGTCCATGGTTGGCGCAGCCCCTAAGCCAAGCCTAAC
Organism: Terriglobia bacterium; assembly: GCA_020073265.1. GTDB lineage: Bacteria > Acidobacteriota > Terriglobia > Bryobacterales > Bryobacteraceae > Palsa-89. The sequence goes on along the minus strand of JAIQFN010000008.1, from coordinate 61,304 downwards.
ATCGGCCTTCGCGCGACCGGGCTATCGAAGGCGAAGGTTGCGATTGGCAGCCTCGTGGTGATTTGTCTGGCCGCGGTTTTGTGGATGGCCACCGGCAGTCTCCGCGCCTTGCCAGTATTGACCTATTCCCGGTTCCTGGAGCAGGTACGAGCCGGGCGAGTGGCGAGCGTTGTTGTCATCGCTAGCAGCTCCGGCGCCACTCAGGCGAGGTGCCGTTTAACGGACGGCAATTCCGTGCGGACCGTTCTGCCCTCCGACTACAGAGACGCCCTGCTGGCGATGCACGACAAACTGGTCAACGTCGAGATTCAAGACCCTTCCTTGGGTCTGCCGCGGCTTTTGATCAACGCTACCCCGTTTCTAGTGCTCCTGGGCACGTGGATCTTCCTCGTCATTGGCAAGTTTCCGCGTCACTGCAGGCCAGGCGCTCCGGGATAAACTCGCTCCAATGTCATCCTCGGGAACAAACCCCACCTGTTCCCGCGTATCCTATGGATGAGTGCCCTCCGACTATGCGATCGAGACCGCGGCCCTGACTAAGGTTTACCGCTCCCGCTGGAAAGGCCGCGAGATTCGCGCCGTGGACGACATCTCGCTGCGCGTTCCGCGCGGCACCATCTTCGGCCTGCTGGGACCCAACGGAGCAGGGAAGACCACCTTCGTCAAACTGCTGCTCTCCGCCGTTCACCCCACCGCCGGCAGCGCGATGATCTTCGGACGCGACGCCCGCGAACCGGAAGCGCGGCGGCCCATCGGTTACTTGCCCGAGAATCATCGCTTCCCCACCTACTTCACCGGCGCGGGCATGCTCGATTTCTACGCCTCGCTTTCGGGCGTGGAATCGGCGCGGCGCAAGAAGCTGATTCCCGAATTGCTCGCACTCGTCGGCCTGGACCAATGGGGCGGCGTGCGTCTCGGCAAGTATTCGAAAGGCATGCTGCAGCGTGTCGGGCTGGCGCAGGCTCTCATCCATTCGCCCAACATGCTGATCCTGGACGAGCCCACCGACGGCGTCGATCCAGTGGGACGGCGCCAGATCCGCGAGATCCTCACGCGCTTTGAAGAGCAGGGCGTCACCATCTTCATCAACTCGCATCTGCTGGCCGAAGTGGAATCGCTGTGCCGTGAGGCGGCCATCCTGAACAAGGGCAAAGTGGCGCTGAGCGGAACCATGCGCGACCTCACCGCCGGCAAGGGTTACCGGCTCACTGCCGCGGCTCCTCCGGACAATCTGCTCGAGCAACTGCGCGCCAAGGCCAGCACAACGGCGGCACGGGACGGGCTCATTGACTTTCAGTTCTCCACCCGCGAGCTAGCCAACGAGGCCCTGGATCTGCTGCGATCCGAGCGCTGCGAAATCGAGGCGCTCGCGCCCACCACCAGTACGCTCGAGGAAGTTTTTGTGCGGACGGTGGAGCAATGAAGGATCGAACATGACCACCTGGGCGCTGATACGCGACACCTTCCGCGAGGCTTTCGCGCGCAAAATCTTCTGGGGCCTGTTCGGCCTTTCCGCGCTGATGATCCTGTTCTTCCTGTTTCTGTTGAAAATCGATCTGGTCGAAGGCGCCATGGCCACGGTCTCGCTGTTCGGCCGAAGCACCAACGCACCGACCGACGTCGACCGCCTGGTACGCGGCGTTTACGGCGGCATTGCGGCTTTCCTTTACACCTGGGGAATGTTCCTGGCCGTGTTCGCCTCGGCCGGCCTCATCCCCAGCGTGCTGGAACCCGGCCGCATCGAGTTGCTGCTTTCCAAACCCGTCTCGCGCACGCACATTCTGCTGGGCCGCTTCGCCGGCAACGTGCTGGTGATTTCGTCCAACGTCGCGTTCCTGGTTCTGGGCGTGTGGACCATCCTGGGCGTGAAGACCGGCATCTGGTCGCCGGCGTTCCTGATCTCGATCGCGACCACGGTTTTCATCTTTGCCGTGCTTTTGACCGTGGTGGTGCTGATCGGAGTGCTGTTCGAGAGCGCGGCGCTCTCCACCATGATCAGCGTGGCACTGATGATCATGAGCCCGATCCTCGCTCAGACCAGCACCATGCTGCGTTTGCTGTCGTCGGAATGGTCGCGCCAGATCTGGCGCACGCTCTACTATGCGCTGCCCAAAGTTTACGACGTCGGCAGGATGACGCTGGACGCTATTCAGAGCCGGACCTTCGACGGATACATGCCGATCTGGAGTTCCGCCTTGTTCGGAGCGGTGGTGATGAGCGCGGCGATAGCGATCTTTGCGAAAAGAGATTTCTGATGCGAACGCTGGTGACCATCGCGCTGGCTCTGACCTTGGCGGGCTGCCAGGCCAGGAAGCAGGCTGTGCTGCATATCGATCCCGCGCTCGAAACACTGGTGCCTTCCGACACCGTGTTCGTGGTGGGCGCGAATCTGGAGGCGATCCGCGATACCCCGGTTTATCAAAAGCTGCTCAGCCGGATGCCGCTTCCGCAACTCGACGAGTTCACCCGGCAGACCGGCCTCGATCCGCGCAAGGACCTGTCGCAGATTCTCTCGTGCTCTAACGGCAAGCACGGTTTGCTGCTGGCGCGCGGCAAGTTCAACCGCGCGGATCTCGAAGCCCGGCTCCAGAGCAAAGGCGCGGCGCCCTTGTCGTACAAGAACTACCGGCTCTTCGGCACCGAACAGGCCGCCATCTTTTTCCTGAACGACTCCACCGCGGTCGCCGGCCCAGCTTCGGAGCTGCGCCCGATCATCGATCATCCTTCGTCCGGCGGGATGCCCGTGCCGCTGCGCGATCTGCTGCGCACGCTGCCGACCGGCGACCAGATCTACGCCGCGCTGACCGGAGGCCTGGGAGGCTTGAACATCGCCGCGCCGCCGAACAGCAATCTCTCAACCGTGCTCCAAGCTCTGCGATCGGTCCAGACCGCGACGCTGGGCATGGATCTGAGTCACGGCTTGATTGCAACCGCCGAGGTCAATTGCGCCACTGAGCGCGACGCGAAGTTCGTCCACGATATGGTGAAGGGCATCGTGGGACTCGGCCGACTGAACACGCCCGATAAACAACCTGAACTGCTGAAGCTCTACGACGCCATCCAGGTGACGCAGCAACAGACCAGCACCAGGGCCCAGGCCGATATCCCGCAGGAATTGGCCGACAAATTCCTGGACCTCTGGCTCAAGCGCTAGAGTTTCACCAGCCGGATATTCCCGTTCGAAGTAGTCAGCTCGATTTTCGGGCCGCCGCTTCCGATGGTTCCGTCGATGCGGTGTCGCGACAGCTCCCCGCGCGTGAGAATCTGAAAGTCGCTGCGCACCGATCCGTGGGAGCTGGTGCTGGCGTGCAGACTGCCGTTCGCGCCGTCCGGCAGACGCACCGTCACCGAACCGTTGCTGGTGCTGGCCACGACGTCGTTCTGGCGAGGCGAATCCAACTGCAAATCGACCGCGCCGTTCGAGGTGGATAGCCGGATGGGAGATCCGGCTTCGGACTCGCGCAGATGCACATGCAGGCCCCCGTTTGAGGTCTGCGCTTCGAACCCGCCGGTTGCGTTGTCGGCGTGCACGGTTCCATTCGAAGTCTTGAAGGACATCCGGCCGTTGACGTCGTTTACTTCCACGCTGCCGTTCGAAGTACGCGCGTCCACGTTGCCGTGAACCTTGGCGAGGTGCACCGAACCATTCGAGGTACTGAGGTGCGCGTTGCCCTCCACGTCTTCGACGCGCACCGAGCCGTTGGAGCTGGCGACGGCTTCGAGATCGGTCCGTCGCGGAACATGGATGACGTAGCGCGCGCCCATGCCGCCGTGGTGCGGTTCGGGCCGAACGGTCTTTACATGGACGGCGTTGTTGGCGATCGAAACTTCAATCTTGATGGCCTGCAGCAGGTCCTGGCTCTCGGCGTATTTGGTGCCGGAAACATCCACGGTGTTTTGATCCCAGCCGGTGACTTCCACCGAACCGTTGAAGCTCTCGATGCTGAGCCGTCCTCCGGCGGTCTGCGGGTAGCTGTAGTGGAAATCCTCGTGATAGCGGCTGTCGGCCGCGAAAACCAGAGCGGAACCACAAACGAGCAAGACCAGTTTCTTCATGAGACACCCCTTCGCGTTATGGACGGACGGCCATCGGAATGGTTAGGTTATTCTCCGCTCTGTTGCAGGAGCTTGGCCACCAGGGCCGTCCAACCGGTCTGGTGGCTGGCGCCCAGGCCGGCGCCGTTGTCGCCGTGAAAATATTCATAAAACAGGATGTGATCCCGGAAGTGGGGATCGGTCTGAAACTTTTCCGAGGCGCCGAAGGCGGGGCGGCGGCCGTTCTTGTCGCGCAGAAAAAGATGCGACAGGCGGCGCGATAACGCCGCGGCGGCCTCCGACAGATTCATCGAAACTCCCGAGCCGGTGGGGAACTCCACCAGCAACTCGTCGCCGAAATAGTAATGGAAGCGCTGCAGCGACTCGATCATGAGGTAGTTCACCGGGAACCACACCGGACCACGCCAGTTGGAATTGCCACCGAACAGGCCGGTCCTGGATTCAGCGGGCTCGTAGTCGACGCGGTACTCCTGTCCGTCGACGTGGAGCACGAAGGGATGGTCCTTGTGGTAGCGCGAGATCCCGCGGATTCCATGGGGCGACAGGAACTCGTTCTCATCCAGCATGACTTGCAGGACTCGACGCACCCGGCTGGGCTGCACCATGGAAAGCAGCGTGCGTTCCTCTATGCCGTGGCGCGTGATAGAGGCGATGTTGCCGCACAGGTCCGGCCGGTGCTTGACGAACCAGTTCATCCGGCGCCGGAAACCCGGCATCTTCTCGATGGCGGCCGCGTCGATGGTCATCACGGCGAACAGCGGGATCAATCCGACCAGCGAGCGCACGCGCAGCGGAATCTTGCGGCCGTCCGGCATACGCAACCAGTCGTAAAAAAAACCGTCCTGTTCGTCCCACAGGCCGTTGTCTCCCAGGCGGTTCATGGCGCTGGCGATGTATAGAAAATGCTCGAAGAACTTGCTGGCAATGTCCTCGTAGGACTGGTCGTGCGGCGTGAGATCGATGGCGATGCGCAGCATCACCAGGCAATACATCGCCATCCAGGCGGTGCCGTCGGCCTGTTCGATGAAACCTCCGGTGGGCAGCGGCTTGCTGCGATCGAAGACGCCGATGTTGTCCAGGCCCAGAAAGCCGCCCTCGAAAATGTTGTTGCCCTGCGAGTCCTTGCGATTGACCCACCAGGTGAAATTCATGAGCAGCTTGTGAAACGCGGATTCGAGAAACTCAAAATCGGGTTTGCCGGTGAGTTTCTGGTCGATTTTAAAAACGCGCCAGCAGGCCCAGGGATGCACCGGAGGATTGACGTCGCTGAACTCCCATTCATAGGCCGGCAACTGTCCGTTGGGCGATTGATACCACTCGCGCAGCAGCAAGCTGAGCTGACGTTTCGCGAAATCGGGATCGACCAGCGCGAACGGGATCGTGTGGAACGCCAGATCCCAGGCGGCGAACCACGGGTACTCCCATTTGTCGGGCATGGAAAGCACGTCGTCGTTGTAGACGTGGATCCAACTGCGATTGCGGCCCCACAGGCGCTCGGGCGGAGGAGGAGGCCCGGCCGGATCGCCCTTGAGCCACTGTTCGACGACGTAATGGTAGAACTGCTTTGACCATAGCAGGCCCGCGAAGGCCTGCCGCTGCACCATGCGGGCGTCGTCGGAAAGACCGGCCGGCGCGAAGCTGTAGAAATCGTCGGCCTCTTCGCGCCGGTCCAGGAACACCTGGTGAACATCGGGCAAAGGGGCGTCGCCAGCGTATAGACGAAAGTGCAGCACTTTGCATTCGCCGGGCGGGAGTTCGAAATGATACCAGCCACAGGCCTTGGTTCCGGTCTCGTCCGGATTCACGGCGTTCTTCTCGCCCGAGATCAAGTAGCGGTGAAAAGCGTCCTTGCTGTAGGACTGCCCGTCTCCGAGTCCCCACAGGCGCTGCGGGTTGCTTTCGTTCTCGGTGAACAGCAGGGCCGGAGCTTCTTCGAGCCACAGCTTGAACTCGCCCAGCGATTGTTCGTGAGCGAGGATGGTGCCGGCGTCGAATTTTTCCAGCTCCGGGCGCGGAGTTCCGTAGCCCCAGCTCCAGGTGTTGCGAAACCACAGCGTGGGCAGCAGGTGCAGCGCGGCCGGATCGGGTCCGCGATTGATGACCGTCACGCGCGCCAGGATGTCGTCGAAGTCGTGTTTCGCGTACTCGACGAGAATGTCGAAATAGCGGTCCTGGTTGAAGATCCCGGTGTCGATCAACTCGTACTCGGGCGCCGAGCGGGAGCGGTGGCGGTTCTCCTCCAGCAAACGCGAATACGAAAATTCCGACTGCGGGTACTTGTACAGGAACTTCATGTAGGAGTGCGTGGGGGTGGAGTCGAGGTAATAGTAGTATTCCTTGACGTCCTCGCCGTGGTTGCCTTCCGGGCCGCCCAGGCCGAACAGGCGCTCTTTGAGAATGGGGTCGCGTCCGTTCCAGAAGGCGAAGGCAAAACACAGCCGCTGGTGGTTGTCGCAAATGCCACCGATGCCGTCTTCAGTCCAGCGATAGGTGCGGGAGCGCGCGTGGTCGTGCGTGAAGGAGTCCCAGGCGGTGCCGTGCGGGCTGTAGTCCTCGCGCGGATTGCCCCAGGCACGCTCGGTGAGGTAAGGCCCCCAGCGCTTCCAGTGTTTGACTCTTTGGGTTGCCTCGCGAATACGAGTGCGTTCGGCGTTCATCTTTGTTTATAAGAACACAACGGAGGGAGTGCGCTCAGGCTTTCCTCGCGGTCAGGCTGCGCGTCGGCACGCACCACAGCAGAGTCAGCGGCGAGAGCCGGATGTCCTCGAAGCAGAGCTGCTCGAGCGTTTTGGCGTAGGCGCCGGTGTGGAAGATGTCGAAGATGGCCAGATAACCTCCGCTTTTCAGCACGCGGGCGATTTCGGTCAAGGCCTTGGTGCGTTCCTGGCTGGAGTTGATGTTGTGCAGCGCCAGGCTGGACAGCACGACATCGAAGCTGGCGGCGGCGAAGGGGAGCTTGCGCGCATCCGCGGTCTCGATTTTGATCCGGTCCGCGACGCCTTCGGTCTTGGCATTGGCGAGCGCGGCTTCGGCGGTGTTGCCCGACAGGTCGTCCGCCTGCCACGTATCGACTCCGGTGGCCTTGCCTTTCTTGAGGCGCTTGGCCGCACCGATGAGAAACAAGCCGCGGCCGCATCCGACATCCAGCACGTTCTCGTCGCCGCGCCAGGGGATGCTTTCGAGAATCCGGTCGCGAACTTTGAGCTTGGCGACGCGGCTGCTCAGGAACATGACGCCCGCCACCAGCCCGAGGCTGAGTCCGATGGAGAACAGCGAAGTTGCGAGCGGAAGCGCAGCGGCGGGGTTGGTGGTGCGGTTGGCGTAGTAGAGCACGATGGCGATGACCATCATGAGACCGGCGCGGGAGGCCAGGCGGCGGACCATCTTGGGCGCGTCGAGGCCGTAGTCGACTTTGGGCATAGCGGTGAGATGGAGGGAGCGGGGCTCCTTACCTATCATAAGGAACTGGGACACACGGCCCGTTTCGCGCCGGCATTCGAGGCGCCACTCCCCGCCGGTGGTGGTAGCGCGGGATGAGATTTTTTTTTGCGCGCGGCGGCGATTGTTTTTCGAAGTTTATGAAATTTTGCAAAAACGAACCCAAGCGGGCGGCGGGGGCGTAAGAAGGAGTCGTTCGGTTTTAGAGTAATCGATGGATGGGGCGGGTTTGCATGCGTGTTTGCGCAAGGTGGTGGCGGGGAAGGAGAAAGAATTGTCAGTAGGCGGGGAACGCATGATGCGGTCTGCCGACGGATGTAGCCGGGGGATAGTGTCCAACGCCCGGTGGCGTTTGCCGGTTGCGCGATTTGGTTGAATGAATGGGAGTGGTGTGGTCAGTTTTCGGTCGGCTTATTGAGGCTGGATGGGGTCGATCATGGGGGCGGGTATGAGATGTGCGCGGTTGTTGATCGCGGTGGTTCTGTGCGTGTGTGCGCGCGGGCAGGATGCCGCGCAGGTTATCAAAGCTATCGAAGAGCCGCAGGCGCCGAACCGGCAGGGGCTGGACGGGTTCACGCTGGCGCAGGTGATGGCTCGCTATCATGTGCCGGGCGTGAGCGTGGCGGCGATCAAGGATTTCCAGATTCATTGGGCCAAGGCTTGGGGCGTCGCCGACGTCCAGACGGGTGCGCCGGTCACCAGAGAAACCATGTTTCAGGCGGCGTCCATCAGCAAGACGCTGGCTGCCATGGCGTCGCTGAAAGCCGTTCAGGACGGGAAGTTCCGGCTGGATCAGGACATCAACACGATTTTGAAATCCTGGAGACTGCCGGTGGGCGAATTTACCAAAGATCGCCCGGTGACGCCGCGCACGCTGATGAGCCATACTTCCGGAACCGGCGACGGCTTCGGTTTTCCGGGCTATCCTCCATCCGCGCCGGTTCCCACGTTGCCGCAGATCCTGGACGGACAGCCGCCGTCGAATGTCGGGGCGGTGCGGCTGGTGCGCGCGCCGCTCACCGGTTACCAGTACTCGGGCGGCGCGGTGGAGATCGAACAACTGGCATTGACCGATGTGGTTGGAGAGCCCTTCGCGCAAATCCTGCGGGAGTGGGTGCTGGATCCGATCGGCATGTCGAACAGCACTTTCGAGCAGCCGCTGCCGCCCGCGCGCGACAAGCAGGCCGCGCGGGCTCACAACGGCGCGGGCAAAGCCATGGACGCCAAGTGGCACGTGTATCCGGAACTCGCGGCGGCGGGGTTGTGGACGACTCCTACGGATCTGGCGAAGTTTGCGATCGAAGTGCAACTGGAGCTGGGCGGGCGATCGAGCCGCGTGCTTTCGCAGAGCATGGTGCAGGAGATGGTGACGCCGGTCGGGGTTGGGCCGTTTGCCGTCGGCTTCACGATCGAAAAGGATGGCGAGGGTTGGTATTTCACGCATAGCGGCGGCAACTGGGGATTCCGTTGCGATCTGCTCGCGCATCGGGCGAAAGGCTACGGCGTGGTGATCATGACCAACGGCGACAACGGCGGAAGTGTGATTCAAGAGATCCGCGACCGGGTTGCGCGAGCCTACGGTTGGGATAGCCTGGACAAGCCGATCGTGCGCTAGGAGCTTGCTCAAGACCCGTAAGACCGCTAGCTGACGCGCGCGGCTCGGAAACGCAGCTCGGTTGACTGTGAGCGAGTGGATCCGGCTGCGGGTTTTTCAGCAAGCTGGTAGGCTGGTTTGCGACGATGCAGAATTTCGACGTGACGCGGCGCTTGTTTCTGGCGGCCTCCGGCGGGCTGGCGAGCGGGGCGGTGGTGAAGACCGACGTGAGTAAGCTTCCAGCGTTCGGCAATTCGACGCTCCCGTCCGCGATCCGCTCGCGCACGGTGGCGAACATCAACGGGCTCGCGATGCACGTGCTGGAGGCCGGCTTCGAAACCAAGGGCCGGCCCTGCGTGCTGCTGCTGCACGGCTACCCGGAGCTGGCGTATAGCTGGCGGAAGGTGATGCTGCCGCTGGCATCGGCGGGGTTTCACGTGGTGGCGCCCGATCAGCGTGGGTACGGGCGCACGACGGGCTGGGACGACGCTTACGACGGCGACCTGGATTCGTTTCGCCTTCCCAACCTGGTGCGGGATGCGCTGGGGCTGGTTTCGGCTCTCGGCTATCGTTCGGTGGCGGGCGTGGTAGGACACGACTTCGGATCGCCGGTGGCCGCTTACTGCGCGCTGATCCGGCCGGACGTGTTCCGGTCGGTGGCGTTGATGAGCGCTCCGTTCGCGGGTCCGCCGGCGCTCGCGTTCGACACTGCGGATGCGACGCAAAAGCCGGCCGCGGCCGCGTCCGATATCAACGCTGAGCTGGCGGCGCTGAAGCCACCGCGGAAACACTACCAGTCCTACTACGGGACGCGCGAGGCGAACGGCAACATGCGGGATTGCCCGCAGGGCCTGCACGCTTTTCTGCGCGCTTACTATCACGTCAAGAGCGCGGACTGGAAGCAGAACCGGCCGTTCCGGTTGAAGTCGTTCACGGCTGAGGAGCTGGCCAAGATTCCGCGCTATTACATCATGGATCGGGACAAGGGGATGGCGGAGACCGTGGCGGCGGAGATGCCGACCGCGGCGGAAATCGCCTCGTGCCAGTGGCTGCGCGAGGAGGAGCTCGATGTGTACAGCTCCGAATACGCGCGGACCGGATTCCAAGGTGGACTGCAGTGGTATCGCTGCCGCGGTGGCAAGTACAACGCCGAGCTCGAGACGTTTTCCGGCCGCACGATCGACGTGCCGTCGACCTTCATCGCGGGCCAGAGCGATTGGGGAGTCTATCAGAGCCCGGGCGCTTTCGAGAGGATGCAGACCGTAGCGTGTACGCGCATGTCGGGCGTGCATCTGATCGACGGGGCGGGGCACTGGGTGCAGCAGGAGCAGCCCGAGGAAGTGAGCAGGCTGCTGATCGAGTTTCTGCGGGCGAATTGACTGGCCGCTCGATCAGTTTTCCGAGGGCTTCTCGGCGTGGTCGATGACCAGGAATTCGACTGGGCCTTTCTCAGACTCGAGCTTGAGGCCTAGCTGTTCCTGTAAAGCGGTGAAGATCGACGGGCTGTTGGGATCCTGGGGCGACCAATCGAATTTGAAATCGAAGTCGCCCTGGAGTCCGGTCTTGTCGATCACGCTGCGACTGACGTAGCCCGCGAGCGTGTCGGCCAACGTGTGAATCGACATTTTCGTAGCGGACATTCCTTCAGGTCCCATGCGCATGGAGTATTGTGCGTCCGGAGCGGACCTCTGGAGTTTGGGCCCGTTCTTTGCGGCGACCAGGGCGTACACGGTCATGACGAGGATTTTCAGCCAGGTATTCGAGATCGTGAGTCGTCCATGCTGAAAGCCGAATCCGCCGCCCGGGTCGGCCGGGTTGTGCGGTTTGATGGCGGCAACTTCGAATGCGGGCAGCGAGGAACGATCCTGGGCGCGGATTCCGATTACGAGCGTAGCGGTGAGGAGGAACCGGAGACATGCGCGCGATTTTCTCTTCAACATGACAGCTCCGTTTCGCGGCTGAGCTATGATCGTCGTGCTGTGGCCAATTTATCATGTTGAGCTTGGAAACGGGGGAGATTCATGAGCGCGGAACAAGTCTTTTCGATGGCCAACACGGCGGCGTTGCTGGGTTGGTTGGTGCTGGCTGTGTTCGGGCCGCGGCGGTGGGCGGCGCCGCTGGTGACTGGGGCGATCCTGCCGCTGTTGCTGGCGGTGCTGTATGCCGGGCTGATTGCGGCGAACTTTGGCAAATCGCAAGGCGGGTTTGGATCGCTGGCGGGCGTGGCGCAGCTCTTTTCAAATCCGTGGCTGCTGCTGGCGGGGTGGGTGCATTATCTGGCGTTCGATTTGTTTATCGGGAGCTGGGAGGTGCGCGACGCGCGGAATCGCGGCATTGCGCACTGGATGGTGATACCTTGCCTGGCGCTTACGTTTTTCTTTGGGCCGGTGGGGTTGTTGTTGTATTTTTTGTTGCGGATCGCGAAGGCGCGGTCGGTGGTGTTGGACTGACTCAAGCGTTCACACGAGTGTGAACGCGGCACGCACGAGTGCGTGCGCCACGCGATATGCTTGTGGCCATGTCCATTCGCAAGTTCTTAGTCGTCATGCTGGGCGCTGTGCCGGCCTTGCTTGGTCAAAGCCGCGCGCCGCAGTCCGGGCCGGTGCGATTGTACGTGTTCGACAACGGCGTCATTCGAGGCATCGATCCGCAACTGTTCCAGCTCAAGAAGGAAGAGGTCGCGACGGCCGACATGGTGGTGGCGTCGTACTTGATCGTGCATCCGAAAGGTACGCTGCTGTGGGACACCGGCGCGAGTCCGGACAGCGCGCTGAAGAGCGATGGCAGTTCCGTGACGCAGGGATTGTACACCGCCGTCAAGACGCTGAGGTCGCAGTTGGCGGCGGCCGGCTACGCGCCGAAGGATGTGACCTACTTCGGACTGTCGCACTATCATTCCGATCACACCGCCAACGCCAACGACTTTGCCGGGGCTACCTGGCTGGTGCAGCGGCCGGAGCGCGACGCGATGTTCGCGGAGAAAGCGCCGCCCATCGCGCAGCAGGCTCGCTATGTTGCGCTGAAGGACGCCAAGACTCAGATCCTGATCGGCGAGGACTACGATGTGTTCGGCGACGGCACGGTGGTGATCAAGGCAGCCTATGGCCACACGCCTGGGCACCAGGTGCTGCTTGTGAAGCTGGCGCGCACCGGACCAGTGCTGCTGGCCGGCGATCTTTATCACTACCAGGAAGAGCGCGGGACCAGCAAGACTCCGAGCTTCGAGTTCAGCAGAGACCAATCGCTGGCGAGCCGGGAGAAAATGGAGGCGTTCATCAAGAAGACCGGCGCGCAGCTCTGGATCGAGCACGACCTCGCCAATTTCAACAAGCTCAAGAAGAGTCCGGACTACTACGATTGAGCGCGCAAGGCGGATCCTAGGGGGCGGTCAAGCGGGCTGGCGGACACGCGAGTTGCTTCGGCGTCGCCGGTGATTTGCGCCGATGCGCCTATTGCGGGGGGCGGGCGCCGGGGCGCTGGCCCGCGACATAGCCGATCAAACCGTTGAGCTTGTCCGTGATTTCGGCGAGGTTCTGTTCGGTGCGGCGGCGGAATCCGGCCGCTTCCTCGTCGAGACGGCGCACTGTCTGCTCGACGCGCACTCGCGACTGGGAGAGTTCCTCGATCTCCCGCTCCTGACGCAAGAGTCTTTCGGTTTGCCGCGTTTCCATGTGAGCCATAACGACCATGGCGTCCTGGAGCTCCTTCATGGCAGCCTGTATCTGCTCGTTGTTCATGAACTTCTACTGTTATTCTAGCTACGCGGTGGCCTCGACCGGAGCCAGCGGCTTTTTGTATTTGCACTCGGCGTTGGGGCACTGCGCAACCGGGCCGGCTTTCAGCCATTTTTCGACCAGGTAGCTGGAGCCGCACTCGGGGCATTTTTCCGCCATCGGCTTGCCCCATGCCACGAACTTGCAGTCGGGATACCGGTTGCAGCCGTAGAAGGTTTTGCCGCGCTTGGAGCGGCGCTCGATCACCTGGCCCTCGGAGCAATCCGGGCAAGCAACTCCAATGGTTTTCTGCTTGACGAACTTGCACTTCGGGTAGTTGCTGCAGGCGGTGAATTCGCCGAAGCGCCCGTGCTTCAACACCAGGTTGCTGGAGCACTGCGGGCATTTCTCATCGAGCGGCACGTCGCTCTTTTTCTGTTCGCCGCCGATCTGCTTGGTGGTCTTGCAATCCGGATAACCGGAACAGGCGTAAAACTGGCCGAAGCGGCCCTTCTTGAGCACCATGGGACGGCCGCAATTTTCGCAGTACTCCTCGGCGTCCTGCTCGGTGAGGTCGATCTTGTCGACATCCGGAAGATCCACGGTGAGCTCGCGCGTGTTGGTGCACTCCGGGTAGCCGGTGCAGGCGATGAAGCTGCCGTGGCGGCCCCACTTGATGACCATGGGCTTGCCGCACTTGTCGCACACCAGGTCGGTGGGCTTCTCCATGCGCTTGATGTCGGTCATGTGCCGCTCGGCGTGCTCCAGGTCTTTCTGGAAGCGGTCGTAGAACTCGGCCATGGCCTCGCGCCAGTCCATTTTGCCGTCTTCGATTTCGTCCAGCTCTTCTTCCATGCGAGCGGTGTATTTGACGTCGAAGAGATTCTGGAAGTTCTCGAGCAGCAGGTCGGTCACCACCATGCCGAGCTCGGTGGGAATGAATTTCCCGCCTTCTTTCTTGACGTATTCGCGCTCCTGGATGGTGGACAGAATGGAGGCGTAGGTGGAAGGCCGGCCGACGCCGTCGGCTTCCAGTTCCTTGACCAGCGTGGCTTCGTTGAAGCGCGGGGGCGGCTCGGTGAAGTGCTGCTCGGGCAGGATGGACTTGAACTTCAGCTCTTCGCCCTGCTGCACCAGCGGGAGGCGATGCTTCAACTCTTCGTCGTCCTCGTCCTTCTGGTCCTTGCCTTCTTCGTAGACTTCCAGGAAGCCCTTGAACTTGGGCACGCTGCCGGTGGCGCGGAACATGTAGGTTGCGCCATCCTTGCCTTGGGCGGCGACGTCGATGGTGGTCTGATCGAACACCGCCGGCATCATCTGCGACGCGACGAAGCGCATCCAGATCAAGCGGTAGAGTTTCAGCTCGTCTTCTTGCAGGAACGGCGCGACGTCTTCGGGGGTGCGGCGCGGCGAGGAGGGACGCACGGCTTCGTGGGCGTCCTGCGCTTCCTTCTTGCTCTTGTAGACGTTGGGCGATTCCGGGCAGAACGGCGCACCGAAGCGATCGCGGATGAGGCCGCGGACTTCCTCGAGGGCGTCGGCCGACACGCGCGTCGAATCCGTTCGCATGTAGGTGATAAGGCCGACCGAGCCTTCCGCGCCGAGATCCACGCCTTCGTACAAGCGCTGCGCGAGCATCATGGTGCGCTTCACGCTGAAGCGCAGCTTGCGCGAGGATTCCTGCTGCAGCGTGGAGGTGATGAACGGGGGAACCGGGTTGCGCTTTTTTTCGCGCGTGCTGACGGAGTGGACCAGGTACCGGGAGCCGTCCAGCTGATCGACCAGCGACTTGGCGGTGGCTTCATCGCCGACCTCGATGGCCTGATCGTCTTTCTTGGTGAAGCGCGCCACCAGCACGGGCGGCTTCTTGGCGTTGAGCTGGACGTCGATGGTCCAGTACTCGCGTTTCAGGAAGGCGCGAATTTCGCGCTCGCGCTCGACGATGAGGCGCAGCGCCACGGTCTGGACGCGGCCGGCCGAAAGTCCCCGGCGCACCTTGTCCCACAGCAGCGGCGAAATTTTGTAGCCGACCAGGCGATCCAGGATGCGGCGCGCCTGCTGCGCGTCCACCAGGTGCAGGTTCACCGAGCCGGGCTTCTCGAAGGCCTTCTTGACCGCGCCCGCAGTGATCTCGTTGAACATCACGCGGTAGATCTTGGGCCCTTTCTTGGATCCATCCAGCTCTTCTTGCAGGTGATAGCAGATGGCCTCGCCCTCGCGATCCGGGTCAGCCGCCAGATACACGGACTCCATGCCCTTGGCCGCCTGCTTCAGCTCCGCGATCAGCTTCTTCTTGCCTTCGATCACTTCGTAGCGCGGTTCGAAGTTCTTGTCGACATCCACGGCCAGATCTTTTTTCGGAAGATCCTTGACGTGCCCAAGCGACGCTTTGACGACGTACTGCTTGCCGAGATATTTTCCGATCGTTTTCGCCTTGGTGGGCGACTCCACGATCACTAGAGACTTTGCCATGACGTATGAAGTCCGTACGAATGCTTACAAATGATATTCAGTCAGAGACTATCGGTTTAGAATCTACCACACTTTAACAAAGTTCTTGCCGGGGAGTTGTTTTACGAGGCCAAGCAACTCGAGGTCAAACAGTGCGGCAATTATCTCAGATGATGTCAGGGTATCAAAAGTTTCGTGCAGTTCGTCGATGTGGGTGGCCAGATCGGGCTTCAGGTGGGCCAGCAGGGCCCGGTGCGCGGGTCCGGCTTCGCCTGGGAGCGCGAGCTGATCGTCTTTTGTTTCCAGCGACATGCCTGCTGAACGCGCCTGCGCCTTGGCGACCAGCGCACGCCGCACTTCGGCCGGCAGTTCCACCACTACGTCGTTCCACTCCTGGACCAGCTTGGCGCCCTGCTTGATCAGCAGGTTGGGTCCCCAGCTCATTTTCGAGGTGATGTTACCGGGGATGGCGAAAACCTCGCGCTGCTGCTCCAGCGCCATTTTCGCCGTGATCGACGAGCCGCTGTACTGCGCGCC
Organism: Terriglobia bacterium; assembly: GCA_020073265.1. Classification (GTDB taxonomy): domain Bacteria; phylum Acidobacteriota; class Terriglobia; order Bryobacterales; family Bryobacteraceae; genus Palsa-89. The sequence goes on along the minus strand of JAIQFN010000008.1, from coordinate 45,515 downwards.
TTCCACTACCAGGACGCCCACGCTCATGCCGCTGATGATGCGGTTGCGGGTGGGAAAATTCTGCGGGTAGGCGGGTCCGGACATCGGATACTCGCTGAGCAGCAGGCCTTTTTCTGCGATCTCGGTGGCCAGCTTGCGATTCTCGGCCGGGTAGACCAAGTCGACGCCGCAGCCGAAAACCGCGATGGTGTCGCCCGCGACTGCGAGCGCGCTGCGATGCGCCGCCGTGTCGATACCGCGCGCCATGCCGCTGACGATGGTTAGGCCGGCTTGCGCGAGATCCGTGGCCAGTCGCTCGCAGGCCGCGATTCCGTAGGACGTCGCGCGCCGGGTTCCCACCACGCCGAGCATCACCGACTGAAGCAACTGCAGGCGGCCGCGCGCGAAGAGCACCAGCGGCGGATCGTAGATTTCTTTGAGCCGCGGCGGGTAGTCGGGGCCGGAGATCGGGACCAGGGCGGTTCCGGTTTCGAGCATCTTCTGCTGCTGATCGACGGCGTCCTCGAAAGTGCAGCCGCTGGCGATGGTTTGGGCCAGGCTGCCGGCCAGACCGGCGGCTTCAAGGTCGTGGCGGGAAGCGCGAAAGATGGCCTGAGGCGTTCGAAACTGTGCCACCAGCCGGCCGGCGTTCCGCGCGCCCAGGCCGGGAATCAAGCGCAGGGCGAGCCAATGCAGTTCGTCTTCTTTGGTGAGGGCGGGGGCCACCATCTTATGGAGATTGGTGGCAGGAGGGCGGGGAAGTTCTCGGACGGAGCCATCGGCGTGTGCGGGGTCCCGCTTGTTGGGCCGGGCCGGGGATCCGAACGCTATGTTAGAAGAGGAAGCTCATTGAAAAGCACGTGGCCCTATCGGAAGATCGTTCAGCCGATCGTTGACCTGCTCCGGCAGGGCATCACGCCGGAGAAGATCGCTCTCAGCATTGCGCTGGGCGCCGTCCTCGGAATCTTTCCGGTGTTGGGGTCGACGACGCTTCTTTGTGCGGCGGCGGCGGTTGTGTTGCGGCTGAATTTGCCCGCTATCCAACTGGTGAACTACTTCATCTACCCGGTGCAACTGATTCTGTTCCTGCCCTTTCTTCAAGCCGGCAGCCGGGTTGCCGGCCGTGCGCCCATCGCCCTGTCGTTGACGGACGTGTTCGGAATGCTCAAGTCCGCTCCCTGGAGCCTGATCAAAATGTTGTGGATCGCGAGCCTCGGTGCCATGGCGATTTGGTTGGTGGTGAGTCCGCTCCTGGCCGCGGCCATCTATTTCGCGCTTACGCCGGTGCTGCGCCGGTTGGGCCGCCGCATCGCGTCGGCACGAGCCTGATTCGGGTGAACGTGTTAGCCTCCGCGCTGAAGGTGGTTACCAGGTTTATGATTCATCCTCGCGGTCGTCGATTCGGTTAAGATCGGGTAGCATACGCAGATGCAAGATGCGGGAAATGAGAATTCCGCCGGCTTTCTCCCGGTAGAACACGACGTGCCGGCCATGCTCGATGCGGCGCAAGCCCGGCCTGATATCGTCACAGGCTCTATCCAGCGCTGGATGGTCCGCGAGGCTCCGGCAACACGCCTCCAGCTCATCAAGATAAATGACAGCTTGGCCTGCGCCCCAAGTGCGGAGGGTATACTCGGCAATGCCCAGTAAGTCACGCTCCGCTAGTCGCGAGAAACGGAAAACGGCCACGGTCTAGCGTCGAATTCGCCGAAGCTCCAGTCTCTTTCGAACGCGCCCGAATACATCGCCGGCCGCAAGACCGCTGGCATCACCTTCATCGATGGCAGAGCGGAGCGCGGCCAGCCTGGCTTCATGTTGCTGCTCCTCACGCTCTAGTGTCCGCAGCGCTGCACGCACAACCTCACTGGCGTTCTCGTAGCGCCCGCTCGCAACTTTCTTCAACACGAACCGGTTCAGCTCGTTAGTCAGATTGACGTTGCGGGTCGGCATGGGATTCTGATCCGGGTACACCTATTCTAGCCGAGGTTAGCAAGGTCTGCCAATTGATGGGAAAAAACGCGGGCTGCGAGGCTCCGAAGCGAAATGGGCGGCCGCGATAAGATTGAAAGCGTAATGCGCCGCGAAGCCGACTTTTTCGAGGACCGCGAAATGGACCTGATCTACATCGCCAAACGGCTCAAGGACGCTTTGCGGCTGGAGGGCGTCCTCACCGAGTGGGGCGTCGATTACGCGGTGGAGACCGACACCTACAGCGGCGGCGTCATCTTCCGGCATCAGCGCGTCGGAGCGTTTTTCTACGTGTTGCCGGAAGCGCTCGAACAGGCGCGCGAGGTCATGCGGCAGCACGGCTTCAAGTCGCTGGAATTTCAGCCGCAGTGACGCAACGGGCGCCGGAGCAACGGCGGCAGCCCTTACTCGAGTACCGTTACGGTCCAGCCCGCCTCCGTCAACGCTTTCCCGCGGCCTCGGCTGTTATCCTGTACGGGTGATGCTTCGAAGAAGCCTGGTGGGAATCGGCGGCGCTCTCGTCGCGCTCGGCCTGGCTGCTCAGCCGGCCGGTGATCTGACTGAACAATATAATGACGCCGCCACCAAGCTGATCGACGCCGCGCTGGTGGATCAGGGCGGGATGGAGAAGCTGGCCTACCTGTGCGATCGCATCGGCAACCGGCTCAGCGGATCGCCGTCGCTCGACAAGGCCATCGCTTGGGCCGCCGCCCAAATGAAAGCGGACGGGCTGGTCAACGTCTTCACCCCGCGGGTGAAGGTGCCGCACTGGGTGCGAGGCAACGAAAGCGCCGCGCTGGTGACGCCGGTCGCAAAGCCGCTGAACATTCTCGGCCTGGGCGGTAGCGTGGCCACGCCCAAGAAAGGCATCACCGCCGACGTCGTAACGGTTTCGAGTTTCGAGGAGCTGGAGAAGAAAGGCCGCGCCGGCATCGAAGGAAAAATCGTGCTCTTCAATGTGCCTTACGAAGGCTACGGCCGGACGGTGGTGTATCGGATGTCGGGTCCTTCGCGCGCGGCGCGGCTGGGAGCGGTGGCTGCGCTGGTCCGCTCGGTTACGCCAGTCAGCCAGCAAACGCCGCATACCGGCGCGCTGGAATACTCGGACGGCGTGCCTAAGATACCGGCCGCCGCGGTCACCATCGAAGACGCGCTGCTCATCCAGCGACTCCAGGATGCCGGGAACCCCGTGAGCGTTCACCTGGAAATGGAAGCCCGCACGCTGCCGGATGCCGAGTCGGCCAACGTGGTGGGTGAAATTCCCGGACGCGAGAAGCCGGACGAGGTGGTGGTGATCGGCGGCCACATCGATTCCTGGGACGTGGGCGCGGGCGCGCAGGACGACGGCACCGGCATCATCACGGCGCTGGAAGCGGCTCACCTGATCCATCAGCTCGGCCTGCATCCCCGCCGCACGCTGCGCGTCGTGTTCTGGACCAACGAAGAGAACGGCGGCGCCGGCGGCGTGGCTTATCGCGAATGGGTGGGCACTATGGTCAGGAATCACGTGGCGGCCATCGAAATGGATGGCGGGGCCGAAAAACCCGCGGGCTTCGGCGTCAGCACGCCCGGCGACTCGCTGGCCGCGCTCAACCGTGTGCGCGAAATCGGCAAGCTGCTCGATCGCATCGACGCCGGCTCCATCCAGCCCGGCGGCGGCGGAGCCGACATTGCGCCGCTGATGCGCGAAGGCGTGCCCGGCCTGGCGGTTCGCACCCTGGCCACGCACTACTTCGAGTGGCACCACACGCGCGCCGATACGGTCGACAAAGTCAAGCTGGAAGACCTGCGCGCCAACATCGCGGCCATGGCGGTGATGGCGTACGTGCTGGCCGACATGCCGGGGACGCTACAACAAGCGGCCACGGGAACGCGCTGAGGCCCGGCTGAAGCCGGCTGCAGCCTGAAAGGCTACCCCACAAGGCCAACATCACACTCTTAAGTGGGGCGGCCAATCCTGGCCGCAGCCGGCTTGAGCCGGCGAGTTGGTGGCAGAGTGACTCGAGGTGGGGGGCCAATCCTGGCCGCAGCCGGCTATCTTTGCTCTGAGACCGATTTTTCCGCCAGCTCGCCCAGGATCGGCAGCTTGTACAGCTCGTCCTGCGCGGTCTTGACGATCATGAAAATCCACGCGCCGAAAATGGCGGCCTTCATCAGCGCCGGGAAGATCCGGTAGAACGACGGCCCCCATAGATGCGGGAAGCTGAACAGCGGGCTGAGCACCCAGTCCACAATCAGCCAGGCGACGAAAAGGTACAGCCCCTGGAAGGCGTTGAACCGCACCCGCGTGTCCCCGCGAAAACGCGCCGACGCCAGCACCACGATGGCCACGATCCAGCCGATAATCGGGATGTAGCACAGCAGCGACGCCGTGCGCGGGCTGATACCATGCAGGTAGTCGGACACCGGCGAACACTGGGGCTGGCGCGTTCCGCAAGTGCCGCAGAACACGTCCCGGTCGCCGACCTTCTGCCCGCATTGGCAACAGTAAGGCATAATAGCTTCTATCTCTATTTACGTTACGCTCTAAGGGTCTGTTCCGGCAATATTACCAGGTTGTGATAGGATTCGAAAAAATGCTTTCCCGGTTGCTGCGCCAAGCTTGCCGCTCGTATTGGCCGTTCGCTTTTCTAACACTGGCGGCGTTTGGCCCGGCCCTGCTGGATGCCAAGCCGCTGCAGATCTTCTTCATCGACGTGGAAGGCGGGCAGTCCACGCTGATCGTCAGCCCCTCCGGCCAGTCTCTGTTGATCGACACCGGCTGGCGCGGATTCGACGGACGCGACGCCGAGCGAATCGTGCAGGCCGCCAAGGCCGCCGGTGTTAAGCAGCTCGACTACGTCCTGATCACGCACTACCATCGCGATCATGTCGGCGATGTTCCACAGCTCGCCGACCGCATGAAGATCGGCACCTTCCTGGACCACGGACCCAACATGGAGGATTCGCGCGTGGTCAAGGAAGATTACGCCGATTACGTCAAGACGCTACAGCGCGCCGAACATCGCGTCTTGAAGCCGGGCGACACCGTCCCCATCAAGGATCTGACCGTCCAGGCGCTGGCCGCGGCCGGCGAGCACATTGCGTCGCCTCTGGCCGGCGCAGGACAACCCAATCCGTTCTGCGCGTCCACGCCCAAGCGCGACGACGACCCGACGGAAAACGGGCGCTCGCTCGGCGTTTTGATCACTTACGACAATTTCCGCTTCCTGGACCTCGGCGACCTGACCTGGAACAAGGAGCTGGAGCTGATGTGCCCCGCCAACCCGATCGGAACCGTGGATGTTTACCTGACTTCGCACCACGGGCTGAATCAATCCGGATCGCCGGCCCTGGTGCATGCCGTCCATCCGCGCGTGGCCATCATGAACAACGGCGCGCGCAAGGGCGGCAGTCCCGACGCCTGGCAGATTGTCAAGAATTCGCCCGGCCTCGAAGATTTGTGGCAGCTCCACTACGCCATGGAAGGCGGGCAGGAGCACAACGTTCCCGACAGCTTCATCGCCAACGTCGATGAGCACTGCCAGGGAAGCTACCTGAAGCTGACTGCGGAATCCAACGGCTCCTTTACGGTGTTCAACTCCCGGAACAAGTTCCAGCGCATCTACAAGAGCACAAAATGAAACTGAAAATCCCGATGCTGGCCGCGTTGCTGGCCACGTGCGCCCCGGCGCAGATGAAGTCGGTAAATCCCACGATAAAGAAGATCGTCGATTCGGTCTCCGAGGAACGCGTCGGCGAAATCATGAAGAAGCTGGAGAGCTTCCAGACGCGCGACCTGTTTTCGGAAGACGACAGCCCTACCCGCGGCATCGGCGCGGCCCGCCGCTGGATCTTCGATCAGTTTTCCAGTTACAGCCCGCGTCTCCAGGTTCGCTACGACAGCTACAAGGTGAAGAAAAAGGGCCGCATTGCGCGCGACGTGGATGTCCACAACGTGGTGGCGGTGCTGCCGGGCAAGTTGAATCCGGAACGGCAATTCATCATCAGCGCGCACTACGATTCGATGGCGGTGCTGCTGCGCGCCATGCCGCAGCCTGCGATCGGCGGCGACGTGCCGGCCACCGACGCCTATGCCGATCTTGCGAACCGCGCCCCCACTGCTCCGGGCGTCAGCGACGACGGCAGCGGAACGGCGGCCGTAATGGAGCTGGCGCGCGTGATGAGCCAGTATGAGTTCGAGAAGACCATCGTGTTCGTGGCCTTCACCGGCGAAGAAGAAGGCCTCATCGGCAGCAGCCTGTATGCGCGCAAGGCGCACCAGGAGAATCAAATCATCGACGGTGTGCTGAACAACGACATCATCGGCACCGAGGTTTCCGGCAACGGGCGCATCGACAATGGAACCCTGTGGGTGTTTTCCGAAGACCCCAACGATTCGACTTCGCGTCAACTGGCGCGCTACGTCCAGGAGGCCAGCGAGCGCTACCTTCCGTCGCTCAAGATCGACCTGATCTTCCGTTCCGACCGGCTGGGCCGCGGCGGCGACCACACTTCCTTCAATCAGGAGGGCTACGCCGCCATCCGCTTCACGACGCCCAACGAGACTTACGCTAACCAGCACACCGAGACCGACACCTTCGCCAACGCTTCGGTGCCTTACACCACCCGGGCCGCGCAAGCCAACGCCGCCGCCCTCGCCAGCCTGGCGCTCGCTCCCAAAGCTCCGGTGACCAACGAACCGATCGCGCGCGGTCCGCGCAAGGGCCAGCTCACGCCCATGATCGGACGCGGCAAATCGCGCTACGACGCCGCGCTGCGTTGGAAAAACGAGAATCCCGAGCCGGACTTGCTGGGCTACGTGGTGGTGATGCGCAGGACCACGTCGCCGAATTGGGAACGCGAGATCTTCGTCGGCAACGTGACTGAGTACACCTTCAAGAACGTCTCGGTGGACGATGTCATCTTCGGCGTCAAGGCCATCGACCGCGACGGCAACGAGAGCCTGGTTTCGCCCTACGTGCCCGGCCCGCGCACCAAGACCGAAATCGAAACCTACTGACGTGGGGCGGACGTTCCAGCCCGCAGCCGGGCTTTAGCCGGCAGCATCGACCTGCGGTATCATACGTCGAAGCAGACGCCAAGGAGGCCGCATATATGTCAGAATCACCTTCGAAACCGCGCGGCGTTGAACCGAGCAGCGCTTTGGATGCAGTGATCGTCGGCGCAGGCTTCTCAGGCCTCTACATGCTGCACCGCCTGCGCGGTCTCGGCCTCTCAGCGCGCATTTACGAAGCCGGCAGCGGCGTCGGCGGCACCTGGTTCTGGAACCGCTACCCGGGCGCGCGCTGCGACGTCGAAAGCCTGGAGTACTCCTACTCATTCTCCGAAGAACTCGAACGGGAATGGCAGTGGACCGAACGCTACGCCTCCCAGCCGGAGATCCTGCGCTATCTCAATCACGTCGCCGAGCGCTTCGACCTCAAACGCGACATCCGGTTCGAAACCCGCGTGACGTGCGCGATCTTCGACGAAACCGCCAGCCGCTGGACCGTCCAGACCGACCGGGGCGAGCGTGTGTCGGCGCAGTTCTGCATCATGGCCACCGGCTGCCTGTCTGCCGCGAAGATCCCCGATTTCAAGGGTCGCGATACCTTCCAGGGCAAGACCTATCACACCGGTCACTGGCCCCACGAAGGAGTCGACTTCAGCGGTCAAAGGGTCGGCGTCATCGGCACCGGATCATCCGCCATCCAGTCCGTCCCGAACATCGCCAGGCAGGCCTCGCATGTTTTCGTGTTCCAGCGGACTCCCAATTTCAGCGTGCCCGCGCACAATGGTCCGCTCGCGCCCGAAGTGACCCGGGATTGGAAGATGCACCGCGCCGAGTATCGCCAGCGGGCCCGGACTGCGGCTTTCGGTTTGCTCCTCGACCAAAATGAAAAACCTGCCCTGGAGGCGCCGCCGGAGGAGCGGCAAAGCGCCTACGAGGAACGCTGGCGGCGGGGCGGCTTCGCCATGCTCGGCACGTTCGCCGACATCATCGTCAACAAGGAAGCCAACGACACCGCGGCTGAGTTCGTGCGCACCAAAATACGCGGGATCGTCCGCGATCCTTCCGTTGCCGAAAAACTCCTACCGAGAGATTACCCAATCGCCACCAAGCGGCTCTGCGTGGACACCGGCTACTACGCGACGTTCAACCGCGACAACGTCACGCTCATCGATGCCCGGACCACGCCCATCCAGGAGATCACTCCCACCGGATTGCGAACCTCCGAAGCAGAGTACACGCTCGACAGCATCGTGTTCGCCACCGGCTTCGACGCCATGACGGGCGCTCTGTCCAACATCGACATTCGCGGCCGGGCCGGCGTCGCGCTGAAGCAGAAGTGGTCCGAAGGGCCGCGCACTTACCTGGGTCTCATGATCACCGGCTTCCCCAACCTATTCACCATCACCGGTCCCGGCAGCCCCTCCGTGCTCGCCAACATGGTCATGGCGATCGAACAACACGTTGACTGGATCGCCGATTGCCTGGCCTACTTGCGCCAACACGACGTCGCCAGCATCGAAGCAACCGTGGACGCGGAAAACGCCTGGGTGGCGCACGTCAACGAGGTTGCCAACACCACGCTGTTTCCTTTGGCCAACTCCTGGTATGTGGGCGCCAACATTCCCGGCAAACCGCGCGTCTTCATGCCTTACATCGGCGGGCTGGGCGTCTACCGGCAAAAGTGCGATGAGATTGCCGCCAACGGCTACGAAGGTTTCGCGCTGCACTCCTGCGCGGTGGCTTCCTGAGTCAGAAGGTCAGTAACCCCCGGCGTCTCCGATGAAATGGTACTCGCCGTCGATCACGCCGGAAGCTGCCGCGGCTTTGGCGGCCTCTGGATTACCGATGAATTCCCGGGCCTTGTCCAGGCTGGCAACTTCGAACAGGAAGAAGATGTTGTTGGGTTCCTCGACTCCGCGCCAGATATTGACGAGCCGAAGGCCCGCACGTTGGTGCGCTGCTCGATGAGAAGCGAACACCGCCTTCCACTGCGAGAAGTCCGCAACGCGATTGCGGCACAGCATGTAAGTCATGGGCGCCTCCGTGTTCAACGCCCCGACAGTATCACAGATTTGGAATCGTCCTCGAGTCGCCGCCGGCCATCAATCCCGCCCCATTCGCCGCATCTGGTGAACCGCGATCCGCCGCAGCAAGACCCGCGGAGCGTGCTTCAGCAAGAACACCGCCGCCTGGTAGCGCCAGCCGGGAATCACAAAAGTGTCGCCGCGCTCCAGCCCTCGCAATGATGCCGCGACCACGTCCTCGGCCGTCATCCACCAGCTCGACGGAATCGCTTCGCGCTTCATCCCCGCGGTGTCGTGAAATTCCGACCGCGTGTAGCCCGGACACAGCGCCTGTACCGACACCGGCGACCGGCTGCCTGCCAGCTCCAGCGCCAGGCCTTCGGTGAAACTGTTCATCCAGCACTTGGTGGCGCAATAACTGACGCTGCCCGGCGATTGCCAGAACGCCGCCACCGACGACACGTTGATCACGCCGCCCCGGCCGCGCTGCACCATCCCCTCCAGCGCCGCATGCGTCAACCGCATGGTGGCCAGCACGTGCAGCCGGTGCATCTGATCCTGGCTGCGCGCGTCCACGTTGAAAAACTTCCCGCGCGTTCCAAACCCGGCGTTGTTCACCAGCAGTTCCAGGTTTGCCGCCGCGGCGATGCGCTGCTCCACTAGAGCCAGATCCTGGTTCAATGTCAGGTCCGCCTCCAGCACCTCGGTCGCGATCCCGCGCGACTGCTCGAGCCCTCGCGCCAGCCGCTCCAGCAACTCCTTGCGCCGCGCCACCAGCACCAGATCCAGGCCGCGCGCCGCCAACGCCTCCGCGAATGCCGCTCCAATCCCGCTCGACGCGCCCGTTATCAAAGCTGTTCCGCTCATCAAGTCAAGCATCGCACTTAGGCGCCGTCTTCACCCGCCCAGTGCCGGGGTGGGCGCCTGAGGCTCCCGCCCCCTGAAACCGCCCATTCCCCCGCCGCGTCCCTCCTGGGAGTGGTGGCCAGGAGGTCCTTGACCGATTCTCGCTAAGGGCCTAGAATGATAGCTGTACCAGAGTCATGGTAGGGGGGTGAATTGTATGAAAACAAAGCTCGTGACAACCTGCGTTTCGGTCGCGACCCTCAGCCTGATGGGCATCGCCATCAACGCCGCGCCCCAATCCAGTAAGTCCAAAGAGGCAGCCGCATCCTCCCAGCGCGACACGGTCGCCAAACCGATGACCGACAAGCAGCGCAAAAAACAGGAAGACAAGCTGCGCAAAGAGCTGGAAACTCCCTACAGGAAATGGCTCAACGAGGACGTCGGCTACATCATCACCGACGAGGAGCGCACCGCGTTTAAACGTCTCAGCACCGACGACGAGCGCCAGCAGTTCATCGAGCAGTTCTGGCTGCGCCGCGATCCCACCCCCGATACCGAAGAGAACGAGTTCAAGGAAGAGCACTACCGCCGCATCGCCTACGCCAACGACCACTTCGCTTCCGGCATTCCCGGATGGAAGACTGACCGCGGCCGCATCTATATTACGTTCGGCCCGCCCGACGAGATCGAATCCCACCCCGCCGGCGGCACCTACGAGCGGCCCTATGAAGAGGGCGGCGGAACCACCTCCACCTATCCTTTCGAGAAATGGCGCTACCGCTACATCGATGGCATCGGCAACGACGTCAACATCGAGTTCGTCGACACCACCATGAGCGGCGAATACCACATGAGCATGGACCCGTCGGAGAAGGACGCCCTGCTGTATGTCCCCAACGCCGGTCTCACCATGATGGAACAAATGGGACTGGCCAGTAAGACCGATCGATTCAACCGCACCGACGGCACGCACCTCGGCGTCGGCGACCAGCCGCTGCCCAACAGCATGAACGAGTTCGAACGGCTGGAGCAGTTTGCCAAGCTCCAAAAGCCGCCGGCCGTGAAATACAAGGATCTGGAAGCGGCTGTCAGTTCCAGCATCCGTTACAACACGTTGCCCTTCAAGGTACAGGCGGACTACATCAAGATCACCGATGCCACCGTCCTGACCACCGTCACCATCCAGTTCCAGCTGCATGACCTGCAGTTCCAGCAGAAGGACAACATCGCCAAAGCCACCGTGAATATCTTCGGCCGCGTCACTTCCATCGCCGGCCGGATGATCAATACCTTTGAAGATCCGGTGACCGTGGAACTCCCCAGCGACCTTTTGCAGAAAGCGCTCGACTCTTCCCGGATCTATCAGAAGGCCATCCCGCTCGCTCCCGGAATGTACCGGCTCAACGTGGTGTGCAAGGACATCACCGGTGGAAACATGACCACCTACCCGATGGCCCTCAACGTCCCGCATTTCGATGAGGAGAAGCTAGGGTCCAGCAGCCTCATTCTGGCCGACCTGGTGGAGAAAGTCCCCACCAACAGCATCGGAAGCGGCCCGTTTGTCATCGGCGACACCAAGGTCCGGCCGCGCCTGAACGATACCTTCAATCGCAATGAGAAGCTGGGCATTTATACCCAGTTCTACAATTTCGCTCCGGACGAAAAGACCAACAAACCCAACGGAACCATTCAGTATCAAATCACTAAGAATGGAGTCGACAAGCCGGTGCTCGACTATGTCCAGGAAGTCACTTCCGTGCCGGGCGCCACGGCGCAGCGCGTGACGGTGGAGCAATTGCTGGACCTGAGATCGCTGGATCCCGGCCAGTATACGTTGAAGATCAAGGCGGTGGACAAGAACCGGAACCAGGAGTTAACCCCTACCGCCAACTTTACGGTAAAGTAAAGGTGAGATTAGGACGAAGCCCTGAGGCTCGTCCGGGTTGACCGCTGAGGATCATGACGGGTAGCGCTAAACTCGCTGCTAGCCTGACTGCGGTGCTGATGCTGTCAGCGCCCGCCGCCTTTCCCGTCACCCCCACCAAGCTGTCCGGCAGCATCGCCGGCTATGTCCGCAATTCCAGCGGCGTGCCCCAGATGGGCGCCACGGTGATGCTGTTCAATCGCTCTGAGCGGATGATCCAGCAGGCCCTCACCAACGAGCGCGGCGTGTTTGGCTTTGCTTCGCTCTCGCCCGATCTGTACTCCATCCGCGTTTCGCTGGCCAGCTTCATGCCGGCCGTCAAGCGCAGCATCACCGTTCAGCCCGGCATGCAGAGCCTGCTGTATGTCGACTTGGCCAGCGTCCTGAGTTCCATCGAGCTGGTGTACGCCGCTCCCGGCCAGGGCGCGCTCATGAGCGACGACTGGCGCTGGACCCTCAAAGGATCCGCTCCCACTCGCCCCGTTCTGCGCATGCTCCCCGACTTCAGCGCCTCCGATCCGAACCGGCGCGACTCGGTGCCCGGCAGCATCTTCTCCGATACCCGCGGACTGGTGAATGTTTCGGCCGGCGATCCCGGTTCCCTGGGTGGCACTTATTCCCGGGCCGATCTGGGAACCGCGTTCGCGCTCGCGACTTCCGTCTTCGGCCGCAACCAGCTCCAGGTCAGCGGCAATGTCGACTACAGCAACCACGCCGGAACGCCCGGCGCCGGGTTCCGCACCAGCTACCATCGCGAAGGCTTCAGCCCGGAAGTGTCGCTCACCATGCAGCAGATCTACCTGCCCGCCCGCGCCAGCCTGGCCACCTTGAGCGGACAGCCGGACGGATCCCCGGCCCTGCGCACCATGTCGCTGTCGGTGCATGACAGCCTGGCGCTGGACGATAACCTGCGCCTGGACTACGGCGCGGCCATGGATTCGGTGAATTTTCTCGACCACCTGAATACCCTGAGCAAGTTCGCCCGCCTCACCTACAGCCTGGGAAGCATGGGCGACGTGCTGGTGGCGTTCAGCTCCGGCGCACCTCCGGCCGAGCTGGTGGTGGAGAGTCACAACAGCAACCATGTGCGCGGCGACGCTGCGGCGCTGGCGGAAGACCTGGCCGCCTTGTCGCTGCTTCCTCCCCTTTCGCTGCTGGATGGGCGTCTCCAGGTGCAGCGCTCCCAGAATCTCGAAGTGGGCTACCAGAAAAAGCTGCGCGCAACCACGGTCAGCCTGAGCGCGTATCGCGAGACCGTGAGCAACGCCGCCATGACAGTAGTGGCTTCCGATGACGCTTTCGCCATCGGCGACGTGTTGCCCGATATCTCCTCGAAGAGCAGCGTCCTGGACGCGGGCAGTTATCAGCGCACCGGCTTCGCCGCTTCCGTCAAGCACTCGTTCGGTGACAGAGTGGAAATCGGATCGTCTTTCGGACGCGGGGGAGCCTTAGCCCTGGCCGATCGCGAAACCGGGCTCGCGGCCGCCGACGACCTGCGCTCCCGGCTTCAGACCACGCAGCGCTTCTGGGCCTCGGCGCGCGCTTCCGCAACGCTTCCGGTGACAGGCACCCAGATCTCAGGCAGCTATCAGTGGACCGACTACAGCGTCCTCATGCCGGATCATTTCTATTTGACGCAGAGCGGCATGCCCGAGGCCGGTTTGAACGTGCGCCTGCGCCAGCCCATCCCGTCACTGCCGGGTGTGCCGGGCCGCCTGGAAGCCACCGCCGAACTCCGCAACGGCTTGGCCCAGGGTTACCTGCCCACTTCGCACGTCGATCAGCGCGTGCTCCTGATCCAAACCCCGCGCGCCCTTCGCGGCGGCCTCAGCTTTATTTTCTGACGTGGGGCAGGCTATCCAGCCTGCAGCCGCCTTTAGGCGGCGTTACTTCCGCGCACCACGGCGCGGCTTCTTCAACCTCGACTGTCGAAGCTTGCCACCCTTGCGCTTCGGCTTGCTGATGATGAAGGTCCCGCTGCCGTGATACTCGGCTGAATATGTTTTTTCGTTTACCATGAAAGTTCTATTGTTGCATGAAACGACTCCTGGCAGGCTTCTTGTTCGCGACCCTGGCGACCGCCACCGACCCGGTGGCGCTGTTCTCCCAAATCGGCGTCATGGAAAAGGGACTCGCGGAAATCACCGGCCTGCGCTTCACTCGCCCGGTGCCCTACGCGCTGATCAATAAAGATCAGCTCCGCCGCTACATCGAGGACAAGGTCAAGGAAACCGTCAAGCCCGCCGACCTGCGCGGCGAAGAGCTCACGCTCAAGCTGCTGGGATTGGTTCCGCAGGATTTCGACCTGCGCAAGAACACGCTGGACCTGCTCACCGAGCAGGCCGCCGCCTTCTACGACTACAACAAGAAAAAGCTGTTCGTCCTGGACGACAACGGCGGCCCGGGAGCCGACCAGGAGCTGGCCCTGGTCCACGAGCTGGCGCACGCCCTCGCCGATCAGCACTTCCCCCTGGCCAAGTACGTCTCCTCCAACCTGCGCAGCGACGATGCCGCTACCGCCCGCCAGGCCGTCATGGAAGGACAGGCGTCCTGGCTCATGACCGCCTACATCGCCAGGAAATCCGGCGCGCCCGCCGAGGTTCCCGACGCCATACTCGACCTGATGGCCCACGCCGTCGAAAACACGCCCGAGCAATTTCCGGTATTGTTCCAATCGCCGCCCTACATCCGCGAATCGCTGGTGTTCCCTTACTCGGACGGCCTGCTCTTTCAGAATGCGCTGTTCAAGAAGCTGGGCCGCCAGGCGTTTTCCGAGGTGTTCCTGCATCCGCCCGTCAGCACGCAGCAGATTATCCATCCCGATGCCTATCTGGCCCGCTCCGCTCCCCGGACTCCCCGGCCTCCGCCCGTGCCCGCCGCGCGCGAATTCCGCACGCTGATGGAAGGCACCCTGGGCGAACTGGATTACCGCATCTTGCTGGCTCAATATGCCGGCAAGGAAACGGAAGCCCTGGCGTCGCACCTGGTGGGCAGCTCGTACCAAGTGTTCGAGCACAAGCGCGGCGGCCATCCGGTGCTGTCCTTCGCCTCCACCTGGGACACGCCCGAGTCGGCGGCGAAGTATTTCGACCAGTATCTTCGGGTGCTGCGCGGGAAGTGGAAGAAATTCGAGATCGAATCCCAGACCTCTACGCGCCTGGAAGGCCGCGGCGATACCGGCTCCTTCCAAGTCTGGATCGAAGGCGCCACGGTCAACCATTTGGAAGGCCTCGCCGGCGATTCCGGAAACCCGTCGCGAAGCGGGTTGTAGCCCCCGCCTCTGCCCATTTCCGGTTTCCGCTAAAATAAATAGAAGGAGTTTTCGATGCGATTGATCCGAGGCGCCGTCCTCCTTTCCGCGGCGGCGGTAATGGCTTTTGCGGCGGACGCCCCGCCCGTCATCCGGCCGGCCCCCGACTACAAAATCCGCTTCGTCGACGGAACCCAGGTGCCGCTCAGCAGCTTCCGCGGCAAAGTGGTGGCGTTGCTCGGCGTATTTACCACCTGCCCGCACTGCCAGCATGCCTCCGAGGTCTTCACGCGGCTCGCTAGCGAATACGGATCGCGTGGTTTTCAGCCCATCGACGTGGCATTCAACAGCATGGCCAATCTCTACGTGCGCGATTTCGTGAACGAACATCACATCAGCTACCCGGTCGGCTTCGACACGCCCGAGAATGTGCTGGGCTTCCTGGGTTATTCGGTGATGGAGCGCTACGTGGTCCCGCAGATCGTCTGGATCGGTCGCAACGGCAACATCCGTTCCCAGACTCCGCCCAACGGCGACGAAAAGCTGTTGAACGAGGCCTACTGGCGCCAGATGATCGAGACCCTGACCAAGGAGCCGGTCAGCGCGCCCGCTCACAAGACCACCTCGACGCACCACACCACGTCGGCCAAGAAAACTCCGTAGCGTCCCAACCGAACGCTATAATGACCTCAGGGCGCCCGTAGCTCAGTCTGGATAGAGCGTTTGCCTCCGGAGCAAAAGGTCGTAAGTTCGAATCTTACCGGGCGTACCAATTCCCCTCGCGGCCTCGCCTACAGCGCCAGCTTGCCTTGATACTGCATTTCGCTCAGATGGAATTTGTGTTCCAGCTTGATTCCGTGCACTTCCAGGATGAAGTCCACTTCTTTGTCGCCGGCCACGATGGGAGCGGTGCGCGGGAAAAGAAACCGAACTTCATCTGAGCCGAACCCCGTTACCTGGACGTCGTCGGCATAGATCGCGCGGTGGCCCTTCGGGATCAGTTGCGCGGCGTCCAAAAGTTGCGAGCGCAGATCGTCATTGCTCCGGCTGCCGCGATCCTGATCGTCATCGGGATTGCCGCCGCTGCTGGCCGACTGACGGTCTCGCCGTCCGGGCATCCTGAATCCGAACACGGCAATCACGTAGTATTTCTGGTTGGCATCAGCGCCAGCTTTGGATTCGTCCTCGCTGGCTCCCGGCTTGCTTTTGGATTCGCCGGCGCCCGCGCCCTGACGGAGCAGCGCCTGCTGGACTGGCAACGCGCTCTCCCATCGCAGCGTTACGTTCATCGCCTCCATCCGGCCGCCACCTTGAGGTCCTCCGCCGCTAGGATAGCCGCCACCGCCCGGATAGCCACCGCCACCGCGCGGGTAGCCGCCACCACCACCGCCCGGAAAGCCGATCCCTCCGCGACGGCCCATCCCACCTCCTCCGCCCCTCTGGCCCATGCCGGACTGCCCCGGAGTGACTCTAATCTCCTTGGCCCACGGCGAGTCGGTGAGCAGCTTGTTAACTTCGTCATCGGTCCACTGCGTGTAGTCCTTGTTCTTCCAGGAGTCAGCGGCAAAGAGCGCGACCACAC
Source organism: Terriglobia bacterium (assembly GCA_020073265.1). GTDB lineage: Bacteria > Acidobacteriota > Terriglobia > Bryobacterales > Bryobacteraceae > Palsa-89. Next base: position 28,946 of record JAIQFN010000008.1, on the reverse strand, counting down.
ACACGGTCCCAGCGATACCGGCTAGCAGAAACTTTTCATGCATCTCGCATGCCCAGACGCTCGGTGCGATCCGCCCGTTACGGCAAACTCATCTTTTGTGGATTTTCAGACTGTCAAGTTTTGTAACAGCCCTGCGGCATCGTCGCCCGAGATCTTCAAAATCGAACGCCGCCGACGTTTCTGCTAGCGTTGCGCCGCGGTGTATACTGTACAGAACCCGCCAGTCCAGTATCGAAGCTCGGGTCTGGGTTTTCGTCGGAGGTAACATGCACAAGACTCTTCAATGGCCGATCTATGCGGCGGCGTGTCTTCTGGCTGCGAACGCAGTGGCGCAAGTACCTTCTGAAGTCGACAATTGCCCTCAAGTTGTGCAGGACATGATCAAGAGCGTCACTGCGAGCGAGGGCCTGGACGGGATTTCTTACGCGGTCGCACCTAATGGACATATGACCTGCGCAGGCGCTTATGGCTTCGCCGACAAGGCCAACGGACGCGCCATGACGCCCAACACCCTCATGCGGATCGCCAGCGTTTCGAAGACGATCACAGGAATGGCGATGGTCAAATTGTGGGAAGACGGCCTGCTGGGCCTGGACGATCTGGTGCTGAACTACGTCTCCGATCTGCTGCCCCCCAACGGTCCCGCGGATAGCCGTTGGCGCAAAGTCACCATCCGGATGATGTTGCAGCATTCCACCGGATGGGATCGCACAGTGGGTGGTGAACCCATGCAGAACAGCGCTGTGATCTCCAAAGCCCTGGGGATCCGGGGACCGGCCACTATTACCGACATTACGCGCTGGGTCTTTACCCAACCTCTCTCTTTCGAACCGGGATCCAAGGCCTCCTATTCGGGATTCGAATACGGCCTGCTGGGGTTGATCGTCGAGCGCGTATCGAAAACCGAATATGAACAATACGTGCGCCAGAATATCCTGGAGCCACTGGGCATTCGCACGTCCATGCGAGTGGGCCGCACTTTGCAGGAGGGTCGCGCGTTTGCCGATAACCCCGCTACCTATGAAGCGGTCTATACATTGGGGACGCCCGACCCCGGCACGCTGAACGTGTTTCCCTACATCACCGGCACCACGCCTGCACCGTACGGACAATGGTATGAGGAAGCCCTCGGCCCTTCTGGCGGTTGGACTGCGACCGCTCCAGCCCTTCTAAGGTTCATCAGCGGTATCTTTGGCATCGGTGTGCCAAAGGCATTCTTCAAGCCCGAAACTATTACCGCGACAACCGCGAGGCCGTCGTATGAATTGCCGTCGGCAACCTCATGGTATGGGCTGGGATGGCTGATCCAGACGGTCAGCGCCGGAGTGCGCATTGGGTTTACTGGCGCGCTTCGCGGCACGGAATCCCACGTGCTTCTGGCACCCAACGGAAAGTCCTATTCCTTCATCACCAATACGACTGAGAAAGACTCGGACGTAATCGAGAATGCGTTCGCGCAGACTGTGGGACCGCTCCCCATCTCGGGAGCTGATCTCTTCGCGACAGCCAAATATACGGATGGTACCGCGTCCGCGCCGCAGATCCGAGCGGTGAAAGGCGTCGTGCAGGGGGCCTCGTTCGAACCCGGCGTCACCGGCGGTTCGTGGTTTACCGTCTTCGGTTGGAATCTGTCCAAGACCACGCGGCAGTGGGGCGATGCTGATTTCGCCGATGGCAAGCTCCCCAGCAAGTTGGACGGCGTGGAGATCAAGGTCAACGGCCAACCAGCGTCCATTTATTACATCAGTCCAGGGCAGATTAACGCGCAGTTGCCGAATCTGAGCGTCACCGGAACCGCCACACTGAAAGTCATTGTGGATGGCGTCGCCAGCCAGCCCGAGGCCATTGAGATTCGCGCCAGTTCCCCTGAATTCATCCGCTATTCTGTGGGAGGAAAATCATTTGTAGCCGCACAACACGTCGATGGAACCGTGGTTGCGGATCCGGCGCTAGTCCCCGGGTTGCGGGCAGCGAGTGTCGGCGAAACCATTCAAGTTTACGGAATCGGATTCGCCGGTTCGCCCGATGGCGTCATCATCAACCAGGTCACCAACGTCAGCAACACCGTGGTGAAGGTCGGAACACAGACGGCCAATGTTTCGTTCAGTGGATTAGTCGCCGCAGGCCTCTTCCAAACGAATGTTGTGATCCCGAAAATGCCGCCCGGCGACTACGTGGTCGGCCTCACCGTCAACGGCGTGTCGTCGCTGGTCACCGGACTCGTGCCGGTCCGCTAAACCGGATCACTCGACGCCGAACGCCAGCAGCACGTTGCCTGCTTTGCCTCCGCCAAGAGCCGTGTAGCCTGACGTGATGAAAACCATCCCGCCCGCCACCGTCGGCCCTGGACCGCTGATCGCGCCGCCGCTCGCTGCCACGCCGTTCACCGTCGTGAAGTCGCGCGACGTGTTGTACTCCCATATGATGCGGCCATCGCTGGCGGCGTACGCGCGCATGATTCCGTTGCTCGCCGCCGAAAACACCACGCCGGGAATCACCGTGACCGCCGCCGACTGGGCCTGGATGCAATTGGGATCGCGCTCGCTTGCGCACTTCACCGGCGGAGGCCGAGTGAACCAAACGCGCTCGCCATTTTGAATCATGACCGCCGCGAGTCCTCCGGCTTGCTCCGGGCCGTAGCTGGCATCCGCGTTCGGGAAGTACACCAGGCGCCCGTCGGTCGCCGAGCCCCACTCCATTCCACCCAGCGCGCTGCCTTTTCCAACGCGATGCTGCCACACGATGGCGCCTTGCTTGGATGCATCCAGCGCCCACCCGATGCCCGATTTCTGCCCCAGCACGATGATGTCGCGCCCGTCCGGCAGCGTGCGCAGAATCGGCGAATTGCCGAAATCGAAATCCGGACCCTGCTCATCGGGACACGTTTCAGACCGGTTCCGGGCGTTGGTCCCGCAGTTGGCCGAAGCGATGAAAGCGTCGTTGGAGGTGAGCTGCTTCCACCACGCCACCTTTCCCGTTTTCATGTCGAATGCCATGACTGCGTCCGACGTCGCGGCGGCCGGCGCGGTGTAGGCGTCGCCGGTTGCGACGTACAGCAAGCCGCGCTTCAAATCGATAGCCGGCGTGGACCACACCGCCGCGCCCGCGGGGCCCCAGAGCTGCGTGCCGCGCGAAGTTTTCCGAATCGCTTTCGGTTCTTGAGAAATGGTGTAGCTTTTCCAGATCTCCTGGCCGGTGCTCGCGTCGTATGCGATCAGACTGCCGCGGAACGTGCAGCATTCATAGGTCGGATTTCCGCCCGCGAGTTCCTCGAGCGACGCCACGGGCACGTACAATCGCCCGTCGTGAAGCGCCGGAGCTCCGGTGACGCGCGCTAGTGGATGCGTGTCGGCGCGTTTGGTCCACAGCAGCGAGCCGTTCTGCGCGTCAACTGCATACACGTTCGCTTTCACGTCGCCGAAGTACGCCGCGTAGCGTCCGCCTTTCACCGGACCGATGCTGATCGCGGTCCGCACGCCGGCCTGCGCCTGAAACGACCAATAGACACAGCCCGTCGCCGCATTCAGCGCGTAAACAAAACCAGTGTCCGCGCCGCCATAGACGCGCCCTCCGGCGATGGTCGGCTGGCCGTACATGGACGTCGCGTTCGGAAATCCAAAGGCCCACTTAAGCTTCAGTTTGGGAACCTGCTCGGGATCGAGACCGGCGGCCGAGGCGGGCTGGAAGCGCGAGTTGCCCGCATCCACGCCCCAGCCGTTCCACAGCGGGCCTTTCAGCGGATCGCCCAGCGGCGCGCTGGTGCAATGATTCGGCATCGCGGACGCATCGCCCGAAGCTGCCGAGCCGAGCGTGCGGCCCGCCAGGTACTCCGCCAGCGTGCGCTTCTGCTCGAGGCTGAGCGCCTGCGCGTTCGGCGCCATGGATCCCGTGGTCAACGCGTCCAGAATCGCTTCAGGTGTCCGCTGCCTCAGCGCGTCGCGATTCGGCGCGCGGCTCCCGGCGCCCGGCGCGTTGTGGCATTGGGCGCAGTGTTCCTCGAACAGCGCGATCCCGCGCGCGCCCTGGGCCCATGCGCTGGGAATCGCTAGCGGCACACAAAGAAGAACGAGGGCGCGAGTCATGCCAGAAGTATATTACACGGCCCCTCCGCTACAAAGCCGCGCCGAAATGTTTGATGCGACCGGCCCGCCCGCAGTGCTAAGATGGTCGCGCGGGCTCCCATTTCGATGATCGGCGCGACTCTCCGGCATTATCGAGTTGAGGCCAAGCTGGGCGCGGGAGGGATGGGCGTTGTCTATCGTGCGCTCGATACCCACCTCGACCGTCCGGTTGCCATCAAAGTTCTGCCTTCCGCCGCCGTCGGCGACGAAGGCCGGCGCGCGCGCTTCGCTCAGGAAGCCAAGTCCGCCTCCGCGCTGAGCCATCGCAACATCATCACCATTTACGACATCGATACCAGCGAGGTGGAAGGCCAGGCGGTGGACTTCATCGCCATGCAGTACGTGGCCGGCAAAACGCTGGACCGCCTCATCGGCCGCAAGGGCATCCGCTTGCAGGAGGCGCTGCGCTACGCCATCCAGATCGCCGATGGCCTGGCGGCGGCGCACCAGGCCGGCATCATCCATCGCGACCTGAAGCCGGGCAACGTCATGGTCGACGAGCAGGGCGAAGTCAAGATTTTGGACTTCGGACTCGCCAAGCTGAACGAACCCGACGAGCCGGACGCCTTCGCGGCCACCGAAAGCGTGCACATGAAAGTCGCGCCCGAGACCGAAGCCGGCACCATCATCGGCACCGTGGCGTACATGTCGCCCGAGCAGGCCGAAGGTCAGAAGGTGGACGCGCGGACCGACATCTTTTCCTTCGGCGCGGTGCTGTACGAAATGGTCACCGGCCGCCGCGCCTTCCACGGCGCCTCGAAACTCTCGACGCTGGCCTCGGTTCTGCACAAAGAGCCCGCGCCGTTCCGGCCCGGTGAGGACAACGTTCCGCGCGAGCTGGAACGCATCATCGCGCGCTGCCTGCGGAAAGATCCGCAGCGCCGCTGGCAGAACATGGCGGACGTGAAGGTGGCGCTCGAAGATGTTCTGGAAGACTTCGAATCGGAGAAGAAGGAGCAGGCCGGCGCGAACAAGGCTCGCTTCGGTGTGCGGCTCGCGGTCTGGTCCTTGCTGATCGTGGCTGCGCTCGGCGCCGGAGCGTTTCTCGGATGGCGGACACTGCGCAAGCCACAGTCCAGCTTCGAGCGGCTCACCTACCGGCGCGGCGACGTGGCCGCGGCGCGCTTCTCGCCCGACGGCCAGACCGTGCTGTTCAGCGCGCAGTGGGGCGACGAGCCCATGACAATTTTCTCCATGCGCTCCGGCAGCCGCGACTCGCGCTCGCTGGGTCTTCCGGAGGGCCGCATCCTCTCCATCAGCTCGACGGGCGAGATGGCCATCCTGATCGGCGAATCGCTGGCCAGCGCGGGAACCCTGGCCCGCGTGCCGCTCTCCGGCGGAGCGCCGCGCGAGGTGCTCGAGAACGTGAACGATGCCGACTGGTCGCCGGACGGAGCCAGCCTGGCGGTGTCCCATACCGTCGGCCGCCGCACTCGAATCGAGTATCCGATCGGCACCGTGCTGTACGCAAAGGAAGGCCGCCCGCCATACGACCTGCGCGTTTCGCCCAAGGGAGATCTGCTGGCGTTCTTCGAGTACGACGACGCCATTGGCGATTTTGCGGTGAACGTGCTGGACCTGCACGGCAAGAAACGAATGCTCTCCCGAGGATGGAGGGGATCGCTTCACCTGGCGTGGTCGCCCAAAGGTGACGAGGTTTGGTTCGGCGCCGGCGGCAAGGACGGCGCGCGCCTGGGACTGCACGCCGTCAATCTGCAAAACAAGGAGCGCATGGTGGTGGAAACGCCGGCCCTGATGGCGCTCGATGATACCTCGCACGATGGCCGCGTGCTGGCAACCACGGAAGACACGCGCATGGGCATCTCCGCTCTGACTCCGGATGCGAAGCAGGAACGCGATCTTTCGTGGTTCGATTACTCCCACGTCTATGACATCTCCGCGGACGGCAAGACCATCCTGTTCGTCGAGTCGTCGTACGTGCATCAACGCAACGCGGCGATATATCTGCGGAAAACCGACGGATCGCCGGCGATTCGGCTGGGGGACGGCATGGTGCCGGCGCTGTCGCCGGACGGCAAATGGGTGAGCTGCATCGTCAGCGACGGCCCCACCACCAAGCTGACACTTCTGCCGACCGGTGCGGGCGAGGCGCGATCGCTCGGCCGCGACGGGATGAACTATGTGCGCGCCGAATGGTTTCCGGATGGCCAGCGCATTCTGTTCACCGGCAACGAAACGAATCGGCCATCCCGAAGCTTCGTCCAGGATGCGCGCGGAGGACCGCCCGTGCCCCTGACCGCGGAAGGAGTGACCGCGCGAGGCGTTTCGCCCGACCAGAAGTACACCGCGATCGTGACCGGCGGCAAACTCAGCCTGCTTCCCATCGCGGGCGGCGAAGCCAAGGTGATCGCAAACATCGAGCCGGACGAAGCGGTGATCCGCTGGAGCGGCGACGGCCGATTCCTGTTCCTGCGGAAATTGGAGAAGCCGTATTCGCTGAAGATCAGCCGCCTGGATGTCGCGAGCGGTCGCCAGGAGACTTGGAAAGAACTCCAGCCGGCCGATCCGGTGGGCGTGCGGATGATCGATGTTGCGCTGACCCCGGACGGCGCTTCGTATGCCTACTCGTTCCAGCGCGACATCGTCACGCTGTTCCTGGTGGGCGGGCTGAAGTAGTCTCACCGGTGCGAGATCACCAGCAGCGAGCGCGCGCGTTTCGCGACGCACTCCAGCGCGCGTTGCAGATTGATGGGATCGAGCGCGGCGAAGCTTTCGTCCAGCACCACCAGATCGGCGTCCTGCAGCAGCGCGCGCGCGATGTACAGGCGGCTGCGCTCGCCGTGCGATAACTGCCAGCCGGTCTCGCCGACCATCTGCAGCACGCCGGCCGGCATGCGCTCCACCAGATCGCCGAGGCCGAGTTCGCGGCAGATCTCCTCGGCCTGCGGAAGATCGAGCGGCGAGGGCGTGGTTCGCCTTCCCATGAGCAGGTTGAAGGCGAACGTTTCGGCCAGCACGTGATTCTCGTGGAACTGCGGCGCGGCGGCGATGCGTTTGCGCCAGGCCTCGGCGCCCAGCGTCTTGCGGTCCAGGCTGTCGAAGCGGAGCTGGCCTGAGTCCGGTTCTCTGAGGCCCACCAGCAGGGAAACCAGCGTGGATTTTCCGCCGCCCGATTCGCCTTCCAGCACCAATCGGTCGCCGCGCGAAATACGGAGGCTGCAGCCGCGCAAAACCGGCGGCGTTTTCCGGCTGTATCGAAAGACCAGGTCGCGCGCTTCGAGTGCGCCTTCGGACTTGGTGGAGGCTGCCGCGTTCAAAGATCCGATCAACTCGGTTCGCGTCGCGGCGCGAAACAGTACCGAGGTGCGCTGCCATGCGACGGCGGCGCCGGAGAGCTGCCACGCTCCCGACGCGCAGCGTTTCAGGGCACGATAGGCCAGCAGCATTCCGCCGACGGCGATGGCGATGCTCGCAGTGGATTGCGTTCCGTTGATGAACGCCGGAGCGATGCCAAGCAGGCCGAGCACCAGCCAACCGCGCGGCACGGCGGCGAGGAGCGCGGTGGTGGAGTCGTCCATGGTTTTCGACGACTTGAGATAGGATTCGAGCGCTTCGTCTTCGCCCTGGTGCCAGCGATCGGGCGGAAGCTGCGCGAGGCGCGTGCGATGTCCCACCATGCTCTCGACCAGATCGTGTGTCATGGCCAGGCGCACGTCGGTCCAATTGCAATTGCGCCGGTAGTATCGCCACGCAGTGATCGCGGATACGAACAGCCAGGCAACCAGCAGGCTCGATTGCAATGCGCCGCCCGCGCCCGCGGCCAGCACGAAGATCGAAATTACGAGTTCGATGAGAGCCACGAAGGCGAGGAATCCGCCGCTCAACGCCAGCGCCTCGACCGCTTCGGATTCGAGCACGCGTCCGAGCAATTGTCCGGCGCCTTGGTGGCGAATGCTATCCGGTTCCAACCGCATTGCGCCGAAGAACAGGCGCTGCTTGAGCCGCGCGCCGGCGCCAATCGCGATGGAGCCTTGCAGCCAGGTAACCAGCACGCGAAATGGAACCAGCGTGAGCAGCAGCAGCGCCCAGATGTAGAGCCAGGAGCGATCGGTGGTCCGGTTGAGCACGTTGGTTCCGACCACCCACCAGGTCAGGATCCAGAGACCATATTGGATCGCGTGCGCGCCGGCCAGGGCGTACAGCCGGCGCGGCACGCGGGCGTGGCGAAGCTGCTGCCAGAAATTCGTCGACGGCGGGAGACGCAAAAGCCAGATGCCGCGGATGCGTGCGGCGCTGAGGCGTTCGCGGAGGAGAGCGGCGCGCGCGCGGGGTTGATCCGACGGTCCGATGCCGGCGCGCGTGAGGAGCTGGTCGACTTCGGGGAGGACGTGCGCTTCGATGAGGCCGCAGAGGGCGGCGCGGAGTTCGGCGGTCGATACTGCGTGCGGGCGGAGATCGGGAGCGAGTGCGCGGAGTCGACTGCCGGGAAGGAGAGCGAGGAAACCTGTGCCGATGCGGATCAAGGCGGGGCCCAGACGAGAGACGTCGCGCTCGAAGTCGGAGTAGGTCGTTTCGATCGGCTCGGACTCGACGCCCAAGGTTTGGGCGGCTGCGGACAACCATGTGTTCAGGGCTTCGGCATCGTGGGTTGCTTCTTCTGGCGTCCCCAGGAGTGGGGACGCGGCACGCACGAGCGCGTGCGCCACCAGGGCGTGCAGGGCTTCGTGCAGGCGCGGTGCGGGCCAGAGGAGTTCGTTCATTGCTCGATCAGAACTCCGTCTTGAAGGAGTACGCGGCGCCAGTCGCCGCTCGACCACAAGCCTTCGCGGACTTGCTGTTCGGCTTGGAGCATCGCGTAAAGCCGGGAACCGCGGTTCTCGGCCAGCTCGCGCGGATGGCCTTGTTCGGCGATGCGGCCGGCTTCTAAGACGATGACGCGCTCGAAGGCCAGCGTGTCGGCGATGTCGTGGGAAATGGAAAGCAGCGTGGCGTCGCGCCAGAGTTGGCGGGCGCGTTCGAGCAACGCGCGGCGCTGGTTCAAGTCGAGGCCGCGGAACGGCTCGTCGAGGATCACCAGGCGGACGCCGGGCCGCAGCAGCGCGCGTCCGAATCGCACGCGCTGGCCTTCGCCGCCCGAGACCAGGCCGCCGCCTTCGCCGAGCGGTGTGGCGGGTCCTTCCGGAAGCCGATCCAGAACGCGGCGTAGCTCGGCGGCGTCGATGGCCTGATCGAGCGGCATTCTCGGCTCGGCTGGGAGACCGTACTCGAGATTTTCTTTGAGCGGACGATTCCAAAGCTGAACCGCCGGGTCGACCCAGGCGATGTGAGGGCGCAGTCGCTCCACCGCTTCGGTGTCCAGTTCGACGCCGTCCACCAGCACGCGTCCGGCCGCGGGGCGATGCCAACCCAGCAGCAGACCGACCAGGCTGGATTTTCCGGCGCCCGAAGGGCCCACGATCGCGATGTGATCGCCCGCCTTAACGGAGAGCGCGATATCTTCGAGCACGGTGTGGCCGGCGACGGTCACGCTGACGTTTTCAAACGCGACAGAAGCGGCGGAGGCGTGAGGCTGGAAAGCGACATCCGGACGCGCCGGCGTCTGCTCGATTGCGCCCAGCGGTTCGAGCAAGCGCAGCGTGACGTTGCGATAGGAAGGATACTGCCATGCGATGAGCGCGATTTCCTGGCCCAGCGCGGGCAGGTTCAATGCCCAATAGACCAGCAGCAGGATGGCGCCGGATTCGCCGCTGCGGCCGAGATGAGAAGCGAGCAGCCAGATGGCGAGGCCAAAGCCCGCCAGGAATTGCACGGTTTCAAGCGAGATCACGGCGCGCTGCAGGTTGAGCCCGGCTCGGGCCCATTCGGTGAGCAGGCTCTCGTGCTCGCGACGCAGGGCCGGTTGCGCGCCGTGGGTGTGGATCGCGACCAAGCCGAGCAGCGCGTCCAGATAAAAATGCGTGAGCGCGCCGGAGTGCGTGCGGAAGCGCAGGTCGCGTTCCATGAGCCAGGGCTCGGAGAGGAGCGGGATGGCGACGGCGGTCAACGCGGCCAGAATCGCGAGGGAGGCGGCGGCCGGGTCGAGCCAGATGATGCCGGCGGTGGTGAAAACGAGTTCGAAGCTGTAACGCAGTAGCTGGCCGGCGAGTTCCGGGAGGCGGCGAATGAGATGGATGCTGTGGCTGCGCTCGGCCATGTCGGACTTGAGGCGGCTTTGGAAATAGCGGTCGCCGAGGCGCGGGAGTTTTCGCAGGAAGGCGAGGCGCAGGCGAAGCTCGAGCCGGCGTCCGAGGCGCAGCAGGCTGCTGGTAACGGGGACTTCGAGCAGCAGCAGCACCAGCGAGAAGACCACCACCGCAGCGATGGCGCCGAGGCGTTGGCTGGCGAGCGAGAGCGAACGGCCGAGGTCCAGCAGAGATCGAAACAGGATTACTTCCAGGATGACGGCTCCGCTGGCGACGGCGAGAGCGGTCAGGATCGCGGCGGGCGTGAACGCGCCGTCGGCGAACAGCAAGCGCAGCAGCTCGCGGCCGGGCCGGAGCGGAGGTTGTTGGAGCGCGGCGATCAGCTCAGGCGAGGTGGGAGCAGTCTGACCGGCTTTCGATGTTCCCAGCGCGCGAACCAGCACGGCTCCGCGCAACAGAAGCTGGTCCTCAGCGGGGCCGGGACGCACGGACCAGTAGTGCTCCGGTATGGACTCCGGTTTTTCGAGAAAGCTGTCGAGCACTCGGGCGGCCTGGGCGCCGGCTTGGATGGCGCCCGAGTTGACCAGCGAGTCGAGCGTGCGGACGCCGGCGTCGAGAGCGGCGATGGGCCGCCAGTCCGGATTCGCGGCCGCGGAGGCGCGCAGGTCGCGAGTGTGCCCGGTGATGCCGAGCAAATCCATGCGGCGGCGCAGCGGGCGCAGGAAATCGTCCGAGGCGGCGTACTTGCGCCAATCGGAGGCGGGCACGGCCATCGTGTGCACCAGCAGCTCCGAGAGGAAACGCGCGCTGCGAGTCCAGCGGCGGCCGGTGGCGGGGTCCATGATCTGCACGAACGAGCCGTGCCGGCGCCACACCACGACGAAGTGCACGATGCCGTTGGGCAGCACCACGACGGCGATGGCGGGAAGCGCGCGCGCCTCGTCGATCAGCACGTGATCAGCCGGCAGCATGATCTGTTCGGCTTGGAGTCCGAGCTGGTTGGCGACGGTTTCCATGGTGTCGATGGAGGTTCCGTCGACGTCGGTCTGGCAGGCTTCGCGCAGGCGGCCGTAGTGGACGTGGATTCCGAAGCCCTCCAGCAGGCACTTGAGCGCGGCGGGTCCGCAGTCCATGTTGGAGGTCTGCACGACCTCGGGGACGATGAGGCGGGCGCTGGTCTTCATCGCCGGGCGCGACCGATGGCGCGCAGCACCAGCGTGGCGGGCGAGACACGTTCAATTTCGACCGAAGCCTGGGCGGATTTGGCGGCGGCCTGGACGGAGGATTCGGTGGCGGCGAGCAGGATGATTTGAACCTGGCCGCTGGAGGCGTCCAGTCCGATGGCCGCGACGCGGGCGGGCAGCGCGGCTCCGTCGAGTGTGAGGGTGGCGGGCTGGCCGGGGCGCACTTGGTCGAGCACGCGCGGCGGGAAGGTGGCGACGAAGCGGTTCGGCTCGACGCGCACGGTGCTGGTGGACTCATACTGCGGAACGCGCCCGGCGAACAGCCACCAGGTCCAGGCGGCGAGCAGCGCCAGGACCAGGAGCACAACGGCGTTGGAGACGCGGAAGTCGTCGGCATCCAGCGCACGCAGGGTTCGGGCGAAAGGGGTGCTCATGCGCCAGGGAATCCCGTGAGACGCAAAACGAGGTGTTTTTTTCTCGCGCGGCGATTGTTTTTTCGCGCGGGGCGGCCGTTTTGGGCAAATTTGAAGAAAGTTTCTCGCGCTGGTGGAAGGGCCGCCATTGTTGCTCTATTGAGTGTAACGCGGGGGCGCAAGAGGGCGGCCCGGTTTTGCGGGTCAACTAGATGATTCTGCTGGAGCGGCTTTGGTGTGACCGGGCGGATCGGGTCAGGCCTGGGCGGATCGGCCGGCGATGGCTTCGATTTGCCGAATATGATTCAGGTCGTGGCCGGCCATGGTTTCGATCAGGACCTGAAAGGTCATGTCGCCGCGCTCGGGATGGGTGAGAGGCTTCGAAAGCGCGCCGGGGCCGACGGAGCGAATGAGAGCCAGGTTCCATTTGCGGACGGCCGCGAAGACGGCCAGCGCGCCGGCGACATCGTAAGCGCGGTACTGCGCGGCCCACTTTTCCTGATCGAACGGCTGGATGACGTGGTGATCTTCGGCCAGCGTCTGGCGGAGCCGGAAGGCGAAGGTGGTTTCGGTATCGGCCAAGTGGCAGAGGATTTCGCGCGCCGACCATTTTCCGGGAGCGGGCGGGTGCTCGGCGCGGATCAGGCCTATGGTTTGCATGAGGGATTCGAGCTGCTGAGGGGTGGCGGCGATTACTTTGAGGGGGTCATGTTGGCCTAGGTTGGGCGCGTAGGGATTCATATTTTACAAACTTAACATGCGGGGTGGCGCGGGGAGTGTACTGGTTGGATGTGGGCCGTACTGTGCCGCTGGCGTAGAATTGCGCCGGCTGAAGCCGGCGGCAGCCAGGATTGGCTGCCCCACTAGACTTTGTAGGGTTCTTCGATCTGGAAGGCGCGCTTGCCGCCGGTAGTGACGATGTGTCCGCGGTATTTCAGCTTCCCGTTGATGCTCAGATCGACGAACCGGCCGACGGGGTAATCGAACGTGAGGACGTCGTCCTCCTGGAGATCCATCACATCGGCGACCCGGACGGTCGGGCCCGCCAGGCGGCCGTCCACGTGCACGTGCGCCGGCCGGATCAGGCGGAGGACGCGATCCTGGTCCTGCTCGGTGGATTTGCTCTTGCGCAGCGACCATTGCTGGTCGAACTTATTGCGTAGCATCTTGATGACGATGGAGGGGATGCCGATGTTCATCATCCCGCTGTTTTCGCCGATGCGGACTTCGATGCTGACCGCCACCACGGCTTCGTTGGGAGACAGAATGTGAAGCAATTGCGGCTCGGTTTCGTGCGACGCGATGGCGAACTCGAGCGGCGTGACCGCGTGCCAGGAGGTTTTCAGGTCTTGGAGCGTAATCCGGAAGATTCCATCCATGACGCTTTGCTCGATCTCAGTGATCTCACGGCTGATTTTCAGAGGAGTGCGCGCGTTGCCCCCCAGCAGCATTTCGATGATCGGAAAAACCAGGCCGGGGTTGATCTCCAGCACGGCGTTGCTTTCGAAGGGCTTCATCTCGAGCGAGGCCAGGCAGGTGGGCGAAGGCAGGCACTGTGAGAATTCCATGAAGGAGAGCTGTTCGACCGAAACCAGGTTGACGGCGACATAAGCTCGCAGATAAGCCGAGAGGCTGGACGCCAGGCTGCGGGCGAAGTTTTCGTGCAACAGGTGGATGGCGCGCAGTTGGTCCTTGGCGATGCGGTCCGGGCGGCGGAAGTCGTAGGGTAGGGCGTGCTTGGCCGGATCATCGTCGGCATCGTCGCGAAGATTCCGAAATACGTCGTCGATTTCTTCTTGGGAGAGAACGCGGTCCATCTAAGAGCATAATCGGGAGGGGGAGGGAAGGGCTTTACCTTGGGGGAAAGGATTCGATTGGTAGAATCGGATTGGTGCAGACCTATCACGTGCACAATTTTGGGTGTAGGGCCTCGCAGTCTGACGGCGCTGCGTTGGAAGCGTCGCTGGAGGCGCGGGGCCTGAGCGCGGCCGCGAGTGCGCAAGAGGCCGAACTGGTGGTGCTAAACAGCTGCACCGTCACGGCCTTTGCGGATGAGGATGTGCGCAAGGCGGTGCATCGGGTGCATCGCGAGAATCCAGCGGCGCGGATTCTGGTGACCGGATGCTATGCGCAGCGGGCGCCGGAGGAGCTCGCGGTATTACCGGGCGTCTACTGGGTGGTAGGGAATTCGCATAAGACGCGAATCCCGGACATTATTAGTGAAGCGGAAGCGCCGTACCACGGCCAAATTCGGGTGGGCGACATTTTCGCGCAGCAGGAATTTCTGGCGTCGCCGGTGGAGGATGCGGCCGGGGATCGCACGCGGCCGAATCTGAAGATCCAGGACGGCTGCAACAACCGGTGTTCCTTCTGCATTATTCCGTTCGTGCGAGGGCGCAGCCGGAGCGCGCCGGCGGAGCAGGTGATCGAGCAGGTGCGCGCGCTGGCGAAGCGTTACCGGGAGGTGGTGTTGAGCGGGATCAACCTGGGGCGCTGGGGCCGCGAGGCCTGTGGCGCGATGCGGCTGGCGGATCTGGTGCGGCGGCTGCTGGAGGAAACCGAGATCGAGCGGCTGCGGTTGAGTTCGGTGGAGCCGATGGATTGGAGTGACGATTTACTGGAGCTGGTGGCCGGCTCGCCGCGAATCGCCCCGCACGTGCACGCGCCGCTGCAGTCGGGTTCGGATGGAGTGCTGCGGCGGATGCATCGCAAGTACCGGCCCAGGCACTACGAGGATCGAATCCGGAAGGCGCGCGCCGGGATGCCGGACGCAGCCATCGGGGCGGACGTGATGGTGGGGTTTCCGGGAGAGACCGAGGCGGAGTTCGAGGAGAGCCGGGCGTTTATCGAGAGCTTGCCTTTTACTTATCTGCATGTGTTCACTTATTCGGAGCGGCCTGGGACGCCGGCGGCTGAGAGTTCGGATCAGGTTCCGATGGTGGTGCGCAAGGAGCGCAACCGGATTTTGCGAGAGCTGGGGGCGCGGAAGAATCTGGAGTTTCGACGGCGGATGGTGGGGAGGATGTTGTCGGTGGTGACTTTGTCGGAAGGTGGGTTGTCGGGGAATTTTATTAAGGTGGAGCTGGCGGGGCGGCGCGAGGCGAATCGGATGGTGGAGGTTAGGATTGGGTCGGTGACGGGGAGTGGCGTGAGGGAAGTTGGGGTGTTGAATGTTTTGTAGGTTCTGCCGGCTGAAGCCGGCTGCAGCCAGGATCGGCTGCCCCACGCGCAGCGAGGTCTAGCAGGACAGCTACATCGCTAGGAGGGCGGCTAGCAGTTCTATGCCGTCCCAGTGATGGTTGGCACATGCAGGATGTCCTCGATGCCGCCTTCGGTGGGCAGCTTGATCACCTCGCGCGAGATGGGAAGGTCCCTGGAAGTACGCGAGGCGTTGTAGCCTGAGCCGCGCGTGGTTTCCACGCGGTGATCGACGCCTTTGACCAGCGGATATCGAGCGATGCGGTGGCGGTGGATGGAATCACGTTGCTGGCTAGCGCACCGGTGCGGCCCAGGCGGAACTCGCGCTTCAGCCAGACGTCGCCCGAGGCAGCTCTTTGTGGGCGGCTTGCGGCGGCGCACGGATTCCTATTGTGACAGATTGTTAAAACCTGACTGGAACTAAGGGATTTTCCGGGCGTCCGCAGTGTCTTGAGAGTACTAAAGTTGCGCACACCTAGAGACGAACGTTGACATGAGCTTCCAGGCAAAAGCTCAAGGATGACGGCATAATGGCGCTCGAAACGAAAGACGCGTTCGCTGAGTCAGTGACGGATACCAGCCCGGACGAGAAACGGCGGGAAGCGCGCTATCCTTGCGATGATCCGGCGGAGGTTCGCATTCTGCCCGGGGATGGGTCGCGAGTGCCGGCCACGGTGGTGGACGTGTCGCGGTCGGGGATGCGTCTCCAGTTGGCGATACCCGTCACCAAGGGATCGCAGATCGAGATTTTCCTGCCCAAGCAAGTGGTGATCTTTGGCCAGGTTCGTCACTGCAAGCGGTCGGGTGACACTTATCACGCGGGAGTTTTGATTCAGGAAGTCTTCTATTCGCGGGTCGAGGACCGCGAGCATGTTGAGGACGATCATCTGCGCATGTATCTGGCGGGTCATGGGCTGACGCTGCCGCAAGTGATCGGCGTGAGGGATCATCTGGCGCAGTGCGAGAGCTGCCGGCGGCGGATGGTGGATGACTATACGCAGCCGGTGAATCCCGCCAAGTTGGCGCCGCCTGGGGCGCGGTAGGGGTTACTCCTGCCGCAAAGCTTCGATTGGGTCGACACGCGTGGCGCGGTGGGCGGGCGACCAGATCGCCAGCGCGGCAATAGCGGCCAGCAACGCGGGAACCGCCGCGAACGTCACCGGGTCCACCGGCGGCACGCCAAACAGCAGGCTCGCGATCCACTTCGATAGAGCGGCGGCGGCCAGGAGTCCTGCCAGAATTCCGAGGCCGGTCATCCAGGCTCCCTGACGAAAGACCTGCGCGAAAATCTGGACGGGTTGAGCGCCGAGCGCGACGCGCAGTCCGATTTCGCGAGTCCGCTGCGAAACCAGGAAGCTGGTTACGCCGTACAAGCCTATGGCGGCCAGCAGCAGCGCGGTGACGGCGAACGAGGTAAGCAGCAGCACCTGGAAGCGCCGCGGCGTCAGCGACGATTCGAGATAGTCGCTCAGGCGCGTGACTCCGAACACCGCGCGGTTCGGCTCGATGGCGCGGATTTTCTGGCGGACCGATTCGGCCAGGCGCATGGGGTCGCCTGTGGCGCTTGCAAGAAACGTGGGACCGGGGTAGTAGCCGGGCAGGCCGCACCAATAGATGACCGGTTGGGGGTCCTTGGAGTAGCCGTGCTTGCGGACATCGCTCACTACGCCGACGATCTCCATGGGAGTGGAGCCGGAGTCGCCTGCGGTGAGATGTTCGCCGAGCGGTGTCTGATTGGGAAGAATTTCTGGGCGAAGGAATCGCTGACCAGGACGTACTGCGGCGCTTTGGAGTCGAAGCTGATCTGGCAGGTGTGGCCGGAGAGCAACGGCATGCCCAACACTCGAAAATAATCCGCAGAGACCGACTCGCTGTCGGCGAACAGCTTCTCGCCTTCCGACGCGGTGTCGCGGCCGGCGATGTGTAACTGGACCTGGTAATCGTCGGCCTCGCCGGGAGCGCCGATGGCGAGAGCGGTAGCTTGGACGCCGGGAATGGAGCGCGTGGTTTCCAGTGTGCGGTACAGGCGCTGCGCCACCTGCCCCATGTCGTTCTTTTCGCCCCAGCTCGCGCTGACGTGGAAGGCTAGCACGTGTTCGGGGTGGAAACCGAGCGAGACTTGTCCCAGGCGCGAGAGGCTGCGGATCAAGAGGCCCGAGCCGACCAGCAGGACGATGGCGAGGGCGATTTGAGCGCTCACCAGCAATCGTTCGATGCCGTGGCGGCCGCCGATCTGCGTGCGCGATCCTTGCGCCAGGACGCCCGACACCTCGCGGCGGGTGGCGCGCAATGCGGGGATGACGCCGAACAGGATCGACGTTGCCGGTGGGGAAGCGGACCGAGTCGGGCATTACTCCGACGATCGGGTATCCGGAACGGCCGACGGTCAACTGTTTGCCGAGCACCCCTGAATCGGAGCCGAAGCGGCGTCGCCACAGGGATTCGCTGAGGACCGCGGCGTTGGGTCCGTTCATGAGATCCTCTTCCGGATTGAACGTGCGGCCGGCGAGCGGGGGCGTTTCGAGCACGGAGAAAAATCGAGGGCTGACGCGCGCGCAGACCAGCATCTCGGGCAGATCGCCGGAGGTTTCGGCGACGTTTTCGGTGTAGGCGCCGGCGATCGCGGTGAAGCTATGGTTCATGCGGTTCCACTCTTCGACGCGAACCGGAGCCACCTCGCCGCGGGGCACCTTCTTGCGCGGGCTGCTTTCGAACAGCGCCATCAGGCGGTCGCCGTTGGGGTAGGGAAGGGGCTTAAGAAGGACGGCGTCGATCACCGAGAAGATGGCGCTGTTGGCGCCGATGCCGAGGGTCAGGGTGAAGATAACGGCGAAAAAGAACGCCGGGCGCTTCAGTAGGCTGCGGTAGGTTCGGAGGATCGAGGGCATTCGGTTCCTTCCTGGCGTTCACAGGAGTGTGAACGCGGCACGCGCGAGTGCGTGCGCCACGTTCCTTAGACGAAGTGTACTGCGGCGGGTTAGGTTCGAGAAACTACTTCCGACAGGGCTGCGGCGGCGGTGGCGCAGTCGTCGCGGGTGACGTCGTAGTGCGTGACGGCGCGCATCTGGCGCGGGTTGGCCGAATTCATGAGCACGCCGCGGTCCTTCAGGCGCGCGCTGATTTCGGCGGTCGCGAGGCCGGTGCCAGTGATGTCGAAGACGATGATGTTGGTCTGGACGCGCGCGGGATCGAGTTGAATGCCTGGCAGCTTGGCGAGTTCGGTGGCGAGAAAGCGGGCGTTGGAGTGGTCTTCGCCCAGACGGTGCGGCATCTCTTCGAGCGCGATCGATCCGGCGGCCGCCAGCACGCCGACCTGGCGCATTCCGCCGCCCAGGCGTTTGCGGTAGAGGCGTCCGCGCTCGATGGCTTCTTCGGTTCCCACCAGCATGGAACCGGCGGGTGCGCCGAGGCCTTTCGAAAGGCAGAACATCACGGTGTCGGCGGGTGCGGCCAGTTCGCGGACCGGCTTGTTGAGATGGCAGGCGGCGTTAAAGATGCGCGCGCCGTCCAGGTGGACCCGGAGGCCTGCGTCGTGAGCGTGGCCGCAGACGTCCTGGAGCACATCCATGGGATAGACCGTGCCGCCGGCCATGTTGTGCGTGTTCTCGATTTCGAGCAGGCTGGTGGGCGCCGAGTGCGCGCCGCCCGGGCGGATGGCCGCGCTGACGGCGTCCCAGCGCAGGATGCCGTTTTCGGCCAGGATCGGGCGCACCAGGCATCCGGAGAACCAGGCCGTCATGGAGAGTTCCCAATCCAGCAAGTGCGAGCGCGCTTCGCAGATGATCTCCTGGCCGTGCTGGGTGTGGACCTTGACGCCGACGGTGTTGCCCATGGTGCCGGTGGGGACGAACAGGCCGGCTTCTTTGCCCATGATTTCGGCGGCGCGCTGTTCCAGGCGGTTGACGGTGGGGTCTTCGCCGTAGACGTCGTCGCCCACTTCGGCTTCGGACATGGCGCGGCGCATGGCGGGAGTGGGGCGAGTGACGGTGTCGCTGCGGAGGTCGATCATAAGGTTAGAAATTCGGCGAAAACTTCGTTGGAAAAAAGCATGCCGCGATTGGTGAGACGCAGCTGGCCGCCTTCTTGGGTGAGCAGGCCCTCGGAGAGGAATCGCTGGATGGGCGCGTTGAATTCGCGCCACTCATCGGGACGCGGGCGGATGCCTTCGGTAAGTCGCAGGCCCACGAAAAAGCGCTCCTCGGCGGGATTGGCGGGTGTGGAGCTCGCTTGCGGGGATTCGTTCCGGCGGATGCGATCCACGTATTCCTGAGCGCTTTCGACGTTCTGGCTGCGCTCGGCGCCGTCGAAGGAATGCGCGTCGGCGCCGAAACCGAGGTATGGCTCCAGCCGCCAGTACTTCAGATTGTGCAGCGATTCGAAGCCGGGGCGGGCGAAGTTCGAAATCTCGTAGCGGCGGATGCCCAGGCGGTCGAGCTCGCAGACGGCGGTTTCATACAGCTCCGCGATCAGCTCGTCGCCGGGGATCTCGGGTGCGCCATAGCGTTTTCCATTGAGGAGCACCTCACTTCCGAGGCGGCTGTCTTCGTCGATTTCGAGCATGTAGACCGAGACGTGCGGGGGCGCGAGTTTTTCAATACAGGCGAGCGATTCGCGCCAGGAATCGCGGGTCTGGCCGGGAAGGCCGGCGATGAGATCGACGTTGATGTTTTGGAGGCCGCACTCGCGCAGCGTTTCGATCTCGTTCGCGACGACGCCGGCGGTGTGCTTGCGGCCGGTTCGCTTGAGCTCGCGCTCGACGAAAGACTGGACGCCCAGGCTGACGCGATTGATGCCGGCGCGGGTCCACTCGAGCGCCAGCTCGGGCGTGATGCCGCCGGGTGCAGCTTCGATGGTGGCTTCGCGCCACGGCCGGCCGGGGATCGTGGTCAGGATGCGATCCAGATCGCGCGCGTCCATGCGGCTGGGCGTTCCGCCACCCAGGTAGACCGTTTCGGGGCGCCACGGCCAAGTGTGTCCGGCGATCTCGCGCGCCAGAGCGTCCACGTATTGGCGCTCCAGCCCGGCGGTGGAAACTCCGGAGGCGAAGTTGCAATAGGTACACTTCTGCGCGCAAAAAGGATAAGAAATGTAGACGCCCGGCATTTAGAGCGAGACTTCTTCTCCTAGCTGCTTCGTGATGGCGTCCTGGATCAGCTCGGTGAGGGTTTGGCCGGTGCTCTCCAGCGCGAAGGTGCTTTCCACGTCATCCCAATCCAGCTTGTAGCTCTTGGAATGGGCCGAGACCCAGATCTGGCTGACCGGGGAGTTGGGGCTGATGACGAACTTGGCGGGAGGGTCCTCGAACTCGATGGCCAGGGCGCCGGAGTTGAAATCGACCTCGAATTCGGCTTCGTCGGAGGCCGCCGCCAGCCGCTTGTAGAGCGCCTGGAGGGTCTCGTCGGCTCGCTTTTTGAACACTTGTTCGTCCATCGAGTATGGCCTACGCCTTGATTTTAGCTGAAAAGGCTGGGGGAGGCGTTCACACCAGCGTGAACGCGGCACGCCCGAGTGCGTGCGCCACGCAAGAATCTCGCGACTTTGGGCCGGGCGGCGTCATCTGGTAATCT
This sequence comes from Terriglobia bacterium, assembly GCA_020073265.1. Lineage (GTDB taxonomy): Bacteria > Acidobacteriota > Terriglobia > Bryobacterales > Bryobacteraceae > Palsa-89. The sequence continues at coordinate 8,320 of JAIQFN010000008.1, read as the reverse complement.
TGGACGGTGACACTCTAATGGAGACGGCCTGTCTAAGCCACACCGACATCCCGCACACCTCCCGGCTGTTCTCCGATTTTCAATACCATTTCGATCGAGTGGCTCCGTTTTACCGGCACGCGCCCCAGGATCCGCTGTCCTATGCGGCGGCGGCCAAGGAGATCGAGTTTCCGGATGAACGGCGGGCGGCGCTGGTGGCGGCGCTGCGCGCGAGAAACGGCGATAGCGCGTCGCTCGAACTGCTAGCGAGGCCTGGGACCGTGGCCGTGGTCACCGGCCAGCAGGTAGGTTTGTTCACCGGCCCCTCGTACACCATATATAAGGCCTTGTCGGCGGCGCGGCTGGCGGCGCACTTGACCGAGCAGGGCATTCCGGCGGTTCCGATTTTCTGGCTGGCGAGCGAGGACCACGACTTCGCCGAGGTGAACCACTGCTTCGTCTTCGGGCCGGACTGTCGGCCGGTCACGTTGAGCGTCGGCGACGCCGCCGCGGCCGAGCGTCCGGTGGGGGCGATTCCCATTGCGACGCCGCCCGTGGATCAACTGGAGGCGACGCTGGCCGGGTTCCCCTACGGCGCCGAAGTCGCGGAGATTGTGCGGGAGGCGTATCGTCCTGGCGCGACGTTTGGCGCGGCGTTTCAGGCGCTGCTTCAGAGATTGCTCGCGAAGAGCGGCCTGCTGTTCGTCGATCCGCTGGATCAAGCCGTGCGCGACATGGCTGCGCCGGTGTTGCGCCGGGCGTTGGGCGATGGCGACAGTCTGAAAGGCCGGCTGCTGGAGCGCAACCGGGAACTGGAGGCGGCCGGCTATCACGCGCAGGTCCACCTGGAGCAGAAGACGTCGCTCGCTTTCTTGCTGGACGGCGATCGCCGGATCACCTTGCGGCGTCAGAACGGCGATTATGTTTCGAAGGACCGCCGCTATTCGGTATCGCAACTGATCGACCTGGCGGAGCATCTGTCGCCCAACGCGCTGCTGCGGCCGGTGGTTCAGGATTACGTGCTGCCGACGGTGGCATATGTCGGTGGTCCGGCCGAGCTGGCCTACGTGGCGCAGTCGCAGGTGTTGTACGAACATCTGCTGGGACGAATGCCGGTGATGCTGGCGCGCAGCTCGTTCACGCTGCTGGATGCGCGCGCGGCGAAGTTGATGGAGCGCTACGGGCTGACGATTCCCAGCTTCTTCCGCGGCGAAGACGGCGTGCGCGAGGTGATCGCCGAGAAGCTGGTGCCACCGGCGCTGTTGCGCGAGTTCGAGGAGATCCAGCAAGCCACGGTGGAATCGCTGGATCGCTTGCGGGACGACCTGGTATCGTTCGACGCGACGCTGGCCGCGGCCGCCGACAAGAGCCGGTCGAAGATGCTGTACCAGCTTGCGAAGATCGGGCACAAGACCGCGCGCGAGACGCTCAGGCGCGACGAACGAGCCAGCACGGAGGCGGGCTACATGTCGGGCCTGATCTTCCCGCACAGGCACCTGCAAGAGCGCTTGTATTCCATTCTGCCGTTTGTCGCGCAGCATGGCCTGGGGCTGATGGACACGCTGTACGAGCACGTCACGCTGGATTGTCCCGACCACAAAGTGCTGGTGGTCTGATCTTTTCATGAAAATCAATACCGTAAAAAAAGCCCTGGCCGAGGGCAAGGTGCAACTGGGAACCGGATTCGGCCAGCTGCGATCGCAGGACGTGGTGCGCATCCTGGGCGACGCCGGGTTTCACTGGGCGTTCGTCGACACCGAGCACGGCGGATTCGATCTCGAGACCGTGCAGGATATCTGCCGGATCTCGGCGCTGACCGGTTTCTGCCCGCTGGTGCGCCCGGCGGAGCTGCAATATTCCTTAGTGACGCGGGTGCTGGACGCGGGCGCGGGCGGGATCGTCTTTCCGCGCGTGGAATCGCCGGAGCTGCTCGAAAAGGCGGTGAGCTGGACGAAATTTCCGCCGCTGGGCGTGCGCGGATTCGGGCTAACGGGGCTGCAGGTGGATCACGAGAAGGTGTCCATTCCCGAGATCATCGAGCACAAGAACGCGCAGACCATGGTGGTGCTGCAGATCGAGACGCGGCGCGCGGTGGAGGCTCGCGACGAGCTGCTGTCGGTCAAGGGGATCGACGCGGTGATGGTGGGGCCGGCGGATCTGTCGGTGTCGCTGGGCGTGGGCGGCGAGTTTCAGCATCCGACGATGATAGAGGCGATGGAAAAGATCCGCGACAGTTGCGTGGCGCATGGCGTGGCGCCGGGGACGCAGACGCGCTCGATTCCGCAGGCCAAGTTCTGGCGCGAGCGCGGCATGCGGTTCCTGGGCTGCAGCAACGAGACGGGAATGCTGTATGAGCGCGCCTGCGAGATCGTGCGCGAGTTGAGCTGAGCGAGCGGCCTCGCCCGCGACTACATCGGCAGCGTGCTGATGGAGTCGACTGTGAGCTTGTCGCCGTCGATTTTGCCGCTGATCTTCACCTTGTGGCCGATGGCGGGCATGATCTTGCTCATGGAAGCCGCGTCGATCTTGACGATCTTGTTATCCTCGGTGACGAACACGACGGTTTCGCCGGCTTGGACGCATTTCTTGACGCAGCCTTCGAAGGCTTTGGGCTGGATCCATTCGGCGGCCGTCTTGGCCTTCGAGCCGCTGACCGCGCACTTTTCGTCGGAGAGATAGCCTGTCCATTCGCCTGCGAAGGCGGTCATGGAAGCGAGAGCTGACAAACCAAGAACCACAAAAAGTGTTTTCACCAGAAGAATTCCTCCAGAAAGAAGCCTAGCACAGCGAGGGCGGCGGGCGCGAGGAAGCGGTTAGCGGACGCATGCGCGGATCAGCGCGAGGCTGGTATACTCGAAATCGTCACGGGGCCTCACCGATCGCTGGAGTGGCGGAACTGGCAGACGCACGGGACTCAAAATCATCCGTATAAACTTTTGTGTCGTACTAAGCCGCTTTTTTTCAGCTTGATAGCTGAACAGTTGGCACCTCTGGTATACTTACACAAGCCTTACACAGTTTGGCCCTTTTTCGAGGCCCGACCGCTATGCCAGAGAAACACACGATCCTCGGCGGCAAAGTCCACGTTTACCGCCGCGACAACAGCAGCCTGTGGCAGTGTTCGACCTACCTCGCCGGCAAGAACCGGCGCGTCTCGACGAAGGAGGACGGCCTCGCCAAGGCCAAGGACTTCGCCGAAGACTGGTTTCTGGGGTTGCGCGGCAAGGTCCGAAACGGCGAAATAACCAGCGAAAAAACCTTCCGCGAAGCCGCCGTGCAATTCGAGCGCGAATACCAGATCATCACCGAGGGCCAACGCAATGCCGAGTACGTTCAAGGCCACAGCGCGCGCCTCCGGGTTCATCTGGTGCCCTTCTTCGGCGACATGGGACTTTCCGAGATCACGCCCGGCCAGGTACAGGAGTACCGCATTCATCGCCACGAGGAAGCGGTGAAGGAACACGGAAAGCCGCCAGCCCGTAGCACCATGCATCAGGAAATCGTTGTTCTCCGGCAGACGCTCAAAGCCGCCGTGCGCCACCGATGGCTGGACCGGCTTCCGGATCTGTCCGAACCCTACCGGGCGTCGGGGAAGATCTCTCACCGTGCGTGGTTTTCCCCGGAGGAATACAAGAAGCTCTATGAAGCCACCCGGCGACGGGCGCGCACTCCGAAAAATCCCCGCTACAAATGGGAATCTGAACAGCTTCACGACTACGTCCTGTTCATGGCGAACACCGGCCTGCGGCCGGACGAGGCGAACCAGCTTGAATATCGCGATGTGAAGATCGTCGAGGATGAGGGCAGCCATGAAACCATCCTTGAGATCGAGGTCCGCGGCAAACGCGGCGTCGGCTATTGCAAGAGCACCACCGGGGCCGTAAAGCCTTTTCAGAGGCTGGCCGAGAGGAACAAGCCGCAGCCGACCGATTCGATTTTTCCGAAGACGCACCGGCAACTCTTCAACACCATCCTGGACGAAGAAGGACTCAAGAAAGACCGTGAAGGACAACCCCGCACGGCCTACAGCCTGCGGCACACCTACATCTGCCTCCGTCTCATGGAAGGTGCGGACATTTATCAGATCGCGAAGAACTGCCGCACCAGCGTCGAGATGATCGAGAAATACTACGCCTCCCACCTCAAGAACAGCCTCGATGCCGCCGCGATCAACATACGGCGGCCAAAAACTAAGAAGAAGAACGAGCCGCCTACCGAACAAGAGGAGTAGGGACGCGTGAGCGATGAGAGCTTCATAATGTTAAAGTGAAGAAGCGCAGAACTGCGCTGTGGCGGGCTGGCGGAACTGGCAGACGCAGACGGCTCAAAATCGTCCGACCGCAAGGTCATGGGGGTTCAAGTCCCTCGCCCGCTACCATCATCATCAAGTCCCTGGCTTCGAAGCCGAAAAGCCTGCGGGTCACCATGATCCCGCTTCGGCGTAGGGGATGGCACCATCCCGCGTAGGGCAAACAAGCTGCACCGTTCTTCTATCTCCCTAGCGCCGGGAAAAAAGCGGGACACCTGCTCCCGCCCCGGCGGCCTAGGATGGAACCATCCTCGTGAGCTACGGGAGCCCCCCTTCGGCCAATGGCGAGAACAGCCTGAGCCTCTATGTCCGTGGTCCGGTGAGGGGCTAACATGTCAAGTTTTATAGCAAAAAAACTTGACGATAACCGGCTTCAGGATCGATACTGGGCAACATGGGAACGAGCACCACATCCGCTGGATCACGCCGGATCATGCACCAGGTCCGCCAGCGCATCGAACGCGGCGGCGAAAAGCTGTGGCGGCTTGAAGACTTCCGGGACCTGCCCTTCACGGCGGTGGCGCAAGCCCTTTCGCGCCTGACGCGCCAAGGCATACTCGAACGCCTGAGCAAGGGCGTCTATTACCGCTCCCGGCAAACGACGTTCGGCAAGAGCCTGCCGAACCCGGCCGCCATCCAGGAACTCGCCTCCCGCCGCAAGCAGGTCTTTCCCTCCGGGATCGCCGCCGCCAGTCTTCTGGGCTTCACGACGCAGACGGCGCGGAGGGGCGAGGTTGCCACCAGCGCCCTCAGTCTGCCCCGCAAGCTCATCGGTGCTGACACCGTCGTCCACGCCAGGCGGCCGGAAGCATGGGCCGGTCTTTCGGATGCCGATGCCGCGCTACTCGATTTCCTGAGGCGCGGAGGCAAAACGAGCGAACTATCGCCGCGGGAAACCGTCCGCAGAACTCTGGCGCTCATTTCGGAAAAGGGCCGGTTCGAGCGCCTGCTCAAGATCGCTGACTCGGAGCCGCCGCGCGTGCGCGCGCTGATCGGCGCGATAGGTGAGGAGATAGGCAAAAAACCAGCCGCGCTTGCGCGCCTGCGCGCCTCCCTGAATCCGTTCTCCCGCTTTGACTTTGGTCGGCTGTCAGGACTGCCGCATGCCCGCGATTGGCAGGCGAAGGAGGGACGCTGACGTGAAGCTGTTTGAACATCGGGATTTCGAGCAGTCGATCCTGCGGGCGGCGGAGCATTTTCGCGCGCGCGGATTGCGTCCCGCCATTATCGAGAAGGACTACTACGTCACCGAGGCCCTGCGGATCGTTGCCAGCGCCCGCGAAAAAGTCATCTTCAAGGGCGGCACGAGCCTGGCCAAAGGCTGGAACCTGATCCAGCGGTTTTCGGAAGACATCGACGTTTTCCTTGATCCCCAGGCCTTCAGGCCCGTCCTGGCCAACAGAGCCATCGACCGTGAGCTGAAGACACTCCGCAATGCTGTCGGCGCGCACCCGGCGCTGACATTCATCCCCGGCGAGAGTCAGACCATCGGCGGATTCGGGCGCAATGACCGTTTCTCCTACACGCAGCTTTTCGGCGGACCTGGCGAGGTTGCCAACCGCGTGCTGGTGGAGGCGGGCAGCGCCAGTGGCCGGGAACCGACTGTCACCGTTGAGCTGCGCTCGTACCTCGGCCAGTTCCTGCAGGAGAGCGGCGTTACCCTGGGCGCGGAGGACGAAGGATCGTTTCCGATGCGCCTGCTCCACTTCAGGCGGACGTTCGTCGAGAAACTGTTCGCCATTCATAGCAAGGTTGAACTGCTCAAGCGCGACGGCCAGCCGCTCGGCACCTACGCCCGGCACTACTACGACCTGTTTCAGCTCGCGGCACAGCATGAGGTGACCGCCATGCTGAATTCCCCCGAGTACGCGGCCATCAAGACGGATTACGACCACATCAGCCGCACCCATTTTTCGCGAAGCTATTTTCATCCCGAGGGAATGAGTTTTGCCCGCAGCGACGCGCTGTTTCCGCCGGACAAACTCTCCACTGCCATCGGCGTGGAATACGAGGCACAGTGCCGGATGCTCTGCTACGGCCCTTATCCGTCATGGGCCGAGATTCAAGCCCGGCTTCAGGAACTTCGCGACCTTCTGTGATCGCAGAATCGCTGGTAGTCACCGTCGCTTAAAATCCCTGCCAATTTAAAAAGGATGAGCGCACGAAGCGCTCTGAGGGAGGGGCGTCTTTTGCCACAGCCGGTCATCACAGGCCCCTGTAGCCTCAATTCTGGCCCAAAGGGCAGCCACATTCTGGAAAGAACTCAAACCCCGGTTGTGTATTTACAGAATCTTAAACCTAAGCGTGTAGTCTGAAAACGAGGATGGGGAATTGTCATGTCCACGCCGACGGAAGAGGAAGACGATCTCGACGCGATACCGGACGGCGAGCTGCTGGCTCTGCCGAGCGGGGCAATTCCGCCGGGATGGCTGAGCGAGTTCTTCGGGCGCCGGGCCGCCCTGATCCACCAGCAGGACACCGACGAACTGGCGCTTGAACTGTCGGGTGATTCCAGCCGCCATCTGATGATCTTCCCCGGTTTGGACCCGAAGGAGAAACGCCGGCGCGAGGAAGAGGGTCGCCGCCGTACCCTGCTGGCCGAACAGGAAATGCAGGAATACCGCGAGCGCTCCGACCGCCTGCTGGCGCAGATCGATCAGCAGCAGCGCGTCGTCGAGAAACGCCGCAAGGAGATCGAGGACAACGCTCTCAAGTTACATGACGGCCTCCGCGTCTATGTGGACGGCGACCAGTACCGCGACGAGCAGGGCACGGTGCTGTCGGGTACGGACCGCGACGAAGCTGCCGCCCTTCACAGCACCACGCCGGATGCCTCGACGTGGCGGCAGAAAAATGAGATCGATGACCGGTACGAAGAATTGAAGCGGCTGAAGCAGAAGGTGCTCGACGACCGGGGCCAGGCGGAGCGGGGAGGGCAGGATCTGAATGCCGCCAGTGACCGGTTGTCCGCCGACGAGAAGGAGTTCGCAGGGAGGGTCGAGGCCCGCGCGCAACAAGCCCCTGTCGATTATGGCTCCGCCGACTACATGGCTGCGTTCGGCGATGAATACACCATCTCGACCGTCCCGGCCTTCACAAAAGCGGCGGACGGGCAGACCGTCGCTGATCGCAAGAATACCGAGACGGAAAATCCCCAAACGCAAAATGCGCCCCGGCCGTCAGGCCAGATCGCGCCCAAGATTTAAACCGTTTCGCAACCCGCTCCATTTTCCTCCAACGCAAAGCTGCCAGATCGGTCCTTGCAGTCAAGGGTTTCACGAGCGCAAAACCTGCGCCCTTGACAGGCTTCGGCCCGATCTGAAGCAACCCCTTGTCCTGTTCAAGAGGAAAATGGAGGTTTTAAAACGCTATATAAAGGAAGGACAGGGCCGCCTCGTTGGGCGGCAAACGGTTATGAACGTGGCTGACAGAAACTTTGAAGATCACCGCAACAGATTCATTCAATTCGGGTTATACTCAGGCATGAGGCTTTTCCTCGCTTTTTTCGTCATCATGACAGCGCAGGCGATGAACCTGAAAGACTTCAACGCCAAGCCTGACAAAGAGCAGGCCGTCTACGTCGGGGACTTCATCGACAAGATGACCACGGACCTGCGCGCGAAGAATCCGCAACTGGCGACCGACATCCGCAACTGGTTCGCGGTCAAGCCTGCCGGCAAGCCGTTGTCAGAGGGCATGGTGCGGCTGGGCGTCGAACTCGGCGCGCTTGAGATTCAGGCGAAGGATGGCAAGGCCGACCTGTCGAAGGTGCAGTTGGAGTCCATCATCGTCTGGGTCGTGAAGCAGAAGTTTCCGCCGCCGTCTCAGAAATAATACTATACGCGCCGGATGCAAAATAGACCAGTAAACGCCGCGTGAGCGGCGTTGCTGGCGGAGCAAAACCAGGCCGCCGGAGACTGGTTCCATCGAACATTCCCATAGAGAAGTGTTTTGTGGAACACCGGAGAGGTGTACACAGTGGAGTTGTATGCGCGGGTTCGGCGAGCGGTTGTCGTCGATAAGATGAGCGAG
>JAIQFN010000070.1 GCA_020073265.1 Terriglobia bacterium | reverse complement strand
TCGCGACCAACGAGAACGACGTGCTGGACGAGTTCTTTCGCACCGGCCGCTACCGCCCCCGCGCCGCGGCGGAGACGCACGCGACGTCGTCGCCGTCGATGGACATCTCGAAGGCCTCGAACTTCGAGCGCTTCATGTTCGACGTCGCCGGGCGCGATCCCGAGGCGCTCGCCGCGCTGTGGCGTCGGCTCGAGCGTGAATCCAACTGTTGTCATGGGTGATCTGCTGAGGCTCGCCAAGCGGCTGGCCGCTGGCCGACAGCGGCAGAACGTAGATGTCGCTCGGGGGGAGGCTAGCGCGCCCACGCTGGAACGCCAGGCTGCGGCCATCGGGCGAGAATGCTGAGGCGCCGTCCCAAAACTCCGATGCCGGCGTAGTAAGCCTTCGTTTCGCGCGTGTCTCGACATCCAGCAGGAAGATGCTGGGGGACGCCTGCTCCGATTCCTTGTCCACAATCGCAAGGAATTTCCCGTCGGGCGACCAGGCCAGCCCGCAGAATTGCTTGTCTGTCATCGAAAAAGGTCTGACCGGCGAAACGAGCAGCCTGCGCTCCGTGCCGCCCGCGGCCGGAACCACCATGACCTCGGTTCCCGCCGGAGTGTCCCGCAGGAAGGCGATGCGGAGGGCGTCCGGCGACCAGACGGGATTGAAGTCTAAGGCGGGATCGCTGGTCAGCCGCCGCGGCGTTGCTTCATCCACGAGCTGGACGTAGATGTCGTCGTTGTCCTGCTTCGGTCCGTTCCAGACGAACGCCAACTGTTTGCCGTCCGGCGAGAAGGCGGGTTGCGTTTCTGTTCCCGGGAACCCGGTGAACGTCCCTACTCTGGCCGCCGGGCCGGCTGGCGGCCGCCGCAAGAGTCCGAACCAGGCGCCGAGGCCGAGTGCCGCAGCCAGCAGAAACGCGCCCGCCGCCCATGCCGTCCGGCGACGGCGGCGCGTGGCGGGCGGCGCGTCAGCGGTCCGCGTGCCGGAGTCCAATTCCTCCTTTAACTCCTCCAGCGGGACCTTCAGGTCGGCCATGTGTTGGAAGCGGCGCCCCGGATCCTTGCGCAGGCAGCGGTTGATCACCCTCTCCAGCTCGGGCGGCGTATCGAGCGCCACCTGGCTGACCGGCTTCGGATCCTCGCGCAGAACCGCCGCCAGCGTGGACGCGTTCGTCTCACCGGAAAACGCCCGCCGTCCGGTCGTCATCTCGTATAGCACCGAGCCGAACGAGAAGATGTCCGAGCGGGCGTCCACATTCTTCCCTTCCGCCTGCTCCGGCGACATGTAGGCGACCGTGCCGAGGATGACACCCTCCTCGGTCTTCTGCCCCGTGCTGCGCCTGGTCCCGGCCTCGATGCTCTCCGCTGGGTCGGTGAGCTTGGCCAGGCCGAAATCCAGCACCTTCACCAGACCTGTGTCGGTGACGATGATGTTGGCCGGCTTGATGTCGCGGTGGATGATGCCCGCGGCGTGGGCCGCCGCCAGCGCATCGGCGATCTGCACGCCATGCTTCAGCGTCTCGTTCAGAACGATGCCCTTGCCCCGAATCAGCCGATCGAGCGTCCTGCCTTTCACAAACTCCATCGCGATGAAGGTCACGCCGTCAGCCGTGTCGATGTCATGAATGGTGACGATGTTGGGATGGTTCAGCGCGGAGGCCGCCTTGGCTTCCTGCACGAACCGCCGCTTGCGCTCCGGGTCGGCGACCTTCTCAGGGGGGAGCACCTTCAGCGCGACAAAGCGGTCCAGATGTGTGTCGCGGGCCTTGTAGACCACACCCATGCCGCCCTCGCCGATCTTCTCAACGATGGCATAGTGAGACACTGTGCGGCCGGTGAAATCGATGGGAGATTCGCTTGCCTGCGCTTTGCCTCCGGCCTCGACTGCCGGCGCCTTGAAGAATTCCTGTGCCTCAGTGTGGCAGCCGAGCAGGGATTCGACTTCCTGCTTGAGCGATTCATCCCCTGCGCACGCCTCCGCGAGGTAGGCTTCCCGCTGGGCCGGCTCTCGCTCCAGCGCCGAGTTATAGATCCGCTTGGCGTCCTGAAACCGGTCCGGGGTCATGCCCGTGCTCCGTGTTTTAGTTCCCGCAGAAGCCAGACCTTTGCATGGTCCCACTCCCGCCTCACCGTCCTGTCGGAAACCCCTAGCACGTGAGCGGTTTCTTCTTCACTCAATCCACCGAAAAAGCGCAGTTCGACGACCTGGGCCTCACGTGGATCGGTTCTTGCGAGCCCGATGAGCGCGTCATCGAGTGCGATCAGATCCTCATCCCGTTCCGGCGCGGGAAGGAAGGATTCGTTGAATTCCACCCTGACCGCGCTACCGCCGCGCTTCCCGGCATGACGCCAGCGGGCATTTTGCATCAGCACCTGGCGCATGATCCTGGCGGCGACCGCGAAGAAATGGGCCCGGTCCCGCCAGTCGACCCGGCTCGCGTCGATAAGCCGAAGATAAGACTCGTTGACCAGCGCGCTGGTCTGCAGAATATTTCCTGGGCGCTCCCGCGCCAGGTAGAAGTGGGCCAGGCGGTGGAGTTCAGCGTAGACCAGAGGCATGAGTTGATCCAGCGCCGCTCGATCGCCGCTGCGCCAAGCCTGAAGCAGCCCGGTGACTTCGTGCTGGGGCTGTCCGGTCATAAGCCGATCCGTTAGGGATGAATAATCGCTTCTGATTGTACACTGGACGCCCGGCTTTCAGGCACCTGGAAAACCGCTAACCTCTGATCCTCCGGTATGTCGGCGTGTTAACACCCAGCCCCTCGGGTGATCCAATTCACTCGGGTAGCTGCCACGAAAAAGGGCTTGTCCGGTTTTCATCGCCGTCTGCACATCAGCATATGAAGCCGGGTGGCGAGGTAAGCGGTCATCATGCCGATTCCGTCCACGACCGAGAAAGGAGAAATTCCAGGCGGCGATTGATATCAGCTTCGACAGCACGACCGTCATCGGGAACAACCACGCCTCCACCAGCAACGGCAACGTCGCGCCCTGAGCAAGATTAATCTCGACACCCTTCGCCTGGGGATCTCGATCGTCTGTCCGGACAATCCGACCCAAGAGGAATCCGGCCTGCGACCGCAAGGACGCATCTCTCTCACACGGAAGACTTCGCCCCTCAAGACGGGTGGCGGAAAACTTGAAACAGAGATAGAAGGTTCAGAAATAGGAGGTTCTATATGGGGAATTCACGGAAAGCCTCACCACTTGTTCGGGGTAGTGCGACCCTCGCAGCCTGCGCACTTGCTCTGGCCGCGCTGGGGAGCGCGACCAGCGCCCGTGCTGCCACCCGCTCGGTGAGCAACCGCAACGACAGCGGCTCCGGCTCCCTGCGCCAGGCCATCGCTGACGCAGCCGCGGGCGACACGATCACTTTCAGCGTCACCGGGACGATCACCCTGACCAGTGGCGCATTGACGGTGAACAAGGACTTGAACATCCAGGGTCCCGGCCCCAACAAGCTGCAAATCAGCGGCAACCACGCCAGCCGGGTCTTTTTGATTCAGAGCGGAACAGTGACTCTCGCGGGGATGACAATCACCAACGGCCGGGCGGACCTCAACTCGCCCATCGTCTTCAGCATCGGCGGTGGGGTCCTCAACTACGGCAGCCTGACTCTGTCTAATGATGTCGTGTCCGACAACGAGGCGCTCGGCGATGCCAGCGCCAGCCCGTTTGGCACCCCGGGTTTTGGTGCCGGCGGAGGTGTCCTCAGTTTCGCACTGTTGAACGTTACCGCCTGTCAGTTTACCGGTAATCTGGCTCGGGGCGGCGACCGCTCCCACGGTGAAGGCGTTGGCGGCGCCGTCGGGATTTTCGGAACCGCCACAATCACCGATAGTCAGTTCATCCGCAACGTAGCCCAGGGCGGGAGTGGCGGCAGCGTACCCGAGGCCGGCAGCGGCCTCGGCGGCGCCATCGGAAACGCCGGCGCCCTCACCGTCACCAGCAGCACGTTCATTGAGAACCAAGCTGTCGCCGGCAACGACAATCCCGCCACCTGGGGCAGGGGTCTCGGGGGCGCCATTTACACTGGCGGGGTCGGACAACCCGGGGTGATGCTGATTGCCAAGGACAGCAGGTTCGAGCACAACCAGGCCATCGGTGGCAACAACGGCAATCTCGCGGGGGTCGCGGGGGGCTGGGCTGCCGGCGGCGCCATCTTGGCAATCAAAGGGCCCGGCACGATCAGCAACTGCACGCTGGATCACAACGAGGCTCTCGGGGGGGCAGGAGGCTTGGGTGCCAACGGCGGCGTCGTCTTGGGCGGCGCTATGAGCGTCGCCAATGACTTCGGCCTCGGGTCGAATGTCACCGTCAGCCACACCACGGTCGAACACAACGTGGCTCGCGGCGGACGCGGAGGGCCCGGGAGCAACGGCGGCGAGGCCCGGGGCGGCGGACTCCTCAGCGGCGACGCGGCGACGCTCACCGTCAGCGGCACCACTGTGGCCCACAACCAAGCGCAGGGCGGCGAGGGTGGCTCCGGCGGGAATGGCGGGAACGGCTTGGGCGGGGGACTGTACGATGACGCCACATCCACGCTCACCCTCTTAGGCGCGACCGTCAGCTACAACTTCGCCCTTGGCGGCGAGGCGCGCGCTCACGGCAGCGACGGTCAGGGGATCGGCGGCGGCGTCTACCGTCTGGGCACCTTCAGCTTCGACAGCACGACCGTCATCGAGAAGAACCACGCCTCCACCAGCAACGACAACCTCGCGCCCTGAGCAAGATTAATCTCGACGCCCTTCGCCGGGGATCTCGATCGTCTGGCTGGACAATCCGACCCAAGAGGAATCCGGCCTGCGACCGCAAGGACGCATCTCTCTCGTACCGAAGACTTCGCCACTCAAGGCGGGTGGCGGAAAGAAAGAAACAGAAATAGAAGGTTCAGAAATAGGAGGTTCTAGATGGAGAATTCAAAGAAAGCTTCACTACTTGTTCGTGGTAGTGCGACCCTCGCAGCTTGCGCACTTGCTCTGGCCGCGCTTGGGAGCGCGACCAGCGCCCGTGCTGCCACCCACTCGGTGAGCAACCGCAACGACAGCGGCCCCGGCTCCCTGCGTCAGGCCATCACTGACGCCGTCGCGGGCGACACAATCACTTTCAGCGTCACCGGGACCATCACCCTGACCAGTGGCGCCTTGACGATCACCCGGAACTTGGACATCGAGGGTCCAGGCCCCAACAAGCTGAAGATCAGCGGCAACCACGCCAGCCGGGTCTTCGTCATCCAGAGCGGAACAGTGACTCTCGCCGGGATCACGATCACCCGCGGCCTTGCCGACGCCAGGTCGCCGATCCTCGCGAGCACCGGCGGTGGAGTCCTTAGCTTCGCCAGCCTGACTCTGCGTAACGATGTGGTGTCAGACAACGCAGCCCTCGCCGATGCTAGCCCCGGCGCATTCGGTCGCCCGGGATGGGGCGTAGCGGGGGGCATCGCCAGTTGGTTCGGCGGAAGACTAGATGTCGCCGCCACTCAGTTCACCGGCAACCTGGCCCGGGGCGGCGACGGCTGCAGCAGCAGTACGGACCAAGTCGGGGTCGGCATTGGTGGCGCAATCGGGAATATGGTATCCGCCACAATCGCCGATAGTCAGTTCACCGGCAACGTGGCTCGGGGCGGCGACGGCTGCAGCGGGCCCGTCCCCGGCTTCGGTTTCGGCGGCGCAATCGGAAACGCTGGAGTCCTAACCGTCACCGGCAGCGCGTTCAGTCATAACCAAGCTATCGGCGGCAACGACAATATTGGCCCCTTCGCCGGTGCTGCTAACAGCGGCGCTATCGGCAGTGGCGGCGAACCCGGATTGGTGGTAGCGCTAGATGTCAGCAACAGCAGCTTTGACCACAACCAGGCCATTGGCGGAACCGGCGGCATAGGGTACGGCGGCGGCAGCGCTTATGGTGGCGCCATCGACGTCTGGAACGGCGTGGGCCAGATCAGCGGCTGCACGCTGGAGCATAACGAGGCCCTCGGTGGCACGGGGGGCCCAGGCGCCAATGGCGGCCTCGGCGCAGGCGGCGGGATCGCCGTCACCAATGCCTTTGGGTTTGGGACGAGTGTCACGGTCAGCAACTCCACGGTCGAACACAACAATGCCCTCGGCGGCAAAGGTGGGTCCGGTGGCAACGGTGGCAACGGTTGGGGAGGTGGACTCTATAACGACCCCGGGACGACGCTCCCCCTCTCGGGCGCGACGGTCAGCTATAACTTCGCTGTCGGCGGCGGAACCGCGGGCCAGGGCATCGGCGGCGGCGTCTACCATCTGGGCACCTTCAGCTTCGACAGCAGGACCGAGATCGAGAAGAACCACGCCTCCACCAGCAACGACAACCTCGCGCCCTGACAGGGAAACAGCGTACGGCCACACTCTGAAGCGTGAGCCCATCCCGGAAAAGGGCTCAGTTCTTGAGATCAACTGAGGCGATAGCGCCAGTCTCCCCGCACTGGCGCCTCCGCCTCATTCGGGCAACCAGCTTCGAGCGCATGGCCGAATTCATCCACTTCCGGAGATTTTGCGCGGCTCGCCAGGGCTGCTGGTAGGCCCAGAACGGTAGAACGATTCCTTCAGGTACCAGGCACGCACCAGCGGCGTGTTCCGGCGGACCAATGTGGAGAGCCGCTCTTCCTGATCGTCATTGAGCACCTTAGAAGCCAAGCACCCGCGTGGCAAGGCCATACCGGGGAGGAACTTGGCGTCGCGCGCGTCGCACGCCGATTCGAGGAGAATGGTGGATGTCAGGTAGCGGAAGTAGGCCGATAGAACAGTGGTGCTGTTAAATCCGATTAGAAGCGTGGTCCCAAGTTCCGTGCGCCATACAGTGGTTACAGCCTGAGGCAGCACCCCAGGCTGATTCCCTTCAAAAGAGTACCTTGATTTGCGCGACTTGGCCCCTACCTGAGCCGAAAGGATCAGAGGCATGTCCAAACAGAAGAAGCATTCCAAACCGCTCGGTGAGCAGAAGACTGCGGCGGGCAAAGGCAAACGGGGCCGAAAAAGGAAAGGGATGTGCCTGGAAGATCGACCCTCACTGGAAGTGAACGCAGCTGGAATTGATATCGGTGCGAAGGAAATTTATGTAGCCGTTCCGCCGGATCGGGATGAGCATCCGGTGCGAGTATTCTCAACCTTCACCGAAGATTTGGAGAGCATGGCCAAGTGGCTGGTGAGTTGTGGGGTCACCACGGTGGCGATGGAGAGCACAGGAGTGTACTGGATTCCGACCTACGATGTGCTGGAGCAACACGGGGTGAAACCCTGTTTGGTGGACGCCCGTGGCATGAAAAACGTACCGGGACGGCGAACCGACTGGCACGAATGCCAATGGCTGCAATACCTGCATTCGGTAGGCCTGCTGCGCGCTGCATTTCGACCGGACGGGGAAGTATGCGCGGTGCGGTCATTGATGCGGCACCGCAGCGATCTGGTGCAGATGACCAGCCAGCATATCCAGCACATGCAGAAAGCGCTGACGCAGATGAATGTGCAGATCCATCACGTGATCAGCGACATCACCGGATTGACAGGTCTGGCTATCGTGGATGCCATTGGGGACGGGCAACGCGACCCGGTGGAGTTGGCGAAACTGCGGGACCGGCGCATCCATGCCAGCGAAGAGACGATTCGCAAATCGCTGGTGGGCAATTGGCGGCCGGAGCATCTTTTCACGCTGAAGCAGTCGCGGCAGATGTACCAACATTACCAGACGCAGATCGCCGCTTGCGATGAAGAGATCGAGAAGTTGTTGGTGGCGTTCCAGCCCCGGGTGGACCCCGCAGAGAAGCCATTACCACCGGACCGAAAGAAAAAGCAGCACGGACGCAAGAAGAAAAACGTGAATCCAAAGACGGGTTTCGAGCTTCGAACGGAGTCCTACAAACTGTTCGGTGTGGACCTGACGCAGATCCCCGGGCTGATGGCGATGGTCTTGACATTGTTCAGCGAAGTGGGGCGGGACATGTCGAGATGGCCGACGGCAGGGCACTTCGTGTCCTGGCTGGCACTGTGCCCGGATAACGACATCAGTGGCGGGCGGGTGTTGTGGAGGGGAGTGCGCAGGGTACACAACCGGGCGGGGGACCTATTTCGACTGGCGGCGTATACTCTGCATAATGACCAATCGCCGCTGGGCGACTATCTCCGCCGGATGAAGAGCAAAATGGACGCGCCGGCGGCCACCACGTCAACGGCCCATAAAATCGCGATCATCTTCTACACGATGGTGAAGAACCAAGTGGAATACGATATTTCGCTGTGGGCCCAGCGTGATGCCGAGCGCGAGAAACGCCTCGAAGCGAAACTCAAACGGCAGGCGCAGCGACTGGGCTACAAACTGGTCCCAATCGAAGAAAAACCTGCCGCGTAACCGGCTGAATCAAAAGGTCCGAGGAGGGAGTTCCTCAAAAGCAAACTGCCCGCTCGGTGGGGCCATACCGGGGAGGTACTCCTGCTTGCGCGACGCCAGTTTCCGACATTTTTCAACAGGCTACCGATCCCGTATTATCAACAACTTCCGGGGGAGTTCCTCAGAAGCTGATCTTCGCGCGCCCAAGACGTAGGAGTCCCCTTGACCCGCCCAGTGCACATTACTCACGCCTGGTCGCGCAACGTTTACCGACGTTATCGGCCCGCAATTGAGTGCTCCGGGCGGTTGACGCGCCACTCGGACAGAGCTCCCAATGGCCGGCAACTCTTCTCATGGAGTTGCGGAAACGTCTGTTTTTCATCCGCGTTCATCGGCGGCCGATTATCACGTTCTTACAGTTGATCGCAACGCCTCAGCCATCGGTGCGGACCTCCATGGCTTCCTGGCAGAGGATCTGGCAACTGCGGCAGTGCTCCCAGCCGTTGATGGTCACGCGACACTCGAAACAGATACCCATACCGCAAAGAGGGCCGCGGGGCTCGCCGCTTACGGACTTGCGGAAGCTACTCACACCAGCCAACGCGACGGCGGCGGACACCATCGCGCCGGAGGGCACCGTCACGTTGGCGCCGTTTACAGAGAGACTCACTGTGTCAGCCATGCGATGCCTCCTCGTGACGGCGGCTGGGGAGATAGGGCTCGAACGGAATCGGGGGCGTGCGGCGAAGTATCTGATCCGTTACCAGCTTGCCGGTCGCCAGCGAGGTGGTGATTCCAAGGCCTTCGTGTCCCGTAGCCAGGTACAGTGTCTCGTTACCGGGACACGGACCGATCAGCGGCAGCTTATCCGGAGTCGCGGCGCGGAAGCCGGTCCAGGTGCGGATGGCAATGAGATCCGCGAGGCCGGGCATGTAATCCTCGGCCCGCTGGAGCATGCGGCGCAGCATGTGAGTATCGATGGCGGTATCCTCCGCGCCGAACTGGCGCGACGACCCGATCAGCACCTGGCCGGTGCGCCTGGGCTGCGCGTTGAACGCCACCGAATCCGCGGTGGTGGAGTGGGCGCTCTTCAGGTATCCCAACTCGATGAGCACCGCGTGGACAAATCCCGGATAGCGTTCTGTAATCAAGAGGTGCCCTTTGCGTTTGCGGACCTCGATTCCGGGGGTGAGTTCGGGCGCCCACGCGCCGGTAGCATTCACGGTGATGCCCGCGGCCAGAACGGTGCCGTCGCGGAGTTTGATCCCCTGGCCGGTCAGTTCGGCGGCGCGCTCCCCTATGCACACCACGGCCCCATGCACGCGGGCGCGCTCCAGCAGAAAACGCGCCGCGCAGGGTGGGTACACCACCGAATCGTCGATCACCAGAAGCCCGCCGGCGAGTCCCGGCCGAAGATGCGGCTCGGCTTCGGCGAGTTGCCGGGAATCGAGCACTTCGGCCCGCACGCCGATGCCATCGAGCAGGCGCTTCTTGCGCCGGACCTCGGCCATCTCTTCCTCGCCGGCCGCCACCCACATGGTGCCGCACGGCAGGTATTCGACGTCGGCGGGAAGCTCGCCCGAAAGTGCGATCCAGAGGCTGCGCGAATAGAGGGTAAGGGCGATCTGCGCCGGTGAATCGTCCATCACCACGATGTGCCCCATGCCCGCCGCGGTGGCGCCTCCGCCGACGGGCCCGGGTTCCACCACCACCACAGAGAGCCCCGCGGCGGAGCACTCCGCGGCACAGGCGGCGCCTACAATGCCGCCACCGGCGATGGCTACGTCGTAACTTGCGCGCATGCTCCCCGGATTCCGTAGCAGAACGGATCGCTCTCATCGAGAATCAGCTCGGCGTCGGCATTCACGTACGCGGAGCCGGTGATCTCCGGATAGATCCTGCCGTCCACCAGGGAAACGGTCCCTTCGAAAATGCTTCCGACGATGCTCTCCTGGCGCCAGGTCTGGCCGGGCTGCAACTTGCCATCGGCGTACAGGCAGGCCAGCTTGGCGCTGGTTCCGGTGCCACAGGGCGAACGGTCGTACGCTTTGCCGGGGCACAGGACGAAGTTCTTGCTGTCGGCGCCGGGAACGGTGGGGTGGCCGAGAAGCTCGATGTGATCGATCTCGCCGCCACCCGAGCCGGTGATGCCGTGGGCCGTGAGACCCTGCCGGATGCGCCAGGCAAAGTCGGTGAGCTCATCCAGCCGGTCAAGAGTCAGGGCCTGGCCGTGGCCGCTCGACAGGAAGAACCAGTTCCCGCCCCAGGCAATGTCCCCGTACACTCTTCCAATTCCCGGCGCTTCCACGGGCACATGCGCCGCGCTGCGGTAGCTGGCCACGTTGCGAAAGGTGACGCGGCCATCGTGATGGAGGCGAGCTTCCACGACGCCCGGCGGGGTTTCGAGGCGGCACACGCCTCCGCGAATCCGCCCCAGATGCGCCAGCGTCACCATCAGCCCGATGGTGCCGTGGCCGCACATCCCCAGGTAGCCGACGTTGTTAAAGAAGATCACGCCGGCGTCGCAGGAAGGGTCGGATGGCTCGCACAAGAGCGCCCCGACGATGGCATCATTGCCGCGCGGCTCGTTCACCACCGCGGAGCGGAAGCTGTCGAACCCGGCGCGAAATCGTTCCAGGCGTTGGGCCATTGGCCCAGCGCCCAAATCCGGCCCTCCGGAGACCACCACCCTGGTGGGTTCGCCGCCCGTGTGGGAGTCGACCACGCGGACGCGTCGTGTCATTGCGCCGCCGCCAGCGCCGGCCGTGTCGCGATGGCACGCCGGATCACTCCCAGGATCTCGTCGCGCTCGGCGCCCACGATGGGCAAACGCGGCGCCCGCACCATCTCCGATCCCAGCCCGGTCTCGGCCATCGCCAGCTTGATGTATTGCACCAGTTTCACCTTGGTGTCGAGGTGCAAAAGCGGCGTGTACCAGCGGTAGAGCTCGCGCGCTTCCTTCCATTTCCCTGCCGTGGCCAGGTCCCACAGCGCGCGGTTCTCGTCGGGAAACGCGTTGACCAGGCCGGAAATCCAGCCCTGCGCGCCCAGCAGAACGCTTTCAAGCACCAGGTCGTCCACGCCCCCGAAGAGGATGTAACGATCGCCCACAATGTTCACCAGGTCGGTGATGCGGCGAACGTTCTCGGACGATTCCTTGATGGCCACCAGGCTGGGCTCATCCGCCAGTTGCGCGAACATTTCCGGCGAGACATCCACGTTGTACGAAACCGGGTTGTTGTAGACCATGACGGGCAGCCCCGTGGCGCGCGCCACGGTTCGGAAATGGTGGAGGGTCTCGCGGTCATCGGATTTGTAGACCATGGCGGGCAGCACCATCAGGCCATCGACACCGATCTTCTCGGCGTCGCGCGCGAAGCGGCAGCCCAGCGCGGTGGTGTACTCGGCCACTCCGGTGAGGACGGGAATCCGGCCACCGGCCACCTGCTTCATTTCCCTGAGGACTTCGAGCTTTTCCTGGGGCTCGAGGGCCGTGTTCTCGCCCACAGTTCCCAGAAGAACCACACCATGAATCCCGGCCCGCATCATGGCTTCCAAATGCCCGGCAGTCGCTCGAAGATCCAAAGACTGGTCCTGCCGAAACTGAGTTGTGATAGCGGGGAATACACCCCTCCAGTTAACTTTCATGTTTTTGTTGACCCGTTGTTGATTATAGAGGAATCGGCTGGCGCAGATCTTGGGTGGGAAAGGAAGAAAGAGGACGAGTTCGTTAGCGGTCACGCTATAATCGTCTAGTACTCATGCCAGTTGCCGATACCGGAGGAACTCGTCGAATTGCCCGAGTTACGTAAAGATCCCATTACGGGGCGTTGGGTCATCATTGCCACCGATCGCGCCAAGCGCCCCAGCGATTTCATCCGGCAGTCGGTGCCGCCGGCCTCGACCGGCGTTTGCCCATTCGATTCCGGCAACGAGCACAAGACCCCGCCGGAGATTCTGGCCTACCGCACGAGCGGCGGCCGCGACCAGCCTGGTTGGCGCGTGCGCGTGGTGCCCAACAAGTTCCCGGTGCTGGGCATCGAAGGCGAGCTCAATCGCCAGGGCGAAGGGATGTACGACAAGATGAATGGCATCGGCGCGCACGAGGTGATCATCGAGACTCCCGACCACGCCGCGACCCTGGCGGAGATGCCCGAGAAGCAGATCGAAGAGTTGCTCTGGGCCTTCAGGGACCGGGTCTCGGACCTCAAGAAGGACCGCAGGTTCCGCTATATTCTGCTGTTCAAGAATCATGGTGAAGCGGCCGGGGCGTCGCTCGAACATCCGCATTGCCAACTCATCGCACTGCCGGTCATTCCCAAGCGCGTGAAGGAAGAAGTGGACGCCTCGGAGGCGTTCTACGACTTGAAAGAGCGCTGTATCTTCTGCGATATCATCCGGCAGGAAGGCACGGCCGGCGTTCGGCTGGTGACCGAGACCGACCGCTTCACGGTGCTGCAGCCGTACGCCCCACGATTCCCGTTCGAAACCTGGATCCTGCCGAAACGACATGCATCGCACTTCGAGGAAGCGGACGCGCCCACGCTGCAGAACATGGCGTGGATTTTACGTTCCACTATGCGCAAGATCGACAAGGTACTGGAGCGGCCCGCCTACAATTTCATCGTGCACAGCGCCCCCGTGCAGGAGCCGTCGCTGCCATACTATCACTGGCACATCGAGATCATCCCCAAACTGACCAAGGTGGCGGGATTCGAATGGGGGACCGGGTTCTACATTAACCCCACGCCCCCCGAGGAATCCGCGCGATTCCTGCGCGAAGCCGGCTTGGGATAAGAGAAGCGGGGGTTGGGGGTTGGACACCGCAGCCCGCCGCGAACTCGTCAGGCGCACCCTGGCCCTGTTGCCTCGCCACGATAGCGACTACCCTTTTGTCTCCGACACCGGCTCTCTCGCCCCAACCCCTAACCCCTAACCCCAACTCCGGCGAGCGAAGCGAGCCCTTGCGCCGATGGGGCGCGGTCTGGTATAAACGCCTAATCGTTCCCTATGCCAGTAACGGCTGGCTGACATGACCGGGAAAAACAAGCGTGCGGTACCGAAGAACACCGAACGGAGAATGACCAAACCACAGGCAACCCAACCGGCGGAGTCCGATCCCGAGGCTGCACCGGTCTCCTCTCGCGTGAAAGCCGCAGCCCTGGCGCAGTCCACCGACCCACAGAAGCAGCGTAGCGTTTTCGAAGCCGCCGTGAAGCTGTTTCACATGCGTCAATGGCGAGAAGCGCGGGAACTGTTTGTGAATGCGGCGGGCGGACCCGAGCGCGACGTGGCACAGCGCTCGCGGCTGCATATCGCCATGTGCGACCGGCGTCTGGAACAGGCACCCGTGAACCTGCTTTCGGCTGAGGACTACTACAACTACGGCGTGGCCCTGATCAATACACGCAACGTTGCCGAGGCTCGGGTGCACCTGGAAAAGGCCCTCGAAATCACACCGAACGCGGACCACGTTCACTATGCGCTGGCCCTGGCACAGGCCCTGGGCGGCGACCCCACGCGCGCGTATGAGAATCTGCGACGCGCCATCGAACTGGAGCCGCGCAACCGCATCATCGCGCGGCAGGATCAGGACTTCGCCCCGCTCGCGCATCAGCCTCCTTTCGACGCGCTGCTCTATCCTGAGAAGAAGGGCTGGTAGAAGACCAAGACCGCTCCCTGACGGTCGCGGCTCCGAAAAAAACGGTGCGGCTCGACCGGTCGCGGCTCGGAAAGGAAAACGGTCGCTGAAAAGAGCCGCGATGGCCTTGGTTCCCACTGTCATGGACGATACTTCACCACTTCGGGTAGTCGCGATGGGCGGGGGCACCGGGCTCTCGGCGCTCCTGCAGGGCCTGAAGCACTACACCAAGCCCGGCGACTCGGCCGGCCCCACCGTGGACATCACGGCCATCGTCACCGTGACGGATGACGGCGGCAGCTCCGGCCGCCTGCGCCGTGAATTCGACGTCCTGCCGCCCGGTGACATCCGCAACTGCATGGTGGCGCTGAGCGAGGATTCGGCCCTGTTGTCGCGGTTGTTTCAATACCGGTTCCAGTCCGGCCGCGGTCTCAAGGGCCACAGTTTCGGCAACCTCTTCCTGATGGCGCTCACGCAAATCATGGGCGATTTTCCCGACGCCGTGAAGGTCTCTTCGGAGGTGCTCAAGATCGCCGGCCACATTTTTCCCTCGACCGACGCCAACGTCGCGCTGAGAGCCACGCTGGCGGACGGCTCGACCGTAGTGGGGGAGACCCTCATCAGCCGCAGCACGCAGCGGATCAAGCGCATTCGGCTGTCCCCGGGCAAAGTCCGGCCGCTGCCCGCGGCTTTGAGCGCCATCGCGG
Source organism: Terriglobia bacterium (assembly GCA_020073265.1). Classification (GTDB taxonomy): domain Bacteria; phylum Acidobacteriota; class Terriglobia; order Bryobacterales; family Bryobacteraceae; genus Palsa-89. The sequence continues at coordinate 17,542 of JAIQFN010000070.1, read as the reverse complement.
ACGCCCACGTGATCACCTTGGGGCCCGGCTCGCTGTTCACCAGCGTCGTCCCGAACCTTCTGGTGGAAGGGATTCCGGAGGCCGTCCGCAGGTCGCCGGCGGTGAAGGCGTACTTCGTGAATCTCATGTCGCAACCGGGAGAAACCAGGGAGTTTCGGGCCTCCGATCACGTGAAGGCCATCCACCAGCATGCGGGAGGTAAACTCCTGGACTATGCGATCGTCAACATACGGCCGATCACTTCGGTCATGAAGAAACGCTACGCCCAGGAAGAAGCTCTGCCGGTGGAGAACGATATTGACGCCCTGTTCAAAATGGGGTTGAAAGTGGTAGCCGGAAGGCTGGCGGACCTTACCGATAAAGTGCGGCACGATTCGGAGGCAACCGCCGCGGTGGTCGTAAGGCTGGCACAGGAAGGCAGACGGCGGCGGAGGGCCCAGTCATAATAGTAATGATGCAGACCCCTGTAACCGTTGTGATTCTCGCCGCCGGCCTCGGCACCCGCATGAAATCGCGCAAGGCCAAGGTACTTCACCGCGCGGGCGGTAAGGCGCTGGTGGAGCACGTGGTGGCGACCGCGCTGGAGCTGGCCCCGGCGGAACGTATTTTCGTGGTGGTGGGACACCAGGCCGAAGAGGTTCGTAAGGCCGTCGCTACGCCGGGCGTCGGGTTCATCGAGCAGAAGGAGCAGAAAGGCACGGGTCACGCCGTGATGGTGGGGCGCGAGGCGCTCGCCGGGCTGGGCGGCTACCTCATGATCCTCTACGGCGATTCGCCCTTGCTGCGAGCGGAAACGCTGAAGCACCTGATAGAGGCCGCGGCAGCGGGCGACGCGGCGGGCGTGCTGCTGACCGCCCGGATGGCCGATCCCACGGGTTACGGCCGCGTCATTCGCGATGCCCGCGGAGGCGTGGCGGCCATCGTGGAACAGAAGGCCTGCACGCCCGAACAACTCGCCATCCGCGAAGCCAACATGGGGATCTACTGCTACCGCGCGGACCTCTTCTGGAAACACGTCGACGAGATTCGCACGGACAATCCCGCGCAGGAGTATTACCTCACCGACATGGTGGAGATTCTCAATCGCGCCGGGCACCACGTGGACGCTATGCCGATTGACGACGAGCGCGAGGTACTGGGAATCAACACCCGCCTGGAACTGGCGGAGGTGGACCGGCTGCTCCGCGAACGCAAATTGCGGGCCTTGATGCTGGGGGGGGTCACGATCGAGAAGCCCGAGACGGTGACGGTGGATGCCGCCGTGTCGATTGGAATGGACACGGTGATCGAGCCGTTCGCGCAGATTTTGGGACGGACCACGATCGGGGAGAACTGCCGCATCGGGGCCTGCTCGATCGTGCGGGATTCCGAACTCGCGGACGAGGTGGTAATCGGAGCGTTCACGATCGTGGTTACGTCGCTGCTGGAGCGCGGCGCCCAGGCCGGGCCATTTACGCGGCTGCGCATGGAAAACCACCTGGGGGAGGGCGCTTACGTCGGAAACTTCGTGGAGTTGAAAAAGACTCGCATGGGGGCGAAGTCCAAAGCCAGTCATCTGGCGTATCTCGGCGATTCCCAGATCGGCGCGCGCGTGAATGTGGGAGCCGGTACGATCACCTGCAACTACGACGGTTTCGGTAAGCACCCGACGAAGATCGGCGACCGCGCGTTCATCGGCAGCAACTCGACGCTGGTGGCGCCCATCGAGATCGGCGAAGGCGCGTACGTGGCGGCGGCCTCGGTTGTGACCGAAGCGGTGCCTCCCGATGCCTTGGCGATTGGCCGCGCGCGCCAGGTGATCAAAGCCGAGTGGGCCGCAAAGAGACGCGCCCTGGGAAAGAAGTGAGGTAGAGGAGAGCGCGGTAGCGCTGATTACCACTCCACGCAAGACACGAAGCTCTGTCTGCATGCCCTTCGAGCACGCGCAGGCAGCGCTTGCTCTCGGTATCACAATCGCAACGGACGACTTTGGCGCATGTAACCTGCATATGTGCCAGCCAGGAACTGTCTGCCCACGAAATGATACCCTGATAAACTATGCGCCGATTGCTCTTCCCCCTCGTGTGTTTTCTGCCAGTCCTCTCGGCCCAGAGCTTCGAACCGAAGCTATACTCCGGGCTCGAATGGCGCATGATCGGGCCGTTTCGGGGAGGCCGCACCGTCGGCGCCGCCGGCATTCCCGACCAGCCCAACATCTTCTTCATCGGGGTCAACAACGGCGGCGTGTGGAAGACCGACGACTACGGCCACACCTGGAGACCGATCTTTGACGATCAGCCTACCGGATCCATCGGCGCCGTGGCGGTGGCGCCCTCCGATCCCAACAACATCATCTACGTGGGAAGCGGTGAGGGCTTGCAGCGGCCCGATCTCTCCGTGGGCGATGGCATGTACAAGAGTACAGACGGCGGAAAAACGTGGCGTCACATGGGGCTTCGCGACGGCCAGCAGATCCCCGCGATCCTGGTGGACCCGCGCAATCCCAACCGTCTGTTCGTCGCCGTCCTCGGCCACCCCTACGGACCGAATGCCGAGCGCGGCGTCTTCCGCTCCACCGACGGCGGAGAGACCTGGCAGAAGGTTCTCTATAAAGACGAGCACACGGGCGCGGTGGATCTGGCCTTCGATCCGCGCAATCCGCAAACCGTTTACGCGGTGTTGTGGCAGGCGCGCCAGGGTCCGTGGGAGAACGGCGCCTTCTCGGGACCCAACAGCGGCCTGTTCAAGTCCACCGATGGCGGCAACACCTGGAATCCGCTCACCGGGGGGTTGCCCACATTCGCGCAGGGACTCGGACGAATCGGCATTGGCATGGCCCCCAGCGATCCCAGCCGGATGTACGCCCTGGTGGAATCGCGGGAAGCGGGCGGGGTGTATCGATCCGACGACGCCGGCGGCACGTGGAGCCGCGTCAACAGCGAGCAACGGGTCTATGGACGCGGCTCGGACTTCGCCTGCGTCCGCGTGGATCCCAAGAATAAGGACGTGATCTACGTCGCCAATACCTCCACCTACCGGTCCACGGACGCCGGCAAGACTTTCACCGCAATCAAGGGCGCTCCCGGCGGCGACGATTATCACAACATCTGGATCAATCCGAACAACCCCAATATCATCCTGCTGGCCGTCGACCAGGGCGCCACGGTGAGCGTGAACTACGGCAGGACCTGGAGTTCCTGGTACAACCAGCCGACCGCGCAGTTCTACCACGTGATCACCGACAACCAGTTCCCTTACTGGGTCTACGGAGGGCAGCAGGAGAGCGGCTCGGCGGGCGTGGCCAGCCGTGGGAATGACGGCCAGATCACCGTCCGCGAGTGGCACCCGGTGGGCGCCGCCGAGTATGCCTATGTCGCACCCGACCCGCTGAATCCGAACATCATCTATGGCGGCGGCATGGGTGGCCCCAGCGAAAATGCGGTCACCCGCTATAACCGCATGACGGGCAATATCGAACACGTTGGACCCGCGGGAACTCACCGCCATCTGCGGACTTTGCCGGTTCTGTTTTCGCAAGTGGAACCGCATACCCTGTACATCGGGACCGAATCCGTGATGAAGACCATCGATGGAGGGAAGAACTGGGAGACCATCAGCCCGGACCTTTCGCGCGAAACCTATGACGTGCCGGCCAGCGTGAGCTCGTATGGCGAGGCCGCCAGGCGCCAAGCCACGCGTCGCGGCGTGGTTTACGCCATCGGACCTTCGTATTTGAACGTGAACACCATCTGGGCCGGCACCGACGACGGCCTCATCCACGTGACCCGTGACGGCGGCAAGAGTTGGAAGAACGTCACGCCGCAGGCCATGCGGCCGTGGGACAAGGTCTCGCAACTGGATTCCTCGCACTTCGACGATCAGACGGTGTATGCCGCCATCAACGCCCTTCGGCTGGACGACCTGCGCCCGCACATCTATCGCACGCACGATGGCGGCGCGACTTGGAAGGAGACGGTGCAAGGCCTGCCGGACGGCCCGGTGAACGCAGTGCGCGAAGACGCGGTGCGCAAGGGACTGCTGTTCGCCGCGACCGAACTTGCGGTTTACGTATCGTTCAACGATGGCGACAACTGGCAGCCGCTGCGCCTGAACATGCCGGCCACGTCGATCCGCGACCTGGTGATTCACGAGGAAGATGTGGTGGTGGGAACCCACGGCCGCGGGTTCTGGATTCTGGACGACATGTCGCCGCTGCGGCAGATGACCGCGGAAGTGGCTACCGCCAATGCGCATTTGTTCGCTCCGCGGATCACGTACCGATTGCCGCGCGACACCAACGACGATACGCCGTTGCCGCCCGAGGAGCCGGCGGGAAAGAATCCGCCGGACGGGGCAATCCTCTACTATTATTTGAAGTCGGCAGCCGCGGGACCGGTGACGCTCGAGGTGCTCGACAGCAACGACAAGCTGGTGCGCCGTTTCGTGTCCACCGACCAGCCCGATCCGCCGAACCCCCAGCTCGATGTACCGGCCTTTTGGATCCGGCCGTTCCAGCCTCTTTCCGCCGAAGCCGGCATGCATCGTTTCATCTGGGACCTGCACGCGGCAGCCACACCAGGGCGCGGCGGGCGGCGTGGCGGCGGTGAGCCGCCCATCTCGGCGATCTATCGGGACACTCCGGTCGCACAGGGTGAGTGGATGCCGGCGGGCAGCTACACCGTAAAGCTGACGGTGGGTGGACAGACCTACTCGCAGCCATTGTTAGTGAAGCCGGACCCGCGGGAAAGGTAGCATAACGGCGCCAGCGGGCATGCCGTGCGCGAGTGCGGAGCCGCGCCATCAATAGGAACATAGTGCCGTTTACGGATTCCTTACGGCTTCTTTATGACTTCCTCAGTTGGTTTCTGCTAGTCTCCAGTTACGGATGGTCCTATGAGCGACTCCAACGAGCCTGCGGATAGTACGGGGCAGGAGATGTTTCCTCCTGTCCCGCAAGCCAAGCTGAGCGAGCAAATCCGCCCGGCGATCTTAAGCGTGCTGGTGCTAACACTACTGTGCGGCTGTGGTTTCCCTTGCCTGTTGTTCGCGATTACCTGGCCGCTGTTCCCGCGCCAGACCGGCGGGAGCCTGATCATGCGAGGCGGAGCCGTCATCGGTTCAGACCTCATCGGACAGCAATTCACGCGGCCCGAATACTTTCAATCGCGGCCGTCGGCGGCCGGCGCCGGCTACGACGGAACCTCGTCTGGCGGCACAAACCTCGGCCCCAACAATCCTAAGCTGAAGAGTGGTGCAGCCGACTTCGCCGGCATCCGGCAACTGGCCGCGGAGTACCGCACGCAAAACGGCCTGAGGGCCGACGCCCCAATTCCCATCGATGCAGTGACCCGCTCGGGGAGCGGGCTCGACCCCCACATCACGCCTGCCAATGCGGCGCTGCAAATTCGGCGCGTGGCACGGGCGCGCGGCCTGAGTGAAGAGGCTGTCCGGCGCCGGGTAGCGGATCACACGGAGGGGCGGCAGTTCGGATTCCTGGGCAGCCCGCGGGTGCCGGTGCTCGAGCTGAATCTAGCGTTAGACCAAATGCAACAAGGCGGACCCTCAACGTCACACTAACCGTCTATGCGCTGGCTGGAATACATCGTTTTCCTTTTGATCGTGGTGGGACTCGCCCAGCCGGCAGGCCTGTATCTTGCGCGCGTGGGCCAGCGCCGGCGCACTTTTCTGGATCCGCTGTTGTGTCCCGTCGAGGCGGTGTTGCATCGCTTGCTCGGTGTGCGCCCGGAACAAGAGATGACCGCAGGGGTCTACATCATTTGCTTCCTGTTGTTCGGCGCAGGATGCGCAATTGCGCTGTTTCTGGTGTTGATCTTCCAACGGTGGCTGCCCGGCGGTCCCGTGGACGCCTACCTGACAACGCCCATGACTAAGGACCTGGCTGCTAACACCGCCGTGAGTTTCTCAACAACCACAACCTGGCAGGCCTATGGCGGGGAGAACACGCTCCGGTACCTGGCGCAGGTGATTGGGCTGGTTGCACAGAACTTCCTGGCCGGTGCTGCCGGGCTGGCGGTTGGATTCGCCTTTATCCGAGGCATTGCTCGAGAACGCTCGGCTACCATCGGCAATTTCTGGGTAGACCTTATTCGGTCATTGCTCTATGTCCTGGTGCCGTTGACGCTGCTTGGCAGCCTGGTTCTGATCTGGCAAGGCGTTCCATTGAACATGGCGCCCTACACTCTGGCTCACACTCTGGAGGGCCGCACCCAAACCATTGCGCAGGGACCGGTGGCCGCTCTGGAATTTATCAAGAATCTGGGCACCAACGGCGGCGGCTTCTTCAACGCCAACGGCGCCCATCCCTACGCGAATCCCACGCCTTTGACGAACTTTCTTGGAATGCTTGCGATCGCTGTACTTCCCGCGTCGCTCATGCTCACATTCGGCCACATCACGTACAGGCCGCGGGCCGGTTGGGTATTGCTGCTGGTCATGGTCGCGCTGTTCCTGGTTGGCTTGGTGGTCTGCGATTGGGCGGAGTCGGAATCACCGCCACAACTGGCCGGACTGCACATCCTGGGCGGAAACATGGAGGGAAAGGAAGTAAGGTTCGGCGTCGGTGAGTCGGTGTTGACGGCCATCGTGACTTCGAATACGTCAACCGGCTCCTACAACTCCATGCACGACTCCTATCAGCCACTGGGCGTGCTCGCGCCTTTAGTCTGCATGCTGTTGGGCGAAGTAGTTTTCGGAGGGCTCGGAGCAGGCGTGTACAGCATCGTCATGGCCGCGTTGGTGGGTGTGTTCCTGGGAGGCTTGATGGTGGGCCGCACGCCGGAATACCTGGGCAAGAGAATCGGTCCGGGCGAAACGCGCTGGATCGCTTTGTATAGTCTCTTGACGCCCATGGTGGTGCTCGCGCTGACCGCCGTCGCGGTCGGCACCAGCGCTGGCCGGTCCGGGCTGGTAACCAACTCGGGACCGCACGGGTTCACCGAAATACTGTTCGCGTATGCTTCCTCGATGACCAACAATGGACAGGCGATGGCGGGATTGAACGCGAACGGCGTGTTCTACAACCTCACCACGACGATTGCCATGCTGGCTGGCCGGTACGGGCTGGCGGTACTGGCTCTGGCGTTGGCCGGACGGCTGGCCGCCCAGCGCCGCCTTCCTATCACTGCCGGGACCCTGCCCAGCGATACGCCGACCTTCGGTGCGCTGGTTTTCGGCACAATTCTGTTGGTCGGAGCGCTGTGCTTCTTTCCTGCTCTCGCGCTTGGTCCCATCGTGGAGTTCTTTCAGCACTGAGCTTTCAACAATGACGAGACAGATCCTGGTTGCCTCCATGGTTGTTGCGATATCCGGGCACGCGGTTGGAAGCGACGCCGCAGCCACTCCGATCGCTACCGATCGGCCCTCGGTCACCGATTCCAGCATCGTGGTCCCGCCCGGGAGTCTCCAGGCCGAGAACGGATTCGCAGAAACCCTGAGCCTGGGACAACGCACGTCCGATGCTCCGGAGACGTTGCTGCGCTTCGGGGTAGCATCGAAAACTGAGCTGCGTCTGATTGCTCCGGACTATTTTGGCCTGGTGGGAATGACTTCCGGCTTTGGCGATCTTGCGGTCGGGATGAAGCAGCAACTAGGCCCTACGCCAGGCGGTTTCGACGTTTCGCTGGTCTTATCGCTCAGTCTGCCGACGGGCGCTGGCGCCATTTCAAGTCACGGATATGATCCATCCGTGCAGTTGCGTTGGTCGCGGGCGCTTTCATCGAACTGGACGGCCGCGGGAATGTGTCGGTGTATTGGCCGACCACCCAGTGTCGCCGGAAGGTCACGGGCGAGACCACTTTCTTGATGGACCGGCAGTTGACGAATGCGTGGGATGCGTTTGTCGAATGCGCGACTTTCCGGAGCAAGGAGGACGGGCTGCCCAATCTTCATGAATTCTTCATGGCTTCTCTATGACTCCTTCAGGCCTTTCCGCATATGCTCGAACAAGCGGTGCTCCCCGTTGCGCACTGCCCTCTGTAAGGCGAAGCGTTAGCTGTGTGACGATCCGGGCATTGACGATGGGACTCCGTCTTTCACCAAAGGCAGGGTTATGTTCCACTACAAATGCAAAGGACTACATTTCACTCTCGGAAGAACCACGGCATGGTTTGTGTTGCCGGCGCTTTTCCCCATCCTGGCGCGCGCGCAGGAGAATCGAGCAGATCCAGCGGAGACCAATCGGCAGATTGCCGAGCTGACTAGACTCGTACACACGCTTCAGGCGCGAGTAGACGATCTGGAAGAAAAGCTAAGAGCCTCGGGCAAAACCAGTGTGCCAGCTTCGACAGCACCGAACCAAACGTCAGAAGCGCTTGTGAACACGCCGGCCGCCAATCCGACGACGGCATCGAGTACCTTGCCTGGCGGAAGCGACGTTCTACGAGGCACGACGGTCAATTTCCTGTTAGACGGCTACTATGGTTACAACTTCAACAATCCTATCGGCCGGGTAAATCTCCTCCGCGCCTACGACGTTAGCAGTAATTCCTTCAGCCTGAATCAGGCGGATGTTGTGCTTGAGAATCCTGCCGATCCTGGGCACGGTAAACGATTCGGTCTCCGCCTCGACTTGCAATTCGGACAGGCAACCGAAACGTTGCAGGGCAACGCCGTTAACGAACTGCGTCCGAACGTCTGGCGCAACATCTTCCAAGCGTATGGGACCTATGTGGTTCCCGTGGGGAGTGGATTGACCGTCGATTTCGGTAAGTGGGCCAGTTCATTGGGCATCGAGGGAAACTACACGAAGGATCAGATGAACTACTCGCGTTCCTTTTGGTTCAACTTTCTTCCTTTCTATCATACCGGCGCGCGCGTAAATTACAAATTCAACGACACTATAGCCGTGAACTATTGGGTCACCAACGGTACTCAACAAACCGAGCCCTTTAATAACTTCAAGGATCAGCTCATCGGACTGAGCCTCCAACCGCATAAGAACGTGGCGTGGACCGTCAACTACTATCTGGGACAGGAACACCCCGATGTCCAGTTTGTGCCCGCCGCGACGGGATCGAACCTCCCCACCCAACAAGGGACGTCGTTTGAGCCGATCCCGAACGCGCCTAAAGGGAAACTGCACATCCTGGATACCTACCTTACGTGGCAGGCATCGCCCAAATTGACCCTAGCTGTGGAGGGCGATTATGTTATTCAGCGCTTGGCGACCTCATCGCCCCCAGCTCGTACAAGCGGTGGAGCCGCGTACGCGCGCTTTCAATTCACGCCAAAGATAGCAATCGCCGGAAGGACCGAGTACCTCTCCGACCGCGGCGGCCTGTTCACCGGAGCCACACAGATTGTGAAAGAGACCACGCTGACATTCGAACAACGGCTGGCAGAAGGCTTTTTGCTGCGGCAGGAATGGCGCCGGGATTTTTCAAACCACCCCTATTTCCTGACCGACGTGCTGGGCCTCCTCAAGAAGGAACAGAATACCGCCACGCTAGGGCTCGTGTGGTGGTTTGGTGCGAAAGAGGGAGGCTGGTGATCGTGGTTTAGGGCTGTCCGGACTGTGATTCCCGCCGCAGTGGATCACTTCGTCGGAGGTCGGCGACTCGTTTCGCTTGCAAGCGGCCCGGCGTTTGTTCGTCGGCGGCAGTGATGAGAGATTGCGGACCGGGCCGGGAACCGGCTTTCCGGTGAGTCCCGATGAGACTGACCCCTCATAGTAATTGTTTGGTGCATCGATGAATCGGACCAGAGCCGACGAGCTGCAAACGATCCTGGGGCAAGGAGGCTGGGATCGGGCCGTCGCGATCCTGCAGCGGCTGGACCCCACGGTCGCGGCGGATACGTTCATGAGCATGCCCTACGAGGACCAGCAGGTCCTGTTCCGCCGTTTGCCGATCGAGCTTGCCGCAAAGCTCGCGCCGATCTTTCCTTACTACCACACGTTCGTTCTACTGCACAGCCTCTCGAAAGACCAAATGATCGCGGTCGTCGAGAAAATGAATCCGATTGAGCGCTCGATGTTTCTCGACGAGCTGCCCGAGGGAGCCTGGCAGCAGATCACAGACGAACTTTCGGAGCACCAACCCGCCGCAAGCCTTGCGGGCGGAGTTTCAATTTCCGTCCAGGACCGCGCCGCCGCGCCGATGCAGCCGATCATCGAGGCGCGCTGGATTGAGAAGGCGTTCCAGCGCCCAGATGGCGGACAAATTCAGGTCATCGCGCCCACCAACCTGTCAGTGGAGCCGGGCGTGATTGTCGCGCTTCTCGGACCGTCTGGCTCCGGCAAATCCACGCTCTTACGGATGCTCTCGGGTCTTACGGCTCCATCCGCCGGAGAGGTTCTCTGGCACGGCAAACCCCTGAGCGAATCCACCCCCAACGCGGCCATCGTGTTCCAGAGTTTCGCGCTGTTTCCCTGGCTCACGGTGCTGGAGAACGTGGAGGTCCCGCTGCTAGCGCGTGGAGTGAAGCACGCGGAGCGCCATCGCCGGGCTCTCCGGACGCTGCACTCCGTAGGTTTGAAAGGATTCGAAACTGCGTACCCCAAAGAGCTCTCTGGAGGCATGCGGCAACGGGTGGGATTCGCCCGAGCCCTGGCTGTGGAGCCCGAAGTTCTCTTCATGGATGAACCATTTTCAGCACTCGATGTTCTGACAGCGGAGAACCTGCGCGGCGAATTGATGGAGCTTTGGCTCGGGAAAAAGATCCCGACCAAGAGCATTTTCCTGGTGACGCACAACATCGAGGAAGCGGTGCTGCTCGCGGACCGCATCATCGTTCTAGGGCGCGATCCTGCCAAGGTCCGCGCGGATTTTCGAGTCCCTTTCCCGCAACCGCGCGAGCGTAACTCCGCGGAGTTTCTTCTGTACGTGGACTACATCTACAAGCTCATGACGCAACCGGAACTCGCGGCTGGACCACCTGCCGCCGCGGATCGCGAGGTGAAAAAGTCATACCGGATGCTCCCGCATGCGCGGCCGGGTTCGATCGCAGGCCTGGTTGAACTGCTGAATGACCGAGGTGGCAAGGAGGACCTGTACCGCATTGCGGAGGAACTCCTCATGGAGTTGGACGACATCTTGCCGATCGTGGAGGCGGCGACACTGCTTTCGTTCGTAAAATCTGAACACGGCGATATTGAACTCACTTCGAGCGGCAAGGCGTTTGCGGAAGCCGATATCTCGACGCGAAAAGTGCAGTTCCGCGAAGCTGCGCTGGCCCACGTCACACTACTTCAGCAGATGAACAGCGCCCTTCAAAGCAAGTCCGACCATAGCATGCCCGTGGAGCTGTTTCGTGACACTTTGGATGAGCACTTCTCCGACGACGATGTCCAGCGGCAAATCGAGACCGCTTTGAACTGGGGCCGGTATGGCGACATCTTCGCGTACGATTCCGAGAACGACAGGCTATTGATGCACCAGCCTAATCTTGCGGACCATTGATGTCCTCTCCGTCCGAAAAAACGATCGCGCGCCTCCCGCCTTGGGGAAGTTTCTCCACTAGAGTGTCTTCTCTTTTGACTGACCTTCCTATCGCTTTCGCGGGGATGGCTTTGTTCTATGGTCTGCTTTCGCTGGCTCGATACTGGACGGCCCCGGTCAATACCCAGGCCAACATTGACCTCAATCCATCCGCGCTGCCCGCCTATGCCTTGTTTTCAGTCGCGCGCATTGCCGTGGCGTATTTTCTCAGTCTGGCCGTCAGCGTGATCTATGGATATGTCGCCGCGAACAGCGCTAAGGCGGAGCGGCTCATGATTCCGCTGCTCGATACGCTGCAGTCGATCCCGGTGTTGTGCTTCCTGCCCGGCGTGATGATTTCCATGGTCGCGCTGTTCCCAACCACACAACTGGGAGTGGAGCTGGGATCCATCCTGCTGATCTTTACCGGGCAAGTGTGGAACATGGCCTTCAGCGTCTACTCTTCGCTGAAGAGTATCCCGCGCGAAATGCTCGAGGCCGCGCGCCTGTACCGCCTGAGCTGGTGGCAGAAGCTGGTGCAGTTGGAGCTGCCGCACATGGCTATTGGTCTGATCTGGAATTCGATGATGTCGGTCGCCGGAGGCTGGTTTGCTCTGATGGTATGCGAGATGTTCGTCTTGGGAAACCGCGACCTGCGGCTTCCCGGCCTCGGCTCGTACTTGCAGACCGCCTCCAATGCCGGGGCGACTCGATCCATCGTTTGGGGATTGATCGCGATGGTTGCGGTGATCATTCTGATTGACCAGCTCGTCTGGCGTCCCATCATCGCTTGGAGCGAGAAGTTCAAATTCGAGCAGGTGGAAGCTTCAGAGTCGCCCGGTTCGCCCGTTCTCAATTTCTTGCGGCGCTCTAAGCTTTTGTCGCGAATCGCAAGCGTGTCGGTGGCGCCGGCCCGCGAAGCGCTGACATTGTATTTTGCGCGCGGCGACGCGGTCCCCCAGGCCGCTCATCACGAACGCAATCTGGCCAAATGGACCTCGTGGATTCTGGCCGCGCTGGCCACAGGTGGTGTCCTCTACGCGGTTGGAAAAATGGGCCTGATGCTCACCTCGCTGGCGCGATCGGACCTGCGGGACATCTTTTGGGGCGCAGGGGCCACTTTTCTTCGCATCGAGCTCACGCTGGTGCTGGCAGCTCTCTGGACGATCCCGGTAGGAGTCTTCATCGGACTAAGGCCAAAACTTTCCGCGATTGCCCAGCCCATGGCTCAGATTGCGGCTTCCATACCGGCGCCGGCCCTGTTTCCAATCGTATTGTTGCTTCTAATCCGCGTGGGCGGGGGGTTGGGAATCGCCTCGATTGTCTTGCTGTTGCTGGGTACGCAATGGTACATCCTGTTCAATGTGATCGCCGGCGCAAGCGCCATCCCTTCGGACCTGAAAGAGGTCTGTGAGACCTTTCACTTGAGCAAAATCCAGCGCTGGCGCAAACTGATCCTGCCGGCCATCTTCCCTTACCTGATCACCGGTTTCGTCACTGCCTCAGGCGGAGCGTGGAATGCGAGCATCATCGCGGAGTACTTCCGATTCCGGAACCAGACCTTCTCCATAACCGGGCTGGGTGCGGTAATCAGCCGTGCCACCGACGCCGGAAACTTCCCGGTGCTGCTGGGAGCGACGATTGTCATCAGCGCCATGGTAGTCACTGTAAACCGTCTTATCTGGAGACGGCTATACACCTTGGCTTCCACCAGATTCAAACTCGAATTCACATGAGGATACGATGAGCCGTCTTCTTGGCGTCGTCTTTATTTACGCGGCAATGGTGCTGGCATGGAGCGGCGTCGGCCTATTCATGCTCATCGCGCCTGCTCGCTTTGGAAATCTGGTTCACGAGAGCCTGCAGCTTTTTCCGGAGGTCAATCCGGGAGACTGGGGCAAGAAACTCTTCCTGCGCCTTCTGGGTATCGGCTTGCTCGCCTTCGCGATCCGACTAATCGTTCGGGTGGCTCATCAAGCGAACTGATCAAACGGGGCCGAACGCTCTTGCAGATAATAGAGGCGTCAGCACAAGTCCCGGTGATGAAGTAGACCGGGTTGTCATCCACAGAACCGAGCACGGCGTGGCCGGGCTGGGACAAGAGATGAAAGATCTGGACAAGAGAGCGTTTGGCGGCCTCGTGTGGCTCCTCGCGAGCATGGGAGTGTTGCTGTTCCTTCCGGCCTGGACTCTCGATTACCGCGAAGCCTGGATATTTCTGGTCGTATTTTCCGCGTCGGTGCTGGCGATCACCCTGTACCTTATGAAGAACGATCCGAGACTTCTGGAGCGCCGAATGCACTCGGGTCCAGGCGCGGAGAAAGAGGGCAGCCAGAAGGTCATACAATTCATCGCAACCATAGCATTCATCGCAGTGATCGTTTTGCCGGCCATGGATCATCGCTTCGCATGGTCCGTGGCGCCGCTCTATGCCGTGGTTGCGGGAGACGTTTTCGTCGCGCTGGGGATGCTGGTCATATTTCTCGTGTTCAAAGAGAACACTTTCGCCTCGGCAACTATTGAAGTCGATTCCGGGCAGAAAGTCATCTCGTCTGGACCGTATGCGCTGGTGCGCCATCCGATGTACCTGGGAGCCCTGATCATGCTCTTAGGCGTAGCTCCTGCTCTGGGCTCGTGGTTTGGATTGTTCGCGGCCATTCCGCTTGCGCTGGTCATCGTATGGAGGCTCCTGGATGAGGAAGAGTTCCTGGCCAGGAGCCTGCCGGGTTACTCGGAATATCGAAACAAGGTGAAGTATCGACTGGTGCCTTTCATTTGGTAACCGAATGCTCACCCACGAGCCGGCTCGTGCGCCACATCAATTCAGATGACCACTTCCGCTAACAGATTTGTGTTTCTTGAAGTTAGGCAGATCGAAATGCGCCAAGATCAACCTCACTCTCTTCATGTTTTCTTCATGGTTTTTCTATGACTCTTTCAGGCCTTTACGCCTATGCGCTGCCCCTAGTTGCGCACTGCGCTTATGCAGAGTGAGGAAAATCCGGGGCGCGTACCACCACCCATACGGTTCCTCGGCCGTCGCAGTGAGAGCACCGCCCTCCCGCATAGGTCTTTCCGCTGGCATCACATTGTTCGCAGCCGGTGACCAGTTTCATCAGCAGCCGATCAGGTTCTGGCAAGTCTCCCGACTTACCAATCACTTCCGCATGGTGATGACTGACCAGCCAGCGGCGCAGCTCGCGCTCGGCTCTTTGCCGATCATCGGCGCTGAGTTCCGGACTTCGGTCCAACCACCACTGGGGAACGCAGTTATAGCAAACGAACTCGCGGCAGTGGAATAAGGCGCCCGGATCGGAACGCCGGTAATAAATGCCGCACCAACTGCAAGGCGTGATGCCAAGCACCCCGAGGCCGGCTTTCAGATGCTCCAGGCCGCGCTCGATGCTAGCCAACCTCTCATCCACGCTCTTCTCTGGTTCGTCGGACAGGACCAAACCTCCCGCTGCCAATCATACGCCGCGCAGTGATAACACGCTCTGCCATGGGGTCACACGGTGCATTATGCCTGCGGCCTTCGCCACGTCACCGCTGCATGTATGACCCAGCGGCATTCTCCTGCATATCGAAACGATAGCCGAGCCATGGCTCGGTGAGAATATAGCGCGGTCGCGCGGGATCGGGTTCGATCTTTTTCCGCAATTGATTCACAAACACTCTGAGGTATTCGACTTCGTCCCCATACTCGGGGCCCCACACGGCTTGGAGAATCCGGTCGTGAGGCAAGGCCTCGTTAGGATGTGTGACAAAGTAGTGCAGAAGATCGAGCTCTGTCGGCGTAAGCCGCGTCACGCGTCCCTTGACTCTCACCTGGCGGTCGCGAAAGCTGATTTCCTGGCCATCCAGCCGCAGCACTCGCGATTCACCGAGCGCGGAAGCCGGAGCGCGGCGTAGCGTGGCTCGAATACGAGCCAGCAGTTCGTTCACATCGAAGGGCTTGGTGACGTAGCCGTCCGCCCCGGCATCCAGGGCCTCGATTTTGTCTTCCGCTCGATCACGGACGGTCAACATAAGGATGCTTATGTCCGACCTCGCCCGGATGGCGCGACAGGTCTCGAGTCCGCTGAGTCCGGGCATGTTGATGTCCAGAAGTATGAGGTCGAATTTCTCTGCGCGGACGCTCGCCAAGGCTGTCTCTCCGGTCTCCGCGTCAGCCACCACAAATCCGAGCGCGGACAACGTGGACCTCAACGCGCGACGCAGTTGCGGCTCATCGTCAACCACCAGTATCCGACTACTGTTCATAGACGCTCCCCTTAGGTCCCACAGGAAGCGAGAGCGAGAACACCGTCCCGTAGTCCAGCTCGCCGTCGGCCCACACGTGCCCATGATGGTCCGCGGCGATCGTTTTGACAATGGATAGCCCAAGTCCGGTGCCGGCGGAACATTGCTGAGCTCCTGGCGCCCTATAAAAGCGTTCGAAAATGCGCTCGCGATCGGCCGCCGCCACTACTAAGCCTTGGCTGCGCAGTGTGAGCACGACAGCGGCTTCCTTGACGATGAATCCGGCCTCGATGGGAGACCCGGAGATCGAGTATTTGAGCGCGTTGTCCACCAGTTGGCTGAGCGCCGTCAGAATCAGCTCGCGGTCGGCAAACACCGGTGGCTCCTGCGCCGGAACTGCGACGTGAAATCGATCGCGATCGCTCTGCTCGTCGAGTTCCTGAATAGCGGCTTTCATCAATCGCGAAAGTAGCAACGGCTCCAGTTGCGGTGCGAATTCCTTGGACTCCAGTTTCGGCGTTCCCACCAGCTGGGAAGCCAGTTCGTTCAACTTGCGGGCTTCCTGGTCTATCAAACTGACTAGCTCGGTTTGCAGTTCGGATAATTTGCCGGCTGCGGGAAGCCCCGAGCTGGCGGTCCGTATGACTGTTAAAGGGGTCTTGAACTTGTGCGCCAGGGCATCCAGTACCGCGGTTCTCAATTGTTCGGCTTGCCGCGCCGCCTCCGCGTGGTACTGCTTCTCCAGGGTCCGCGCCCGCTCTAAAGCGATTGCACCGAGCGATGCCAGTGCTGTAGCAGTCAGGGACTTCATTTCAGTGCCGCACAGCGCCAGCGCTCCAACCGGCCTCACGCCGAGGCGAAGGATACAGAGCCAACTCCTCTCTGTGGATATGAAGGTGTCCGCGTCAGCAAAGTATGCTTCCCGCGTACGCTGTTCAATTCCCGGTGTGGGATCGCCGCTCTCATACAGCGTGCCCGACAGGGCGTCAAATAACACGACACCGCTCAGTTCGAACGTTTCTCGAAACAGCGAGGCAACCAGGTTGCCAGGGTGGCCACTGCTGTCCAGGAGCAGAATGCGCCGCGCGGTCTGGTAAAGCCGGGTAGTATCGCGCCGCTCCGCGACCGCCTCCGAAGCCCGAAGCTGAGCCCGGTTGGAAAGTTGACTGATGACCAGAGCCGTGAACTCGAAGGCGCCAAGCTCGACCCAGTTCGACAACCGGTCGACGCTAAAGCTGAAGATCGGCTCGTTGAAGAAGTAGTCGAGGCACGCCACCGAGACCACCGAGACCAGCGTTGCCTGCCGGAATCCGCCATAGACCGCTGCCAGAACGACACAAACAAGATAAAGGAATCCAACCGATGCCAGATTCTGGCCGAGACGGAAGGATATCCAGGTGCAGCCCGCGACGCCCGCCAACGAGAGAACACATGGCAGCAGGGGGGCAAGTCTTGCCCGCGTTATCCGAATGGTATTACCCAGTCCGTCGCTCAAACGCGCACCTTCGCGCGTGGTTGCGCCAACTGTTACATTCGTCGCGCCCATGTTGCCGCCACCCGATGATCCAGAGGCTTTCGAGGAGCCATTCCCACTGTAGGGTGTTGGGCATTAAAAAGTCATGAAAACCTATGAAACCAATCAAAATCCGTTATAGGCTATACGCGCCGGATGCAAAATAGACCAGTAAACGCCGCGTGAGCGGCGTTGCTGGCGGAGCAAAACCAGGCCGCCGGAGACTGGTTCCATCGAACATTCCCATAGAGAAGTGTTTTGTGGAACACCGGAGAGGTGTACACAGTGGAGTTGTATGCGCGGGTTCGGCGAGCGGTTGTCGTCGATAAGATGAGCGAGCGCGAGGCGGCCAAGGAGTTCGGGTTGGCTCGCG
>JAIQFN010000007.1 GCA_020073265.1 Terriglobia bacterium | reverse complement strand
CTGCTTCCCGTTACCGGGAAACACATTGCCTGGCCCCTGGCGAACCTCACGCCGCCAGCGATGCAGCACGTTGGGATTCACTTCCAACCCACGCGCCACCTCTCCGATCGGAACGCCCTCTTCCAGCCGCCGCACCGCGGCCAGCTTGAACTCCTTAGTGAACAACCTGCGCGACAAACCCATGACTCAATTCTCCTTTGAATGGATTTTGAGTCTTAACTGGCCGTCTCATTTTTGGGGACCACTCCAAGGTCCATGTGACCTGCCACAATTGCCGCACCGAATGCCAACGCTTCGGCAAGCACAGAAACGGCCTGCAACGCTTTCGCTGCCGCCAGTGCTCTAAGACTTTCACAGAACCTCACGCCGACACGTTGGACGGCATGTACTTGCCTGTCGAGAAAGCCGAGATGGTTCTCGCGCTCCTGCTCGAAGGGAACAGTATTTCGACGGTCGAGCGGGTGACCGGCGTCCACCACACGACAATACTGAAGCTCCTGGTGTTGGCCGGCGAAAAGTGCGAGCGTATCATGGCGCAACGGATTCGCAACGTCGAAGTGCGCGACGTGGAATGTGATGAACTGTGGGCTTTCATCGGCAAGAAGCAAAAACGCATCCGTCCCGAAGACGATCAGAACCTCGGTGACGCCTACACGTTTGTAGCGATAGAGCGGCATTCCAAACTGGTGCTCAATATCGCGCTGGGAAAGCGCGACCAGGCTACAACCGATGTCTTCGTTGAAGGATTGCGACAAGCCACAGCGGCGCGGACGCGCTTTCAAATCACCACTGACGGATTCGCTCCGTATCGGTCCGCTGTCACAAACACGCTGCATGATCGGCTCAGCGGGTTCGCGCAACTCATCAAGGTTTACCGTGCGGCGAGCGAAGGCGAAGCGCGATACTCTCCCGCCGAAGTCGCTTCCGTGGAGGTAGTCCCAGTCGCAGGCAATCCTGATCCCGAGCGCATCTGCACTTCGATAGTCGAGCGCAGCAATCTGAGCACGCGAATGGGCCTTCGCCGGTTCACTCGTCTCACGAATGCCTTCAGTAAGAAGTGGGAGAACCACTGGGCCGCTATCTCGTGCTGGTTTGCGTTTTACAACTTCTGCCGTATACACAAGAGCCTTCGCACCACGCCCGCAATGGCTGCTGGTATCAGCGATCACGTATGGAGCGTTCGCGAATTGCTGGAGACCGACGCCAGCGAATTGAAGCAGGCTGCATGACGCAGTGGACACCGGTCCATCCGAGGCCGCCACCAGCACCTTGGCGCTACAATGCGCCCATGCGAACTCTAGTGATTGCTTGTCTTGCCGGAAATATGTTAGCGCAGCCATCAATCTCACCTAGCGGCGGGAAACAGGAGATACGAACCCAACAACAGCAGACCGTACCTGAGAACAACCCACCAAAAAACGGTCCAAACTCCTGTCAGTACCACTCCTCCAAAACAACCACCACCCAAAGCCGATGCAGATCATGGAAAGGGTCAAGCGAAATGCCCATGGAGGGAATATCTCAGCAAAGCGTTCGAACCCGCTTATTTGTCGAACTGGGTGTTGGCTTTCTTCGCTATCGTCGCTTCGGGGATCGCCCTTAAGACTTTGAACGCGATCAAAGAACAGGCCAGGAGTTCCAAATCTCAATTGGAGGCCACACAGAAGGCCACCGAACTCACTCGGCAGTCGATCCTGCTCACTCACCGACCGAAATTGGTTGTTCGTCGCGTTGTGCTCCCCGACCATGAAATAAAAGATGGAAGACCGAGGCCACTGGAACCGCCACTGCAAGAAGGCGTCGTTCCGCATGGATCCTTCTACGTCTCCAACATCGGAGACACACCGGCGACGGTGCGCCGCTATTATTCCCAGATCGTTTTGGCTGAACGTCTTCCGATGATCTCCATGCAGTCTCCAGCGGAAGGTTTTCAATCGCGAGAAGAGAACATAAAGGTAGTTGCGGGTGCTTCTGAACCTATCAACTTTCCGACCGTCGGTTATCCGGCTCTCGGTCGAATGGAGCGTGTGAACCAGGAGGACGAACACATCTGGCTTTTGGGTTGGATCGAGTATACCGATGAACTTGTCACGACCCGACGGGTTGATTTCTGCCGCCGATGGGAGCCTAAATTGCAGCGGTTCTCGACGGAAAGCGATCCCGACTATGAGCACGCATACTAGCCCGAATGCGACCAACGCAGATTTAGCGCAGTACCCAGGAAAGAACGGCCTACAGTACCTCTGCCCCTACCTATACGAAAGATAGGATTGCCGGGAGGCACCCGCCATGGTTGACTGGAGGCACAGGCTGAAATGGAACTTCGTAAAGCGCCGCGATACAATCTCCGTCTGCCCTTCCGGATCGTACGCCAGGGTCATCAATCCGTTTCCGTGGCAGGCGAGACCAGAAACCTCAGTGCCAAAGGAGTTCTCTTCAAGTCCGAAACACCTCTGAGGGTCGGAGATCTGGTTGAGTACGTCATTACTCTTCCGTCGGCTCCGGGCCCGGAAGGACCCGCGCGCCTGCATTGTCTGGGCAAAGTAGTGCGTTTTGGCAGAAATGCGGAGATCGCCGCCACTCTGGAACGCTACGAGTTCGTCCGCTAGCCTGACAGCCGTCAGCCACGCCGCTAGGAGAGGCCCGGTACGCCAGAATGCTGGCCCGAAAGCCGCCACTCCAGAAAACGAACCGCCAGGTAGCCGAAGCCGGCATAGATGACAGCGTTGCCCGCCATCAGAGACCACGCCAGGACGTTGTCGGAGAGGCTGGCGTAGGCGGTCAAGACTCGCATGACGGGAATCATCGGACAGGTCACCAGGTCGATCGCGGTCAGCTCCCGTTCGCCGGCCGACAGAAGACGGGCCACGTCCCAGGCTCCGATGAAGGCGCCGAGGGCGAGTCCCGCTGCTCGCAGCACCGTGAGGCCTGACCTTTGTATGACAAGATGCGCGATCATGACAGGAGTATCGTAACCGAATGCGAGGCTGCTGGAGCCGGCCAATTGGCCCTTAAAAGTACTAGCGGGTCTACGTCCGTTATGAATGTGATATAAGCTAGCCTAAACAGGAGTGCAACTATGCCCCTTGTGCGTGTTCTCGCTCTGGTTATTCTGTCCAAACTGCTGCTGGCCGGCGATGGGGCAACCCAGACCGACTGGCCGAGCTACGGAGGAACGTACGCCGCCTGGCGCCATAGCGCGCTCAAGCAGATCAATACCGGAAACGTCAAGAACCTGCTGCCCGCGTGGGCTTTTCAGACCGGCGACTATGAGAACGGCCTGCAATCCACGCCGATCGCGGTGGACGGCGTCTTGTATCTTTCCACCTCGAATAGCTGGGCGTTCGCTCTGGACGGCGCCACGGGCCGCATGCTGTGGGAATATCACTACGCGTTCCCAGCCGATTCCCCGGCGCTGGCGTATGGCCGGCAGAATCGCGGCGTGGCAGTCTCGCACGGCTTGGTTTTCCTGGGCACGCCCGACAATCATCTGGTCGCGCTCAATCAAAAGACCGGCGAGGAAGTCTGGAAAGTGAATATCGAAGATTCCCGGCAGTGCGGATGCAATACCACGGGCGCGCCACTGGCTATCAAGGACATCGTCGTGGCGGGCGTTACCGGCGGCGACTCGGCGCACCGCGGCTACCTGACCGCGCTCGACGCCAAGACCGGACGTCTGCGCTGGCGCTTCTATACCATTCCGGGCCCCGGTGAGCCGGGCCACGATACCTGGAAGGGCGACACCTGGAAGTACGGCGGCGGTTCCACCTGGATGACCGGCTCTTTCGATCCCGAGTTGAATCTCCTCTATTGGGGAGTCGGCAACGCTTCATCCGATCTGAACGGGTCAAAACGAAAAGGCGACAACCTGTACACCGCCAGCATCGTCGCGCTCGATCCGGACACCGGAAAAATCAAATGGCACTTCCAGGAAGTTCCCAACGATGTGTGGGATTTCGACGCGACCTTCGAGCAAATCCTGGTGGACCTTCCCATCGGCGGGCGAACCCGCAAAGTGATGTTGCATCCCACCAAGGGCGGCTACATCTGGATGCTGGACCGCGCCACGGGCGAGTTTCTGAAAGCCTGGCCATTCGCGAAAAACATCAACTGGGTGGCGGGAATCACCGAGACCGGCAAGCTGGCCGGGCGTGTGGAACCGGAGGTCGGCAAGAGGAAGCTGATCTGCCCGAGCGTGGTGGGCGCCAAGAATTGGAATCAAGGCGCGTATTCGCCCAACACCGGGATGCTGTATCTGCCGGTCCAGGAAATGTGCAACGACCTGGTGGCGCGGGAAGAAAACGTCGCCGAAGGAGGCCCTTCCACCGGCGGCAACTGGTTCATCAAGCCGCCCGCGAGCGGCAAGGCGGAAGGCTACATCGCGGCCTTCGACGCAGCGACCGGCGAGCGGCGCTGGAGCGTCCCCGCCACGACGTGGATCATGGCGTCGATTCTCAGCACCGATGGCGGCCTGGTTTTCACCGGTGATCCGGAAGGCAACTTCTTCGCGCTGGATGCGCGCAGCGGCGCGCGGCTGTGGAGTTTTCAAACCGGCGGCGGTCATCGAGGCTCCCCCATCAGCTATTCGATCGGCGGCCGGCAATACATCGCCACTCCGACCGGATGGGGTTCGCTGGTTGGCGCCGCGCACCGGGGATTGTTTCCCGATGCCCCGGCTCCGCGTCAAGGGTCTGCTCTGTTCGTCTTCAAGTTGCCGGAGGGAGTGAGATGATGCGGGCGCTTCTGCTCCTCGCCGCGG
The DNA here is from genome assembly GCA_020073265.1 of Terriglobia bacterium. Lineage (GTDB taxonomy): Bacteria > Acidobacteriota > Terriglobia > Bryobacterales > Bryobacteraceae > Palsa-89. The sequence continues at coordinate 130,789 of JAIQFN010000007.1, read as the reverse complement.
CGCTTCCGCTGTGCGCTCAAGACGCTCTGGTCGCCCGCGGGGAGAAAGTGTTCCAAACCAGTTGCAGCGTGCCGTATTGCCACGGCCCGAACGGAACGGCGGGCCGGGCTCCCAAGCTGGTGGGCCATAGCTTCACGGCTCGAGAGCTCTCGAATATCGTCTCCGACGGAATCGCGAACAAGGGCATGCCCGCTTTTGGCGCTCAGCTCCCGGCGGATGATATCCGCGCGGTAGTGGGTTACATCATGACGCTAAGGGGTAGCGCGCCGGCCAGCGCAAGTCAGACGGTCGCCGCGCGCACTGTGCCCGAGGACGCCCAGTCGGGCAAGGCGCTCTTCTTCGATGCTGTCCGCATGGGCGGCTGCGGCCGGTGTCACGAGTTGGAGAAACGCGGCTCACGCGTAGCCACCGACTTGAAAACCGCGGCGGCTCACACGGATCTGCGGTCCATAGAGGTTCACCACGTGATGACGGCGCAGCCGGCCGGGGAGTCCGCATTTCCGGTTCTCGTCGCGGAGCAGTCCCAGAAGCGGGTTCGCGTCTTCGATCTCAGTTCCCCTCTTCCCGTATTGCGAACCTTCGCGCCCGATGCAGTCAAGCTGACCGCCGGCAGCGCCTGGGAGCATCGCGAGGCGGTCAGCGGTTATAGCGATGCGGAACTTCAGGAGATTGCGAAGTATCTGCAGTGGGTCGCCGCGGCGAAGTAACCGTCAGGTTGAAGACCGGCTTCGCGGGTTCTTTTGTTTTCGCACCGTGCGCCGGCCGGCAGGCGTCTTCGCGATCACGAAGCGCCACGCCATGCCCAGCAGGTCTCGCAGAGCGTCGGGGTGGATGCGAGATAAGCGCACCAGCACGGCCGGATAGTTCACGTAGTGCTCGGTCAGGTAATAAACTTCCGGGGCGGCTGCCATCAGCTCCGCGCGATTCTCAAAATCGATGCGAACGGCCAGCGAGTCCGGCTCTGCCGACTTGTGGACGGGTATGCAAGCCAGCAGTTTTCCGCGAACCTTGAAGGCCGGCGATCCGTACATTGTGGACTCCTCCACGCGAGACAACCCGAGCGTGATTTTTCGCACCGTACTGAAATCGATCTTGTTCTTGGACATGGCATGTCTGCCACCGACGAGACCAAGTTCGGCTACTTCTTCGCCGACAGCATCAACTTGATGAGCTGCTCGGTCACGTGCGGCTCCAGGCCCTCCGTGTGGCCCTTGTCGACGCGGATGACGTCTGCAACCACGCGGCCGTCTTTGCAGTTCGGGTATTCGAAAACATCCGCCGTGCCCGGTCTCGGCAAGCGTCCCCAGGCGTCCGAGCCAGGATCCTGGCGAGTGCCGTCATAAACGTAGCCCGCCTTGGTGTCCACCACATCCGCGCGGCGAGCGCGCGCTCCGCAGCCAAACTTCGCGGCCCAGTCCGAAGTCTCGGGCATTCCCTTGGCGTCCATTTCGTGCTGACCGGTTTCGTAGATGAACGAGAATTTGCCATCGGGCAGACCGGTCAAAGGCGCTCCGCGACCAGGGCCGGCGGCACCGGGGCCACGCGCGGCCGGTGAGGCGCCTCCCCGTCCCGCCGCAGCGCGTCCGCCCGGAGGCGGGCCGAGATTTGTGAAACTGCCTCGGCCGGGATTCCCGCCCAAACGCCCACCCGACAAACTGAGCCAGCCATCCACGCGTTCATTGAAGTACGGCGTGCGCAGCAGCCGGTTCGAAGTGATTCCGCCCTGCGAGTGTCCAACCAGCCAGAACGCCTTGATGTTCTGCTTACCGATCTGGCCGTAAACCAAATCGACGATGTTCTGCAAATATTGGTCGTCGACGGGAGTCCAGGCCTTGGGCGGCGGAGCCACGGCATTCGGAGTTGCGATCACCAGATGGTACTTGTCCTTGTAATCCATCAGCGGGAAATAGTGACGCATCCAGTTCCCGTAGGAGCCGAACCCGTGCAGCGACAGAATGAAGGTGACCTTCTCGCCTTTCTTCAGATTGCAGGGATAGTCCAGGAAGAATTCGCGACCTGTTTTCGGCTCGATCGCGGTCCCTTCCTCGGTCACCATCTTGCTGGTGCAGTCCTTGTCAGGACAATGCAGCGGAGGCGGCGTCTGGCAAGCCACACCCGCCAGCTCGAGCGAGGTCTTCTTGGCGTATCCGGTCATCGCCGCCAGGGCGCCGGCCACTGCCAGCAGCACAACTCGATTGCGTAAGGGATTCATATCTGATCCATGATAGTGCAGAACGAACCCCGTCCTGGCGAAGCGGCTCCGGGCCCCGCCTCAAGACTTTTTGGTCAATTCCCTGTAGACGACTTCTGTGAAACTGGCGAATCCACGGCCGCGTCCACCCGCCGGTTGAGCCGGCGCCGGGTCACCCACCGCGACTCTGATTTCATCCAGAGACTTGCCCTGCCCGACCAGCTCTTTGATCTTGGCCCGCTTGGCTTCTGCGTCGCTCACTCGCTTCTCGAGCGCAGCTTTGGTCTGCACGTCTCCGTGGCCAGGCACGAAATGATCCGCGTTGAGAGCCGTGATTCCCTTGGCCGTCGTGATCCAACCTTCCGATGAACCGTTCTTCTCCAGATGGACGAGCGGATCGGGAAGCTGCATCGCGAAGATGTCGCCGGTGAACACGATCTTCTGGCTGGGCAGATACACCACCAGATCACCGCTGGTATGCGCGGGAGCCCAGTGGAGCACTTCCACTTTCACGCCGTCGATCTTGAGATTCTCCTTGTTCTTGGCGATGGTCTGCGTGGGGAGATGATCGGCGGGGGGCGCGCCCCGGCCACCGGCGGCGAGAGCAGTCTCCTGCTCTTTCTTGTTGTTCTCGTGGGCGATGATCGTGATGCCGGCGGGGAATGAGGCCAGCCCGTTGACGTGATCGCCGTCGCTGTGCGTCAGGATGACAGTGGTCACCGGCTTCTGCGTGATTTTGGCGATGTTGTCCAGCAGCTCTTTGCCGCCTGCTGGAGTGGTCTTAGCGTCGACCACGATGACGCCTTTGTCGCCGACGATGACACCGCTGTTTCCTCCACCGCCCTCCACCCAGTAAACATCCGGCTTCAATTGGTGGACGGTGAACGGCGCGGGCGCCGGAGCCTGCGCGTTAGCGAATGTAGCGAGCGCGATCGAGGCCGCGAACATCGTAACCGCGAGCGAAAAACCTTTTCGAGAGTGCATATGCGATATCCTCCTGTCCCAGAAAAAACTGTATCACGCACGCACGCTGGTCGCAGCCACGGCCGCCGCCCGCGTCCTGGTTGCCACGATGGCAACGATGTATAGAGCCAGCGCCACCAACACCATTACGGCCGCGCACCAGAACGCGCCGGTGACATTTCCTGGACTGACGAAGAACGAACAGATGAGCGGACCCGCGCTGAAGCCCATCAGTTGCAGCGACGCCAGCACCAATGCCACTTGCCGGGTTTTGTCGAGATCCACCAGCAGGCTCACCTGATACGGGTTCATACCCAGCCACATCATTCCGAAAATCGCGCACACCGCGATGTAAGCGAACGGAGTGTGAATGCTGCCCATCGTAATAAGGATAACGGCCTGGATCACCGTGCTCGCCAGCAGCATCGCTTTGAAAGGAAGACGCCAGGCAATGGCCGCGACGGCAAAGGTTCCGATGATCTGAAAGATGAGATCCGCCGAAATCGCGGTGCCCACCACCTGGCCGGAGAAATGAAGATTCTCGCCAATGCGCGCCTGATATTCCCAACCCGCACCGTTGGCGGCGTTCTGCAGGATCACCCCACACAAACCGATCAGCACCGCGGGCGTCCAGACCTGAGTGGCGGGCTTGCGCGGGGGCGCGTCCTGAATCTCGTGGCCGAGCAGGAAAGCCACAAAAATCCCAACCACCGCCATCGCGCCGAGAAGTGCGAACCCGGAGTCGGCCCCAAAGCGCGGAATCACCGTCACCGGCAGAAGGTAGGACGCCATTACTTGGGGGATCGCTGAAACCATCAGGAACGTCGCGTTGAGCCGTTCGGGATGACGCGCCCGCGTGATGGCGATATTGGTGGTGGCCAGCAGAAGACCTTCCATCAGGCCAGCGACGACACGCGATACGATCAGCACGTTGGCGTCATGGCTCAGGTAGACCACGGCATTGCACAAAGCCAGCGACAGGCAGGCGGCCGCGATGGTACGGCGCGCCGATCCGAGTCTTACCAGCCGCGGTCCGATGGCCGCCGCGAGCGCGAGTGCAAATACCTCCGCCCAGGCCACGCGGCCCAGCATCGCCTCGGTCAGGCGCTTTTCTTCCACCAGTCCGCCCAGAAGCGCCGGTTGGATGCCGGTGATCATGAACGAAACGGTGCCGAGGAACAGGCCGGCGATCACGGTGGCGGTGGTGGTCGGCTGGGGCGTCTGATGCTCGGTCGAGGACATTTCAGTCATGCGTTTCTGCTCCGCTGGGATCGCCTGCGGATTTGCGATAAAGTTAAACCTACAACGGCCGCCGTATGCTTGACAAGGCGAAAATGTGGACCAACCAGCGAAATAAAGAACTCCGCGACCGCGCCGCCAAGGTGATCCCCGGCGGAATGTACGGGCACCAGTCGACTGCCATCCTGCCGGATGTCTATCCGCAGTTCTTCCGTCGCGCGGAAGGCACCCGGCTCTGGGACACAGACGGCAACGAATACATCGACTATATGTGTGCGTTCGGTCCAAACCTCCTGGGCTACCGGCATCCATCCGTTGAAGACGCCGCCACCACACAGCAGCGTCTGTGCGACACCGCGACCGGTCCTTCCGAGATCATGGTGGAACTGGCCGAGAGATTTGTTTCGATGATCAGCCACGCCGATTGGGCGATGTTCTGCAAAAACGGCACCGACGCAACCACCATGGCGATGATGTGCGCGCGAGCCCACACCAAGAAGCGAAAGATACTGGCGGCCAAGAAGGCGTATCACGGCGCCGCGCCCTGGTGCAACCCGTATGTGGCGGGCACCGTGCCGGAAGAGCGCGCGCACATGCTGTATTACGAGTACAACAATCCGCAGAGCCTGGAGGACGCGTTCCGCGCGGCGGGCGACGACGTGGCCGGTGTGTTTGCGTCCGCGTTCCGGCACGATGTTTTCGAGGATCAGGAACTCCCGACACCCGAGTTCGCACAGTCCGCGCGCGACCTGTGTGATCGCACCGGCGCGCTGCTGATCGTCGACGACGTCCGCGCCGGCTTCCGTCTGGCCCGCGACTGCAGTTGGTCGACGGTGGGAATCCAGCCGGACCTGAGCGCCTGGGGCAAATGTATCGCCAATGGCTACCCACTTTCCGCCCTGCTCGGTTCTGAAAAGGCGCGCGCCGCAGCCCAAAAGATTTTTGTCACCGGCTCCTTCTGGTTTCAGGCCATACCCATGGCGGCCGCCATCGCCACGCTGAACCAGATTCAGAAGACGGACTATCTGGAGCGGATGGAAAAGACTGGAGCGATGCTGCGGAGCGGCCTGGCGACGCAGGCTTCGAGCCACGGATTCAGCCTGCGGCAGACTGGTCCGGTACAAATGCCGATGATTTTGTTTGATGACGATCCCGACATGCGTCTGGGATACGGCTGGGTGTCCGAGGCGTTGACGCGCGGAGTCTACATTCATCCGTGGCACAACAATTTCATCTGCGCGGCGCTCACGGAGAACGACGTCAAGCTGACGCTCGAGATCACGGACGAAGCGTTTGCGGCCCTGAAGAAGAAGCGAGCGACGCTGGGGCCCGTTCCGCAGCTCGCGGCGCGATTCGCCCGTCTCCATGACGAGAGCCTGACGGCGGCGCGGTAGCGATCCGAATTACTGCTATTGAGACGCTATGCGCTTTGGTTCCAGATATCCACGTGCCACTTCCAACGATTGTCTTCCTGGCGCCAATACACCACGTACTTCACTTCCATTTGCGCCGGCGCTTGGCCGGGAGGCTCCGCCGTTAGCGTCGCGCGTCCTATTTCGACCAGGCCGTCGCCGGCCGGCAGCACTTCGATGGAAGCCAGCACCGCCGACTTCGCATTCATCGACTGAATCAGATCCGACCAAAACTTCTTGATCGATTCCCGCCCCGCGACCATAGCCGCCCCGGGTGGTAGGATCCGGGCATTCGAAGTGTAAATCTGGTCAAGCGCGGCGAAGTTCCGCTTGCCGAAGACCTCGGTGTTGAATAGCTCATTGGTGCTCGCCATCGCGAGCTTCACTTCATCGAGCGGCGATTGTTTCGGAGATCCCATGCGCGTGAGTCTAACACAGGAAAAAGGCACGGTACGCGCGAATCGAGAGCGCCTTTTCGGCTTGCGCGGCGTCTCGCGCCCAGCGCCCTGGCGGTGTCATAATGACAGCCGAAGACCTTCACCCAACGGGTACCCACCGACATCATGAACATCGAACCGACCAAACTCGATAAGGCCGTGCTGCTCAAAGTAACCGGTCGCATGGACGCCGAAAATGCGCATGAGTTCGAGCAGGCCTGCGAGCAGTGGATCTCCCAGGGAACCCGGCATTTGATCGCGGAACTCGAAGGCCTGGAGTACGTCAGCAGCATGGGCCTGCGATCCTTTCTCTCCGTCGCCAAAAAGCTGCAGTCGAGTTCAGGCTCGCTGATTCTGTGCGGACTACACGGACTGCCCAGACAAGTCTTTGAAATGACAAGGCTTATTGGTGTGTTCCCGGTCTACGAGTCCGCCCAGCAGGCCATCGCTGGGCTGTAAATGGACCGCTTCGCACGTCTCACGCTGCCGGCTAGTCTCAATTCCCTGAAAGCGTTGCTCGACTTCGCGCATGCTGGAGCGGAGCGCGCCGGCCTGTCGCCGGAACAGCGGAATCAGCTCGACCTGGTTCTGGAGGAGCTGGTCGTCAACGTAGCGCGGTACGCCTACCAGCCCGGAAACGGGGACGTCGAGCTGGCGTACGCAGTTGACGGACCTGGCGCCCTGCTGATCGAAATTTCAGATAAAGGCCGCAGTTTCAATCCGTTAGAAAGCAGCGACCCGGGCCTGTCTGACAGCTTGGCGGATCGGCCTACCGGCGGCCTGGGTTTGTTTTTGGTGCGTCGCATGGCTGGCCCGATCACTTACCGGCGCGATCACGACCGCAACACGGTCTCATTCCGCTTTCCCAGTCCACAGAGCCTGGAGCCATGAGAGCCAAAACCTTTTTACGATCCGTGTAACACGCCCGCGCCCTGTGTCACTCTATAACAGTGGGCCAGCCAAGCACAGTAGGAGGAAGGACAACCAAATGAGCGCATTTCGTAAGTGGAGATTTGCGATCTTGATTGGGAGCGGCCTGGTTGCCGCCGGCGTACTGGTGTACTTCTCGAACGCGCATGTCGGCACGGAAAAAACCCAGGGCGCTATCGGCAAACGCGATGTGTATCGCGACGGCCAGGTAAACTCATCCGACGTGGCGACTCCCGGGGCCGCTCCGGTCGCGATGGCCGCCATCCTGCAAAGCAGCGACTTCAAGTCGCTCGCCAACAATGAGGCGTTCCAGGCTCTTTTGAACGACGAATCCTTCAAGAGCCTCCGGAAGGATGACTTATTCGCCCAGCTGCTCTCGGACGTGTCCTTCCGCGAGATGGTGAAGAACGATGCCTTCGCCAATCTTCTGAAGAGCGATCTGTTCCAGCGCGCGCTCGCGGCAATGAAGCAACAGGATCTGAAAAAGAAAACTGCGGCTCAGGACGTCTATTTCAAAGCTCTCGAGCAGGATGCAAACTACCAGCAGTTAAGGGCCGACAAGACTTTCCAGGATTTGATGAGCAACCAGGTTTTCCTGCGGATGGCCCGGGATAGCTCGTTCCGCGGGCTGCTGGCCTCCGCTCACTTCAACCAGTTGATGAAGGAAGAGGCGTTCAGCCACCTGGTCTCACAAGCCTCGTTCCGGCAGGAGCTGCTGAACAGAAGCGCCGCGGAGCTGCACGCCGAGATGATCAATAGATAGATAGACCTGCTCTCTTCGCTAAACTGAAGTACTTGGCTGAGGCAGAACCGACCAGAATGCGAGTCCCGTTATGGCTGACGGGACTCTTTCTTTTTTTGGCGCCGCCCGTGCAGGCGCGGCCGCCGAAGGTCTTCATCCAGTCCTCCGAACATATCGAGGTTCTCTACTATAGCCCCGAGCATGAATATCTGGTCACGCACCTGATCCGAGCCTATGAGAACGCGCTGAATTTCGAGCGCAACCAGTTCCACTTCACGCCCTCCAGAAAAGTCAGCGTCCTGATCGAGGACTTCGGCGATTACGGCCACGGCGCCGCCGGTACTGTGCCATCCAACTTCATCGACGTCGGCATCGCGCCGTTCAGTTATACCTACGAGACGCTGCCCGCCAATGAGCGCATGACCTGGATCATGAACCACGAGTCCATCCACGTGGTGATGGGCGACCAGGCCAATAGCGTCGACCGGCGGTTCCGTTCGCTCTTCTTCGGCAAGGTGGCGCCTACCGACGAAGAGCCGGTTTCGGTCCTCTACAGCTCGCTCACCAGCCCGCGGCACTACGCCACGCGCTGGTTTCACGAGGGCATCGCGACGTTCATGGAAACCTGGATGTCGGGCGGCCTGGGGCGCGCCCTGGGCGGTTACGACGAGATGGTCTTCCGGACCCTGGTCCGGGACGACGACTACATCTTTCACGTGGTCGGTCTGGAATCGGAAGGGACGGCCGCCGACTTTCAGACCGGCGCCAACTCCTACCTGTACGGCACGCGCTTCATGACCTGGCTCTGCTATGCCTTCGGACCCGACAAGTTGATGCAATGGGTGACGCGCGGGGAGAACACCAGCCGGTATTTCGGGGCGCGTTTTTCGCAAGTCTACGGAATGGGCATGGAAACGGCTTGGGAAAAATGGATCGCCGACGAGCGGCGCTTTCAGGAAGCGAACCTGGCCGAGATCCGCAAGTATCCAGTGACCAGGCCGCGGCGCATCACACAACGTCCCCTGGGGTCGGTGTCTCGCGCCTATTACGACTCGAGCGATCAGGTGCTGTACGCCGGCATCCGCTATCCCCGGCATCTGGCCAGCGTCGCCGCGATCCATGTCGATACCGGACGCATCGAGGAGCTGAAGGATATCAAGGGTCCGGCGCTGTATTACGTCACTTCCCTGGCCTGGGATGCGCATGCCCGCAAGCTGTACTACACCAGCGACAACAACGATTGGCGCGACCTGAATGTCTACGACGTGAAAACCCGCCACGCCCGGCGCCTCATCAAGGATGTTCGCACCGGCGACTTGGCTTTCGATGCCGCCGACGGCTCGCTATGGGGCGTGCGTCACAATAACGGGTTGTCCAGTCTGGTCGAGATCACGGCGCCGTACAAAGATTTCAAGACTCGCCGAAACTTCGAATACGGTACCGACATCTTCGACATCGACGTCTCGCCGGACGGCCAATACCTGACCGGCGCGGTGACCGACGTGAGCGGCCGCCAGAAGCTGGTCCGCTTTCGCATCGATCAGTTGCGGCAGCCGGACGCTGGGTTCGAAGTTCTCTACGACTTCGACTACAATTCGCCGGGCAACTTCGTCTACTCTCCGGATGGCCGATATCTTTACGGATCGTCATACTACACCGGCGCGTCGAACTTGTTCCGCTACGATTTTCAGACCAAGAAGATGGACGCGATCAGCAACGCCGAAACCGGGTTGTTCCGGCCCGTGCCGCTGGCGGACGGCTCGCTGATCGCGTTCGAATACACCAGCAAAGGATTCGTGCCGGCGCGCGTGCCGGCGCAGCCGCTGGAGGATGTGAGCGCGGTCAAGTATTTTGGCCAGGCGACGCTCGAGAAATACCCGGTGCTGCGCTCCTGGAAGCTGCCACCGCCGGCATCCGTAAACTCCGAAGCGCTGGTGACGCGCGCGGGCGGCTACGATCCATTGCGCAACGTGCAGTTGATTTCCGCCTATCCCATCGCGCAGGGCTATAAGAATACCGCCGCCGCGGGAATGCGCGCGGAGTTCGCGGATCGCTTGCGGCTCACCGGTGTCAATGTCGACGCCAGCTATTCTCCGGACACCAGCCTGCCGGCGAAAGAACGCATGCATGCTTCCTTCGACGCCCATTTCTGGGACTGGAAGCTGAGCGGCTACTATAATTACGCCGACTTTTACGATCTGTTCGGGCCCACCAAGGTCAGCCGCAAAGGTGAATCCTTGAAGCTGGGGCATTCCAGCTTCCTGCTCTTCGATACGCCGCGCACGCTTTCGCTCGAATGGAACGTGGCCGGGTACGCCGGCTTGGACCGGCTGCCCGAATATCAAAACGTAACTACGCTGGCACCCAACCTCATGGAGGGGAATGTGCTGTTGAAGTACTCCCATCTCGACAAGTCTCAGGGCGCCGTGGACGACGAGACCGGCACAACCTGGGGCCTTTACTCGCGCTACTACTACAGCCGCGGCTCGTTTCCCCGTGTCTGGGCCAACTACGACCGCGGGTTTCTGCTGCCGCGCAACAGCTCGTTCTGGATTCGCACTTCGGCCGGCAAATCGTTCGGCGATTTCAGCAGCCCCTACGCCAGCTTTTACTTCGGCGATTACGGCAACAACTACGTCGATCACGGAGAGATCAGCCGCTACCGCGAGTACTACAGTTTTCCGGGCGTGGACATCGACGCCATCAGCGCGCGCAGCTTTGGCAAGCTGCTGGGCGAATACAATCTGCCCCCCAAGAGATTCCGCCAATTGGGGGCTACCTGGCTGTACGTGAACTGGGCGCGCTTGACGCTGTTTTCATCCGGCCTGTTCACTGATTTGTCGAACGCATCCAGCCGCAATTACTACGCGGACTTGGGCACACAATTGGATCTCCGGATCGTTCTATTCACATACCTGAACACCACGCTGTCCGGCGGATACGCCGCGGCGGCCGGGCGCGACGGCCACGTTTCGACTCAATACATGGTCTCGCTTCGCATCCTTTGATGTTCTCGCCGTCCATCCGATCGCTCGCGGCCGAGGCCGGCCTGAGCCTGCTCCCGGTCCTGATCTTCCTGTTCGCGCTCGAGTTGATCGACACCTACAAGCTGCTCACGCTCCGCCGAGTGCTCCGCACCGTGGCCGTCGGATGCGGTGTAGCGCTGGCCTGCTACGCCTTGAACACCGCCGCCTATCAGACTGGTTTGGTTTCTCCCGGGATCTGGGCGCGCTCGGGTGCGCCGTTCCTGGAGGAATTCGCCAAGGGCCTGTACATCGTGTGGCTGCTGCGTCGGAATCGCGTCGGATTCATGGTGGACGCGGCCATCTCGGGGTTTGCGGTCGGCGCCGGCTTTGCTCTAATCGAGAATCTAACCTACATTCCGGGCTTGAGCGGGACCGGGCTGCTGACCAGCGCCGTGCGGGGGCTCGGAACCGCCATGATGCACGGCGGCACGACGGCCATCTTCGGAATCGTGTCGGTGAATTTGAGCGAAATGCGCGCATCGCGCTCGTGGCTGATGTTTCTGCCGGGCTTTGCCGCCGCGGTCTTCATCCACGGCCTATACAACCAGCCCTTCTGGCGCCCCGTGGCCGCCGCGGTGGTCGTGCTGGTGATGCTGCCCGTGCTAATGTCACTCATCTTCTGGCGCAGCGAAAGAGCGCTGGAAAAATGGCTGGGAACCAAGCTGGACAAGGATATCGATTTGCTCCAGATGATGACGGCGGGATCTTTCAGTTCGTCACACGCCGGACGCTACCTGCATTCGCTGGAGAACACCTTCGCGCCGGAAGTCCTGGGCGACATGCTGTCCTACCTGCAGCTCACGCTGGAACTGAGCGCCCGCGCCAAGGGGGACCTGCTGCGCCGTGAAATGGGATTCACGGTTCCACCCGACCCCGAGCTGCCCTCGCAGCTCAAGGAACTGCGCTGGCTGGAATCGCAAATCGGGCGCGCAGGCAAACTGGCTCTGGCGCCACTCGTCGGGCATAGCCGGCGCGATGTCTGGGAACTCGAACACCTGGCGGCCAGGGAAGCGAGCTCGGCGGGTACGGACCACTAGGCCGGCAGGCCTTGGAAACTGGCGATCGCGGCGGCCTCGTCCTCGAAACTCTGCAGTATTCCATCGACCTTGGTCAAGCTCAAGACCTTTTTGACAGGCGCGTCGGGATTCAGCAGCTTCAAAACTCCCGAATTCTTGACGGCGTGGCAATAGCAGTTCATGAGCACGCCCAGACCGGTGCTGTCGATGCGGCTCACCTTGCTGAGATCGATCAGGACCTTGGTGTCGTTTTGTAAACGGATGGCGTTGGCCAGTTCGGTCAACTCGAGAGACGAGGCCAGCAGTTGCGCGCTTTCCACGAATCGCAGGACCGTGACATCGTTCACCAGCGTGCGCTCGAGGATAGGCTCGCCCAGGCCAAGCATCAGCAATTCGGTGGCGCGCAGCTCCTCAAAGCAGTCGTCGCAATCCAGATAGTGCGCCTCGAACTGCTCAACCAGATAATCTGGCAGCCGCCGGTGCACATAGTCCCGGATGAGATCTTCCCGGAGAACTGGATCGCTATGCCAATCCATGCTCATATTACTAAGTGACGTAAGGCGGCCCGATGTTTCGTCTGTTCGACATAAATGCGCCGAAATTTTTCCTTGGCCCGGCACAGGATCACCCGGAAATTCTGGTCCGTCAGACCGGTCTGCTGTAGGATCTGTTCTTTTGTCTTTTCTTCGAGATAGAAGGCCCGCAGGATCCGGCGGTCGCGGTCGGGAAGCTGCTCCAGGCCAGCGGCGATGGCCTGGCGGATCTCAAACAAATCGGTCTCCGGCAGCGCCTTGGCGGCCGGCTCTGGAACCACCTCCGGCATGCATCCATCACGCGCGCTGCGGCGCCGGTATTCCGAGATCACGTTCCGGCAGACGCCCAGCAGGAAGGTGCCGGCCGCGTCCCGGTTCCTGACCTTATCTTGCCGGGAGGCCGAAAGAAAGCGCGCGATGGACTCCTGCACGATGTCGTCAACATCCGGGCAAGCAAATCCGACCTCGTAACAGACTTTGAATCGCAGTCTGGCTCTGAGCTTCTCCAGATCCTCTTCCGACAGCATCGTTCAGTCCCTGCAACGCTCAGCTTACCAAAGAACCAGGTCGGGTTCGTCTCCCGTTTCTCGCGGACACGGGACTTCCCTAGCGGCAGCCGGCCGCCTTGTTCCTGGCCTTGAAGAAAATGCTAGACTCCTGACAGCGAGTGTTGCGCGGCCCTTTCATGTTGAAGTCTTGCATCTTGCTCGCCGCCGCTGTAATCGTCCCGGCGAGTGCCCAGCAGCCGGGGACAGCCCCACGCCTGTCGCCGGGCGTTGAGCTGTTCGAAAAGAAGATACGGCCGGTCCTGGCGGCGAAGTGCTACACCTGCCACGCGTCGAATCTGAGCGCGCCCATGGGTGGTCTGGTGCTGGATACGAACGCCGGCCTGCGCAAGGGCGGAGCTGACGGACCGGTGGTGGTTGCCGGCAAACCGGCCGAGAGCCTCCTGCTTCAAGCCCTTCGCTATACCGACCGGAAGCTGCAGATGCCCCCTTCCGGTAAACTGCCCGATAGCGTGATCGCCGATTTCGAGCAGTGGATTGCGGCGGGCGCCCCCGATCCCCGGCAGGACGTCGCGGCCGCCGGCAGCCCCGCTCCTCTGAAAGGGATGAGCCTTGAGGAAGGCCGGAAATGGTGGGCTTTTCAACCAGTGCATGAGATCCCGGCGCCGCCCGCAAAGGACGCCGCATGGCCCCGGACCAAGATTGACTCTTTCGTGCTCTCGAAGCTCGATGAGAAAGGTCTCAAGCCTTCTCCCGAGGCTGATCCGCGGACTCTGGTGACGCGCGCCTTCATTGACCTCCTGGGTTTCCGTCCGAGCTACGAAGAGGTGCAGACGTTCGTCAACGACCGTTCCCCCGATGCCTGGCCGAAATTGATCGACCGCCTGCTCGCCTCATCGCACTACGGCGAACAGTGGGCCCGGCACTGGATGGATGTCGCGCGGTTTGGTGAAGATAATCCGACTTCGGAAGCCACCAACCCGCCGTATCCTCTCGCCTGGCGCTACCGCGACTGGATCATCGAAGCTCTGAACAAGGACGTTCCCTATGACCGCTTCGTCAGGCTCCAGCTCGCCGCCGACCAGATGCCGGGTGCGTCACGCTCCGATCTTCGCGCGCTCGGCTACTTAGGCGCGGCTCCCGTTTATCACAAAGACCAGCGCCTGTCGGCCGAGGTGATCGGCGGCTTCATGACCGACGATTGGGACGAGCGCGTGGATGCCGTCTCTCGCGGTTTGCTTGCGATGACGGTGGCCTGCGCGCGCTGCCACGATCACAAGTTCGATCCCATTCCTACCAAGGACTACTACGGTCTGGTCGGTGTGTTCGCCTCAACCATGCGCGCTGAACGTCCGCTGTTTGACGTCGATCCCAAGACCGAGCAGCGGTATCTCTGGATCCAAAACCGATTGTTCGACCTCCACTATTCGGTGGATCTGCTGACCAACGAAGCATCCACGGTGGAAGGCGCCGCGCCGCGCGTGGAGAAATGGAAGGCGGAGATTGCAAGGCTGAAGTCGGAAATGGATGGCATGGCGCAGCGGTATCCCGCGCTCGCCCAGAGCCTGGAAAAATACTACCCCAAGGCCGCCCCGGATGCTCCTGCCGCGCCGCCAGCGAATGCAGCCGCGGCTCCGCCTTCAGCTGCGGCACATCGAAACCCGGCTACGCAGCCGTTTGCCAACGCCGTTTACGATGCCGCCCAGTACGTGAACGCCTCCGACGAGCACTTCACCTGGATCGAATACCGTCCCGGCGAAGCGCGCGATTTTCCCGTGCTGCTGCACGGCAACGTCGGCACTCCCGGCGAGCTAGTGCCGCGCCATTTCCTGAGCGTGCTCTCACAAGGAGACAGCACCTTTCAGCATGGCTCCGGACGGCTGGACCTAGGCGAAAGGATCTTCACCGATGGAGCCGCGCTGGCTTCGCGAGTCATCGTCAATCGCGTGTGGGGCTGGCACTTCGGCAAAGCCCTGGTGCCTACCTCCAGCGACTTCGGTGTGCAGGGTGAAAAGCCTGCCAACCCCGGCTTGCTCGATGACCTGGCGGCCCGCTTCATCGCCCACGGCTGGTCGCTCAAATGGTTGAACCGGGAAATCATGCTTTCCGCGGCCTACCGGCAGTCCAGCCACGCAAGCGCGGAAGCTTCGAAGATCGACCCGGTGAACACTTACCTCTGGCGCATGAATCCGCGCCGCATGGATATCGAAGCCTGGCGCGATTCCATTCTCCGCGCCGCCGGCACGCTGAATGAGGAAATGTACGGCCCTTCGCAGGAAGTGGATGCTCGCGGGAACACCCGCCGCACCGTCTACGCCCGGGTCAGCCGCGGCCGGCTGAGCGATCTGCTCAGAATTTACGATTTTCCCGATCCCACCCAGACCAGCTCGGACCGGGACCTCACCACGACTTCGCTGCAGCAGCTTTTCGTGATGAACAGCGCTTTCATGCACACCCAAGCGGCTGCCCTGGCGGATGCAGTTCGAACCGCATCGGACAACTCGGAGAAGATACGCATCCTGTACCGAAAGATCTTGTCGCGCGACCCGACCGAGCCGGAGCTCGACCGCGGAGTTCGCTATCTCAGCAACGGCACCACCGCCCAGTACGCTCAAATCCTGCTGTCAGTCAACGAGGAAATATTCTGGCCATGACGGAGAAACTTTCGCGCCGGTCCATCATTCAGTCGCTGTGCGGCTGTTTAGGCGCGGTCGGCCTCACGGGCATTCTGGCGAACCAGCAGGCGCGTGCGGCGACGCTCGGGCACTACCCCGGCCCCCGCACGCCCGGCAAAGCCAAACACGTAATCTGTCTGTTCATGCCCGGCGGCCCATCGCACGTCGACATGTTCGATCCGAAGCCGCAGTTGCTGAAATACCAGGGCCAGCGCCCGGACTCCGTCGACCTCCGCACCGAGCGCCAGACCGCCGGTCTGCTGCCTTCGCCCTTCCGCTTTCAGAAATACGGAGCAGCGGGAATTGAAGTCAGCGAGCTGGTTCCCCAAATTGGCGCCACCATGGACGAGATCTGCCTCATTCGTTCGATGTACACCTTCAATCCCACGCACACCCCGGCCCGCAGCCTGTTTCATACCGGCAGCATCCTGGCCACGCGCCCCTCCACCGGAGCCTGGGTCTCCTACGGTCTGGGAACAGAGAACGAAAATCTTCCCGCGTTTGTCGTTCTGACGCCGGGGGGCGGCGGCGCCGGTGGATCCCTTTCGCGCTCGGGCTTCCTGCCTGCCGAGCACCAGGGCGTCAGCTTCAGCGACACCGAGGTCGAGCCGGAGAAAATGATTCCCGATCTTCGCAATCCCTGGGACGACGCGCAGCAGCAGCGCGGCGAACTGGATGAGATCCAGGCGCTGAACCGCGCTTTCAGCGCTTCATTCGGCGCCGATGAGTTTCTCGAAGGCCGGATCAAGTCCATGGAGGCGGCCTACCGGATACAGTTTGAGGCGCTCGACATCTTTGATATCCGCAAAGAGTCCGAGTCGGTCCGCAACGAATACGGCAACACGCCCTTCGCCAACGGGTGCCTGCTGGCGCGCAGGCTGGTGGAGCACGGTGTTCGCTACGTCCACATCAACTACGGCCTGGGCCAGGTTTGGGACGATCACAAAGACATCAATGAGAGCCTGAAGCAACGCTGCCCGGACATGGACCAGGCCGCGGCCGCGCTCATCCGGGATTTGAAGCGCCGGGGGCTGCTGGACGAGACCATCGTCATCTGGGGCGGTGAATTCGGCCGCACGCCGGTATCGGAAAGCGGCACGGGACGGGACCACGACCCCTACGGATTTTCAATGTGGGTGGCCGGCGGTGGTTTCAAAGGAGGCCTGGCTTACGGCGCGACCGACGAATTCGGATTCAAGGCTGTCGAGAACCGCGTTTCGATCCACGATCTCCACGCCACCATGCTCTACAGCCTGGGCATCGACCATACGAGATTGACGTACCGCTACGCCGGGCGCGATTTTCGCCTGACCGACGTCTACGGCGATGTAGTGAAGGACCTGCTGGTTTTGTAGCAATCCGGAGATTCCTTGGAGGTCATCGCTTACCCCGAAGCCGGTCGAGTGCACGTCGATCGCGTTTCGAGGGTTTGCCTTCTCGCAACGCTTCGAAATGCGGCATCGCTTTGCGCTCTTCCGCCAACTTCAGCCGTAACTCCCGGCTGGCTTCTGTCTCACGGTAGAGTGTCTGCGCAACGGCCGCCGGGCCGCGGATCTCGCTGAGAGCCAGGACCTCCACTTCAAAAGCGCCGCTGTCGTTCTTCACGCGCAGCAGGTCGCCGACTCGGACCTCGCGCGATGACTTGGCAGGTTGTCCGTTGGACTCGATCCGGCCGAGTTCGCACGCCCGTGCAGCCAGCGCGCGCGTCTTGAAGAATCGGGCGGCCCAGAGCCACTTGTCCATTCTCACGCGGGTCATAAATCACGACACGGCCAACAAGAGCCGGACTTGCTAGGCAGAGTACCTCAAATCTTGTCCCGAAAGAAAGCCAGATGTTGGAAACCAGGTCCGGCGCTAGCCTGCACCGGCGGCATTCCTACAGTGGACGTCATCCCGTCGTAAGCTGGTCTTTGCATCACCACGGCTGCCGGCTTCGGCCTGGACCATGATTCTGCTCTACACATCCACCGTATTCTTGTCGGCGTTCCTCTTATTTCAGATTCAGCCGATGATCGCCAAGATGATCCTGGCGTGGTTCGGCGGGTCTTCTTCGGTGTGGAGCACCTGCATGCTCTTTTTCCAGGTGGTGCTCTTGTTCGGCTATGCGTACGCACATTGGCTGCAGGGCCGGTTTGCCCCCCGGTGGCAGGCGGTCATTCACACAGCCGTCCTGGCAGTGAGTCTGCTGGTGCTGCCGATCGCGCCCGGCGCCTCCTGGAAGCCTGCTCCGGGTGACAACCCTTCGCTTCGGATTCTCGGTCTGCTCACGGTCGCCGTGGGCCTGCCGTACTTTGTGGTTTCCACCACCAGCTCGCTGATCCAGGCATGGTACGCGCGCACGCATTCCGGCGAGATCCCGTACCGGCTGTTTGCGCTGTCCAATTTCGCATCGTTGCTGGCGCTCCTGACGTATCCGCTGGTAGTCGAGCCCCGGTTGAGCACTCGCTGGCAGGCCAACGTGTGGTCGATCGCCTACGCTGGCTTTGCCATCCTGTGCGCGGCTGCGGCATGGATGATGGTGAGACGGAACCCGGCAGCGCTCATGCTGGCTTCCACTGAGAGCGACGTGGGCGCGGGGAGGCCGCCGGTGAAACTGCGGATCCTGTGGGTCAGCTTGGCGGCGTGCGCTTCCATTCTGCTGCTGGCCGCGACCACGTTTCTTACCCAAGACGTGGCGGCGATTCCCTTCCTTTGGATCCTGCCGCTGGCCGTTTACCTGTTCAGCTTCATCCTTTGCTTCAACGCTCCTCACTCATACAGCCGGCCGATCTTCATCCCTCTGGCCGTGGTGACTCTAGCACTGGCGGCCTACTGGCTGGATGCGCCGCACAGACCGGCGCTTCCAACCATCATTGTGGCGCTGGTCGCGCTCTTCGCGTGGTGCATGTTCTGTCATGGGGAATTAGTACGCCGGAAGCCCCACCCGAGTCACTTGACCGGATTTTACTTGATGATTTCGCTGGGCGGCGCGGCGGGAGGCATCTTCGTCGGTCTAATTGCTCCGAATTGTTTCAACGCTTACTATGAATTTCCGATTGGGCTGGCATTCTGCGCGGCGCTGGTGGTCATGCTGGCTCCAGGTCCGACCGCGGGCCGGCTCAATATACGATGGTTCCGGTTTTGGAGGCCGGCGCTGGTGGCTGTCTTCTGTGGTTATGCCGTCTATCTGGGCGTCGCGATCCGCCATGCTACCCACGATTACCTGGCGGTCGAGCGCAACTTTTACGGCCAGCTTCGCGTTCGTCAATCCGGAAACGCATCCGAAGAGGACTCCTACCGAATGCTGGTACACGGCCGCATCAATCACGGCGAGCAGATGCTGAATGAGAAGTATCGCCGCCAGCCGGTCACGTATTTCTGCCCGTCATCCGGCATCGGCAAGCTGATCACGGCGCGATCTCACGCGGGTCCGCTGCGGGTGGGCGTCATGGGAATGGGATGCGGCACGCTGGTGGCCTACGGGCGGCCCGGCGACAGCTACCGCATCTACGAGATCAATCCGCTGGTGCCGCCACTGGCGGAAACACTTTTCACGTATCTCAAGGATACGCCCGCGAAGGTCGAGATCGCCCTGGGTGACGCCCGGCTTTCGCTCGAGCGAGAACCCAATCAGCAATTCGACCTGCTGGTGATGGACGCGTTTTCAGGCGACTCGGTGCCGGTTCATCTGGTCACGCGCGAGGCCTTTCAAATGTATCTGCGCCACCTCAAGCCGGGCGGATTGCTGGCTGTGAATGTCACCAACACCTATCTCGACTTGCGCCCGGTCATGGAGCGCGCCGCCTCTTACTTTGGCAAGATCGCGATTTATTACGATCTGGAACCCGACGAAGACGACGACTCCTTCTGCTTCGGGTCCGATTGGGTGGCCATCGCCGATCCCTCGATTCGTCAGACCGCACCCGAACTGGTAAAAGCCGGCCAGGTTCTCGCGCCCAGATCCGATTTCCGCATGTGGACCGATGATTTTTCGAGCATGTGGGGAGTGCTGCGATGACGAGCCGCCAGCGATAGGAGACCAACGTGAAGCGTACCCAGCTCATCGTCGCGGCGTTCCTGGTGGCTAGCGCAGCGGGATTGTTTCTCACCTTCCGCGCGAGGATTGCTGAAAATCAGCCGGCGGCCGCGGCGAAATTCAGGGAAGCGGACCGCAGGCGGGCCGTCGGGCGCGGATTGCAATTCATCATCGGAAGGGCGCGCGACCCGAAGGTGTTCGGCGAGTACGGCGCGGATTTGCTGTGGTGTCTTTACAGCATCGCCAGCACGTCGGCTGATCCTGAACTGAGCCAGACGGCTTGGACCGCGGCCCGGGAGCGGGCGCGGGAATACCGCCGGTTGAACCCGGTGCTGCCCGAAGACATCGGCCCGGATGATCTTGCGACTTTGGCCAACGGCAGCTACAGCGCGGACATGATCGGAGTTCGCGACGATGCGCTCAAAGAGCAGATCCGTCGCGCGGCAACCCGCTTCACGCCACAGGATTACTTGTGGTACGACCCCGTTCGCGAGCCGCCCCCTTCCGATGTGCCGGACACCTGCGCTCGATGCGGACTGACGAACCGGCGCGGCGCGAAGGTCTGCCGCCGGTGTGGGGCCACGCTCAAAATGCAGAGCCGCTACGATATCTGGCTGGACTCCTTGATCACCACCTGGCTGGGCGAGCGCTACGGGGTGAGCATGGGCGCCCGCTACAGCGACGTCATTCGCCTGGCACCCCTGATGCGTCCTTACCGCCAGCGCGCCAATAATCCGGAGTTCGTCAACATGGTCTACGCCGTCACCCATGTTGTTTATACGCTGAACGATTACTCCAAGAGCCGGCTCTCGCCGCGTTGCCTTCCGGACGAGTTCAACTTCCTCAAGGCGTCGCTAACCGAGGCCATCGCCTTGAAAGACCCCGAAACCATGGGGGAATTTCTGGATTCCTTGCGCGCCTTCGGGTTGACGGAGTCCGATCCGCTGATCCGAACCGGCATGGATTACGTGTTGCGTACTCAAAACCCGGATGGCAGTTGGGGCGAGGTGAATACGCCGGACTCTTATGGGAGTTACCATCCCACCTGGACGGCGGTGGACGGCCTCCGGGAGTACCGGTGGAAGGACGTCCTGTGCCCCGCATTCCCTCCCCCGGTGCTGCTGGCCCCGCCACGTTAAAACATATTAATCGCTGCCTGTGTGTCAGCCATGGTCGGCTTGGGGTATGCTTCTTTCGAGGGGCGGGATTCAACTCGTCCCGCTGCACAAGGAGAATCTGAATGAAGAGATTGATGACGATCGCTTTGGCGCTGGCTTTCCTGGGCGCGACCACGGCCGTGACTTTCGCGCAGGACGCGCCGAAGAAGGAAGACACGAAAAAGAAAGGCAAGAAGAAGGGCGGCAAGAAGAAGGAAGAGGCGCCCAAGAAGGATGGCGGCAAGTAAGCTCGCCTCTGGTAACGATTTTTCCGAGGTCGCGCAGCGCGCATTCGACGCTCTGCGCGACGCTCGAGTCTGATGGTCCCCCCGAGAGTTCCCACCCAGGCTTACTGAATCTGGAATTACTTGAGCATCAGTTGCCAGCCGCCGTCCCAGGTGACATCGTCTGGAGGCTTCTCGGCGTGGGTGAGGAAGGCGCAGTAGTCCACGCGGACACGGCTTCGCGCGGGGATCCAGCGATATCCGGGAACTCCGAATAGCGGTTCGCGGCCGATCATCCTGCGGCGGGTCTGGGGCATCGGAGAAACGCCGAACTCCATGCCGCGCGTGAGCGTCTTGCCGCTCCATGGCGGGGCCTGGCGCCAGTAGTTTTCCTCCCAGATACCGAGCCATGGGAAATCCGATCGATTCCAAACGTATCCGAACGCCAGCTTGGATCGCGGCGACCACGCGACGAAGTAGGCCTGCAAGCGCCGCGGGTCCATCAGGTGAGTGGTGAGGCCGGACGAGGATGGAGCATCGGTGAAGGTGCGCAGATCGATTGTTCCGCCGCCCTGGCGCGGCGCGTACGGCCAGTCAAACTCGGTGTCGATCTGGTAGGTGTCGCCGAACTCGCCTTCGAAGGTCTTCGAGCGCGTGGCCGTAAGGCAGAACCTGGTGACGCCTTTTTCGAGAAACGGCGGCCCGACGGTGACGTGTTCGGTCCAGGCGATTGGCCGGTCGGTTCCCGACAGGTTCTCCACCGTCTCCGAGAATCGGATCACCGGGGAATCCGGCTGGAGCCGCAGCTCACGCTCGATGCCGAGTTGCGCCAGTGGCAGTTCCGCCTTCGACAGCAGTGTTCCGGATTCCGCGGTGAGCTGGTACGTTACCACGGATGCTTCACCGTGCAGGGTCAATCCGGCGGCAATCTCCTCGACCGAGGGATCGCCGTAGATGTCCATGCAAAGGTTGTGCCCCGTAATACCCGCAAGCATTCTCGCCTCGGCCTCGGAACCATAGGCCGGACTATTCGCAGCGCCAGACGAGGGATCCGTTGTGGGCCAGGGCGGAGTCCAAAGTGGATTGACGCCACTCGCCTTGTCCAGAATTTCCGCCACATGCCCGCCCCCAGCGAGCACCGTGACGCGGTGCGTGCCTGTGTCTATCGAGGCGGCGCGTCGGTTTAAGAACGTTGTCAGAGGCATGAGGGCTCAATCGAGTGTACCTCGGAAACGTGCTTTTCACGCCGTAGGGAAGCCCATTTCCCCGACGTATATCTCTTCGAAATTCGGATCGGCGCTCAGCACGATGTGCTGGACCCGAGCGCGGATGGACGCGAAGTCGATGTCCGGCGTGAACAGTGCCAGCTTGGCGCCAAGCAGCGCGGTGTTGCCAGCAGGCTCGACGACATCGTTGGGGAAATCGATCAGGCCGATGCGGCGCGCGCTGGTGCGATTGATGTAGTTACCGAAAGCCCCAGCCAGGTAGACGCGCTGGACGTCGGACGGCGAGGCGCCGAGGCGCGCCAGGATGATGCGGATACCCGCCGCAACCGCTCCCTTGGCGAGTTGCAATTGCCGGATGTCGCCCTGTGTCAACTCGACCGGAGGGCACAGCGGGAAGCGATGCGAGGGACCCGGCAGCCGGCCGTTGGGCTGGACATATCCGTGTTCGAGGCCGACCGCAACGGCATCCACCAGCCCGCTGCCGCAGATGCCGCGCGGCGATGCGTTACCGATGACGCGGCATTGCAGGCCTCCATCGGACGCGGTGACCTCGGTGATCGCGCCGGTGGAAGCCCGCATCCCCATCGAAATGAGCCCTCCCTCGAACGCCGGACCCGCAGCGGTCGAAGCACAGATGATGCGATCGCGAGTGCCGAAGGCGATCTCGCCGTTGGTGCCGAGGTCTATGAGGCCGACCAGAGCATCGCTCTCCTGCATCCTGGTGGCGAGAAATCCAGCCAGAATGTCGCTGCCGACAAACCCGCCGAGGCACGGCAGGAAATTCACCGGAGCGTCGCCCGCGATCTCCCATCCCAGGTCCGTGGCGCGAAAGACTTCGAGGCCATCGCGTACCGGCTCGAATGGCACCCGGGAAAGCGGCGTCACGTCAATACCGCAGAACAGGTGGTGCATCACGGTATTGCCGACAATCGTGATGCGACGAACCGGGGGCGCCTCCGGCCCGGTCCAGCCTTGTAGCAGGTTGCGGATCAGCCGTCCGATGGCGCCGCGAATGAACGCCTCTAACCGATGCTGACCATTCTCCAGCACCGCGTATTGCACACGGCTCATGATGTCGGCGCCGCAAGTGGCCTGCGGATTGAGTGTACTGCTGACGGCCAGCGTGCGGCCGGTGCTGAGATCGAGCAACTGCGCCACCAGGGTGGTGGTGCCCAGATCCACCGCGATGCCGAGGCCCTCGCCGGGCGTGAAGTCGAACGTCGAATCGTCGGCTAGGATGGCGGTTTCCCACTGCGCGACTTCGAGCGTCACCGCGGTTTCAGGTCGCGCGTGACAGGCGAGCCGCCAGCCCTCGGCCAATTCGCCGGGCGATAGCAGGCTCTCCTCCGCCGCGGCAATAGGGAGGTTCCCTGCGAGGACCTTGATGCGGCAGCGCTTGCAACGGCCATGGCCGCCGCACGGGAATTCGACCCCGCGCAGGAACAGTACGTCCTTGAGCGGCGTGCCGCTAGCGACCTCGATAACCTCACCGAGGGGTTCGAGCCTGATGCGTACAGGCTGGTCCATGAGGATGTTTCGCAATCCAGCGACATTGCGGAAGCAGTCGCCGAGCCGCGTTCATCACGCCACCGGCTGCTCGGCCAGCATCTTGCGCACGAGCGAGACGGCCGAGATCGCGTTTTCAGCGAACCCGTCGGCCCCGATCTGTTTGGCGTACTCCTTGGTCACGGGAGCGCCGCCCACGATCACTTTGACCTTCTGACGGACGCCGGCCAGGGTAAGCGCCTCAATGGTTGTTTTCATCGTCGGCATGGTCACCGTGAGCAGCGCGGAGAGGGCCACGACATCGATCCTGCGGCTCTGGATGGCTGCGATGAACTTCTCGGGCGAAACATCGGCGCCGAGATCCACCACTTCGAAGCCGCCGCCTTCGAGCATCGAGGCCACCAGGTTTTTGCCGATATCGTGCAGGTCGCCTTGCACCGTTCCAATGGCGACGCGGCCGGCTGGCTCGGTTCCGCGCGCCGCCAGCAAAGGCCGGATCAACTCGAGCGATCCCTTCATGGCTCGCGCGGACAGCAGCAACTCCGGCACGAAGCAGTCCTCGCTCTCGAAGCGCCGCCCCACCTCATCCATGGCGGGAATCATGTACTTGTTGACCAGGTCCATGGGCTCGACTGCCTGCGCCAGGGCCTCCTTGGTAATCGAAGCGGCGGCCTTGTTGTCGCCGTTGAGAATTGCATCGTATAGCTTCTGAAGATCAGGCATGAATGTCTCCCGTAGTCATCGATCTCATACACGCAGGCGGCGAAGCCGCTCTACGCCAACACCGCTCGATATGAAAACGCCTCGTCGTGCATTGCCAGCGCGTTCTCTATCGGCACGTCGTCCATCAGGTAATGCGACGTGGTGAAGATATAGCGCCCGTCCTTGCCCAGGGTGTCGATCAGGTGCCGAACCTCGCGTCGCACATCCTCGACACTGCCCAAAGGCAGGATCACCTGGGTGTCCATGCCTCCGTAGAACGTGAGGTGCTTGCCGAACTCCCGCTTCAGTTCCGCCGGATCCATTCCGGTCGAGGTGGTCTGGACATTTTCCAGGATGTCCAGCCCGGCATCCACCAGATCGCCGATCACCTTACGCACCGCGCCGCAGGAATGCAGCGCCGCTTTCATCCCATTTTCGTGGGCGATTGCAAACAGCCGTCTCCAGATTGGCAGGAACCATTGCCGCCACAAGGCCGGCCGTAGCATCAGGCTTTGCTGGCTGGCGAAGTCGTCGCCCCAAGCGAGAATGTCGTAGTGGCCGCGGCCGGCACGCGCAAAGCGGCGGTAGTACTCTTCCAGAAAATCACCGATGTGGTTGACGGTGGCTTCCATCAGGTCGGGACGCTCGGCAATTTTCATGAGACCGGTCTCGATGCCAAACATGTCCATGGCCTTGGCGAAGATGGGACTCCAGCCGCCGGCCAGGCGCGCGTAGTCGCTGTTGCGCCGGGCCCATTGGTCGACTGGGATGTACGCTTCCGGCGGATCGAGAATCCAGGCGACCTTGTTGTAATCGAACCAATCGGGATTCGGCCAGGGATGCGCATCGATGTCGCCGACGGTCTCGGCGTCGCGAAACGGACGGGGCAGGCCGTCGTAGTAGGTGGCTGCGGATTCGCCCCAGGTCCCCCAGATGTCCTTCACCAGCTTCAGCGCAGGATAGACGGGAACGTGGGAACTTTCGCGGTCCTCCTCGAGTTCCGGACCTATATATAGAGGCCGGCACCAGCGAATGGATGCCTGGAGGGCCTTCAACAGGCCTTCGTTGTCATCGTCTGCAAGTCCGAAGTGTTTCAGCAGTTTCGCGCGCAGCAGCGGATGAACGCCGTTTTCAAATACGTCGAGCGGCACCGGATATAGTTCTTCTCCATTCATCGCAGCCATCACACGTTGTCTGGGCGTCATGGTTTCTTCCTTTCGACTAGTTGCCGGTTGGAACCGCCGGCGGCTTTACGTACCCGACCAAGTCCTGGAGCTCCTTGACCGCGCGCACGTAGTCCTGATGGCGCAGTTCCCGGAACGAACGGTTGCATTCGGCCACCAGCGCATCCGCGCGCTTGGACTCGGCGGGACTGAGCCGGGCCTTCGCTCGCGCCAGCATCCGGTTCACCTCCAGCTCCGTCGCAAGCGCCTGGCTTACCTCGGCCGGCCAGCGAGGCAGCCGCTCGGCCGCGTTCGGCATCGGCGGGAACGCCTTGTGCGGCTCCTGCTGGTACCAGAAAGCCGTCGCGGTATAGTCGTTCTCGAAATTGTTGGCATGCCCGTGCTCGATGGTCACGCGAATCGATTTGGAGAAGCGCACCGGATCGTTCACGTAGAATTTGTACATCTGGTTCTTGCCGCCGAAGTTCGCGTTGCTGTTCTGGATGACATAAAAGCCGGTGTAAGCGCCCCAGAATTCCTTGTCGGGACAGCAGCCGCTGTTGAAGACTTCCTCGTGGCCGGTGCCGGCGAAGGTAGGCAGCCTGGCGCCGTCGATGAAAATCATGTCGTCTCCCTCGCCATACCATCCGCCGACCACGTTGTCTACCGTCAGGAACAGGCCGACATAGGTTCCCTTTCCTTCCGCGTCAAGGATTACGAAGTTGCCCTTGCCTTCGGGATTTTTGACAAATACATTCCCGAGCGTGGTGTTCTTGGGGCCGCCCGGCTCGGCGGGCATCTGCTTGGCATCGTGCCATTGAGCGTGCAGCCTGCCGGTGTTCGGGGGCAGCTTTCCGTCGGGAAACTGCTCGATGTCGAAGTGATACCAGAGGCGGAAATCCGGAACCTGGCCGTCATTTTCGAGCGTAATCCGCGCTCCTTTTTCGAACGGCATCGGCAGGTAATTTACCATCCCATCGAAATCCCAGTCCTGGAAGCCGGGATTCACGTCGACCGCCAGCGAGTGAAAGTATCGGAGGGTCCCCAAGCCGGAGCCGAAGAAGTCTCCGATGGGAACCTCCACGCACGGCTCTTTTTCGCCATCCCAGTAGATCCGCAAGATGGCCTTCCGGTAACGCATGCGATCGGCGGCGAGCGGCGCCAGGTAGAAGCGTCGAATTACGCCCGCGCCCGAGATCTCCGCAAGCGTTTGGGTTTTACCAGGCGGAATGGTGATCCAGTCGATGTTGCCGCCGGTCTTGTCGGCAGACGAAATCCGGTAGGTCTTGGTGTCGCGCAGTTGATAGAGGTTGTCGAGCAACCCGCCCGGTTTTTCCTGTGCCGGCAAACCGGTGGCGCCGAGAAAAGCAAACAACAACAGCGAGACCAGGCGGCGGGTGCGCCCATCGCTGACCCGCGAATCATGTCCGAGGTGTTTCATGCAGCCTCCTTTGATCCAACTATTCACTGACCCGTATACGACAGCGCGACCGCAGCCACGCCGGAAGCGTAAAGCGCCAGGCTGGTTCCAATCAAGACTTTGGCGTTTCGTCCGGCCCCCGAGAATTCCTTCCAGAGGAAAATCCCCCAGAGCGCTCCCACCATCGGGGCTCCGCTGCCAACTCCCCAGCTAATCGCCATGCCAACCTTTCCGGCGGACACAAAATTGAACACGGTTCCGAAACTCCACAGGAATCCAGCAAGCAGTCCTAGCACGTGCCATGCCATCCGCCCCCGAACGTAACCCCACAGGTTGCCGGCGCTCCCCACCAACGGCCTTGCGAGCAGGATGGGAACCGCGACCAGCGTCGCCGCGAGAGCGCCAAGCATGAAGTAAACCGACACCGAGTAGGAATCGAGCGCGTGAGCGCCGCTGATCGCGCGACTTACGCAGGGCGGAAATATGCCAACCATGACGCCGGAAGCGAGCGCCAGCAGCATTCCTTTGGTCTTGTTCATCTCCGCTGCGGTGGTCAGCCGTTTATAAGCCTGCGCGTTGGCGACGGCGGCCGCCAACAAGACCACCACGCTCCCGGCAAGCCAAGCCGGGTTGCCAATCGGGTTCGTCCAGTAGGCCATGCCCACGCCGAGAACCAGCGCCGGAACTGACGAGACTGGAAACGCGACCGCCAGTCCGGCAATCGCGATGCTGTTGATCATGAGCACGTTTCCGAGGCTCCACAGAAAGCCCCCCAGTACTGCAAATAACATCTCCGTCCCACCCGCCTGCGCCAGGCGAGTGAAGAAAGGCGGCACGGACGCCGTCGTCGACCCGAAGGTGGCTCCGATTGCGACGCCGGTGATCAGGAAGCCGATTGCGTAGTCGAGATAAAAGTATTCCAGCCGCCACTTCGGCATGGCCTTGAGGAAGTTCGGCCAGGAACCCCAGCAGCACATGCTGAAGATCACCAATGTCAGGGCAGCGGCGAATGTCTGTGGCGTGTACATGGTTGTCTGTGGTCGTACTGGCGCAGCTTAACGCGTGCGCACGGCCGTGCTCCTTCCCGGTTCACTGTTCCGGTCGATCCCCAGCACAACCACTTCATGAGGACCTAGCTCGATGGTTGTCTCCGGCTGGATCTCGATTTCTTGGCGGCGTCCATCCAACCGGTACAGGTGGCCTTGCTTGGGAATCTCATTCCACGCGAGAGAGACAGAGACCTTCTTCCTGGCTTCGGCGAGGTTCGCCAGAACTACACCGGTCTTCTGGTCCCGTTCGTTCTCAAAGAGGGCGGCTACGACTTCCGAATCCGCTTTACCCGGCTTGAGACCCTCGCGATCGCGAAATTCGGCGTCGGCGTAGTACGGTTGAGTCGCTTCCTTGAGAGCCTGTAGGGCTTTCAGGTGTCGAGCGAAGTCCGGGTAGCGACCCACCGAACCATCGCCGCCGTCCACGATGAGGTTGATCAGGATCTTTCGAGCGAAGCTGGCGTTGGCCTGATCGTAGTCCAGCGCATCGACGTCGTTGGAGAAAGGCGTCCAGGGAATGCTGAGGGCCAGGATTTCCGGATGGTCCGACTGCGTCCAGGTATAGCCGGCGCTCGAGTACGGGTTCACCAGGTCGTTCATTCCTTCCGTCAACAGCATGCCGTCAGGGAACATTTTCTTGAGCCCGCCGAGGAACCGCGCGTAGCCGTCCACGTACACCCTCTGCGGCGGCACGCTGTTGTAGCGGCTATAAGAAAGATGCGTGGCGAGCCCGATGCCGCGCAAAAACAGGTTGCGGAAACCGTATTCGTCTTTCAGGCGCTGCGCCTCCTGGAGCAGAAAATCCGTGGCCGGAGATGACGGGTCGAGCAGCGCCCAGTAGTGGATCGAGTAATCTTCGTACGGATAGTCGAAGGTGATGTAGGTGAAGTTCGGCGCGATCTGATTCCCGTCGATGCGCGTTTTGATGGTCCAGCGGTAGGCCGTCTGCGCATACTGGTCCGACGCCGTGTTCACCATGGCCGGGTGAAAGGCGAATGCTAATTCCACGCCCTGCTGGTGCAGGGTCTCGACCAGGGACTTGAGCTTCTCGCCGCCTCCCATGCGAGGATCGGCGATTTCGGCGAACGGCCCGGGATTCCAGTTGCCCTCGCGTTCGCGCCAGCCCTCGATCACGACGTTGCTGATTCCGGCCGACCTGGCTTCCTCGGCCAGCTTGGGGATGTCGTCGTAGGTCCAGTTCACGGTGCTGTCTTCGCGCTTGAGCCGATACGTTGCGAAGCCGATGGCGTGGTCGAAGGCGGCGCTGCGGGCAGGAGAGAAGTGCTCGCGGTACCATTCCCGATGTTCGGAGGCGATGGTGCGCCAGTCCGTGCCATGCACGTGGAGGATCACCTCAGGCGCTTCCCAGCGTTGCTGTCCGGCGATGTGCGGATAGAAGTTCCAGGCCAGGTATGCAATCCCCGACTCTCCCCAGGAGTGCGGGCTGTTGCGGGCCAGAGTATCCTCGTTCAGAGATATGAGCGCGTCCTGCGCTTCGGGCGCCGAACGGGCCTCAATTCCGAATCCTTTGCCCTCGAACTCGTAGTTCATCCACGAGGCTGCCAGCAGAGCGGGATAGCTCTTGGCTCGCGCGGCGACCACGAAATCGGCGGTTTGCGAAAACGCCCGCTGGCCAAGAGACGGCAAGATGACCTTGGCCTGCCTCCCGCCTGACTTCCTCGCCAATCCGGCGATCCAGGGGAACGCAACGTCGGTGATCTGCTCCGGTCCGTGGTTCACCACCACCAGGCCCAGGTGAACGTGGTCGCCGTCCAGCCGCATGGTCACGGTGGCCTCGGTGTTCAAAACGGGTTCAGGAATCTCGCGGGCGCCGGCCACGAACTGGTGCGGAGAGATTTGGAGCTGGGTGAAATGGATGGTCAGGACGCCATCGGCCAGCTTGATCGAATCCACCTTCTGTTCGGAAGACTCGACGCGGCGCGTCGGATAGTCCTGCCGCGGCACCAGCAGACGGAAAAGCCTGGCGTGGTCCGGTTCCGCGATGTAGTCGGTGTTGCTGCGCTTGTCGAGGATGTGGGTGATGGAGCCGTTCTGCGGAGAGACTTCGATTCTGACGACGTCGTTCTCCATCACAGCGCCTCTCAAGTAAAGCGGCGTCATCGCGAGCAGGGTCAGAATCCGTGTGCGCATCGGGTTCTCCTCTAAGGCGTCTCGAAGCTCACCACTTGCACGTCGGCCGCAGCCAAACGCAGCGAAACCTCCCCGGAGGGATTCGCATTCTCCGTATTGCCGTCCAGGTAAAAGTGACGGATTGATCTGGACGCGAACGCGGCGTCCGGTTTGAGAGTTACTTCCTGGCGGTTGTCCGTGGGGTTGACCACCACCACGGCGAGAAATTTGCCATCGCGACTTCTATAGGACCTTGCCAACACGGCCTTCTCGCCCGCGCCGGCCAGTGAGAAGCCCTCGCGATCCGCGAAATCGCCCTGATAGAAGTACTGGCTGGTCAGCTTCTTCAAGCCACTTAGGCGCCTCAGGTGGCCGGCATACTGCGTATATTTTGTCAGGTCGTCGAAAATATTCAGCGGCGCGTTGAACAGGAAAGCGGTGCTGGCGTGGCCCAGGTTGGTCGGCTCGGCGCGCACCGGCACCACCACCCAAGGCAGGCTGTATCGCCAGCGGGTGAGGGTGGGGACGTTCAGCGCTCCGCCTTCGAAGATCCAGGCCGAGTCGACGTACTGGTCGACAAAGTCGGAAACACCTTCGCCGACTATGATCCCCTCAGGGTCGTTGCTCCTGACAATCTCGATGGCGCGCTTGTAGAAATCCGCGTAGCCCTCGGCGTAAGCCATGCCGGGCTGGATCTTGTCGGTGTCGCGATACGAGAGGTAATACTTCATGGACTGGTCCATCTCGAAACCCGAAAATCCGTATCCTTCTATGAACCGCCGGATCGAATCGACCATCAAGTCCTTGGCGCCGGAAGGATCGAACTGCAGCCAGGCTTCGTTGATGGGCAGCGTGGCCACCAGAATGGAATTGAACAACGACCATTGGCCGTCCAGCACTCCGCCGCCCCAGCGATCTTTCGCCACCCAATCCTTGCCCTGGAGCATATGGCCGGTCCGGCTGTCTCCGCTGAGCGTGGTGTTGAACCAGGCCATCGGATGCGATCCCAGCTCGCGCGCTTGCTTGAGGTTTCGCTTCAGCGACTCGAGGCCTCCGGAAGCGATGGTCGGAGTGGTGCCATAGGCCATCTCGGCCGCTCCTTCCGCCGACCAGTTATAGACGATGAAATAGGGAGCGCCGACATCCACGCCTTGTTTGGCGATGGCGGGAAGCTCGTCGAAGTTGCCCGCGCCGCGGCTGATCCAGCCGAGCGACGACTGAAATTCTTTCGCAACGTCCGGCTTGCGAACCCAGGTTTTGAGGAAATCGCGATGCTGGCCGGCGATGGCATGCCAATCGCCGTCGTCAAACCGGAGATAGATTTCCGGGCTCTGCCACGAGGCGCCCGGACTCACGACCGGGAACCACTGCCACGACAATTCGTAGTCGGACCGATTGTTCCTCGGCGACACCGTGTCCCGGTAGAGGCGCCGTTCCACGATCAGCTTCTTGTACTGGAATGTCCGGTCATGTACGTCGAAGCCGATTCCCCGTCCGTCGCTCGCATAGGTGGCCCAGGCAGTCGCCAGCATCATGGGATAGTTGAAGGCCCGCGCCGGGACCTTGGGATCGTTGAGCACCCATGCGTTCCGATCCATGGGATCGAGCGCGTCGAAAGGGTTGTGGTCAGTTCGAATATCGTTCTGGCTGAACAGCATTCTGAGCGGGAACACGTTGTCCGGCATGATCAGCGATTCGGCGGAACGCGCTCCGCGTGGCACGCCGAGAACCGGAAACGTAACGCGGTCGATCGCGTTCTTACTCTGGTTGTCGATGCTCAGCCGGCAGACTAGATTCTCGCCCTCCAGGCGGAAGCTCACGGTTGTGCGCAGCGCGTACCGCCCCTCTTTGGTGACCAGCTCGGCGGTCTGGAAGTCCACGGCGTCAGGTCCCCGCCGCTGAACGGTTACCGTCCTCTGCTCCGCGCTTGCGGCCGAGTGTCCCGGCCAATAGGCAAGCGGAATCTGTATCCGATACCAGCCGGCTTGCACGGCCGAACCCAGATAGGATTGGCCGGCTCGTTCGACCGATTGCACGCTGCCGTTTTCGCTCGAGAGCGTGACTCGCAATTGCGCGTTTTCGAGCAGGACGGTTGGCTGCGAGAAAGCGGCTTGGCTGAATAGGGCCGCCGACGCCAGCTTTGCGACCAGCACAACTCTGCTCCGGAGCGTCATTCGTGAGTCCCTCCCGCCGTTTGCGCCGGCTGCCAGCGCAAAGTGAACGGCTTCGACGTGGCTTTGGGATACACGCTCCGGTCCACCAATTCCGAATTGGACGAGGTGATGAACGGCGCGTTGTAATCCTCGACCATCATGTCCACCCGCGCCGAAAAGAACCGGACCGCCTCTGGAATCCACACGATGTCGGCGACCAGGCCCTGGAAGATGTACATCGGCTTCACGGTCTGGTAGAGATCGCGCTTCAGCTCCGCCTTGCGGGCAGCCCCCACTCCCGGCTGAGCCATCCGAACGACGTAGGTCAGGAAAGTAACGCCATTGCTGACGTATTCAAGATTCTTCGAGCGCTCTTCGGGCAACAGCACCTTGAACAAGCGATCGGCTTTCTCGAGGTCTTCAAGTTGCCGCGTCGACCAAAACCGTTCGAGTGTGTTGATCGCCTCGGCCGCCTGCTTTTGGTTCTGCGGCTTTTCGCAAAGCAACCCGGCGGCTTCGGCGACCAGTTGCGCCTGTGTCAGCGACGGATCCGAAGCCAGGCGGAAGAACACGTAGTCGTCCACGAATCGTGTAGGCGGCGCGAGCCGGTATCCCATCACGCCCTCAGAACCGACCTCGTCTCGCGCATATACCGCTTCCTGCATGGCGCGGCGAATGAACGGATGCGGAAACATGTTGATCGCCAGCTCGGGGTTCATGTACCAGAAGAAATCGATCACCGGCTTGAATCCAGCTTCCTTGCCGATCAGAAGGCCCTCGCGCACCGGTGCGTTGCCCCACGCCTTGAGGAACGGCCCGAAGGTCTGCGCCTGAGTCAGGGCCGAAGCGTCCAGCCAGGTGACGTTCTTGGGAAGCAGAGGAACAATGTCGTCCTGCACCGTGCGGTACTTGGGAAATTTCTCGGCATCGCGCTTGGAGACGCCCTGCGCCCACAGATCCATCAGCCAGTTCCAATAGACGAACTGCGCATCGTTGCCCGTGTCGCGCAGGAGCTGGATGTAGCTGCGGGTCTCGTCGGCGAAGCATTCCGCCAGGTTGGGGATGTCGGGCGAAACGCCGCCTCCGTCGTTGTAGATAATTTCGAGTCCATCCAGGCCGCGGAAGAACTCCAGCGTGTATTTCTGATTCTTGAGGATGATGTCTTTCGCCTTGGCCCAGCTCAGCATGCTGCCGTGCCAGGCGCCGCCCTTCATTTCCGGCCGCTTGTCGGGGTTGTCCCAAAAGGCTTGCTCAGTGACCAGGTTCGGAAAGATGAACCAATTGAACTTCATTCCCACCTGGTGGCAGTAGTCCATCACTTCCTTCCAGACCTCGAAGCGCCACTGTTCGCGCCGGCTATCGGGATAGTCGGGATGGTACATGCGTGTGGAAGCCATCACCAGCGTGGTCATGTTGCATAGCCGCATCATGTCGACGTACTCGCGCCATTCCTCGATCGACCAGCGGTCCGGACTCAGCGCCGCAAAGCCGTAGGAGGCGCCGTAGCGGTAAGGCGCAACCAGCATGGCCCGAACGGAAAACTGCGGTTTCTCCTGGATGTTCCACTTCCGCGAGAACGGGTCCTTGCGATGTTCGATCATCAGCGTCCGAAGCAGCGTGTAGACACCGTTGGCCGCGCCTTCGGCTTCGTTGGCGCGAATCGCGATGCCGCCGCCGGTGGACTCGATGGTGTACCCTTGCGCGCCGATGCCGGCGTTCGGAGTTGCATTCAACTCGATGCGGATAGCCGGCTGCTCGCTCGCGGCCGCTTCCAGCGGAAACCCGGTGTAGTCGGACAGCCGGTGCATGGCATGCCGCAGCGCAGTGGGCGCGTTCGCGTAGGACGATATGGATGGCAACGGCGCGGCCATGGCCCCGCTTATCGCCGCCAGGAAAGCAGCGGCTGCGATTCTGATCTTATTCATGAGTTCCTCCGCTGGCAGTGGTCTTCTGCCAATTGACGGTGAACGGCTGAGGCGTGCCCTTGGGATAGAGACTGCGGTCCACTACTTCCGCGTTCCGCGAGGTCATCCAGCCCGCTTGGTAGTCTTCGACCATCATGTCGACCCGCGCCGAAAAGAACCGCAGCGCTTCCGGGACCCAGACGATGTCCGCGGTCAGGCCCTGGAAGACGTACATGGGCTTCACCGCCTCCCATAGCTGATTCTTGAGTTCCTTTTTCCGGGCCTCGGTGATTCCGGGCTCAGCCATCCGGACCACGTAGGTGAGAAACGTGACTCCATTGCTGGCGTACTCGAGATTCTTGGACTTCTCTCGCGGCAACAGCGTGCGGAACAACTCTTCGGCCTTCACCAGGTCTCCAAGCTTGCGATCAGTCCAGAAACGCTCCAGCGTGTGGATCGCCTCGGCAGCCTGCTTCTGATCTTCCGGTTTCTCGCATAGCAAACCGGCGACTTCTCCGGCCAGCTGCTGCTCGGTGAGCGACGGATCCGACGTCAGGCGGAAAAAGATGTAGTCGTCGATGAACCGCAGCGTTGGCGCTAGACGGTAGCCCATGGCGCCGTCCGCTCCGATTTCATCGCGGGCGTATTGCGCTTCCTGAATCCCGCGCTGGATATAGGGGTGCGGGAACATGTTGATGGAGTGCTCGGGATTCATGTACCAGAAGAAATCGATGACGGGCTTGAATCCGTTCTCCTTGCCGATCAGCAAGCCTTCGCGGACCGGCGGATTTCCGAGCATTCGAAGCACTTGGCCGAAGGTCTGGATCTGAGTCAGCGCCGATGCGTCCAGCCAGGCGACATTCTTCGGCAGCAGCGGGATGATGTCGTCCTGCACCGTGGTGTATTTCGGATACTGCTTGGCCGTCTCGCCCCGAACCGCCTGGGCCCACAAGTCCATCCACCAGTTCCAGAACACGAAGTTCGAGTTGTTGCCGGTCTCGTGCAGCAATTGGATGTAGCTGCGGGTCATGTCGGCGAAGGCGGCGGACGGGTCGGGGATCTCGGGCCGGATGCCTCCTCCGTCGTTGTAAATGATCTCGAGCGAGTCCAGGCCGCGGAAGTACTCGAGCGTGTGCTTCTGGTTCTTGAGGATGATGTCTTTTCCGTTCGCCCAGCTCATCTCGTTTCCGAACCACGCGCCGCCCACTTTGTCGCCGCGCTTGTCCGGGTTATCGAAGAAGGCCTGCTCGGAAGTCATGATGGGACTGATCATCCAGTTGAACTTGATCCCCACCTGGTGGCAGTAGTCCATCACTTGCTTCCAGATTTCGTAGCGCCATTCTTCCCGGCGGCTATTCGGATACTCGGGATCGTACACGCGCGCCGGGACCAGCGACAGCGTGGTCATGTTGCACAGCCGCATCAGGTCGACGTACTCTTTCCATTGCTGGAGCGACCAGCGGTCCGAGCTGAGCACGGCGAAGCCGAAGGATCCGCCGAAGCGGTAGGGCGCCACCTGGATCGCGCGAATCGAGAACTGCGGCTTTTCTTCGATGCTCCAGGTCCTGGTGAACGGATCGGTGCGGTGCTCGATCAGCAGCGTACGCAACAGCGTGTAGACGCCGTTGGCGGCTCCTTCCGCATCGTTGCCGCGAATCGTGATGTTCCCCTGGTTGGCGGAGGCGATGGTGTACCCTTGCGACCCGATTCGCGGATTCTGCATAGCGTTCAATTCGATCCGGACGCAGCGCTGCTCCGGCGAACCTTGGCTCACCGGAAATCCGGTTTGCTCGGATAGTCGAACGGCCGCATGACGCAAAGGGGGAGGCGCACTCTCGTAGAGCGAGACACAGGAGGAACCCGATTGCGCTGTGACGGCGAGCGCCATCGCGAACGTGACAGCCGAGATTCTGAACAGACATTTCGAACCACAAAACGGCCAAAAGTTCGTGAGTTTCATTGGCTGAACTTCCTTGGAACCAAGGGTTTGCGTCAAAACACACAAGTCTTGGGTTATTTCTCGCATCGTCTCAGACTGCCAATGTCTTTTCAAGGCTGACGCCTCCTGGCTGTAGGTCCAGACACCCTAGAATCTGCGGCTCTTGGGTTCGCCTGACGCATCGTGGCAATCCTCATGGCAACTCGCTTTCCAATTCGCGGATGCAGCCACAAATCGGATCGCCACCGCTGGCGGCGAGCCGAGACCAGCCGCCGCAGTTGCCCGCTGAGGACGGTGCCAGCACAGCCGGGCAGCTACGTGCAAGCGCTCTTACCTGATTCGAAGGAGGAATCTCTGAAGACTCTGCTCGAGCGGCTCGGCGAGGGTGATCTCCTGATCTGCGATGGCGCGCTGGGTACTCTTCTGCATACCAAAGGTCTGGCGGCGCGTGAATGTCCAGAGTCCTGGTGCATTTCTCATCCCGAATTGGTGCAAGGGATCGCCGAGGCCTACATCGAAGCTGGCGCGGACATCGTGGAGACGAATTCGTTCGGCGGCAATCCATTCAAGCTGCGGGCCTACGGTTTCGCCGAGCGATGCGGCGAGTTCAACAGGGCTGCCGCGGCCCTGGCGAAACGGGCGATCACGGGCAAAGGATACGTGGCCGCTTCGGTAGGCCCCACCGGCCACATCCTTGAGGAAGAAGGCGGCGACGTCACCACCGCACAGCTCTCCGCCGCGTTCGCCGAGCAGGCCGTCGCCCTGGCCGCTGGTGGCGCCGATGCGATCTGCATCGAGACCATGGCGTCGATTCGTGAAGCCGTCCAGGCCATTCGCGCCGCCAAACAGAACACCCAGCTCCCGGTGATCTGCACATTCACTTTCAACCCGGGAGCCAAGGGTTTTCGTACGATGATGGGCGTGAAACCGGACCAGGCCGCGCTGGCGGCGCTCGACGCCGGAGCCGATGTCGTCGGCGCGAACTGCGGCAATGGAATCGCCAGCATGATCGAGATCACCGGCCAGATGCGCGCTGCCGCACCGCGCACGCCGATTCTGATCCAAGCCAACGCCGGGACGCCGGTGATCGAAGACGGCAAGACGGTGTTCCTGGAGACTCCCGAATACATGGCGTCGCGCGTGGCGGAACTGCTCCAGGCCGGCGCCAACGTGATTGGCGGCTGCTGCGGCACAAGCCCCGCCCACATCCGGGCGATGGCGGCGGCCGTGCGAGCATCCCAGCAGGCTCACCCGAGGAAAACACATGACGACCAATGCACCCGCACCTTGTGAAGTTTGGAATCGATTGACGATCGGCGATCCCGATGAGCTGATCTTCGGAAGAGCTCCACGGCCGCTGCGCTGCGGGTTCGACCTCACCATCGGCGGCGGCGAAGTGTATCCGGAAGTCAACTTCACACTGCCGGCCATTGCGATCAACGGCGAGACCTGGGTTCAGGTGGTGGCGCACTACCAGGAGATGGCCACCCAGATCCTTCGCCGCATAACCGCGCTGGATGCGCCCGGTGTGGTGCTCGAGTTCGAGCTGCTCCCGGCCATGACCGACCGGCCCGAATGGGGCGCGGAGATCACGGCGCTTCTGCATCGGCACCTCGAGCAGGCGCATGCGAAGTCCGGTCTGCGCTCGGCACTGCGCGTCACGCCGACCGATATCCGCGACCAGTTCAAACCGCCGATGCTTCGCAAGGGCGAGCCGTGGGAGAAGCTGAAGCGCAGCTTCGAGCTGTGTATCCAGGCAGGCGCCGACATCATCTCCATCGAATCGGTGGGCGGAAAAGAGGTGCACGACCAGGCGCTGATGTACGGCGACATCCGGGGAATTTTCTTCGCGCTGGGAGTTCTGGCGCCGCGTGATATGTCGTGGCTGTGGGGACAAATCGTCGAATTGTGCCGCGGCACCCGCGCCGTGCCGGGCGGCGATTCAGCCTGCGGCTTCGCCAACACCGCCATGCAGCTCGCGCATCAGAAAATGCTGCCCGAGGTTCTGGCGGCGATGGTCCGCGCGGCGGCGGCGGTGCGCAGCCTGGCGGCGTTTGAGCAGGGCGCGGTGGGACCGTCGAAGGATTGCGCTTACGAGGGGCCGATTCTGAAGGCCATCACCGGCTGCCCGATCGCGATGGAAGGCAAGTCGGCCACCTGCGCGCACTTCAGCCCGGTCGGCAACATCGCCGCCGCTGCTTGCGACCTGTGGAGCAACGAGTCCGTGCAAAATGTCCGGCTGCTTTCAGGCAACGCACCGGAGGCCTTCGCTGAACTGCTCGCCTACGACTGCCGCTTGATGAACACGGCGGCACGCCGAGGCGGGGCAAGGATGCTGCGCGATTGGCTCTCGGAGTCCGACGAATGGCGAAGTCCGCAAGCGGCCGTTCTTTCGCCCGAGGCCACTGTTCGAATCGCCTCGGCTATCGTCAGCGCATCGGGCGCCTATGCCCGCACCATCGCGGCGGCACGCGAGGCGCTCGCGATCCTCCGCGAGGGAGCAGCGGCAGGCCACTGGACGCCGCCGGCCAGCGAGCGTCAATGGCTCGATCGGATGATCGCCGCCGTCGCAGATCTTCCAACATCGGAAGATGAGTTGCTTGCCGAGATGAGAGACACGTATGGGGCACTGTTCGATCCGTCAAGCTATGGCTTGGCCTGAGACCTTCGAATGCGCCTGAAACTGATCAGTTGCGAAATCCTGTACCGTGAGATGTGCACCGTGCTGGCGCGATCGCCCAACCAGGTGGACGTCGAGTTTCTGCCCAAGGGGCTGCACGACATCGCTTCAACCGACATGTGCGCGCGCCTGCAAGCGATGGTGGACGCCGCGGACCCGGCCACTTACCAGGCGGTCGTGCTTGGCTATGCGCTTTGCGGGACGGGCGTCGTCGGCCTGACGGCGCGCTCGATCCCGATTGTGATTCCGCGCGGGCACGACTGCATCACGCTGTTCCTCGGCAGCAAGGAGCGCTACCTGGAGTACTTCACCTCCCACCCGGGTGCGTATTTCAAGACCACCGGCTGGATCGAGCGCGGCGCGGGTCTCCAGCAGCTCAAAGAGCCGAGCCTGCGCGACAAAACCGGCATCGGCTACACCTGGGAGGGGCTGGTCGACAAGTACGGCGAGGAGGACGCGAAGTTCCTCTGGGAACAGCTCGGCAACTACACCCGCAACTACGGCCAGTTGACGTTCATCCAGATGGGCGTGGAACCGGACGGCAGCTTCGAGCGGGAGGCGCGCGAGGACGCGGCGGCTCGCGGCTGGAAATTCGAGAAGGTGGCCGGCGACCTGGGGATCTTCCAGCGGCTGTTGGACGGCAAATGGGACGATCGCGAGTTCCTGGTGATACCTCCGGGCAAACGCATCGAGGCCACCTATGATGAATCGATCATCCGCCTCGAGTAGGCGAACGAGACCTTGGCGAACCAACAGCTACTGCGTTGGGTCCAGCCCTAGGACGACGACTTCCCGCGGTTCCAACTCGACGGAAAACTGCGGCGCCAACTCCACCTCTTTGGACTCACCGGCCAGCCGGAACAGGCGGCCTTTCGCTGGTGTATGGTCAAGTTCCAGCGATACGCGCTGCTTCTGCTTGGATAGATTCGCCAGCACCACCCCGTGCTGCTTGCTCGACCGGTTCTCAAATGCCGCGGCGATCACTTGGGAATCGGCAGTGAGCTTCTTCAATCCGTCGTGGTCGCGAAATTCGGCGTTCGCATAGTAAGGGGCGGTCGCTTCCTTGAGACTCTGCAACGCTTTCAGGTGCCGGGCAAAGTCCGTATAGCGTTCCACCGTGCCGTCACCGCCGTCCACCATCAAGTTGATCAGGATCTTTCGCGCGAAGCTGGCGTTCGCTTTTTCGTAGTCCAGCGCTTCCACGTCATTCGAGAACGGAATCCACGGCATGCTCCAGGAGAGCACCTCGGCATCCTCGCTCTGGTCCCAGGTGTACCCCACGCTCGACCATCGATTCACCAGGTCGTTATATCCCTCGGTCATCAGGATGCCATCGGAATAGAGCTTCTTCAGACCGCCGAGGAATCGCTCGTAGCCCACCGCATAAATCTTCTGCGGAGGCACAGCATCATCCTGGTTGTACGAGAGAAAAGACGGCTGCCCTACTCCGCGCAGGAAGAGGTTGCGAAATCCGTACTCGTCTTTGAGTCGCTTGGCCTCCTTCAAAAGATAGTCAGTCGCGGGAGAGGCCGGATCGAGCTGCGCCCAATAGTGAGCTCCGATCTCCTCGTATGGATAGTCCTGCGAAATGAAAATGTACGAGGTAGATAGCTGAGTCCCTTGAGTGCGCGATCTCACTACCCATCGGCGTGCGAGCGTTTGCGACTGTTCGGTCGCCATGTTCATGAGGGTGGGATGAAAAGCGAACACCAGCTCGATGCCCTGCTGCTGCATCTGTGCGATCAAGGTCTTGAGGCGCGCCCCTCCCCCCATGCGAGGATCGGCGATTTCACCGAACGGGCTGGGATTACCCGGCCCTTCTCGCTCGCGCCAGCCTTCGATCACCAGCTTGCGGATTCCCGCCGACTTCGCGGCTTCGGCCAGCTTTGGGATCTCGTCATAGCTCCAGTTGACGGTATTGTCGTCTCTCTTCAACCGATACGTCGCGAATCCGATCGCGCTGTCGAAAGCGTCGCTACGCGGCGGAGCAGCCTGCTGCCGTTGCCATTCCCGGTGCTCGGCGGCGATGGTATGCCAATCGGAGTTGTGTACATGAATGACAACATCCGGCGAAGTCCAGCGGCCTTGGCCCGGGATATGAGGGTTGAAATCCCAGGTGATGAGCGGCCCCCCGCCCGCTCCCCCCATCGAAACTGTCGTGGACTGCGTTTCCGGAGCAGTCCGGACCTCGATACCGACACCCTGATTTCCTAGTTCGTAGTTCACCCAACTGGTCGCTAACAAGGCAGGGTACGACTTCACGCCTCCTCCAGGCCGGAAGCGAACGGTGACGCCGGTCACCGACTTCTGGGCGAGAGAAGGAATCACCGCTTTGGCTCGTTGCCCGCCGGCAGTGTCCTTGAGGCCGCTCAGCCAGGGAAAAGTAACTTCCGAAATCTGCTCCGCGGCGCGATTGTCCACCTCGAGATGAGCCAGGATGTGACTTCCGTTCAGTCGAAACGTCGCGGTCACATCGATATTGCGCGGCGCCTCGGAAGTTTCACCCTGCGTCGTCTCTACAAAGGCATTCTGCCGGGCAGCGAGCTGCAACTTGCGAAAGCGAACC
Organism: Terriglobia bacterium; assembly: GCA_020073265.1. Taxonomy (GTDB): domain Bacteria; phylum Acidobacteriota; class Terriglobia; order Bryobacterales; family Bryobacteraceae; genus Palsa-89. The sequence goes on along the minus strand of JAIQFN010000007.1, from coordinate 89,285 downwards.
GTCAGGACGCCGTTCTCGACTCCAACCGAGGCGACCTTCTGCTCCTGGGACCGGATTTCTCTGGGGCGGGTGACAGCTTGGAGCCGGGCCGTGTAGTCCGGGTTGGGAAGCGCAAGCCGGAAAAGCCTTGACTGAGCGGGGTTGCCGATGTAGTCGGTGTTGGTCCGCTTATCCACCAGGTGGATGATGGATCCATTCTGGGGGGAGACCTCCAGGCGCACAATGTCGTTCTCGATGACGTTGTCGGCGGCCAGCAGTGGAAGTATGCCGGCGAGAAGCAGAGTCAGTATGAGGGTGCGCATCGTATCCTCAGGGTTTCTCAAAAGCCAGCACTTGGACGTCGAAGCCTTGCAAGTTGAGCGACCGTTGCCCAGCCGCGTCCTCGGACTCATCTCGACCGTCCAGATAGTAGTGCCGGACTTTCCTGGTGGCGAAGTCCCCGGCCGGCCGCAGCGTTGCCTTCTGCGGTTGCCCGCTAGTATTGACGACCACGGCGGTCACGAACTTACCGGCGGGATCGACGTAGGACCGTGCCAGCACTTGACTCGGCCCGTCGAGGGAGAAATTATCGACGTCGGAGAATTCGCCCTGGTAGAAGTAGCCGGTGGTCAGCTTCTTCAGAGCGTGCAGCTTTTGGAGATGTTTTGCATAGTCGGGATAGCGCGACAAATCGTCGAAAATATCCAAGGGCGCATTCAGCATGAACGCCTGATTGGCGTGACCCGGGTTTCGTGCGTCGGCGCGGACCGGCACCGTGATCCAGGGCAGGCTGTAGCGAAGGCGGGTGAGCTGCGCAACGTCGAGCGCACCGCCGCTGAACACCCAGCTAGAGTCCACATACTGATCCAGCCAGTCGGAATACCCCTCGCCCACGATGATCCCGTCGGGGTCGTGCTTCTTGACCAGTTCATCCACACGCCGGTAAAAATCGCCGTAGCCCATGGGGAACGCGAGTTCCGGCGGGACCTTGGGATCTCGATAAGACAGGTAGAACTTGTAGGCCTGGTCCATTTCGAATCCCGAGAAATGGTAGTCCTCGATGAATCGCCGGATGGTATCGTACTCCAGATCCTTCGATCCGGTGGGGTCGAATTCAAGCCAGACGTTATTCTCGGGACCGTAGGTCCATTGACCTCCGGCGATTCCCGAACCCCAACGGTCTCTCGACACCATGTCCTTGCCCTGGGCCAGGTGGTCGAGAGTGTCGTCGCCGCTCAATGTGCCGTTGAACCACGCCAGCGGATGCGCGCCAAGCTCGCGCGCCTTCTCAAGGTTCGTGCGCAGCGAAGCGAGTCCGCCGAGATCCTTGCGAGGGTAGGCGCCCCAGACCATGCCCGCCGCGCCGGCCTCCGACCAGCGGTACACGATGAAATAAGGAGCGCCGACGTCCAGACCTTGCTGCGCGATGGCGGGAATCTGGTCGTAATTGCTCACTCCGCGGCTCATCCAGCCGATCGACGACTGGAACGTCTTGGCGATCAACGGCCGGGAAACCTGCTTCTTCATGAACTCGCGGTGTTGCCTGGCGATTTCATGCCAATCGCCGGAGTCGAACTTGATGTAGACATCCGGGCTTTCCCACGAGCTTGCCGGCCGCACCAGCGGATACCAATTCCACGACAAGTTGTAGTCCTGGCGATTGTCTTCCGCCGATCGCGTGTCGCGATAAAGCCGGCGCTCGATGATGAACCTCTGAAATTGAAGCTTCGAGTCGCGTACATCGATGCCCACGCCTTTTCCGCCGCCGTCCAGCGCAATCCAGGCGGTCGGAATACTGTTCGGGTAGGTGTAGGCCTTGGCTGTGATCAGCGGGTCGGTGAGGAACCAACCCGCGCCGGGGTCCAGCAGCGCGAACGGATTGTGATCGGTCCGAATGTCGTTCTTGTTGAAGGCGGCCTGCAACGGCAACGAGGTCTGCGGCATGACCAGTACTTCTTTGGAATCCGCTGCCGGTGGGACCGCCAGGATCGGAAAGCTGATCCGGTCCACGGTCTGTTGACTCTGGTTCGTCAGATTCAGGCGGCATACCAGGTTGTCGCGCTCCAGCCGGAGAGTCACATTGACGCTGATTGCGTAGGTCCCTTCCTTGGAACGAAGCTGCTTGGTGGTTAGTTCGGCCGTGTCCGGCCCGCGCTTGCGCACCGTGATGTTCTTCTGGTCGCTGCTCTGAGCCGCGTGTCCTTCCCAAAAAGGAAGCGGGATCTGGATTCGGAACCAGCCCGTCTGCGGTGCGGAGCCCAGGTATGACGCCTCTCGCCGTTTCGACTGGACGCTCACCAGGCCGCCATGCTGAGGAGAAAGAGCGACCCTTAGCTCCGAGTTTTCGATGGTAACCGGCTGCTGGGCTCGAACAGACGGAGCAACCAGGAGACTCAGGGACAACAACACCACGAGCCATCCTCGCCGTCTCGCGACTGCGCGGTATACCTGCCGCATCCAGTTCGGATGCGTGATGTAGTTAAGCATGCAATACTCTGGTTTCACTGCAGGTTACATTTAACCAGGACAATGCCGCGAGAGCAACCTCTGCGAGAGTCATGCCGGCTGGTTTCACACAGTAATACGTTTCGAATTCGCTCTTCGCACCATTGAATGCAATGCGGAACTCATGTACACTGCACTTTCGCAGGACGATTCTGAATGGCTGTTAGACGGGACGTTCCGTCAGTCAGCGTTCCGGGCAGCGTTCTCGATTCGCTTGCGATCGCCTGGAGGCGCCACATGGGTGCTAAGTCTTCGCGCCGGGAATTTCTGGACCAGTTGATTTTGGCCGGTGCATCTGCCGCGGCCGCACTTCCTCTCCTCGAACCAGTACGGGCCTACGCCGCCACGGGGGACATGCCCTATCGCACCTTGGGAAGCACCGGCGAAAAGGTGTCCCTGTTGGGCTTGGGCGGCTATCATCTGGGCCTGAAGACCACCTCAGCCGAGGAGAGCCTGCGCGTTATTCGCACCGCCATCGACGGAGGCGTCAATTTTCTGGACAACTCCTGGGACTACAACGGCGGCGAAAGCGAGCGCCGCATGGGAGCGGCCCTCCGCGATGGCTACCGCCAGAAGGTCTTCCTCATGACGAAGACCAACGGCCAGCTCAAGAACGTGTGGAACGCCCAACTGGAGGAGAGCCTGCGCCGGCTCCAAACCGACGTAGTCGATCTCGTTCAGTTTCACGAGATGAATCTTCCGACTGACCCGGATGTTCTGTTCGGCCCCAATGGCGCCTTTGAGGCTGCCCTCGCGGCAAAAAAAGCGGGCAAGATCCGCTATATCGGATTTACCGGTCACACAGATCCGGAGGTGCACCTGAAAGTGCTTCGCACCGCTGCCGCCAACAAGTTCAGCTTCGCAACCGTGCAGATGCCGCTGAACGTCATGGACGCGCATTTCCGCAGCTTTGCAAGACAGGTTGTGCCCGAGGCTTTGCAACAAGGAATCGCGGTTTTGGGAATGAAGTCCATGGCGGCAGGACGAATTGTCCAGAGCAAAACCAGCAACGTCACGCCAACCGAGTGCCTGCACTACGCGATGAACCTCAAGACATCCGTCGTAATCAACGGTTGCGAGAACCTGAAGGATCTTGAGCAGGGACTGAAAGCAGCGCGCAGCTTCAGGCCCATGGACCAGTCCGAGGTGGCTAACTTACTGGCAAAGACGGCAGCCGTTGGCGGCACCGGCGAGTTTGAGTACTTTAAGACCATGGATCCGCATATCTTGCGACAGTCCAAATATGCGACGTTCACGGGACCGTGAGCGAGGTTTGGCCAATAAGCTGTTAAGGTCAGTGAGGATCTTGAACATGCGCACGAAAGACAAAATGATGCGGCGAGAGATGCTCCGGCAGCTCGGCGCTCTGGGTGCAAGCGGCGTGGCTTTGAACACGGCCAGTCCGGCGCAGGCCAGCGGCGCGGCTCAGAGCACGCGGGCTCCGGCAAAGCGGCCGCGAGTCCTGGCCCTGGTCGGAGACCGTTACCACAATCCCGACTACATCCGGGTAGCGCTCACCCCGATCTTCCGCGAACTCGACCTGCCTATCGATTTCACCATCAGCATCGACGAAATAGATGCCGACCGGCTCAAGAACTATCGACTGTTTGTGACCTTCGGCTCGCCGCTCAATTGGCCAAACGGTTATCTCGGGCCCGACGCCTATCCCTACACGAATTCACTGGAGAAGGACTGGGGGGAGACGATCATGGAAGGAGCGATCACGGAAGCCCAGGGCCAAATGATCGCCGACTTCGTCCGGGCGGGCAACGGTCTGTACGCGTATCACCAGTCCGGGCACATTTCTCTGCACTCGAAGAAGTATCGGGAGGTGATGGGGGGACTCTATCTCGGCCACCCGCCGCTGCGCCCTTTCAAAGTGAAGGTGGTCAATCCCGACCACCCCATTACACGAGGTGTGCAGGAATTCGTGGTAAGCGACGAACAGCACTTCCTCACCTACGATAACGACGCCAAGTACGTGATCCTGAGAAGCGAGAACGTGGATGGCCTGAACTACGGGGCTCGAGGACCCTCCGCTACTGCCGGGTGGGCGTACGACTACGGAGAAGGCCGCGTTGCATACACCGCGGTCGGCCACACGATTTACGCTTTGTGGGAGCCGGAGTACGTCAAGATTCAGAAGAACGCCATACGCTGGCTATTGCGGATGTCCTGATGGCTATTTTCAGCGGAGAAATGAGAATGTCGATATGAGTTCGCGCGCGCCAGTGCTGGCCCTGATCGGGGATCGCTATCACAACGCCGACTACATTCGCCTGGCCCTGGGACGGATATTCCAGGAACTGAATGTGGCCGTGGATTTCACCATCAACTATGAGGAGATCGGAGCCGCTCGCCTTCGGGATTATCGAGTGTTCATTACTTTCCGCGACGGATACATCTGGCCGGACGGCTACCAGAGCGCCGTGATGTATCCGTATGCGAGCTTTCTCGAAAATCGGAACAAGTGGCCCGCGGAGAAGCCGGTGGGGTGGATCACCGAGGAGCAAGGCGAAGCGATCAAGCAGTTCGTCGAAGCCGGGAATGGCCTCTACGCGTACCACAACAGCGGCTACATTTCTCTGTACTCGAAGAATTATCGGGAGGTAATGGGTGGAGTCACGCTGCAGCATCCTCCCCTGCGCCCGTTCAAAGTCAAGGTAGTCCGCGATCATCCCATTACCCAGGGCGTCCAGGATTTCATGGTCAACGATGAGCAGCACTACCTCACGTTCGACAAGGATCCGAAAAATATAATTCTCGAGAGCGAGAACGTCGATGGCCTGACCCACCGCAGTTACGGCGCCAAAGCCATCGGCGGCTGGGCCTATGACTACGGCAAGGGCCGCGTTGCATTCACGGCGGTTGGCCACAACATACACGCGCTGTGGCAGCCGGAGTACATGAAAATTCAGAAGAACGCGATCCGCTGGCTTTTGCGGATGACCTAGCATCGAATTCAATCCAGAAAGGACTCGAAAGCACATCGTGACCCTGCACGTTGACTTGTGGGTGAAGCCCAATGCCGGTCCGGCCCTCCAGAAGACCTTCCGCGACGTATTCTACCCCGCGATTCGCGCTCAGCCTGGGTTCGTGAAGAGCGCTCTGCTCCGCACCCATCCCGAGACGGATTTGTATCGGCTCATTATCACTTTTGAAAACGAAGATTTGCGGCTGAAGTGGGTCGCCACCGATACACATCAGCAGGTCTGGCCACAAATGGAAGCACATTGCGCTCGTTACGACGGCAAGATCTTCGAAGCGGTCTAAGACATCCGCCGGGAGGATTCCATGAACGTAGAAATTCGAGATGATCGCTTTCGTGCCGCGGTTGGCGACGACGCCGCGGTCGAGGAGCTCGCCTCCGGCTTCGACTTCACCGAGGGTCCGGTTTGGCATTACTTCGAGAAGCACCTGATCTTCAGCGACATGCCCGGCAACATCATGCGAAAGTGGACGCCGGACGGCCGGATCCAAACATGGCGCCAGCCGAGCAACATGGCCAACGGCAATGCCTACGACCGGGACGGCCGGCTGGTCACTTGCGAGCACGCCACCAGCCGCGTGACCAGGACCGAGCGCGATGGCTCGGTTACCGTGCTGGCGACCCACTACGATGGCAAGGAACTCAACAGCCCCAACGACATCATCGTCAAGAGCGACGGTTCGATTTATTTCAGCGACCCCAGCTTCGGGCGAATGGAATACTTCGGAGTTCCACGAGAACCGGAACTCAACTTCCGCGGCGTTTACCGGTTCGATCCCAAGGCCGGAGCCTTGAAGCTGCTGGTGGATGACTTCGATCAGCCCAACGGCTTGTGCTTTTCGCCGGACGAGAAGCTGTTGTTCATCGATGACACAACCCGAGCGCATATCCGTGTCTTCGACGTGAACCAAGACGGCTCCATCTCGAACGGGCGAGTCTGGGCAACGCTGACCGGCGATCGCGAGGGTCACGCCGACGGTATGAAGGTGGACAGCCAGGGGAATCTCTTCATCACCGGGCCCGGCGGCATTCATGTTTTCGCGCCCGATGCCGCTTCTCTCGGAATTATCTATGTCCCGCAGGTATGCTCTAACTTCTTCTGGGGCGAGGATGACTTGAAGTCTCTGTTTATCACCGCGAGTCACTCGCTCTACCGGGTTCGGGTCAAGACGCCCGGGATCAGGATGTTTAATCGGGCTGGTTGATGACACAATTCGGTTGGGATACCTACCTGTGATCGAAGACCACGACGGCGAGCTTACGCTCTCCCCCACCGAGGTTGACCACCTTGCGGCGCGACTGTTCGACGACGAGCGCGCCTGCCGAATGGGACGGCCGCTCAGTGACGAGTACCCGTCGATGACGCTCTCCGACGCCTACGCGATTCAGGTCGCTTACATCCGGCGGCGCGTCTCGTCCGGCGCCCGCGTATGCGGCCATAAAGTCGGCTGCACGAATCCAGTGGTCCAGCAGTTGTTCAACATCCACCAACCCGATTACGGGCAGCTCCTGGACGACATGGTGCTGCCCGATTCCGCGGAGATTCGGTTCAGCGGCCTGATTCAGCCGCGCATAGAACCTGAGATCGGGTTCGTGCTGAAAAAAGCCTTGCGCGGCCCGCGCGTGACGCCCACCGAAGTGCTGCTTGCCACCGAAGGCGTCGTCCCGTGCTTCGAGATCATCGACAGCCGTATCGAGAACTGGCGCATCCAATTCGTCGATACCGTAGCCGACAACGGCAGCAGCGCGCGATGCGTCCTGGGCGACCGGGTCACGCCGGTCGGCGGCCTCGATCTTCGGCTGGTGGGAGTGGTGTTGGAAAAGAACGGCGAAGTAGCCGCCACCGGCGCCGGCGCGGCTGCCCTCGGCCATCCGGCGGCTGCGGTCGCCTGGCTGGCCAACACCCTCGCGTCGAGAGGCGCATTCCTCGACGCGGGACACCTGGTGCTGCCGGGCGCGCTCACAACCGCCATCCCCGCCAAGCCCGGTGATTTCTTCGAGGCTTCCTTCGCGGGCCTCGGAAGCGTTCGCTGCAAGTTCAGTTGAGGACTCAAGCATGCCAGCAATGACCGAAGAGGACAGGGCTAAGAAAGCGCAGGCCATGGAACGGCGGATCCGGGATTATTTCGACGCCTGCAACGCCGCCGACGTGGAGCGGATTCGATCCTGTTTTGTCGAACACGCCGTCCACTATTTCCCGCCCGGAATGTACGAGGGGCCGTTCCGCGGCGCCCTTACCATCGCCAACAAATGGAAAGGCGCGGTGGAGCAACTCGGTTCCGTGTGGACGGTGGACCATGTCATCGTCGATCCGGACACTTCACGCGCCGTCATCGAATGGACCCATTTCAAGACCAAGGTCGGAACCGTGCTGCGCGGCGACGAATGGTACCTCTTCGATCCGGCCAGCGGGCTGATCCGTGAAATCCGCGCCTATTATGCGTCGCCTGCCGATGCGCGGCTTACGAGACTCGAACTGGGCGGTTTCGACTATGAAGGGCGCGGCTATCCGTTGTCGCCGCCTTTGACCCGGGACTCCGGATGACCGAGGACCCGAAGCGGCCCACCCTCCTGCGCGAACAATCTCTTCGGACCAGGCTGCGCGACAAGACTCCGTTGTTCGGCCTTTTTTGCGAACTTCCCTGCCCGGAAGTGATCGAGATCGCCGGCATCGCAGGCTGGGATTTTGTATTGATCGATTGCGAGCATGCCCCCATCAGTGACACCAGCCTGCCTCCCCTTTTGCGGGCCGCAGCGGCAGCAGGCATCCCCGCGATGGTGCGCGTAGCGTCGAATGAGCCGAGCGCGATTCAACACGTGCTGGACGCCGGGCCGGCCGGACTCCAGATTCCACAGGTGTCCAGTGTCGAGGCGGCGCGCGCCGCCATTTCCGCCTCCCGCTTCCACCCGCTTGGACGCCGAGGACTCAACCCGTTTGTCCGCGCCGCCGACTTTTCCGATTGCCCCACGCCGGCCTTCCTCGCGTCCTCCAACCAGCAGATCCTCAGCCTTCAGATCGAGAGTGTCGATGGAATCCAGGCCTTGCCGGAGATTCTGCGCTTGGGCAATTTCGACGTCCTCTTCGTCGGCCCATACGACCTGTCTCAGAGCCTGGGAATACCCGGCGACGTAACCAATCCCCGCGTTTTTGAAGCCGGGGCGCGGATCGCCGCCGCGACCGCCGACCACGACGTCGTGCTGGGCGTCTTTGTGAATGCGGAGCCTGAAGCCCGCCGCTGGCTGGATGCCGGCGTTCGCTACCTCTGCTATTCGGTGGACACGGTGCTGTTGCTCAAGGCGCTGAAGTCCACCGTCTCCCGCTTGCGGGAACTGGCGCCGCCGGCGGTGTGAAACTCGACATCGCCAACAATCGCGTCGGCTGTGGGTCGCCGATATTCCAGGAGCTATTGTGATCCCGGCGCCAAGCGCATCACCATCTTACCGATGTGCAAAGAGTACGAGAGATTCGGAGTCGTTCCCTTCCCCGCGATCGTAAACCAGAAGGAATCCGGCCCTGCGCCTTTCGTGATGATCCCCGGCTGGTAGCCTTTTTGCCAGGCCTCGGGTTCTGACGGAAAATCACCCGCTACCGTCCAAGGCCCCCAAGGCTGAGGCGCCTCCCACAGGTGCTCCTTATTCAGAAACAGGTAGCGCTTGACACCCGCATGATAGATGGCCGAACCCTGGTCCGGAGTGTAAAGGCCTGGAACCGGCTTCGCATCGCTCTGCGCCTTGGACCAGTGCGGCTTGCCTGACGCGTCCAGGCCGCTGAAATACTCCCACGCCGAGTAGCTTACGATGCGCACCCGCTGCACCCGCGCCAGGTACACCGGACCGTCCCAATCCCACTCCTTGCCGATGCCGAGCCCGTACACATATCCGTCCGAGTTCAGGCTGTAGTTCTTGCCCATGTTGATCAAGAACAAACAGCGGAAATTCGAGTTCGCCTCATTGGTCCACGGCGAAGCGTTGGCGGGCTTCGTTTCGCCCGGCAGAAAGAACCCGAGACGCGACCAATTCGATCCGTAGTCGTCCGAATATGCCAGGTAGCCGATGCGCGCATCCCCGAGCGGCGAGTGAAACGCGCCGTACAGCCGCCCATCCACGGCCAAAAGACTCGACGGTTTGTCATCCACACGCGGCTCAAACTGCGTGGGAGCGTCGCGACGCACCACGGTCGCCGTCAGCTTGGGCGGATCACCGGTGTACTCCAGGATGCCGCAGTCGGTCATGAGGCTCCAGGTTGTCAGGGGCACAGGCCCGGTGCCGTCGCCCCAGGCTCCGTACAGCTTGTCGTCGTCCGCCCAGGTGGTGAACCACAGATCGCCCATCGACAGGAACGGAGCGAACGGCGCGGCGTCAATCGATATGGACTCTACTACCCGGCTGCGCGGCAGTTCCTTGGGAATCTGCGCCGGCAGCGTGCCCGCACACAGCAGCAGCGCCGCGCAGCCAGCCCGAAGCAGTATCCTCATCGGTGCATCACCATTCTGCCGATGTGAAACGAATACGAGATGTTGGGAGGCGCGCCCTGACCCGCAATCGTAAACCAGAAGGAATCCGGCCCCAGACCTTTGCTGATGATTCCGGGCTGGTAGCCTTTCTGCCATTCCGGGGGTTCAGACGGAAAATCGCCCGCCACCGTCCACGGTCCCCAGGGCTCGGGAGCGTCCCACAGCTTCTGCTGGTTCATGAACAGGTAGCGCTTCATACCCGGATGGTAGATGGCCGACCCCTGCCCCGGCGTGTAAAGGTCCGGAACGGGCTTCGCTTCGCTCTCGACACTCGACCAGCGCGGCTTGCCGCTCGCATCCAGGCCGGTGAAGTACTCCCAGGCTTGGTAGCGCAGGATGTCCGCCTTCTTCACTCGGGCCAGGTACACGGCGTTGTCCCAATTCCATTCCTTGCCGATGCCGAGCCCGTACACGTACCCGTCCGAGTTCAGGCTGTAGTTCTTGCCCATGTTGATGAAGAACAGGCAGCGGAAATTCGAGTTCGCCTCCTTGGTCCACGGCGAAGCGTTGGCGGGTTTCGCTGCGCCTGGCAGAAAGAACCCGACCCGCGACCAGTTCGATCCGTAGTCGTCTGAATACGCCAGGTAGCCGATGCGCGCATCCCCGAGCGGCGAGTGGAACTGGCCGTACAGCCGCCCGTCGATCGACAGAAAGCTCGAAGGCTTGTCGTCCACGCGCGGCTCAAACTGCGTCGGGGAGTCGCGGCGCATCACGGTCGGCTTCAGGTTGGGCGGATCGCCGGTATACTTTACGGCGCCGCAATCGGTCACCAGGCTCCACGACCACAGCGCCGTCGGCCCGTCGAAGCGATTGTCGTAGGATTCGTTGGACTTTCCTATCTGACGCTCGGAAAGGAACGGCCCGGACTTCTCGTCGGCGGGCCCCCGGCCGTCACCCCAGCTTCCGTAAAGATTGTCATCTTCGGCCCAGGTGGTGAACCAAAGATCGCCCATCGACGGGAACGGCGTGAGAGGCGGGGTCGCCAGCGAAATGGACTGGATCACCGGGCTGCGTGGCAGGTCCTTCGGTATTTGCGCCAGCAGGACGCCCACCGACAGAAGCGGCGAAAAACACGCGGCGACGAATCGCATGATGCCTCCCTGTTGGGCTGACTGATTCCGCTGCCGCCCCTGTGCATTGTACCTGAGCCGCACGCCATCGTGAACACACGATCCGAGACCGCCTCCGCGCACCTGCCCCATAGCGAAGAGGTTCCCAGCGATGTCATCTGGGATGGTAGCCGGCCAGTGAATCTCAACTAATAGATCGCTACGGGCCGCATTGCAATGCCCGCCGTCGCGCCCTTGATCTTGTTGGTCATCGCGACGTAGGCAAATTCGTAGACCTTTTCGGTGGCGAGTTGCTCCAGATAGTGCAGCTCCGCCAGCGGCACTCCCTGCTCCACCAGGCAATAGGCATGCACGCTCTCCACGAATGGCACCACTTCTACCGTGGTGGTGTCGGATCCGAGCACAATCGGGCCGAACTCCTCGATCAACCAGTGCGCGCTTTCCAGGCTGATTCCGGCGGTGTCGTGCCGGTGGATCGCCTCGTGGTCCGCGCCAGTCTCACCCCAGAACCGGCCGGTTCCAGTCCGCACCAGGACGACGTCTCCGGTCCGCAGTTCCACGTTCTCCCACGCTAGCGTCTGGCGAAGATCGTCAGGAGTGATGGCGTAGCTCGAGGGCAGAGCCTCTACTCCCTTCCAACCGGCTACGTCCAGCAGGATCCCTCGCGCGATGATCGGGGGAAACTTATCGGCGCCGGCCCTCATCACGCCGAAGTCACCTCCGAAACGCGGCTCCTGGAATCCGTTGTACCAGTGCGTGTCGGCTCCCTTGCCGACCGTGATATGGGCCAGCCCATCCAGATGAGTGCCGATGTGATCGCACGTGAACACCACGGCGCTGTGCCAGCGCGTGTCGTTGGAACCAGGCACGTCGTCTCCGGCGGCGCGTTCCCCGGATGGAGTGCGGTACGACATCACTTCCGTCGCCGCATGACCTGGCCATCGGAACGAGCTTCGATCCACCACGAGTCCGAGGTCGGCGGTTTTCCCGTGCCGGATCAGCCTCAGAGCTTCCAAAACGGTCTGCGGTGTGATCGCGTTCAACGCGCCGATCTCGTCTTCAGCGCCCCAGATCCAACCCCAACCTTTTCCCTTCTGCCACTGAGCCATCCGATGCTCCTCTTATTTTTTGCCCGCAACTACGCGACCCGGTATTTCTCGAACATCTCCGGAATGAAGTCGGTCGACGCGCCCGGCGTCTCGGGCAGGTGCAGATAGCCCTCGCGAATGTCGACCGGTTCCTTGAAGACATCTTTGCCAAACGGAACATGCTCCAGCATGGGCGAATTCAGCGTCGCCGCCACCAAATGCTGGTGGACCAGCCCGGCATCGGCGGTATGAGGGATCACCGGAACATTGAAACAACCCGCCAGGGCGGCAACCTGCATCCACTCGGTAATGCCGCCGACGCGCGTGACGTCCACCTGGATGATCTCAACCGCCTCCTCCTGCAGATAATCGCGGAACGCCTGGCAGGTGTAGATGTGCTCGCCGAGCGCGATGGGTGTGTTGAGCTCCCGGGCCAGGATGCGATGAGAACGAATATCCTCGGGGTGCAGGGGCTCTTCCAGCCAGCCGATATCGAACTCTTCCAGGCGCTTTCCCCAAACCATCGCGGTATTCAAATCCCAGGTTTGGTTGACGTCGAGCATGAGGTCGATGTTGTCGCCGATGGCCTGGCGCACGCGACGCACGCGCTCGTAGTCTTCCCGCGGATTCGGCTTGCCGACCTTCATCTTCACTCCCGTCCAGCCTTGATCCAGTATCCGCTTCATGTGCTCCAGGATGTCGTCCACCGGCTTGTTGAGCCAGCCGCCGTCGGTGTTGTAGGTCTTGATCTTTTTGTCCTTGGCTCCGCCCAGCACTCTCCACAGCGGCTTTCCCAGAGCCTTGGCCATCGCGTCCCAGAGCGCGATGTCGACCGCCGCCATCGCCATGGTGGTGATCCCCTGCCGGCCGACCCAGTGCAGTTTCGACCAGTAAAGGTCATGCCAGATCTTCTTCACCTGAAACGGGTCCTGACCCATCACCACGGGCGCGTAGTAGCGATCGATCGCCTCGCGAATCAGATCATCGCCAGAGGCGAGAGTGGTAGTGAACCCGGTGCCGACGATCCCTTCATCGGTAAACAGCCGCACGCCCGCCAGACCGACGTGGTCGGTCACATTGAAGGAATCCGCAATCGCTCGTCCGAGCGGCACGTGCAGATCGAAAGCATCCACCTTGGTAATCTTCATGTTTCTTCTAGCGCTCCTAGGCCGTGAATCCGCCGTCCACCACCACAGTCGCCCCGGTCATGTAGGACGCCTCATCCGACGCCAGGAACAGAATGGCGGGTGCGATCTCTTCGGCCGTGCCGAAGCGCTTGATGATGCAGCGCGGCTCGGCAAAGATTTTCTCGGCCTCTTGCACGGTCAGCCCCATCTCACCCAGAACCACGTCGAGCGCCGGCGTGCGAGTAATCCCCGGACACACGCAGTTCACGCGGATATTGAACGGGCCGAGATCCAGCGCCATCGATTTCGACATGTTCACGATCGCGGCTTTGGTGGCGTTGTAAGTCACCCAGTTGGGCATGGCGACCAGGCCGTTGATCGAGGCAACGTTCACAATCGACCCGTGCCCCTCCTTCCGCATTGCCGCTACGGCGTACTTCGAGCAGAGAGCGGTACCGATCACGTTCACACCTAAGACCGACAGCCACTCCTCGCGCGTAGCATCCTCCAGTCGCTTGTGAAGGAACGACGCCGCGTTGTTTACCAGGATGTCCAGGCGCCCCCAGCGCTCGAGCGCGACAGAGATGATCGACTCTGCGCCGCGTTCGCTGGAGATGTCCTGGCCGATCGCATGCGCCGTGCCTCCCTGTCCATGGATATCGCGTGCGACTTGCTCGGCGCGGTCGCCTGCCAGATCCGCTACCAGCACGCGGGCGCCCTCGCGCGCGAACAGATTGCAGGTCGCCCGTCCAATCCCCGAGGCCCCGCCCGTAATGACTGCCACTTTGTTTTCTATTCTCACGTATTCTCCATGTTGGGTGACGTCGCGACGCTATGGAACCAGACCATCGCGCAAGCAGGCCGGCCCGCTGCATAGCTCTTCGATCAAGCCCACGATTGCGCGAAGGTCCGGCCTCACTGTAAAAAGGAAACGGGTGGGTTGTCAAGAGCTCTTGATCCATTGATGGAGCGCCTGACGCCGCCGGCAGAACCCGGAGGAGGCTTCAGGGAAGCGCCGCGGCTATGCCAAAGTCGTCGTCATGACGCGCTCGGCGACGGAGCCAGTACGGTTGCCAAATCGTGGGTCTCGCCGGCGAAGCGCTCAGTGCAAGGGCACTTCGACGACCGTTCGGGATTCGACCGGCTTGCCCGCCACCAGCGCGGGAGAAAAACGCCAGTGGAGCACCGCGTCTCTGACCGGAATCTCCAGGTCAAATGGGATGGGACCGGTCGGCTCGACCTGGAACGGAACGCCACGCTCGTCCACCAGAACGGTGACGAACACTTTGCCTTGGAAGCCTGCGTAGCGCGCTTGTTGGGTATACGCGGCGGGCACGATGCTGGTTGCTACGGGCGCAGTGTCCGGCTGCGGGAAGCGTTCGGCGGTGTTGGCATGGACCACTGGAGTGGCGGGCGGCTTTCGAAAAGGGAATAGCTTCGAGAACGACTCGGACAGCGACCCGGGAGGTGCTCCCTCCGGCTTGGAGGCCTGCGCCAGCCAGTAGCGCCCCGCCAGGAAAACCGCACCGATGACCAGACACGCGACCAGGTAGTCCCAGTAGTCGCGGCCGGCGCCACGCTGTCTTCGAACACCTTCCTTGGGACTGGGCAAGACTCCCACGTGCACCGTGACACCGGAGGGATGCGCCTTGGGGGGAGTGGAGGCAGGCATTTCCGGCGCGGGAAGTTCCAGCGAACTGCTTGGATTCGAGCGTCCTCGATCAGGCCAGAACCCCAGCAGCCCGCGCAGCCGTTCTAGCAACATCTTAATTCCATTTTACGCCTATTGGCGTTGCATTCCAATTGAAATCGCCGGGGCGCGCTCAAGTGGCTGAGGAATGTGAGCGTTCGCGCTATTCGATGAGAGCGATCTGCAGAGTCGTGATCGAGTTGCTGACGCCAGTAATGTTGAGGCTTGGGCTTCCGTTAAAGTCCATCCCTCCGGTGACAAGCTGCACCGCGCTATTCAAGCCACTACCATTGAACTTGAACCACGCCCCGCGCGGTTGGTAGATGGCACCGTTAATGCTGGTGATAGTACTGCTCCCGTTCAAATACAATTGTGGCGTGGTGCTGTTCGTGGCTACCGCCGGGTTGGTGCAGGGATGATCGAGGGTGCCGTCGCCTCCACAGAAAGTGCCGTCCTGGACGTAGCCTCTACCGTCGTAGGCGATGTGTGAATTGCCTTGGTCCTGCCAGAAGACGACCGGAGCAAACGGTTGAAGAGCATCGGCGAAGCCGGGCAGTTGGCTCGCATTCAAGCCGTGCAAAGTAACGGGGCCGCTTCCATCCATGTATACAGATCCATATCCTAACTGCTGGGAGATGGCTTGAACGGGCCCTGGAATCGGCAAGCCCGGATAGTTCATGCCGGCGAATACAAACATTATACCTGCCCCCCCGCCGGATGCCGACTCAGTGATTGAGGGGCTGCCATTGGTATACAACACATTCGTTCCGTTGGACGTGGCCGATCCGATGGTCCCGGCGAAAACGTATTGTCCCGGCGCCATAGTGATGTGCTGACTGCCGTTGGCGACGAATCCGCCGTAGAAGACGTACTCACCAAAGCCGCTGCTATTGTTAAAGGTGTATGAGCCGGAGGTGCTACTAAGGTTGATTGGGACTCCGGTCGCGATGCCTTTGGAGTCCACCGCGTAGTAATTCCCGGGCCCATAGGTTCCTGCTGGGAGATTGCCCCCAAGCGGGAAACCCGGCGTCGGAAGTACCGGGACATCGGGCAAGGAGGGGGCGACCAAGGGAGGTTGTCCCTTTCCCGAGAAAGGGTCCCAAAAGATCGGACCGTCACTCTTGCTCACAGGGGGGGTGCTCCAGGAGGCCGGCGAAGAGCACGATGGCGGGCACACAATTGAGGGACTATTATTTTCTACTGTTCCACCGCCCAGAATGTCCGTGAAGGGGGCGGTGACGTGTTGACTGCCCAAGAGGACGCCGGCACCGGGATTTTTTTGCGAGGCGATCATTATACCCGACGGCACATTGAGACTGCCGGAGCCGGTCCAATAAAGATCCGTTCCCGCGCCCAGATTGGGATCGCCGCTCGAATCGAACTGTCGATTCAAGAGACTGAGCGAACCCTGGAACACTACATTGGTCCAGGCAGCCGTCGCACGGGCGCTCACCAATGCAGTCGGGTTGCCCAGCACGGCGGAGAAGAGCTGCGGAATGCTCTGGTTGACCCGGACTGTCACCCAATAGATCACCGCAACGCCGGGAACGGTCGGAGCTGGACTCGACACGTTTGAAGCCACCGTCACATTGACGTTGCCGCCTTGCGAAAAGCCGTTTTGTGCCGCGTACACGCAGGCACTGTCCAAGTTGGTGCCGTCGAACTTGGTGGGGCTGGCACACGAGCTCGGCGTGGCGTTGCAACCAACAGCTCCGCAGGAATACGTGAGACCGAGTCTCTGGGCGGTGGCGACCGCCGCAAGCGCCGCCGAATCGGCCGCTGCCTGCGCGTTCCTCCTTACATAGTAAGACCAGCCCAGGTCGACCGCAAGACCCAGCACACCACACATCGCCAAGATGGCCAGAGTCACCATGATGAGAGCTTGCCCCCGGCCTTTCGCCCCGTAAAGAATCATGTGCGCCCCCCTAGACATACGCCTAAAACTGCACTCGCTCCTGAGACGAAGCCGGAAGCGCGAAGCTGCCGAATTGGATTCCCCCGCGCGCGCCCGGCCAGAACATGGAAATTGCCGACTGGAACGGATATTGCGCATAAACTGTGATGGGAGCTTGTTGCACCGCACCCGCTCCGGTGGGAAATGTGGCGGAATCATTCAATAGCGAAGCCAGCGTTACGAGGCCGGTGTCTTCCGAAAGTGACTTCATCTGCACCTTCAACAGGCCGGGGTCAAGACCCAAGCCAGCGCTCTGAATTACGCCAGCTATCGTTGCCCGGGTGACTGCGCAGTTGTTCCCAGCAACACTGCAGTTCTGACCGTGCACAACAGCAAAGCGAGTGCCTGCTCTAGTCGCGTAGGCCAGCGTGTGATAGATCCACATGCCGCGTGCCATTTCGAAAGTCGAGATCAGCACAAATATCAGAGGTATCCCGACCAGTGTCATCTCGAGGGTGGCGCTTCCCCGCCAGCGATGGGTTTGGTGCGTCATAACGATCCTAGGGCGGCGTCGTGTTGAGGATCGGGACCTTTGCGGTTCGATAAATGGTCATTTGTCCGTTGATGACGCCCGGAATCGGGATCATCTGCAGTGGAAGATAACCAACCTGCACGACGGCCGCGGTTGAACCATCCGATTCCACTTCCGTGCCCACCGTGACCAACGCGATGGGAGAGCCACTACTAGGCGAGCTTGGGCAGGCGTAGCTGCCAGGCACCAGAGCCTGCGTATTTGGAAGCTTGTTCATCTCCCCCACAACGTTGTAGCAGGCACCGGCACTGTCGGTGGCGCTGCTAAGGCTCACGGCGTTGGCAATTGCCGCAACTCGCGCGGCATTCGAGGTACAGATTCCGGCGTAGAAGTAGAAACCCAAGTCGAATGTGCCGATGAAGAGGAAGAGAATCCAGGGTGCCATCAGCGCGAATTCGATGATGGCATTTCCACCGTCTCGCTTTTTCCGTCCGCGCTGTCTGATCACATGCTCCGCCCTATATTACTATGCCTGATCGCGCGTTTGTGAAAACCACACACCGCCTGGGTTGCCCGGCGGTCAGCGTTCCGGATCGGATCGGCTGCGGGGGAGTGTAATTAGGCTACACTTTGGCGCCGGAACTTCAGCGCCGCAAAACCGAGGGCGATCGCGCCCGCCAGGAAACCGAGTGACGAGGGTTCGGGGACGGCCTGCCCACCTAACTCGTCGATGACAGTGTTGCTGCCACTGTGAACAAAGTTGTTCTCGGCATACAAGCCGCCGTTATAGGTGACCGCACCGCTGATGCCGATGTTGCCGCCCGAGAAAATGCTGCCATCCCAGGTGCCAGCGCCGGAGATGCCGACGTCGCCCGTCACCACCCACAGGATGTTGGCCGGCGACACGGCGCCCAGTGAAAAGGTCGGTATGCCCGAGATCGTCAGCGCGGACATTTCGATGATGAATTGCCCGCCCGGGTCGGCGGCGTCGTTAAAGGTGAAGGTGGAGCCAGCAGTGAAACCGGAGTTGGTCAACGAAAAGACAGTGTTCCCGCTGCCCAGCGTGAACGTCGCAGACGGAGGGGCACCGCCCACGGGCGCCGTCACAGTGGGCGTGAACCCTTCGGCGGTCGTTAACGCCGAGACGAAGTCGGTGGATGCGCAGGCTGGAGCGGCGTCTAGGAAATTTGTGCCGGAAGCAATGACGGTACCCGAATTTGTGTATTTGGTGGCCGCCGTCGTTCCGTCATCCCCGGTGACATTCAGCGTTCCGCTCGTGTTAAAGATCGCACCCGCCAGGACTCCAAAAGAGGAGGCACAGCCGAGACTCGGAATCGAGTCAGCAAATGTAGGCGCGACGAGAATAGCGGCCAACGCCAAGCTTTTCACAAAGTTCATATCACATCCTCTCAGTTCTGTTTGATTATATGTCCGATCACATACAATTGCATCAATCTTTTACAACGTCCGCGTACCATGGGTTCCGGTGTGGATAACATATTGGGGCATTTGCCCCACACGCGGCGCTTCGTGCCCGACGGGGCTGCTCTTCCGGCCCGACGCCGCCCGCCGTCGATGGTCCCATTTGCCGAGGCGCTGATCCATGTTACTGGCTGCTTTTCAGCGACTTGAGGCCGTACTTCTCCAGGACCCGAAAGGCGTGGTAGCGGGCAATACATGTAGCCGGCAATACATAAGGACGCGAGCGCGCGGGCAAGGGCCCGGTCGCCGGTCGCGGCCGGTTGCGCGAACAGCGATGGTTCGACGTTGCGGGCCAGGCGCTGAGGGGCGCGATCGGCCTCGGGCGTGTCGCAGCACTCGGGCAGGCGCGGGCGTGTCGCAGCACTCGGGCAGGCGCGGGCGCGTCCAGCAGTCCATGCGCGAGTGAGGTTCCGAGCAGCGCCCATCCGGCTTTGGAGTCCGGCGGGCTCCCGCTAAGTTTCGGCGCGGCCCCTCGCGCGGGGCCGCCACTGAGCTGACGGTGCAAACTGGCCCCCGAAAATGGCGTTATAGTCGCTAACAGGGCGCCCAATTCTCCATTTCACGCTGAACCAGCACGCGCGGGCGCACATGGCTGCCGCGCCGTCGTTGAAGATGAATCGCAGAACGTTCCTTTCGCTCTCGAGTGCAGCACCGTGGTTTACCGCGGCGATCAACGCTGCACCCTCCCCTCGTCTCACCAACCTGTCCATTCGCGGCGACGATTTCCTTCTGAACGGCAAGCCAACCTACGCCGGACGAACCTGGAATGGCATGAAGGTAGAAGGGCTGCTCCTGAATGCTCGAGCAGTGCAGGCTATTTTCGACGATCTCAACCCAGCCACCCGGGACAGATGGGCCTATCCCGACACGGGCAAATGGGATCCGGAACGGAACACTCGCGAGTTCGTCGCCGCCCTCCCGGAGTGGAGGCGCAATGGGCTGCTGACCTTCACCATCAACCTCCAGGGCGGCAGCCCGGAAGGCTACTCGACATCCCAGCCATGGGAGAATTCCGCGTTGGACCCGCAAGGCGATCTGCGGCCAGACTACATGGCCCGGCTTGCGCTGGTCTTGGATCGCGCCGACCAGCTCGGTATGGCGCCGATGGTCGGATGTTACTACTTCGGACAGGATCAGCGGCTGAAAGATGAGGCGGCGGTCCGGCGCGGCGTTATCAATACCGCCAACTGGCTGCTCGACCGCGGCTACCGGAACGTGATGCTCGAAATAGCGAACGAGTGCGATGTGCGCGATTACGACCACGCGATTCTAAGGCCGCCGCGCATCGATGAGCTTATCCAACTGGCGAAAGACCAAACCCGCAGCGGACGGCGGCTTCTTGCCGGCACGAGCTTTAGCGGAGGCAGCGTACCGACGGCCAACGTGGTGAGGGCTTCCGATTTCCTGCTATTGCACGGCAACGGCGTGCAGGGCCCGGCTCGTATCTCAAGCATGATTGGGCGGACTCGTCGGGTGGATGGGTACAGGCCGATGCCAATCCTGATCAACGAGGATGATCACTTTCGCTTCGACGAACCGTCGAACAATATGACGGCGGCGATCGCGTCCCACTGCTCCTGGGGATACTTCGATCCCGGCAAGAGCGATTACGTGGAAGGCTATCAGTGTCCTCCGGTGAATTGGGGCATCAACACCAGCCGGAAGAAGGCCTTTTTCGCGAAAGTGAAAGTGGTGACCGGGGACTGAGCCTACCGGTCGCGCTCTTCCGTCCGGGAAGTAGACCTCACCAGAGCGGTCCCGACCTCAAAGGGCTAGCGCGTGACGGTAACCGTCACGTTCTGGTAGGTAAACAACGATCCATCGCTTGCCACGGCACGCAACACGTAGGTGCCCGGCTCCTGGAAGGTGATCTGCGTCACCCATTTTCCCTCTGGAGGCGGCTCGGGTATCGTGTAGGGGGGCGACCAGGGCGAGTTCGCAAACGGGCGGCTGTCCGTCCAGGTCTTAAATTGGTCCGGGCTGAACTGGACCGTCGAGGCATTGCCCCGATAGACGATCCACGACATCCGCAAGCCGGGTCCGCTGGCGATGGCTTGCGAAAAGGGCTGCCTGTAGACGAGGTTGGCGATCGCTGAGGCGGACTCAGCGCGCGGAGCTGCCGGCTTCCGCGGTTGCTCCGTCGGTTTTCCGGGGTGACGCGGCTGTGGCTTGCCATCGCGCCGAGCGGGCAGGTTGTCGGGATCGCCTGCCAATGCCACCAACGTCAACAGTTCTCCGACTTTGACATGCCGCTGCGTATCGCCCTGGACCTCGAGCTCCGGCGGGATGTTGGATCGAAGCTCGTCTTTCAGGCTGCCGAGATCGCCGCCCACCTCAGTTGAAATCACCTGCTTATCGATCTGGTAGTCGGTCTTGAGCGAGGCATAGACTCTCTGGGTTCTGCCGTGTGTCGTCAGGGTCCAGATCAGCTCTTTGGCTCCGAAGTCCTTCGGCACGCGAATGGTGAACAGAAAGGGATTCCGGCGCGGATAAAAGTGCGTTGGCTGCCCTTGATCGGGGCCTCCCGGCTGGATGTCGTTCTCCGGACCGATGGGGACGTCGAATTCCTCCAGCCAGTTCGAGTTCATGTAGCCGAAGTACAAAGTGAAGGAACCGTCCTCGTTCGGCATCCAGCCTTCGTACGACGGCGAAACGTCCTGCCCGGTGGAGTAGGTAAATCTCGTCTGGGCGCCGGCGGGTTGCGCTAAGCAGAGGAGCGCTAAAGAGCCAAGCGCGATCGCCCCGGCTCTCGCTGCGAAAATCCGGCGTCGAATCATTATTCGCTGTTAGTTGCCTGGTGCGGCAGGGCTTGGTCCGTTCTTTATTAGAGCAGCGCCCGTCGGCGACGCAGTCGGCACGGGGGGCGCCCAGCACAGCGGACAGCCGATATCGTAAACGTTCCGGCTCTTCATTTTCTCGCGCCGCTTGGCCATCTCGGCCTGAAACTGCGCTTCGGTAAGCGCGACGGCATACCCCAGGTCACTGAACATGTTCGCGATGGAGCGCCGCCCGCCGCCGGCCCAGTTCCTGGAATCGGCGACGTTCTTGTTGGCCGCGGTTGTGTCGAGGAAACCAATCAGGTGAACGATGGTGCCCTTGGGCAGCAGCGGCGCCGCATCGTCGTCGTACACATATTGCTTCACCCAATTGTGGTCGTAGCCGACGCAGGTCAGCGTCTGCATGGTGAAGCCCCAGCTCGCTTCCAGGCACATGCGCACTCCGGGAGCGTGCAGATGAGGCTCGAACGCGATGATCTTGGTGTGCTCAGTCAGCGTAACGTAGGAGTGCAGCTCCTGCTTCGACTGATTGGGCTTGACGTCCAGGTCGACGCCGTTGCCCAGGCGCAGCCGAGCGGGGCGGTAGAGCGGTTTGTAGCCTTTTGGAAAAAACTTGAAGGCGAACTCAAGATGCGCTATCGTTTCGCGGCCATTCGGGTGAATGTGGCCCGCGGCCAGCGAGAGGGACGAATTCGCGGCTAACAGGCGGCCGGCTTCGGGCGGAAATATGTCCGCGTTGCGCCCGACTTCGTGAATCGGCCAGCTCGTCGCCCCTTCATCGGGGGTGCCGGAATCGCGGTCGCCCGGCACGATGCTGGTATACGTCATGTGGTGGAAGACATAGCGTCCCCCCACGGTCTTGATTGGAACGTCTTTCGGGATGTCGTTGACTTCTCTAACTTCGAGGGCCGAGACATACCTGTCTTCCTTGAGGCCGGTCGGAACGAGCCCGGTGTCTCCCCACCAATCCGGGCCTTTGGCCGGAACCGTTACATCTTTGGATCTCACCACCAGGTCCGGTTCGCCGATGGTCCACTGGTCCGAATCATCGAACTTCAGCGGCGGCGGCATGTCGGCCGGATTGCCGCGCGGCGCTCCGCTATCGACCCACTTCAGGATCCTGGCTTTCTCCTGGTCAGTCAATGAGGGATCGTTCTTGAACTTCTGAATGCCGATGTCTTTTTCCACGAAAAACGGCGGCATGACGCCGGCATGCGGACCGATGTGAGTCCGCTCTTTGATGGCGCGCGCCCAAGGTCTGACCTCTTCGTAGGTGACCAGCGACATCGGAGCGACGCCGTTCGGCCGATGACACTCCTGGCAACTGCGCTGCAGGATCGGCGCGATGTCTTTCGCGAACGTGACGTTGCCCGCGGAGGCAGGCGTCTGTGCACGAGCGGCCGCTGGCGCGAGCAGACCTATAAGGATGGCGACGAGCCCGAGCCTGGATGCTCGAGGCCCGAAAGAACTTGTGCCAGGCATCGCACACCTCCAGAAGATCTTCGGCATGCATGCAGTATATACCTTCAGCAGCCCTCTGATCTGGCGAGGCCAGTTCGCCTTCAGAGGCTTCCGAAGGCCAACAACACGTTCCCCGGAATGCCTCCATTACGGGGATAGCCAGATGTGATGAAAACCATGCCATTGACGACCACCGCGCCTGGGCCATCGATGGACCCTCCTCGGGCCTTCACACCGTTCACGGTATCGAAATCGCGGACGGTGTCGAAATCCCACAGAACCTGGCCGTCCTCGGCCGAGTGCGCGCGAAGGTGCCCGTCCACGGAGGTAGCGAAAACAACTCCGGGAATGCCTGTCACTGCACCCGGTTGTGCGGGGCTGCAACCCATGGGTGCGTTTTCCGCACAGGGCGCCGCCGCAACGTGCCAAACCTGGCTACCGTCAGCGATGCGCAGGGCGGTAAGCCCGCCTCCCTGCTTGGGGTCCACACCCGAGCGTCGCGCGCCAACAGGATTTGTCAGGCGCGTGCGGACCAGATCGGAAACCGCGGCGTACACTCGCTGGCCATCCGTGGCCATGCCCCATTGAACACCGCCGTTGGTGCTGCCCTTCCCGACCCGGGTCTGCCAGACGATTTCGCCCTGCTTGGCCGGATCCAGCCCAAAAACAATTCCCGATTTCTGGCCGGCCAGCAGCAATTCGCGGCCGTCCTCGGCGGTGACCAGAATCGCTGAGGATCCGAAGTCGAAGTCCGGGCCGCAACTAGAGTCGCTGCGGCAAGCGCCGTTAAACACGTCCGCGGCTAAAATCTGCTTGGACCAAACGATGCGTCCCGTTGCGAGATCCAGCGCCATGACTGCATCGCTGTTATTCGTGGCGGGCTTTGAGTAATTGTCGCCGGTGGTCACATAGAGCAGGCGCCGTTTCGGATCCAGCGTCGGCGAGGCCCATACCCCGACACCGGACGGCCCGAATTGAGAGATCCCGCGCGCGTTCTTGCCGGTCTCCTGGGGGACCGGGCTCATGTAGGTTTTCCAGAGTTGCTGGCCGTCGCGGATGCGGAGAGCGACGACGCTTCCCCGGAACGTGCAACAGGGATAGTCCGGGTCGGCCGAACGAGTCTCCTCCCATGACGCCACTGGCACGTAGACCGTACCGTTGTAAGCGACCGGGGCGCCGGTGAGCCGCGTAGAATCGTGTGTTTCTATGTGCTGCTTCCACAACAGCCTCCCCGTTTCGGCCTGGAGCGCGTAGAACCACCCCGTCATATCTCCGAACAATAAGACATGCTGCTTGCCTTGACGCGCCGCCAGGATCGACGAACGCACCGGCCCGTTGGCCTGAAACACCCACTGGAGACATCCGCTTTCGGCCCGCATCGCATGGATCAGCCCCGCCGCGCTGCCAACGAATACCTGGCCGTCAATGACAGTCGGCGGCGCGAACGCGGTGACATCGCCATCGAAGCCAAACGCCCATTTCAACCGCAGACCTCGAACCTGATCGATACTCAACTTGGCGGCCTGATCCGGTTGGAAGCGCGCGTTGCTCGATCCCGGACTCCATCCGTTCCAGGCGAACTTCGGCGCGCCCGAGAGCTTCACGCTGCGATCCGCACAGAATGCCGAGGCAGGCGGCGGAGCAGCCGGCGCGTCGGTGCCCAGGTAGGAGGCGACCGCGATTCTTTCGTCCCGGCTCATGGTGAACGCTACCGACATCATGGCGCCGGAATCGAGAGCGCGCACGATCCGCGTTGCAGGCATCTTTTGTAGCGCCTCGCGATGCGGGATGCGGGGATCGGTCTGCTCATGGCAGCCCGAGCAGCGCTTCTGATACACCGCTTCGCCTGAAGGCGGGGCGCCCCACAACACCAAGGGAAACAAAAAGGGAGCGATCCTCATACGGAATACAGTATCAGGTGGGGCGAGATCCTGGATCGAGCCGAAGTTAAGTTTAGCCGATCAGGAACCGCCCAAGGCCGGGCCCGCTCATGTTGTCCTTCACAAAGGTTCGCTAACGTGGCCTTCAAAGCGGCATCCATACCAAGCGATCGGTCCACTCCTCGGCCTCGCTGGCGCTCCAGATCAGGAGAAGATCGTCGATCGCCCTTGCAATCGAGATCCCTCCGCGCAAGGGGATCACTCCGGAGCTCTTGGCAGCGAGGAGGTAATGTGCGAAATGCGCCGGCATTGTGCGTCGATCTTGACTCACGAGAATTCGGCCAGCCTTCGCAGCAATGTCCAATACCAGCAGGTCTTCCATTCCCGCCGGACCGGCTTCGACGGCCGTTTGAATGTCCATCTCGGGCGCAGCGCGTTTCAGGCCTCGCAGCACCCGCCCGTCCAGATCGGCATCAGCCTGGTATCTGACTTTCATGCCGCGCCCGTCGCAACTTCGCGATTAGTTCCGCATTGGTCCGTCTCGACTCTGCATGCTGCGACTCAGCGATCCGATCGCCCTCAGCAACGTAGGCGTCGATTTCCGCTTGGTGGGCCAGATAGAACGCAAGCGCTCCATGCACTTCTTCCAGGGTCAAGGTCGGGTAGCTCTCCACCATGCTCTCGGGCGACATTCCCTCGCGGTACAAGTAAACGAGCGAGTCTAACGAGACTCCTGTGGCGCCTACCCTGTAGACGTTTTGATCGCTGGTCACGTATTCCTTGGGCATAACCTATTCGATGGTTTCATGTTCCCACGACGTGACCAACAGAGACGAACGGCCAGCTAGCTTTTGATCGCATAGACTCGCTCGCCATTTGGTCGGAACGATTTCACCCGCAGGACCGTTTTCTTGACCAGGTGTCCACTGACGAAGCCACGCACGCTGTGGGTCTGCCACCCGGCAGCAGCCATGCTCGCCTTTCAGTGTTGCCCCAGCCGGCTGCTGCAGTCAGATGGCTCTTTCGCTTGACTCACACCGGCGCGCGATCCGGTCTCCTAGAACGCAAACCGGAGAGCAAACCGGAACACTCGTTGATCATTCCGCGACGCACTCGTGATGGTGCCGAAACTTGCGGGCGACGCCAGACTCGCGTTGGGATTATCGAAGTGCGGCGTGTTCGTGAGGTTGAAGGCCTCGGCCCGGAACTGCATGTTCAAGCGCTCCGTCAGCGGGATATTCCGGAACAGACCAGCGTCTGTGTTTCCAATGCCAGGTCCGCGCAGTACGTTGCGACCAGTGGTGCCAAAGCGAACGTCAGTGACGGCCTTGAATGCAGTCGGATCGAACCACGGATTCCCAACGCCGATGCCACCCAGGATCGCGACGTCCGATTTCACCTGGTCCGCGGTCTGCGTGTTGCCTGGTGCGTTGAGCGATGCGCTGGAAGCGGTAACGGTAAATGGACTGCCGCTCACCGCGCTGAACACCGCATTCGCCTGCCAGTCTCGTAACAGCAGGCTGGCAATCCCGCTGTTCAACAATCGTCTTTTCGGTCCGAATGGGAATTCGTAGATGGCCGACATCTGGAACGAGTGCGTACGATCGTAGCCTGCCAGCGCGCGGTTGCGCCCAATCTGGCTGGGTGTGTTGAAGGTAAGCCCGCCGGGCTCATCATCGGTAAAATCAATGGCGCGCGAGAACGTATAGCTTCCCTTGACGAAAAGTCCACCGGAGAATTGACGATTCAAGGTCGCCTGGAGTGAGTGATAGATGGCGCCGAACTGCGGCTCCAGCAGATTCGTTGCAGCCGATCGTCCAAAGGTGGCGAAGGCAGGCCGGCCCGCGGTTCCCAATCCGGGACTGCCGGCGTTTATATCGACCGTCACGAAGGGCCGGACAGTGTGCGTTCCGACGTAGCCCACGCTCGCAGTCAAGCTGGCCGGCAGCTTGCGTTCGACGATCAGGTTCCATGACTCGATATATCCCCGCCGAAGGAGTCCAGCCGGAAGCGTCGTGTCGTTGGCGGCCGCCGGCAAGTCGATCACGCCTGTGCTGATGTCAGGCCCGGCTAGAGCCGGGATTCCTTGCTCAATGGGCCGATATGGCGTGAAGCTGTTCGGTCCAACAAATGTGTTTCCAAATGCGACCGGATAGTCGCGCTGCGACGCGCTCCATGTACTAGTGGGATCGATTGTCATCCCGTAGCCGCCCCGCAGCACGGTGCTAGATCCTAGCCGGTAAGCGAGTCCAACCAGGGGGCCGAAATGTTTCGCGCTGACATCGATTCCGGCGTCGCGCGGAACAGATCCGCGCCCGCCGATGAGAACCTTGTTGGTTGCTGGATCGTATCGTTCAATGCCTTGGCCTACGCGCGAGTAGATCGGATAGAACTCGTATCGGAGACCGAGGCTCACAGTCAGGTTTCTGGTGACCTGCCAGCGATCTTGCCCATACCAGCCAAATTGCCATTCGCGGGCAGTCTGGGGATCGTAGAACTGCAAGTCCTTGGCATCCGATTGCGGCAAACCCAAGAGCACGGCCGCCCAGGCATTGTATTGATTCGGCGCTGGTCCGCCCTTCAGGGCCGTAATCGCGCCATCGAATGTGAACAATCCCCGGACGCTTCCCACCGTGTTCGCCTGCCAGTCGTTTTGCTGGTAGCGCACCATCTGGAAGCCGAAACGGACCATGTGAGCGCCCAAGGTCCAGCTCAGGTTCGAAGTGTTCGTCCAACCGGCGTCGCGGCGGAAACCAGGATTCGCGATGCCCAATCCCGCATCGCCCAAGCTCGAATAACCAGTGATATTGAAGATCGGTTGGCCGCTGAGCCGGATGTCGTTTCCGTTGGTTCCGGGTATGCCCAGCGTGTCAGAGCCGAAGTTCTGGCCAAAAAATGGACCGACGATATCCTGCGACAGGCGGAAGTATCCGAACGTGCCGTCGATGAGGAGTCTCGGGGAAAGGACCCAGGTGTGACCCAGGGTCGCCATCTGCACAGTCGTATCGGCCTGACCTGCCTTGTTGCCAAGACATAATCCGATTCCACCCGCGGCGTCCAAGGAAGGATTGCACTCCACGTGCGCATCCATTCGGCTGTACTTACCCCAGATGGTGTGTTTTTCAGTACGCGCGAAGTTGATCTTGGCGTCGTAGTTGTCGCGGTTGATGACTGCGCTCGAGGAGCTGAAATAATTGTTGGTCACACCGGGCAGGTTGGGCAGCGGAATCAGCGCTTGCAGTTTCTGCATGATCTTGCTTTGGCTGCTCAGCGGAATCATGTTTCCTTGGAAAGGAACACGCCCGCTGCCGTCGGGATTGCCGCTATTGGGATTGTAGAGGGTCACGTTGTAGGCGGAAAAATTGCCGTCGCGCTGGTCCGCGGTTGGTACCGTGCTGGTCAGCCCCGTATTCTTGCCTTCCCGCAGGCCTTCCCAATCGATAAAGTAAAACAGTTTGTTCTTCTTGACCGGGCCACCCAGCGTGAAGCCGGGAATATTGTCGATGGCTTTGGGCGCATGCGATCCGTTGTAAAAGAAGTTGCGCGATTGCAGCGCGTTGTCGGTATGGAACAGAAAGGCCGACCCGTGCAGTTGGTTCGTTCCGGACTTGCTGATGATCGTAACCGCCACACCACCGGCCATGCCTTGTTCGGCGTCGAAGCTCGCGGTACTGATGTTGATCGTCTCGATCGATTCGGCAGGCGGGACGTATAGCGTGTGAGAGTTGATCACGTTCATTTTGTCCAACGCTCCATCCACGCGAGTATCGTTGTTGTTCCGGTTGGTCCCGTTCACGTTGGTGGTGAGGTCGCGATGGGGCGTGTCGTTGATCGAGTTCTGAAATGCCCCGGGAGTTGCTCCAGGGACCAGGTTGATCAGCGACTGGTAGTTGCGATAGGCCGGTAGCGGCAGATCCGTCACCGCTTTGGTCTGCAACTCGACGTGCACGTCAGACTTGTCGGTTTGCAGCACGGTCGCGTCGCTGGTCACCGTGACAGTCTCGAAGGATTGGCCAGGACGGAGTTTCACTTCCAGGCGAGTCACCGTGTTGATAGTCACCTGGATGCCCGACTGGGCGTATTTTTGAAAACCGGGACTGGTGATTTCGACTGAGTAGGGCCCGCCCAGAACGTCGGACAACGTGAATACGCCGACGTTATTCGTCACGGTAGTGCGAGCCTGGCCTGTCTCCGTGTTAGTCAAAGTAATGTTCGCACCATGGATCACCGCATCGGAGCTATCGAGTACTGTTCCAACGACGGTCCCGTAGAGAACTTGAGCTCTCGCGACGGGAATGCAGACCGCCGCCAAAACCGCGGCGAGAACCAGGTAAACAAACCGCTGATGGTTAACTGAGGACATAGCTACCTCCACCTAGAAACTGAACCCCGAATCGTTTCAAAGTCCGACCCTCACGAACGACCTCACGGGAGATCAGGGGTATAATGGCACAGCCCGCGGATAGAGTCAAGACTGGAATCGGTTCTGGGATAGCCTGGCTGCGAACGTGCGCCTTTTGACTAACTCACTCTGTGTGAATGAGATGAGAATGACAAGCCCGTTCGCATGACATATTAGCTTGCGCCGAACCGATTCATTTGTCGCTTGCCAAAAAGCCCCCAACTGGATATTATTATGACAGCGATCGGAGGCCGAATCCCGGTTCACGTAAACCGAGTTCGAGGCGTTATGTCAAAACTCTGCCGGCTACTTGGCCTGCTGCTAACGGCCACAACGCTCATCCTCGCGCAGCCGCGAGCCGATGAATCGGAATTCTTCGAGAAGGAAATTCGTCCGCTGCTGGCGACTCAGTGTTTCGGCTGCCATAGCAGCAAAGCGAATCCGCGCTTTGCGGGCTTATCCCTGGATAGTCGTGAAGGCGTCAATAAGGGTAGCGATTCCGGCCCGGTGATCGTGCCGGGAGATCCCGACCACAGCAAGCTGATCCGAGCGGTGCGCGGACAAACTCCGGTTCGCATGCCTCCCTCAGGCCCGCTGAAGGCGGAGCAGATTGCCGCGCTGGCTCGCTGGATTTCGATGGGCGCTCCCTATCCCGGCGAGACCGCGCAAGCCGCTTCTCAGCTTGAGTTCAATTTGGACCAGCGCCGCCAGGAACATTGGGCGTGGAAGCCCATTCAACGGACCATACCGCCCGCGGTTCACGACGAAACCTGGGTATTGCAGCCAAGCGATCGGTTTGTGCTCGCTGCGCTCGAACGGCAAGGGATGAAGCCCGCGCGTCCGGCAGACCGTCGTAGCCTCCTGCGCCGGCTTTCGTTCGACCTCACGGGGCTGCCGCCCTCCCCAGAAGAACTGGCTGCGTTTGAAGCGGACCATTCTCCGAACGCCTATGAAAAACAAGTCGACCGGTTGCTGGCTTCTCCGCGATTCGGAGAGCATTGGGCGCGACATTGGATGGATCTGGTTCGTTACAGCGAGTCGCATGGCAGCGAGGGCGATCCCGATACTCCCGGCGCCTGGCGGTATCGAGACTATTTGATCCGTGCATTCAACTCCGATGTTCCCTACAACGATTTCATCCGCGAGCAACTGGCGGGCGATCTGCTTCGCAATCCGCGGCTGAATGCGATTGACCGAACCAACGAGTCAATGCTTGGAGTGGCGCATCTCGCCATGGTGGAGTATGGCTTCCAGCCCTTGGACCCGCTCGAGGACCGGCTCAAGTGGACCGACAACCAGGTCGATGTTTTTGCCAAGACCTTCCAGGGACTCACCGTCTCTTGCGCCCGCTGCCACGATCACAAGTTCGATGCGATCAGCCAGAAAGACTATTACGGGCTGTATGGTATTTTTTCCAGCGCGCGAATCACCGAATCCGCAATCGACCTTCCTGAAGTGGCCAACGGAAACGTCGCTGCCTTAGTCAGTCAAAAGAAGCAGATCCGCAAGGAACTGGCGGCCAGTTGGATCGACGCGGCGAGACAGCTGCCTGGCATGCTGGGCCGAACCACCTTCTTAGCCGCCCACCAGGATGATCTCAGCAATACTGACAGCGCGCTACAACCCTGGCTGGCTCTGCGTGAAAAGAGCGTAGAAGCATTCCCTGCGGCGTGGAAAGAACTCGCCGATCATTGGAAGGCCGAAATCGCCGCTCGCAGAGAGTTTGATTCGAAAAACTTCCAAAGCGCGTGGGATTTGAGAGGCTCCGACTACGACCAGTGGTTCAAGCGAGGCTCAGGTGTACCCCAAAAACCGGTGAAATCCGGAGAATTCGCGATTCTCCCTAACGGCGACAAGATCGTCAGCGGAATCTATCCAGCCGGTGTGTATTCGCATCTCCTTTCGCAACGCCAGAATGGCGTGATTCAATCCCCTCGCTTCAAGATGGATACCGATTCGGTGAGCGTGCGCGTACTGGGAGGCTCCTACGCCACGGCGCAGCTCATCATCGAAAATCACGGAGTCTCGCGCGGCGGGCACTTTTTCCGCATACCAATGGAATCCGACGAGATGGGCTGGGTGCGCTGGGACACCGCCTTCTGGAAGGGTCTCACCGGCTATATCGAAGTAGCTACAACCGAAGACGTCACCTACTTCAACACCTTCCCTCGTCCCAAGAAAAAGGCCACTGGAACAAAGAATGAGACTGAGGACATGCCGAAGGCAGCAGAAAAGCCCTCAGAAAGGCCCGTTAAACCGAAAGACGGCCGCTCCTGGTTCGGCATCGACAAAGTTTATTTTCACAACAACACTCTGACACCCAAAGACGACGTCGTAGGACTCTGCTACTTGCTCGAAGGCGAGACTCCGAAAACTCCGGCCGAGCTGGCTCGCCACTATTCGGATCAGTTGGTGAAGGCCATTGAGGCCTGGGAAAACGACTCGCTTTCCGATAACCAGGCCGCGTTCCTCGACTATTTCGTGCGTCAAGGCATTCTGCCCAATTCCTTGAAAGCTTCCGAAAAGCTGCAAGCGCCGGTTGCCTCCTATCGGGCCGAAGAGGAAAAGGTTCCGTTGCTGAAGCGCGCTCCGTCGGTGATCGAGGAAGCCGGCGGCGATCAACCCTTGTTCATTCGCGGCAATCATATGAATCCGGGTCAGCCTGTCCCGTGGCATTTTCTCGATGCGCTCGGCGGGACGGTGTACGCCGATCATGCGACGGCACGCTTGAGCCTGGCCGAAACCTTGGTCAGCCCCCAAGATCCCCTGACCTCCCGCGTTTTGGTGAACCGCGTATGGAAATATCTGTTCGGTAGCGGAATCGTCCGCACCGTGGACAACTTCGGCAAATTGGGCGAGCCTCCTACGCATCCGGAGCTGCTGGACTGGCTGGCCACCCGGTTCGTCGACGATGGCTGGTCGACTAAGAAACTCATTCGCTTGCTGGCTACGTCCCAGACCTACCAAATGGATAGCGTTCCATCCAACGACGCCGCCCAGAATGATCCCACCAACAAATGGCTGCAGCATATGCCGGTGAAGCGCCTGGAGGCGGAAGCAATCCGGGATTCCGCTTTATTCGTCTCCGGTGGTCTCGATCTTACGATGTTTGGACCGTCCATCCCGACTTGGTACGCCCGCGATAGTGGAAAAACAAGCGGCGACACTCCGAAAGGGCCTCTGGACGGCGGCGGCCGCCGCAGCGTGTACCTCGAGGTTCGGCGCAACATTTCAAATCCGTTCCTGGAAGTCTTCGATCAACCCAAGCCTTCCAGTACCCGCGGCCAGCGAGACATTACAAGTGTGCCGGCGCAAAGCTTGGCCCTGTTGAACGATCCGCTCATCATCGATCAAGCCAACCGCTGGGCCAAAGCGGTCCTGGCCAAGGATCAGACGCCGTCCGCTCGCATAGAAGATATGTTCGTTCGGGCGCTCGGGCGCCCGCCCTTTCCAGAAGAGAGAGACGCGGCGCAGACACTCCTCGAACAAATGCGGAAAGAACACGCCCCAGCCGGAGCCGATGCCGACTTCGCGGCATGGAGCGATCTCGCGCATTCCATCATGAACCTGAAAGAGTTCATCTATATTCGGTGACAACATGGACACTTTGTATAACATCGGTCAGCGAATCAGCCGGCGCCAATTGCTGTCGCAGGCTTCCATGGGCTTCGGGATGCTTGCGCTCTCCAGTTTGTTGGCTGAAGAGGCCCGTGCGGATTCCACCGAAGACGCATCCGCACGCGTCCGCCGTCCGCATTTTGCTCCCAAGGTGAAGAACGTCATCTTTTGCTTCATGTCGGGCGCGGTTTCGCAAGTCGATTCATTCGATCCGAATAAGCCGACGCTCGTAAAGCACGCCGGAGAAAAGATGCCAATTCCGCTGGAGAAGACCGGCGCGAACAATCCTGGCGTCATCTTTCCCAGCCCCTGGGGATTCCAGCGATATGGCGAAAGCGGAATCGAGGTAAATGATCTGTTTACGCATATCGGCGCTCACGCCGATGATCTGTGCGTGATTCGATCGCTCACCTCTCGCTTCCAGGAACACGCGCAGGCCAACTTCTTCTTCCATACCGGCCAGCAATTGATGGGATTCCCGAGCCTCGGCGCCTGGGTGAACTATGGTCTGGGTAGCGAGTCGAAGAATCTT
The DNA here is from genome assembly GCA_020073265.1 of Terriglobia bacterium. Classification (GTDB taxonomy): domain Bacteria; phylum Acidobacteriota; class Terriglobia; order Bryobacterales; family Bryobacteraceae; genus Palsa-89. Next base: position 55,745 of record JAIQFN010000007.1, on the reverse strand, counting down.
CCCGGCTACGTGGTCTTGGGTAGCGGAGAGATTCCCCTGGGCGGAATCAATGTTTTCGGAAACGGTTTTCTGCCGAACGTCTATCAGCCATCCATGATCTATCCCGAGCAGGCGGAGCCGCTGCAGGATATCGCGCCCAAAGAGGCCGACAGCATCCAACGGAAGCGGCTGCAGTTCATGGAGGCCGTGGATCGCGGATTCTTGAATCGGACGCAGAATGATTCCGTGATCGAGTCCGCCATCCAGAATTACGAGCTGGCTTATCGGATGCAGACGGCCATTCCCGAGCTGGTAGACCTCTCGGGGGAAAGCGAAGCCACCAAGAAGCTCTATGGGATGGATTCCGAATCGCCGTACAAGCGGGCCTACGCAAGACAGTGCCTGCTGGCCCGGCGGTTAGTGGAGCGAGGCGTCCGCTTCGTGGAAGTCTCGATGGTATCCCCGGACGGGAAAAACAACGGCAGTGCCTGGGATCAACATTTCCAATTGAAGAAGGGGCACGCAGCCAACGCATTCTGCGTCGATCAACCGGTGGGCGCGCTGCTTCAGGATCTGAAGGCGAGAGGGCTATTCGAAGATACGCTGGTGATCTTCTCCGGTGAGTTCGGACGAACGCCTTTCGCGCAGGGAGCCGACGGCCGCGACCACAATCCATTCGCCTTCAGTTCGTGGATTGCCGGCGGCGGCGTCAAGCGAGGCTTCGTTTACGGCGCAACCGATGAGTATGGATACAAGGTGGTGGAGAATGCCATGGATGTCCATGACTTCCACGCAACGATTCTCCATCTGTTAGGCATCGACCACACCAGACTTACCTTCCGCTTCACCGGGCGCGATTTCCGCCTCACGGATGTACATGGCCGCGTGATTCACGACCTGCTCGCTTAGCTCCAAACGGCACGGGAGGCGGCTAGTCGCCGGTCTTAGCCGGCGTGGTCTGCATCACCATCTGTCCGACGTGAAACGAGTAGCTCAGATAAGGCGGCCGGTTCTGGCTGGCGATCGTGAACCAGAATGAATTCGAACCCAAGCCCTTGGCGATAATGCCAGGCTGATACCCGCGCTGCCATTCCGGCTTCTCCGCCGGGAAGTCCCCGACTAATGACCATGGCCCCCAGGGTTCTGGGGCTTCGAACAGCTGCGAGGCCGTCAAGAACAGGTAGCGCTTCACGCCAGGATGATAGATAGCCGAGCCCTGATCGCGCGTGTACAGATTGGGAACCGGCACGGCGTCCTTCTGCACCTTGGACCAGTGCGGCTTTCCATCCGCCGCGCCGGTGAAATACTCCCAGGCCGCGTACTTCAATATGTTTTGCTTCTTGACTCGCGCCAGATACACATCGCCGCTCCAGTTGTACTCCCGGCCAATCGCTAGCGCGTAAACGAAACCGTCTTGGTTCAAGCTGTAGGCCTTGCCCATGTTGATCAAGAGCATGTTTCGAAAAGGCGAGTTCTGGTCTCTGGTCCAGGGCGACGCGTTCTCCGGCTTCGCTTCACCAGGGTAGTAAAAGCCCTCTCGCTTCCAGTGCAATCCGTAATCATCGGAGTACGCCAGGAAGCCGATCCAGGCGTCTCCGAGCGGCGTATGAAAGGCGCCATAGAGGCGCTTGCCGAAAAATAACAGGCTGGATGGTTTGTTATCGGCCTGCGGATTGGTCATGGTGGGCGCATCGCGGAGCAGGACTCTGGGTGTGAGGTTCGGGGGAGTCCCCGTGTATTTTACGATTCCACAATCGGTCCGGAGTGGGTTGCTGAGTTCGCCGGTGGGTCCCCGTCCGTCCCCCCAAGTTCCATAAAGATTGTCGTCGTCGGCCCAGGTAGTGAACCACAGATCTCCGTTGGACTCGAAGGGCGTCATCGGGGAAGTCGTGATGGAAATGGATTGGATGACCTTGCTGCGCGGAATATCTTTGAGATCCTTCTGCTGGCGAGCGCCCTGCGCCAGAATGGTGTCTCCATCCGTGCCAGGCTGGACGGCCTGCAACGCCGCATCGATGCGTTTCGTCTGGTTCGCCTCGATCTCGACATTGCCGAACACCCGGGTGAGGTACGAAGCCGCGGAGATGCGGAACTTGTGGTTGCCCGGGCGCAGCGCATCGAAAGCAAAGCTGCCTCGCGCATCCGTCAATACCCGTCGTGCCGAGCCTGAATAGAAATCGAGGGCCACAACTTTTGCTCCAGTGATGGGAGCTCCGCGGGCGTCCGTTATCGTCCCTCTCGCCGCGCCGTTGGACGCTTGCGTGGCTGCGAACTTGGGCAGCAGGATCAGTGCCAGAACCCCGGACCAAGCGGCCATTCTTGCGCCCGCGCGCAGATTATCAACCTGAAACGAACTCATCAGCGTTCTCCTTTCTCTGAAGACTCGGCGGCCGGTTGCAAGTCCGTGTGCTCCCGTCACCTTGTGTTCTTGGCCTGCGACGCCGGGTGCATCACCATCTGGCCGATGTGAAATGAATAGGTCAGATAGGGCGTCCTGTTCTGGCTGGATATCGTGAACCAAAACGAATTTGATCCGAGCCCCTTAGAAATGATGCCCGGCTGATACCCTCTTTGCCATTCCGGCTTGTCATAGGGGAAGTCACCCGCCAGTGTCCACGGTCCCCAGGGCGCCGGAGCTTCGAATAAATGCGAAAGAGTCAAGAACAGGTAGCGCTTCACGCCTGGATGATAGATCGCCGATCCCTGGTCGGTAGCGAAGAGGTTGGGAACTGGCACGGCGTCCTTCTGAGCCTGAGACCAAGCAGGCTGTCCATTGGCAAGGCCCGTGTAGTATTGCCAGGCAGCGTATTTCAGAAGGTCCTGCTTCCGCACTCGCGCCAGATACACGTCCCCTTTCCAATTCGTCTCCGTTCCTATCGCCAGCGCATACACGAAGCCATCCCGGTTGAGGCTGTATGCCCTGCCCATGTTGATCATCATCATGCACCGGAACGGCGAACCCTGATCTCTGGTCCAGGGTGAAGCGTTGGCCGGCTTCGCTTCGTCTGGAAAATAAAAGCCCTCCCTGGTCCAACGCTTCCCGTAATCATCTGAGTAAGCCAAGTAGCCGATCCAGGCATCTCCGAGCGGCGCATGAAATGCACCGTATAGCCGTTTTCCCAGGAAAAGGAGACTGGATGGTTTATTGTCCGCGGGCGGATTCGTTTGCGTGGGCGCGTCCCGGAGCAGCACTTGCGGCGTGAGATTTGGAGGAGCGCCGCTGTATTTCAATACGCCGCAATCGGTGCGCAAATCGTTTCTGAACTCTGGCGTCGCGCCCCTGCCGTCGCCCCAAGTGCCGTAAAGATTGTCGTCGTCGGCCCAGGTGGTGAACCATAAATCCCCATTGGAGGGGAACGGCATCAGCGGAGGTGTCGCGATCGAAACCGACTCGATCACCGCGCTGTGAGGAACGTTTTTGAGGTCCTGGTGAGGGTGAACGCGCCCTCCCAAGATAGTATCTCCATCCTCGCCGGGCTGAGCTTTTTGCAGTTTGGCATCCACCCGCAGCCGGCTGTTCGCTTCAATCTGCACGGTCCCAAAGATTCGAGACACATAGGACGGAGCGGAGATCCGGATCTTGTGGGCCCCCGGCCGCAGCCCATCCAGCGTGTAATTGCCGCGCTCATCGGTCAAGACGCGGTTCACGATGCCAGAGCGAAAGTCGAGCGCCACAACCTTGGCTCCTGGTATCGGCGTGCCGGAGGCGTCGGTGATGACTCCAGCCGCTGTACCGGTGAGAGCTTGCGGCGTGGCGGGTTGCGCGGCGATGAGCGCGGATGAAAACGCCAGCAGCACAGATCCCGCGGCGCCCCAATATCCGCGAGAATGGCTGATCGATACGCTCAATGTTGCCATCGGATCGTCACCTCAGCCGCTCACTGGCGTGGTAGATCCAAGGCTGGGTTCCGGTCGAAGAAGTCAAATGGCCGCAGCTCGAAGCTGTGCCAAAGCGTTGGCATTACCGGCCAGTCCTCTGCACGCACCATATGATGCATCCCGATGGTGTACCAGAGCACGATGTCGGTTTGCTCAATGGGTCGATTCGCTTTCGTCCAAGCCGGCAAACCTTGCCCAGGCGTGCTCAGAGTTGGATAGTCGCCGGCGGCGTAGCGTTCCTCATAGCGGTATGGAGTGACCCACAAGGTATGGTCGATGAAACCCGCCCGGCGGCGCGGAAAGTCGTCGGCCGAGAGCAGTGTTCCGGCCGTCATTCCCGGCATCACCTGATAACTGGTTGGATACCCGACGTGGTTCTTGCGCGTACTGCTGAGCACGCGCCAAAGCGCGGGGCGTTCCATGTCCATGTGGAGCATCCCGTCGCTTTCAGTTCGAGCCAGGCTTGGCTGGCGCACCCAGATGCTCCGCCGGGGATGTTCCGGCGGCAGGGTCTTGCTCACCAGCCGGTCGTTCAGGAAACTGTTGATTGGACCGTCCACATCCAGATCAATCCGGAAACTGAAGTAGTGATCGTGGTTCACCGCGATGATGTTCTTGTCGACGAAGCGGCCGTAGGCGTCCGGGGCTTCGGCTCCAGCATGGCCGTCCGTTGCGGAAGCCTGCTCGCCGGCGGTGGCAGTTTTGCTGGACTTCACCTCGGCGATTCCGGTCGCTCCAACAGCAATCCGAATCGAGCCGTCCTGCTGGAATGCCCAATCGAAGACGTAGTCGTAGTTCCCTAACACTGAAGCGTTGCGAACCACCAGATCCCGTTTGCGCCGGCTCTCGGGCTCCTCGGAGAAATGCCTCCAGGCCATGTCACCCGCTTCGCGCTCAAACAAACAGATTGCGTCGGGCACAGGCCTGGGCCGGCCTCCATCGCTAGCCACCAGCGCATCGAGGTAGACCGCGCCCGCCGGACAGTCCAACCCTCGTAAGAGAGGCTTGACGATCCCTGAGGCGTTTTCGCCCGCGTCCAGAAAGTTGCGCCGATACCAATCGAAGGCCGGATCCATGTAGGGAACAAAAATCTCCGAGAGGTGTCCTTCGTACAGAATGGGGCGGGGCGATCCGCCATCCTGGTAGGTGACGGTCGAGATGATGGTCCCCACTCGCTGATCCGTCCTTACGTGAAAGCGCCATTTCTGCCATTCCACAATGTGTCCGTCCAGGCGGAAGCCCGGTCCTAACGGTTGATCGACGCGGATCGGCCCAGGGACTTTCCGCGGCTCACCGATCGATGCCGGGTCGTAATCGGCGACGGTCTCCGCGACGGGTATCACCCCCTCGTCCACCACTCGCAGCACGCGCTTGGCGTTGAGGTCCACCACGGCAGTCAAACCCGGGATTTGTTTCGGCCAGCCATTGCGGACGCCGTGCGCATCCGAACACTGGATATGGGAGATGCGCCGCCCACGCTGCTCTTCGGTATCGAAGTAACCGGGAGGCACACCCGAGCACCGTAGAAACGTGAGGTCGGTGATTCCGCGCTTCTTCAGCGCGGCCAGGAAATCGGGGTGCTGCTTCACTTGTCCGACCATGGCCTGGAACTCTTCATCGAGCCAGTTCGGTTGGACGTCGTGCAGTTTGGTCCAGGAGGTGAGGCGCCGCTGCTTCAAGTCGATGACGGCTTCGTATGTGTCCGCGCCCTGGCGCACCACGGCGAAAGCTTCGCGTGGAAAGTCCTTGCCCGGCGACCAGGCCCAGACCAGATTTTTGGCCGGCTCGCGCAGGTTGATAATGGAAAACCGCGTCGCCTCATTCATGTGGCTGTTCTCTCGCAAGACTTCCAGAGCAGTCCAGTACTCTTGAAAATTGAGCGGATCGAGCGGATGTTTCGCAGTCTGCCCTCTCAGGGCGAGCGCGACGATCCCCAATGCGAGCACACTCTTCGCTGACCGCCGAAAAACAATCGAAAGGTTCGTGTTGGCCATGAACTCACTCCACTGATGCAGTAGTCGTGACTCGCCTCGGCCGGGCAAACCTGCGTTCAGCGCGTCACAGTCACAACGATGTCTTCGTCCGCCCAAAGCGCCCCGTCGGTGGCATGCCAGCGAACTGTATAGGTGCCTGGCTCGTCAAATGTCGCGGTCACGGCCCATTTCCCGTCGGCGGGCGGCGGAGGTGGCTGCCAGTAGGGCGCCCATTGCGAGTTTGCGCCGGAACGCGTGTCCTCCCAAGTCTTCGGCTGTGGGGGAGTAAAGTTCACTTTCCCGGGTCCGCGGTACAGATAGCAGGCCACCCAAAGCCCGGTGGCGCTGCTGACAGTCTCATAGTGAGGCGGCATCAACCGGACATCCTTGATCTCGTCCGGCACGCGTCGCACACGGCGCCGAATTTTGGGAACACCGTCGTCGGTCACATGGGCCGACAGCGTCAACGGCTCGCCCACCTTGACCGTCCTGACGCGATCGCCGGCGGCTTCCAGCACCGGCGGCTTGTTGGCCCGAATCTCCGGTGTGGTCACGCCGGAGCCGATCGCGCCCGTCTCAGACGTCAATACCATGTTGTCGATGAAGTAATCCTGCTTGAGCGAACCGTACGCTTTTACCGTTTTACCGTGAGTGGTCAAAGTCCATACCAGTTCCTGCTCGCCGAAATCGGCCGGCACTTGAACTCGAAACACAAATCGATTGCGCCGCGGGAAAAAATGTGTAGGCTGCCCGCGATCCGGCACGCCAGGCTGGAAGCTGTTGCCGGGACCGATCGGGACATCCGGCTCCTCTTCCCAGTTCGAGTTCATGTATCCGAACAGCAGGTTGAAACTGCCATCGTCATTCTTCTCCCATCCCTCATAGGCCGGCGAGACAATCTGCCCGCGCGAATAAGTTTGCGCGCCGGCCGCCAGGCACATTAGCAGCATGGCAAGCGCGCTGGCGGCGAACGTCAGGGTTCGCAGAACAAATGTTCTCTGACTCAGCATGCTTTCGTTCCGGATGTCTGTTTTATTGGGTTCCGCCCGTTTCTGCCGGCGTTCGTTTCCGGGGCGGGGCGATGGGATCGTCGTTGCACAGCGGGCAGCCGATCACGACATCGTTCGGCGTCAGCTTGAGTCTCTCGCGCCGTTTTTTCATTTCGGCGTAGAACTGCCCGTCCGTCATCGCGATGCTCTGCCCCAGATCGATGAACATATTTGCAATCGAGCGGTTCCCGGCCCCCGACCAGTTTCGGGGATCCGTGACATTCCGGTTCGCCGCCGTGTTGTCCATATAGCCGATGATGTGCAGGATGGTTCCCTTCGGCAGCAACGGCGCGTAGTCGTCTTCGTATTCGTAGACGCGTACCCAGTTGTGATCATACCCGGCGCAGGTCAGCGTCTGAATGTTGATGCCCCAGATGGCTTCCAGACACATGCGGATACCGGGTGCATGCAAGTGCGGCTCGAACGACTTGATCTTGGTGTGCGCCTCCAGCACGTTGTAGGCATCCAGCCGCTGGTTGGTTTCACCGGCCCTTATATCAATGTCGACGCCATTGCCGAGTTCGCGGCTGACATAGCGCATGGTCGGCTTGTAGGTCTTGGGGAAGAACTTGAAGCCGAATAGCAGCCGCGCTTTGGTGTCTCGCCCGTTGGAGTGAAGGTGCGTTGACGCGAAAACCACACTCGATCCAGCCTTGAGCAGCTTGCCGGCATCGTCCGGGAACACATCGGCGTTGCGGCCGGGTTCGTGGATCGGCCAGTCGCCGCTGCCTTCCCCGACGTCATCGCCGAGCCCAGCCTGCTGGCCTGGAACCGATGTGGTCCAAATCATGTGATGAAAGACGTACCGGCCGGCGATTGTTTTTCTTCCGCCGTCGCTTCCGCTCGGCACGTCATTTGCTTCTCTGATTTCGACAGATTTTACCCAGCGGTCTTCTGTGATCCCGGTGGGCGACGGATCCAGTCCGCCCCACCAGTCCGGAGAACCTGCTTTCACCGTGACCTCTGGCGTTGAGATCACCAGGTCTGGCTCGCCCAAGGTCCATTTGGTTCCATCCAGGAGTGGACGCGGAGGAGGTAGATCGGCGGGATTTCCCTCGGGCGCGCCAGTGTCCGCCCATTTGGCGATCTTGGCGAGCTCCAGATCGCTGAGCGACGGGTCGTTCTTGTAATGCTGGATCCCAACATTCTTCTCGATATACCAGGGCGGCATCACGCCCGGGCGATCGCGCAGAAGCGTGCGCTGCTTGATAGACTTGGCCCAAGGGCGAACGTCCTTGTAGGAGATCAGCGACATCGGCGCCACCGAATTCGGCTGGTGGCAGTTTTGACAACTGCGCTGCAGGATGGGGGCTATGTCTTTCGAGAAGGTGACTTCGCCTTGGACGGTAGGCAGCTCATCGGCCGGAAAGGCCGGGGCCCCAAGGAAAGCCAGCACGGAGAGAGTTACCGTCAGTCTGATAGCCAAGCGGCCTCCGTTTCTAATGATTCGAGTCGATTCGAATTATATCGGTTGCCACTCGCAGAGTCAATCGTAACTGTCTAGAAGAAATGATTCATTCTCGTGGCCCTCAGGAGTGAACCGATTCGGATGAAAGATGCCACGACAGGTCATGCGAGAATCGCGCTGATCACTTTGCCCTCGTCGGCCGGGGCCGATGAGCCGCTGTCTTCGCGCCGATTCGAGCCGCAATGCTCCGCCCCACTGGAACAGCCGCGGGTCATGGACTAGTCCTTAACGTAAGGTGGCAAGGTAGGCCAACAAATCCCGAAGCTGAATGTCGCTCAACAGCGCTTCGTTGTACGAGGGCATCAGGGATTTTTCTTCGTGCATCACCTCTTTGAGATCGCTCTTCAAGAAGAGGTGGATTTCGTTGTCGGTTCCGAGCATCTGGATCGAGAAAGTGTCTTCGTTCCGCGGAACGCCGGTGATCCGTTGCCCGGCCTTGGTCACAACGACAACAGTGCCGTTCGAGATGGGAACCACGTAATCGCCGTTCGGCTCATGCATCCCTTTCGTCAGCTCTTTGTTCGGGTCGCGAACTTTCTCGGTCAGGTATTGGACGGTGCGCGTCGCGCCGATCCGCGTCAGGTCCGGCCCCAGGGTGCCGCCTCGGCCGGCGACCATGTGGCAACGCGCGCACTTGTCGCTGCTCCAGAACGTTTTCTCACCAGCCTGAGCATTGCCATCGATCTTCGAGCGCGCCGCCACGATCTTCGAACGCAGGTACGTGATGATGGCCCACACCTGCTCGGGCGGCAAGGCGTTTCCGGGCATCACGGTACCCGGCACGCCGTGGGTAATCGTGCTGTAAAGCTCGGCGTCTGTCGAGCCATGGCGGAATTGACCGGTATTGAGGCTGGGACCTTTGTCGCCACCCTGCGCATTGAAGCCGTGACAAATGCCGCAGTTATCGGCGAAGTGATGGCGGCCTCTTTCGATGTTGGACCGATTGCTGGCGAGGGGATTGGTGGCGTTGGCAGGCGCCTGCGCGGCAAGGTGCGCCGGCGCAAGCAGCATGAACACAGTGCTGCTACAAAAGGCGCCGCGTCGCCGGAACCACATATGCACTACGATAACCGCGGCATGGCCCGGCGGTTCAGCGTGTGGTTCACGGCCTCGTACGCCATCAGAATGGCGGCGTCGGTGTGGGAACTGGCGGCCGCGTCCGAGTTGGCGATCGTGATGAGACCGTATGGCTGCCGAGCCGCAACACAGGGACGCTTGTCGGTGGAGGTGTACGTCCAGTCCATCGGATCGTAGAGGCTGTTATAGGAATATGCGTAGCCGTGCGACCAGCGATTCACGGTGATGGCGACGATGTCTTCCGCGGGATTGAAACCGCCGGGGCCAAGCACTCGCCCCAGTTGCTCGCGAACGTGGCGCTCAAAATCCTCGAAGGAGGTTTGCATCAGCTTCATTCTTCCGATCTCATGTTGCTCCTTCATCGGCCGCCCGGGTTCACAAGGCACGTATTCGAGGATCAGCACAATGGGTTCGTCGGGCGACTGCGGTGCTTTCAAATCGCCGAGACTGGCCGCTTGGGCCAGCGTGATCTCGCGGAAAAACATCATCGGGGTGCTGATGTAGCGCACACCCAACTTGTGGAACGCCCTCCAGTTCCGGATGGCGACATTGGTGAGCACCAGCGGACGCTTGACGCCGTAGCTCAGGGCTTCTTTCTGCTTGGCCGGCAGCTCCGGAACCAGGTAAGGGATGAACGAATTCCAGCACGCCATCACGCACGCGCGCCCGCGGACTTGATGTACTTTGCCCTCTCGCACGTAGCTGACGGTTACCTGGCTGGCTCGGTCCGGGTCCCCGTCCTGCTTGACGTTGACTACAGTGCTGTTCAGACGGATCCGCGCCGCTGGTCCCGGCCGATCCAGCAAAGCGTAGTTGGCGCGTGCCGTGGCAACCGATTCCATAGTTGTTCCGGGCACAGCTTCGGGAATGAGCCAGCGCACCAGCAATCGCGCGATGGTGGCGTTGCCGTCGGGAAAGTGAATGGTGTTGCGCGGCTCTATCTGACGTCCATGCTGACCGCCTGGCAGATCGGCCAGCACGCCGGGCGGAGTCGGATCGAGCTTCATTCCCAGAAACCCCGGCTGATTCATTTGCCAACTGAAAAGCGCCGGAATCGCATCGTTTCCGACTTGAAAGAAGGACTTCGCGTTCCCATGGAAGAACCTGACTACTTGCGGGTCTACCTTGGCATAGTTGAGCAGAAAATCCTGATAGCTGATCTTGGCCAGCCGAAGCTTCTTTTCCGCCGATGCGAGGCCGGGCATGTAGTCGGGTTGATTGGGGTCGTAGAGCCGCAGCATGTCTTTCTGAGCCTTGGCAGACATGGGAGTCTGGGCCAGGAATTCCGCGGTAAAGGTTCCGCCGCCGTCATTCGCGCCGCCTTTCACCAGCCGGTCCTCTCCCCAAGTCTCTTTGTCAAAGAAGTGGGACATTCCAAGACCGAGTGAACCATAAAGGCGGCGGTTATCGGCATTTGCCGCCAGGTAGCGATCGAGATCGATTCCGATATCGCGGAGCAGTTGCAGCGCGGGCGCATTGTAATGGTCCGGCGCTTCGATGTTCACCGTCCCGCCGTTGAGCACCAGCAGCTTGCCGTTGTAGACGAACTCGTTGCGCTTGGCGTGGCCGCCAAAATCGTCGTGATTGTCGAGGATCAGCACACGGACGTTTCGACCGGCGGTCTTGATGAAGAAATAGGCCGCCGCGAGGCCGCTGATTCCGCCGCCTACCACGACCAAGTCATAGAGTTCATCTTCTTGAATCGCTCCCGTCAAGTCCCACTGACGGGTGTTGCGCATCTGGTGGGCAGTCTCGAACGAACCCGGATGGCTGCCTCGCATACCCGTCAGTGCAGGCGGATAGTATTGGGAATCGGATTCATGGATGCCGCGCGCGAACAGCGGCGGCGCTGCTGAGGAATCCGCCCCAGGGCCGAGCGGGGGCGGTGGCCGGACGCCTTCCCGCTGTTGTGCCACGAGAGGCAGAGCCATGGCGCCCACCGAGAACAGCGCGCCATCCAGGAAGTCGCGCCGCGAAATGCTCCGATCCATTCCAAGTGCTCGATCTTTGGCGTTGCTCATTTAGACACTCCGGAAATCGTATCGCAGGCCGGCGAGTGGATCAACCCGATATCACTCCCAGGCTCAGAAAGAGTGGCGGCAGCGCAAACTGGACCTGCCGATTGCTGCCGAAGGAGATTGGGAAACGGAAGGCCGATGCCGTGACCGACCGCGACGGCAGCCTGGCTGATGGACGGCAGGACGCTCAGGCGGTCCTTTGGCGTGATGGTATTGTGTAATCCGAAGTGCGACAGCAACTCGGCCTGCCCGATCGCAGTGGCCGCGCCATGGCTGCCCATCGCGGGAAAGATGAAAGGCTGACAGCCTTGCGATTTCCAGTAGTCGACGACGATGACCGGCAGGTTGGCGATACCGCGCCTGCCCACACCGAGCGCCACGTCGGCAATCGCACGATCAGGAAAGAGCTGCCGCACCGGGAGCAGGCGAGGGAATTGCATGCTCGGTTTGTCCGTCATCGCTCCACTATAGCCGGAGACAATCAGCTCTCCCCTAGCCTGGGTAAAAATGTCGGTTCGATTCATTATCTGATATCGAACCATATATTGCAGCACAATACTATCAGCGTCTTATAAGGAATGCAAGAGTTGTCGAATCGGTACAGAACAGGTTGACTTAGGCTGGCCCTGGAAGCTATGCTATTCGAGACAACGCCTGAGTTCTCCCGGGAAGCCGACCGGGTAGCAAGGAGGCAAAATGAGGATAGGTATGATCGCGGCGCTAGTCGCCTGCGTCTTCGGAACTGCCGGCGCTCAACAAAGGAATCCGGCAACCCAGCCTGCCGCAGTACGCTCGCCCGAGTTCTCCACCGATCACCGGGTGACGTTCCGGCTATACGCGCCCAAAGCTACCGAAGCTTTCTTGCGCGGCGATTTTCTCGCCGACCGGGTCGCGATGCACAAGGACGAACACGGCCTTTGGACAGTCACCGTCGGGCCGTTCCAGCCGGATATTTACGCCTATGAGTTTCAGCTCGACGGAGTTCGCGTTCTAGATCCCAACAACCCTGCGATGAAATACAGCTCGCGCCCCAGGGAAGCCTCCAGCCTGCTCGAGGTGGCGGATGACAAACCGATGTTTTACGACGCCCGGCGAGTCCCGCACGGAACGGTACACGAGCGCTGGTATTCCTCCAAGTCTCTGGACACCGAGCGCAGGATACACGTTTACACGCCTCCGGACTACGAGCACAGCTCGACGCGCTATCCGGTACTTTATCTTTTGCACGGCGCAGGTGGCGATGACGCTGTCTGGACGGTGTTAGGACACGCGAACCTCATGCTCGACAACCTGATCGCCGATGGCAAACTTCAGCCACTGGTGGTCGTAATGACCTACGGCTACGCCTATCCGCCGAACGATCCCGCGTACGATGGCGCTCAGCAGCGCACCGGCTTTGTGCGGGACTTACTCGAAGACGTGATTCCATTCGTGCAAGCAAACTATCGCGTCAACACGGATCGCGACAAGCGCGCCATTGCCGGGCTATCGATGGGAGGAGAGCAGGCCATCAACATCGGATTGCATCATCCCGAGCTATTTAGCCGGGTGGCCGGGTTCAGTTCGGGCTTCGTCGGCAACTTCAAGGACAACTATAAGGATGTACTGGGCAATTCCCAAAAGCTCAATGCCGATATAAAACTGCTGTGGATGACCTGCGGCACGGAGGACCGGCTCTTCGCTCCCAACCAGGAGTTTTCGGAACTACTGAAGGCCGGCGGAATCAAACACACTTTCCGCTCGACTCAGGGAAATCACACCTGGCAGGTGTGGCGCCGCGCGCTGCACGAGGTGGCGCCGATGATGTTCCCGAAGGCCTGAGAACCGGCCGAGGTCCTTCCCACTGGCCTAAGCCAGGATTTTGTGAGCCGCGTTTGCCGTAGACGTCCGTCAGCCGGAACTGCCGGCCGGGATCACGGGCGGACCGGCGAGAGCGACGCCCAGCCGGAGCAATAGTGAACCTGAGTTTCATCCTTATTCTCGCGAGGTGGATGCGGAAGGCTTGCATTCTCGATTCGCGCCAGTATATGTCGGCGGACGGCCTGTTAGCACTCTGAGAAAGCATTCGATTTCAGAAAAACAGCTCGGCACGCTGCCGGCCCTCGGAAATCCATTGGAGCTCCCGAAGCCGCATGCCGTGAACCGTTTTCCAAACGCCTCCTGAGTTATCTTGTAAACTTGTCTTATAGACAAGCAGACCAGCCGCCCTGCTAAAACGGTTCGGCGCGCCAGGAAGAATGGCCAAGCGCAAATCTAAGTCAACAACCATCTACGACGTCGCCCGACTCGCGACGGTCTCGCCGGCCACCGTGTCGGCGGTGATCAACGGGACCGCCACCGTCAGTCCGACACGAACCAAGCGCGTTCACGAGGCGATGGCCGCTCTCGATTACCATCCGGATCACATCGCACGAAGCTTGAAGACGGGCAAAACGAATGCCATCGGCATGGTGGTGCCGGACGTTACGAATCCGTTCTACCCCGAGGTGATTCGGGGCGTTGAGCAGGCGGCGGGAAAAGCCGGCTATTCCATCATCTTCGTGAATTCCAACGAAGACCCCGAGCAGGAGCGGCGTGGTCTGCAAGCACTCATCTCTAGGCGCGTCGACGGGGCGCTGATCGCCTGCTGCGACAATAGCACCGCCACTTTCGATCTGGTGGCAAGGCGCAACATCCCGTCAGTCTTTCTCGACCGCGTCCCGCTGGGCGTGAATGCGATCCGGATCTCAACGGACAACTTCAAAGCGGGATTCGTGGGAGCCAAACACCTGATCGATTTGGGCCATGAAAGAATTGCGATCGTTGCCGGGCGGATGGATCTGTCGCCGCACGTTCAGCGCGTCGAGGGCTTTCGCAAGGCGATGCAAGAGCCAGGGATCGCCGTGCGGGATGAGTATTTCAGAACCGGTTCGCTTTCCTCGGAGACCGGCTATCAGATCGGCAAGCAGCTTCTGCAACTGAATCGGCGCCCCACCGCCATCTTTTGCACCAATAACAAGACGCTGCTCGGATTGGTGAGGGCGTTGGCGGAATGCAGCGTAAGCTGTCCTGACGAAGTGAGTATCCTCGGCTTCGACGATTTCGCCTGGACTGAAAACTTCCATCCTCGTCTGTCCACCATCGTGCAACCCGCGCAGGAACTAGGGCGCCGCGGCATGGAGATGCTGATTCAGCAGATCAAGCTTCACGACAGCGGCGAAACCAATCCACCTTCGGCGTATGAAACCGTGCTGCTGGAGGCCGAGTTGCGCATCCGCGAATCGACGGCTCCGCCCGCCTCGGTCGGGTTGCGCGTCGCGCCCTAGGAAATCTTTGCCTTCTTAAGCGCTGCTTTGGCGGCCGCCAGCGTTTCTAGAATCGAGTCCACGTCCTAGCCGGCTCATTCCGGATTCCACCGCTCGCATACTGGCGTTCAGCTAGAAGTAGGGTTGCCAAGCGGCCCGCCGGCCAGCGCTTCCGGTTAGACATGCCCGATGCACGCGCCGTCCGATAGCCCGCTGAAGTGCGCATCTGTTCCCAAGAGCGACTTGTATTCCAAAATCGAGGTAACGGAGAGCGGAAGTCAGCTGACTGGTTTCTTCCATGCCGGCTCCCGTCGGACCTCGGCAGGCCAGCACCAGTGCATCGCCCGGCTGGATGCGTTTGCCTTGGGTAGCCGCGATCGGAGGCCCTCCAACCATCTGCTAAATCGATTCAACCAATCGCGAACCTCGGCCGGATACCATACTCACGCCTCGCGTCGTCCTAAACGAAATTCGCGGTTAACGCGGGTATCAAATCGATTCGATGGAAATGTTACCATGGCCATCTGCTCGTATTCTTCCTGCAGGAGGAGCCATGATCGGCACGATTCTTCAT
Organism: Terriglobia bacterium; assembly: GCA_020073265.1. Taxonomy (GTDB): domain Bacteria; phylum Acidobacteriota; class Terriglobia; order Bryobacterales; family Bryobacteraceae; genus Palsa-89. The sequence goes on along the minus strand of JAIQFN010000007.1, from coordinate 40,444 downwards.
TCTGCCCTGGTTGCAATGTTTTTCTTCAGCCTCCAAGGCGCGGTCTGGGCGGAGTCTGTCACCGTAGAGAATTCAAAAATTGCACTCCGGCTGGAAGCCAACGAGCGCGGAATCGCACTGACCAGCATTTACAACAAGAGCACCGGCGTGGAACATCTTTCCGGGCGGTCGCCGCTATTTGAGCTGTCCGCCAACGGCTTCACCATTCCAAGCAACAACGGGACGGCCGTAGACAAAGTTTCAACATCCGATCAAAGCGCCGCAGCAACCATATGGGCCCATTGCCAGCAATTGCCCCTGGAAGTTCGAGTGGATATCAAGGCGCCTGCTGGGGAATCCGTAGCGATCGTACAGATCGATCTTATGAATCGGAGCCCCAGCAGGATATCGGTGCGGGTGGTGGCGCCGAATACTCGAGGAATTGTCACCTCCGGACCTGCTTCGGCGAGGATGGGTGCTATTCCGCAAGAAATTGGATCCGTCGTGCCGCTCGAAAACACAGCTCCGCCATCCGTATTGCGCCCGCAAGTCAATCCGCCCGTCGGGATGCCGGTCAACGCCGACGTCGGCCTCCCCAGGGCGATGAATTCGATGGAGCTGGCGAGCATCTACGATGCCGGCGGCACCGGAGGGATATTCTTCGCCGATATCGACGGAGATCTTGACAATGGCATCTCGCCGATAGAGTTCAATTTGTCAGCCGCCGGAGTAGCCGGGTATTGGCGCACGGATTTGGAGCCGGGCCAAGACCAAAAGTTGCCTCGATTCGCGATCGGCGTGCAGTCGAGCGGAGATTGGCACGCGGCGGTAGATTACTATGTCGCCAAGCACCGGCCGCGTTGGAAATTCCCACCCATCCCGGCCTGGTTCCGCGATCAGGGTGCGATTTACGGTTATTCAGGCGGCGGCGCGGGCGCCATCTACCTGCTGTACCCGGAAGAAGATTTGAGACAGCGGATCGACTCCTTCCGTCAACTGCCCAAATTGTTAACCGAGGCTCAGCACCTGGGAACCAACATCGTCTACATCTGGGATTACTGGGAAGGAAGCCGCGAACAAGGCGGCCGGAACTACTTTGTCAAAGGCGATTACTTGCCGCGGCCGGACTTGGGAGGCGTGCCCGCTTTCGTTGAGGGAGTCAAGGCGGTCCATCAACAAGGCGGCAGGGTGATCGTGTATGTGGAAGCGTTCATCATCACGAACTCCTCAAAAATCGGACAGGAGAAAGGACAAGAATGGGGCGGCAGAAACGCGGCGGGTGACTTATATGCCCATTACAGGAACAACTACTCAATGGTTGCGCCGTTCGTGCCTTGGCAAGACTACATTGTCCAGGTCGCGGAAAGATTGGTCAGAGACTACGGCGTGGATGGGATCTTTCTCGATTCCTACGCCTATCAGATGAACCAGCCAATGCAGACGCAGGCCGAAGGCATCCTGTATTCACCCGCGCAGTACAGCCAAGGTGTTCTGACGCTGACGGATCGCGTGCGAAATGCGATCCAGGCGATCAAACCCGATGCGGTGGTTCTAGGTGAAACCACCGCCGGACCGATTGCCCGGCATTGGCACGGAGGGTTGAGCACAGATTTTGCCTGGCGCTCGCAGATCAACCAGGGCCGAATTCTGGCGTCGCCGGTCCGGTATGGAATTCCCGAAGTAAATTTCATCACCAGCGGGAAGACGCTGAACGAAATGAATCAAGTCTTCGCGGCCGGCCACAACCTGGCGCTGTGCGACGCGCAACTGCCGTTCGCTTCCTACATTCGACCTCTGGTAGAAATTCGGAAAAAATACAAAGACGCTTTGATCTACGGATCACAATCCTACCAGCCCGCCACCGGAAGTCCGGATGTTGCGGCCTACTATTACGAAGGGGCAGCCAACCGCGTAGTCACGGCGGTCAACATTTCTTCGCAGCGCCATTACCTCGGCCATCTCAGGCTGCGCGATAGCGACGCCAACACTACTTGGCAGGATCTGGTGAGCAATGAGATCTTCAAGGCTCAAGGCGCGGAGCTGCGGATCAACATCCCTCCGGAGGGGCTTCGTGTTCTGGTCCGCAAGTAGATTCACCGGGCATGCTGGCCCAGTGAGAACGTAAACACAGCCTGTCGGATGGATATGTACTGCTGGTTCCTACGCGAAAGGTGATGGGAGACGCATCCACCGACCCGCCTAACGCGGACCTCCACAATTCCTGGCCGGACCGTTCCTTAAGCGTACAAAAAAGCCGGGAACCGGCCTGCCTTCGAAAGAGCGCCCCCGTAACAGCAAGTTGCCCCGCATGCGCTCAGAAGCTGTATTTCAAAGCGAACTGGAAAATTCTCGGATCTCCCGTCGTGGTGATCGCTCCAAGCCTTTGGTTCGCGAGCGAGACGATCGGCGCGCCCAGACTGGGATGATTCAAGACGTTGAACGCTTCGAAGCGAAACTGGAGAGTATGCGCCTCGTGAATCGGGAAGCTGCGCACCAGTGCGAGGTCGAAATCAAACGCGCCGGGAGCCAGGATCGTGTCCCGGCCGGCATTGCCGAAGGCGCCCGTGGCATTGTTACGGAACGCGGCGGGATTGAACCATTCTTGTACGCTTTGGTTGTCGAGGTGGGGATCTCCGATCACATCCGGACGATCATGTCCGATTCCGGAAAGTGTATTGTCGCGGCCGGATACGATTTCCACATACCGCCCGGTCTTCGCGGTGATGATGGTCGATAACTGCCAGTTGGACAGCGCGTACCGCAGCGCCGAATTCTGTCCCTGGAAACGGGGCGACTGGACCACCATAGAACTGTTGAAAATGTGACGCGCGTCGGACTCGCAATTTCCGCGATCGGCCGCCCGATTGTTCGGATTCTGATACTGGCTGCCTATCACCTCTGAATTGTATTCGCCGTCACTGATGCAGTGCGACCAGGTGTAGTTCGCCAGCAAGCTGAAATTTGCGCTGAAACGGCGCTGCGTGCTCAACAACAAGCCGTTGTAGTTCGCATTCCCTCCGTCGTCGAGCCTGGTGAGACTGCTGATCAGCAGCCCTTCGGTGGGGTTGATCTGAGAGAGGATGCGCCGCGACTGAATATTTCCCGCGGTGGAACAAGCGGCTGTGCCACAGGTTCCAGGAATATAAACCCCTCCATTGTCCTGGACATCCAACCAACGGTGCGTCGACTTGTTTCCGATGTAGCTTGCGGATAAGAGCCAGTCGGCCCCCACCTGGCGCTGCAATGCCAATGTCCAGCTTTGCGTGCTCATCGGCTTAATGTCGAGAGGATACGTGGGATATTGGCCGCCCTGAGCGAACTTGATGTCGCCGGGCGGAGGAAGCGGTGTGGGAAACGGATTCCCTCCCGGGATTCCGGCCCAAGGATCGGTGAATCCTCCCACGGGCGCATCCAAAGTCACTGTGTTCCCCCAGGGAGGAGCAATACCCATACGATCGAACACCTGCATCGTGGACAGGTCGTATGACATCGAGTAGGACGTGCGGATGGTCATGCGCCCGTCCCCCTTGGGATCCCAAACCAAGCCCAATCGCGGGGCGAAGTTGGCGTAGTGGCTGTTGGTTCCGCCATCCGGCATTCCGGGATCGCCGGGGAACATCAGACCTGCAGGAGCATTCTTGAAGACAGTACTCTTCTGGCCCGCAATGAACTTTCCGAGGTCGAAATGTGTCGCGCGGCCATAGATGTCGTGGGGCGCAAGGTAGGGCTCCCATCGCAGACCGACATTCAGAGTGAGTCGCGGGCTAAGGCGAACGCTGTCGCTGGCGTAGAGTGCGAGATCGGTGCCGACGGGATTGAATTCCACTACGTTGCCATTGACGAAGCTCGAAGGCCGGCCCAGCATGTAGTCGGCCAGACCCGAGCCGGTTAGGATTCCACTGAACGTGTATTGCCCAGCTTCGCCGCCGGTCACTAAGTAGTCGTTCCAGATCCGCATGTAGTTCACGCCAAACCTGAGTTGGTGGCGGCCGCGAATCAAAGTGAGATCGTCGGCAATCTGGTGCGTGCCGTTGGCGAACTTGGCAAGCGAGCAAGTACCGCAGCCCACTGAGAAGAAGCTGTTGACCGTAACCAGCGGGAAATTTCCTGGCGAGGCGTTCAGTTTCAGACCGATATCGGATGCCGAGATCAGGTTCAGCGGCGGCCCGCGCCGGATCGTTTCAAGCAGCCACGTGTAGCGCAGGCTGTTCAGCGTTGCCGCACCGAAATTGTATGTGTGCCCAGCCACTAGAGAGTGCACCAGGGGATTCACTCCCGGGCGCGTGGTTGTTAGCAAATTCTTTCCATCGAATAGCGCCGGATCGTTCAGGTTGGTATAGAAATAGCGGCCGTAGATCCTTTGCTTGGAGCTGAGATTCCAGTCTCCGCGCCCGATGTATTGATTTTCGTCCTGTTGAATCGGGAACGCGAAGACGTACCGTCCGCACGGATCGTTGCTGATGGGAATGTATTGCAGCAGCTTGAGCGCCTCCGGATTGAAACGCGACGGACTAATAAAATTGTTTTGGAAAGTGCCGCCGTTCGGATCTTTCAGGGAAATCGGTGTTCCACAAGCACTGGAAAGCATCGTGCTGAAGTCACCGCGGAGCGCGGCTTGCGTGGGCACGAAGGTATTGATCGTCTGCGGCGCGGTGCGAAGACGAGTTCCTTGATAACCGAAAAAGAAAAACAACTTATCGCGCAACACGGGCCCTCCGACCGTGCCCCCAAATTGATTGCGCTTCAACTGGTCGCGTTGGTGGGTAAAGAAATCGCCCGCGTTGGTGACCGTGTTGCGAAGGAACTCAAACAGATTGCCGTGAAATGTATTGGTTCCCGACTTAGTGACGATGTTGACGGCCGCTCCGGCCCGGCCCCCATAATCCGCCGAAAGCGCTCCGGTTTGAACGCTGAACTCCTGCAAAGCATCGGGAAACGGAAGCGGCAGATTGATCTCTCCAAACTTGTCCATATGATCACCGCCGTCGAGCAGATATAGGGTACCGTTGGCTTGACCGCCCGCGACGGAAACGACCACCGAACTGGGATAGTTCTTGCTGCTCGCCAGATCGCGCGGTGGCGGCGTGGTGGCGGCCCCGGAAAGGAGAATCAACTGGGTTGCTTGACGGCCATTGAGAGGCAGGTCCACAACCCGCTGCTGATCGATGACTTGCGCCACGCTCGAGTTCTGCGATTCGACCAGTGCCGCATTGGCTTTCACCTGAACCGCCTCGGTGACAGGTCCGACGTTTAAGGCAACGTTGATTTGCGGGTTGGAGTTTACCTGCAGGACGATCCCGGTCCGCGCATAGGCCTGGAATCCGTTCGCCGAGACTTCCAGCCGATATGGTCCTAAAGGCAGGTTGGGCAGCAGGTACGATCCATCGGACGCGGACACCGCCGAGCGATTGAATCCGGTGTCGGTTTGAGTCGCCTTGATGGTTGCACCCGGAACCGCCGCACCGGAAGGGTCTGTAACGACGCCGGAAATTTGAACCACGGATGTGTTCTGCGCCAGAGCCATGGAACAGAATACGATCGTGAGCCAGAAGAGAAAGGTTCTCGTGCCCGTTTGCAGAAAGGCCGTCATGGATTGTCCCCTTTACTGAGAGAAGCCGTGCCATTGCCGATTCGTCGAATCGATTCGGTCGATGCTAAAACCTGCTTGCGACGGCCTCAAATGGGATATAGTATACCCCTCTAGAGAACAACGAGTCAAGGATGATCTAATCGATTCGTAGCGGCGGATCCCAAAGCCGCTAAGCATTCAACCGTGAGGTATCTCACTGCTTCATCCGACTTGTCCCGCCCCTGAGTCCCGTGAATTCTTGCCGGCGCCAGCAGGGACGGAGTTGACTAGCGTGCTGTTCGTGCGGCCCCCGCCCGACTAGCCCCACCTGGTATTTCTAATTTCGAAGGCGCTCAACACCATAACGATGATGCGCTACTCTTGTGATGGCATGGCAGAAAAGCTTCGACCGCTCGGCGTCGATCTTGCACTCCTGCCGATGAGCGGGCGGTCGCCTGAGCGGCGCGTGGCGGGGAATTTCAACGGGACCGAGGCCGCGCAACCCGGCAAGGACATGGGCGCGCCGATCGTAATCCCCTGCCGCTATGAGATGTTTCTGTTTAACACGGCTGACCCCGCCGATTTCATTCAAGCGGCGGAGCACGTCGGGCAGTTGTATCAGGTTCTGCGGTGCGGCCAGCGCTGGGAGAACAAATGTTGACCAGGCGGGGTCTTCTGGCCGGGTCCGCGTCTGCCTTGCTTGCCGCGCCCGCAGGCGGCCGATCACGGCTGTCGATGGAAGGGTACATCTGGAACCAGTATGTCGCGCGGCAAAAGAAGAGCCTGGCGGAGGGCATCGGCGAGGCTCTACCCATGGCTCGCGCCGCTGGGTTCGCGAATATTGAACTGAACCAGACCTTCTTCACTCCGGAAGTTCGTCCGCTTCTTCCGGCGCTGCTGCGTGCAAATCGGCTGTCCATGCCCTCGGTGTACGTCGGCGGCGCGATGCATCTCCGCGGCCGGGCCGAAGAAACCATTCAGCGAGCGCTCGATGTCGCCGCATTCTCGAAACCCTTCGGCTGCGGGGCGATGGTCAACAACCCGGATCCGCTGCCGGCCGGCGCCGCAAAGTCAGACGCGGAGCTCGATACCCAAGCCGGCATGCTCAACGAGATGGGAAGGCAGCTCGATCGACTCGGCCTCGAGTTCCGCGTTCATCATCACAATCCGGAGATGGCCGGCAACGCCCGCGAGTGGCGCCACATTCTGAAGAACACCGATCCGAAGCACGTTTCGCTGTGCATCGATCTGGATTGGGCCTATCAGGGCGGGCAGGATCCGCTGGCGATTCTTCGAGAAGCCGGGGCGCGCGCATCCGAATTGCACCTGCGGAATTCGCGCGCCAAGTTGTGGCTGGAATCGTTCGAAGATGGCGATATTGACTACCGCAAGGTCGCCGCTCACCTGAAGCTCTACAGGCTCAACCCGTTGCTGGTCGTCGAACTCGCCTACCGGCCGGAAACCGCGGTCACCAGGCCGCTGGTCGATGATCTGCGCTTGAGCCGCGAGTATGCCGAGCGCATCTTTGCTCTTTGACTCAGGCTGGCGGATTCGCGAATCTCGCCCCCGGTACCCGCTTGAAGCCGGTCTTCGATAAGCTTAAGAGCGGGCTAGCGGAGGGATTGAGCGGATGAAAAGAGCAGGCTGCGCGACTTTCTGGTTGGCTTCCGTCCTGTGGGGTCAGAACGGCCGGGTCGACTTCGATCGCCAGATCCGCCCGATTTTTTCGGACAACTGCTATGCCTGTCACGGGCCCGACGATAACAACCGGAAGGCAGGCCTGCGATTCGACACCCGAGAAGGCGCATTTCGTGACGGCGGCAACGACAAGATCATTGTGCCGGGCGATGCGGCCTCGAGCCGGCTTTACCGGCGCATCAGCGACCAGAGCGCTTCGCGCATGCCGCCCCCGAGCTCGGGGCATAGCTTAACCGCCGACCAGATCGATTCGATTCGGCGCTGGATCGATCAAGGCGCGAGTTGGGAGTCGCATTGGGCGTTCGTGCCACCGAAGCGCCCAGTGATACCGACCGTGAAGGATCAGAAGCGAGTCCGCAATCCGGTTGACGCTTTTGTGCTCAAACGGCTCGAGACGGAAGGCCTGCAGCCCTCGCCGGAAGCTGATAAAGCCACCCTGCTTCGCCGCGTAAGCCTGGACCTGACCGGACTGCCTCCAACGCCCGCCGAACTGGATTCCTTCGAGCAGGACAAATCGGCGGATGCCTACGAGAAGCAAGTGGACCGCCTGCTGCATTCGCCGCACTACGGAGAACGCATGGCGATGCAATGGCTGGATCTGGCGCGCTACGCCGATTCGCACGGCTACCACATCGACAGCCATCGCGATATGTGGCCCTGGCGCGACTGGGTGATCCGGGCCTTCAACCGGAACATGCCTTTCGATCAATTTACGATCGAGCAGATCGCGGGCGATCTGCTGCCCAATGCGACTCTCGAACAGCGCATCGCGACCGGCTTCAATCGCAATCACATGATCAATTTCGAAGGCGGCGCGATTCCGGAAGAGTATCAATTGGAGTACGTTGTCGATCGTGTCGATACGACGGCCACTACCTGGCTGGGCCTGACCCTCGGCTGCGCCCGCTGCCACGATCACAAGTACGATCCAATCACGCAGAAGGAATTCTATTCGTTCGCGGCGTTCTTCAATTCGGTGTCCGAGGAGGGGCTGGACGGAATGGATGGCAACGCGAAGCCTTTTCTGAAACTTCCGACCGAGCAACAGCGCGCCGAGCAAGAGCGGCTCACCCCGCAGATCGTGCGTTTGCAGGCGGCCCTGCCAGTGGCGCTGATGTCGCTCAAGCAATTGAAGTGGGAAAAAGAGAGGACCGACTCGATGCCGCCGCCTTCCACCGACGGACTGGCCGCGCACTACGAGTTCGATGGAAGCCTTGCCGACACGTCCGGGCAATATCAACACGGCCGCGTTCTGAAGGGTTCGGTCGCATTCACAGCGGGTCCGGTAGGTCGCGCGGCGGCTTTTGACGGGAATACCAGTGTCGTCTTGGCGAAGCCTGGCGCGCTGGAGAAAACCAAACCGTTTTCGCTGGCACTCTGGCTGAAGCCAACCGCCACCCGGGAAACGCGGATCCTGACGTACGCCACGGCCATCGAGCTGATCCTGGAGAAGGCGCAGGTGCTCCCCCACTTGCGGCAGGTTTCGAGTTTGCGTCTTCGCTTGGCGGACTCGCTGGTGATCCGGTCCAGAAAATCCATCCAAATTGGCACCTGGCATGCCGTCGCCGTCACATCCGACGGCTCGACCAAAGCATCCGCCGTGCGTTTGTACATCGACGGGCAACCGGCTGAGATCGATGTACTGGAGGATTCCCTGCCTCCCGCACCAGCCGGTGGTCCTCTCGCGATCGGAGATCCGGCGTCGGGAAATCCCTACAAAGGCGACCTGGACGATCTTAGGATCTACCGGCGTGTTCTGAGCACCGGCGAGATCAATCAACTGGCAATCCAGGAGCCGGCGCGCGCGACTCTTGCGTTGCCAATCGACAAGCGCAGCGCCGACCAGACGCGCCGCCTGTACGACTACTTTCTTTCTTACCAGGCCGATGGCGACATTCCCAAGCAATATGCCGAGCTCAAGGACTTGAATCGCCGGCGTGACGAGCTCGAGAAATCGATTCTCACAACGATGGTGATGGAGGAGATGAACCATCCGCGGGACACGCATGTGCTGGCCCGGGGCGACTATCGGAATCCGGGCGAGAAGGTTTACCCCGGCACTCCCGCCGTCCTCGGCGAATGGCCCCAAGACGCCCCACGCAACCGGCTGGGATTGGCCAAGTGGCTGGTGGACGAGCGGAATCCTTTGGCGGCGCGCGTGGCGGTGAATCATTTCTGGCAAATGTACTTCGGACTGGGGCTGGTGAAGACGTCCGAAGATTTCGGATCCCAGGGCGACGCTCCGAGCGATCCAGCGCTGCTGGATTGGTTGGCCACCGAATTCGTAAGGACCGGCTGGGATATCCGCGCGCTGCAAAAGCTCATCGTCACTTCCGCTACCTATCGCCAGACCTCGCGCACCACGCCGCAGCTTCAGGAGCGCGACCCCGAGAACCGGCTGCTCGCGCGTGGGCCGCGGTTTCGAATGCCGGCCGAGATGGTTCGAGACAATGCCCTGGCCGTCAGCGGACTGCTGAACCCGCAAGTGGGAGGGCCCAGCGTCTTTCCATACCAGCCCGCGGGCTTGTGGGAAGAACTCGCGTTCGGCGGCGCGTTTTCCATGCAGACTTACGTCCAGAGCAAGGGGCCGGATCTCTACCGGCGCAGCATGTACACGTTTTGGAAACGCACCAGCCCTCCCGCCAGTCTGACAACGTTCGATGCGCCCAACCGTGAAAAATGCACTGCTCTCCGGCTGGTGACGAACACACCCCTGCAGGCCCTGGTTCTCGAAAACGATCCGACCTACGTCGAAGCAGCCCGGGTACTCGCTCAGCGCGCGATCCGGGAGGCGGGCGGAAGCGTTGACAAGAGAATCGCATTCGCGTTCCGGCTGGCAACTGCGCGCCGCCCCACGCAACAGGAGCAAGCGATTCTAAGCAAGCTCCAAGCCGCCGAACTCGCAAGATACACGGAGCACCCGAGCGATGCACGCAAAGTGACCTCGGTCGGGGAATTTCCTGTTCCAGCCGGCCAAGATCTGGCGGAGCTCGCCGCCTGGACCAGCGTCGCCAGCGTAATTCTGAACCTGGATGAGACGATCACCAAGGAGTAGCCGATGGATCCCCATTCCGAGCTGAAACTAGCGATGACTCGCCGCCACTTCTTCGGCCGTACGGCCTGCGGGATCGGCGGCCTTGCACTGGGTTCGCTGTTGAATCCAGCATTGCTGCTCGCGGCCGAATCGAACCGCCGCTCGGGCGGATTGCCAGGGGTCCCTCACTTTCCGGCGAAAGCCAAGAACGTCATCTTCCTGTTTCAATCCGGCGGCCCATCGCAGTTGGACCTGTTTGACTACAAGCCGGTGCTCCGGAAATTTCAGGGACAGGATCTTCCTGGATCAGTTCGCAGGGGGCAGCGCATCACGGGAATGACCTCCGGACAGAGCACGCTGCCGGTGGCGTCGTCGCTCTTCGAATTCCGTCAGCACGGACAGTCGGGAGCCTGGGTTAGTGAACTGCTCCCCCATCTGGCGAACATCGTCGACGACATCGCGATCGTAAAAACCGTGAACACCGACGCGATCAATCACGATCCCGCCATTACTTTCTTCCAGACTGGCTCGATGCAGCCGGGGCGTCCGAGCATCGGCGCCTGGGCCAGTTACGGGCTCGGCACGGAAAACCGGAATCTCCCGGCGTTCGTGGTCTTGGTGTCGCAGGCTAGTGCCATTAATATCGATCAGCCGCTGTTTTCGCGCCTATGGGGCAGCGGCTTTTTGCCCAGCGATCACCAGGGTGTCCAGTTCCGTTCGGGTGGCGATACGGTGTTGTTCCTCACCGATCCTCCCGGAATTGAGCGAGACGACCGGCGTCGGATGCTGGACGCCATCAGCCAGCTAAATCAAGTCCGCGCCGAGGCGTTCGGAGATCCCGAGATCGAAACCCGGATTGCGCAATACGAGCTCGCCTACCGCATGCAGACGTCGGTGCCGGAATTGATGGACCTCTCGGGCGAGCCGGAGGAGACTTTCGAGCTCTATGGCCCCGACGCGCGCAAGCCCGGCACCTACGCATCGCAGTGTCTCCTGGCTCGGCGGCTGGTCGAGCGCGGCGTCCGATTCGTACAGTTGTACAAACGAGGCTGGGACCAGCACAATGACCTTCCGCGCGATCTGGCCCTGCAATGCGCCAGCGTCGATCAGCCCAGCGCGGCTTTGGTCCAGGATCTCAAACGGCGGGGCCTGCTCGATGAGACGCTCGTAATCTGGGGAGGCGAGTTCGGCCGCACGGTGTATTGCCAGGGAAGGCTCACCAACACGAACTACGGTCGTGACCATCACCCGCGCAACTTCGCAATGTGGATGGCAGGAGGCGGGATCAAGAAGGGTATCACGGTCGGCGAGACCGACGATTACTGCTACAACGTTGTGTCGGATCCGATTCACGTCCACGACATTCAGGCGACCTTATTGCATTGCCTGGGGGTCGATCATAAGCGCCTAACCTACAAATACCAGGGCCGCCATTTCCGTCTCACGGACGTCGCCGGTGAAGTCCAGCAACACTTGCTGGCTTAGGCCGCATCCGGCCGCCAGGATTGCCAACCCCTTTGGGGGGCCGATGATCTTAGGTTGAATGGACGTCCTCGAGAAAACAGTTGAGTCTGGCCTCCTTGCCGAGACTCGGTGGCTCAGCGCAACTGCTCAGGAGCTCTGGTCTTGGACACGTTCGCAATTCTAAGATAACGCCTGAAACGATTCAGAGCTTGCCGCCCAAGAGATCGAGTCGGATTTTCGCAAGAGGAGCGGGCACCGATATTTCTTTCCACGAAATTCCATCCACTCATACTTGCAAGCCATTAAGGAGCCAGTGGTTGCCTCGATGTAACGTATAAGTAACTTAGAAACAGAGCGTTCGCTGGATAGAAATAAGAGATATGAGTTTTCATCTTGTGAAACTCACCATGCATGGACACAATAACGTTGACACCCCGGTCAGATCGGCGATACCTATGATCTACCCTGAAAATCGGCCCCAAGAACGAACCGAATTGAAGAGGAGGACTAAAGTCCATGTCGTCACGCTGGGTTCTTCCGCTCGCAATGCTGGGTGCTTGTGTAATGTGTCTTGCTCAACTTGACACAGGCACCATAGTCGGCATTATTTCCGACACTTCCGGCGCTGTCATTCCGGATGCCAAAGTAGTCGTTCAGGAAGTTAACACGGCCGCTCGGGTGGAAGTGACGGCCGACGGAAGTGGTCGCTTCGTCGCACCGGCCCTTCGCGTAGGCATCTACCGAGTTTCGGTTGCGGTGGGCGGCTTTCAAACCTACACGCGTGAAGGTGTGCGCCTCAGCGTGAATGACCGTCTCGACCTGTCGATTGTCCTGCAACCCGGCCCCATCAACGAACAGGTCACCGTAGTCAGTCAAGCGCCGGTACTGGAAACGGCCTCAACCACGCTCGGGGCCGTCGTCAGCGAACAGCAGATAACTGACTTGCCCCTCAGCGGTCGTGCGGTCGATCAGTTGGCGCGGCTCGCGCCGGGAGTCGTATATCTGGGCCGGCGAAGCACGAGCGGCCAAGGTCAGGGTCTTTGGACTCCCGGCACCAGATGGCTGGTTGACGGAGGCGACTCGTCGCAGGTTGACTCGGACTTGGCCTACGGCGGGTATGGATCCCAAGCTCGCGTCACTCGGATCAGCGTGGATGCGGTTGGGGAGTTCCGCCAAGTCAACAGCATGTACTCGGCCGAGTACGGACAATCGGGTATGGGCGTCGTCAACTTCATCAGCAAGTCCGGCACCAACGAGTATCACGGCGGCGTGTTCGAGTTCTTGCGTAACAACGCGTTTGACGCGCGCGATTACTTCAACAAGGTTGGTTCCCCTCAGCCTCCCTTCCGGATGAACCAATTCGGTGGAACGTTCGGCGGGCCGATCATCCACGACAAGCTGTTCTTCTTCGGGGACTACGAGGGTGTTCGTCAAAGCCAGGGATTGATTTATAACGTCTTCGTCCCCACACAGGCATATCGAGATTCTCTGGCTCCGGAGCTGCGGCCAGCCGTCAACATGCTCCCACTACCAAATGGACCCGTATCGCCTACTCAACCCCTTCTGGCGTCGCTAGTCACTTCTCGCACCAACATCCTCAATGAGAACACGTTCATGCTCAAAGGGGACTATCAGGCCAGCGTGAAAGACCACTTCTCGGCCCGCTATAACTACAACCGGTCTTTCAACCTGCAATATTTCGGCGTGGCTGAGGCCCAGTTCCGAAATATCCCCGCCACTCCGCAAACCGGCATGATCAGCTACACGCGAACGATCTCGCCCAGCCTGGTGAATCAGTTCGGATTCTTTCTCAACCGCTGGGGAGGATATACAACCGCCGCAGGCACTGATGCAGTCCGGGCATTTCCGCAAACCAATTTCGGCGACGGTACGGCCTCCGTTGGCCCATCCACCTGGGACATGGATATCAGAAACACCTTGTTTACCTACATGGACACGCTGTCCTGGATCAAGGGCGCCCATCAAATGAAGTTCGGTTTTCAGCTCGGAGCTATGCGGGCGAACAAACTCGTCAACGAACAGGAGTTCGCCACGTTCCTGAGCCTTGCCGACTACAAGGCCAACAAACCCTATTCCCTATCGACCGAGGGATGGCCGCGGCCTGGCATCCGCGGTAAGACCATTGACGCGTTCGTGCAGGATGATTGGCGGGTGAGCCGCAACTTGACCATGAACCTCGGCGTGCGCTACAAGTACGACACCACTCCCACGGAGTCTCACGGGAACATCGCCAACTTCGATGTAGTGACAGGCCAAGTGGATCCTCCGGGAACTCCGCTCTTCTCCTCGCCAAAGCTCAATTTCGGGCCACGAATTGGATTGGCGTACACGCCGTTCCGTTCTCAAAAGACCGTGATCCGTGCCGGCTACGGCATATTCCACATATACCTGAACGCGGCCGAAACGCAGTTCCTGCCAACGAATATTAAAGGCTTCGGGAACCGCTACAGCTTCAACATCCAACAGGATCCGACGGTGAAGGCATTCCCCTTCCCGGACATCAGCCGTTTCCCTGCCACCACCACGATTTATGCCTTCAACAAGGACTGGCATCGGCCCTACACGCAGAACTGGAATTTCAACATCCAGCAGTCTGTGCTTGATCAGAACACCGTCCTGCAGGTCGGTTACGTTGGCAGCCACGGTGTGGATTTCGACCGCGCGGTGGAGGGCAATCTCTTCATCCCGGGAACCAGCGTGCGAACCTACCCGAACCTTGGTTCCATTAACTACACGGTGGGAGGCGCCAGCAATGCCTATCACAGTCTGCAGACCGCCTTTAAGCACCGGATGAGCCATGGAATGGGTTTTGACGCTTACTACACTTGGTCGCACGGCTTCGACGACGGATCAGCAAACGGTCAGATCCCCTGGGATCGCAGATCCGAATGGGCCACCTCCGATCTCGACACTCGTCACAACCTGACCTTCGCATACACCTACGAGGTGCCGACCTGGAAAACGCTCCCGAACTGGTTGGGCAGCGGATGGCAGCTCAACGGCATCACCAGCATGCGCGCCGGCCAGCCGATCAATCTCCTCAGCAACCGCGATCCGTTCGGAATCGGGGTCACGACTGCCCGGCCGAATTTCGTTCCTGGCGTGGACATTGTTCCAGCGAACTACGATCTTCCCAGCAACCAGATCAATATCGCCGCATTCGCTCCGGTCGTGAACGGTTCCAAGCAGTGGGGCGCCGTGGGCCGGAATTTCCTGACTGGCCCTCCCGCGTACAACTGGGATTTCTCGTTGTTCAAGACCATCCAGGTAACTGAACATCAGCGGGTGGAGTTCCGCGCCGAACTGTTCAACATGTTCAACACGCCGCAGTTCAACAACCCCGGGGCGACGGTCACAAGCCCTGCGTCCTTCGGGAAAAGCTTGAGCACTCAGACGGCCGCTGGAAGTTTTGGCTCCTACCGGTCCATGCAGTTTGGGCTGAAATACAACTTCTAAAGGACGGGGCGGAAAAGCTCGAGATCCACTACTGCAAGTACCGCTCGCACGGCGCGCAGGGTCGAGAACCTGGCGCCGTGTGCCGGGATTGTCATAAGGATCAATTCCAGGGGTGCGATCGGCCGCTCTGATAGTGAGAACCGACGGTTTGTGCAGCCGAGTAACTCAAAGTAATCATTTCTCACTTCTTCGCCGCGGTTTCTTGTTCGTTCTGCCCTTCGGTCTTCGGACTGGCGGCCCGCGTTTCTTGAAAGACCGCTCGAACTGGTGGATTACTTTTCGCGCGTGGCCGCAGCAACACCGGTCATAAGGTCGACATCTGATAGGCAACGCCGAGCTTTTTTGCAACCGCAGCGAAACGTGGATCGGCTGTCCACAGACTCACTCGCTCAACCACAGCCGAGGCGAGGAGGTGAATGTCGATCCAGCCTACGCCGCGCCCCGACAAACCTCGATCGCGAACGAACCCGACGACCTCGCGGTGTGGAACGAGGCGCGCCTGGTCCATCTTTTCGTAGGACTCCAGAAGCTTCCTGCGCCCCCCGCGATCGCCGATCAGGAGTTCTCCATAAACCAATTCATGTCCGGTTACTTCATCGAGATCCAGCAACCGATCCAGCTCACTCGCGTACGGCGGACGATTGGCAAGAAACCGAATCCACACAGAGGTATCAACCAGGACCATCAGTGCGCCCCGCGTTTTGTCGACGGCCTCTCACGACGTCTGGGTACGTCGCGCGCGCGAGGCTTTGTTCCACGAAGAGCGCGAAGACGCTGGTAGGCCGCGTGGCGCACCAAGGCCTCCAGACCGAGACGAACCGTCTCCGTATCGGTGGTGGCGCCGCAAGCCGCCTTGGCGCTGCTGAAGAGGTCCTCATCGAGGTTGAAGGTCTTCTTCACAGGTAAGTATACTTTTACCATACTAGTATGGCATGTTGGGCATACGGCGCACTTCGACCACCGGCTGGCGGAGGCTCTGTTCTGCTGCGCACCCAGAATCGCTAGCACCGTGGACTCCACAATCACCGGCGCCGTTGGTCACAGAGCAGCGTCCGGGTGATCCACTTCAGGGCGCTCACATAGCGGAGACCAATCGCGATCACGGACCAGCCTCCGGCCTCGAAGACGCACAATCCGGAGGAGCAACGATTGCTCGCCGTGGAGCAGTTGTGGATGAAGGCCGAAGTTGTGCATGATCAGGCAACGCTCGCTGGTGTCCTGGATGCGAGTTTTTGTGGCCACTTTCGGCTCCGGTAAGCCGCTCGATAGAGCCGGTTTATCGCGCAGGCGGTGCGGTTCACTTGTGCGTCTCAGAGGGCTGCCCATGATGTCGTACATATTGACGGCGATACGGTCATCGTTGGCGCTGGAACCGTCTTCCCCTCGGACAGAAGTAAGAAAGCCCAAACCTTCTGCTACACATCGATGTACCTGAAGCGGCATGGGAAGTGGCTGGTAATTGCGGAGCACGTCGGACCGGTGGTCGCCGTCAATCCCAAAAACAATTCCCGATCCGAACAACACATTTCTAATGACTTGCTTGCGAGGGAACTCCGCCATTAGCGGCGCGTGACGCTATTTCGCGACGGGCACTTCGCCGCAGTTCGTCGTAGAAGTTCAGGAGCATCACGATCTCATGATCCGGCTTGAGCGCTTCCGCGGATTCCACCGGCGTCATCACCGCGATGCGCTTGCCGTCCGGAGCCAGATCCCACTCCGTCCCGCCGAGTTTGGCGATCCACACCCGAAGTTTCCCGGCCACGAACGTGTCACCTTTCACGGTATAGCTCGCCGCGATGGTCTGGTCGCCTAACCGGTACATCAGCGCGTGCCCGGTCCGCGGCCATCGCGGCCCCACGCCGCCGCTGTTCGAGATTTGCCGCCTTCCACCTTGGCCTGTTGACTTGATCGCCTGCCGATAGCCTAGTCCGCCGGCTCGAGCTTGAGCACTGCGCCATCGACCTCTTCGGTTAGCAGATAAATCAATCCGTCGCGGCCCTGGCGGACGTCGCGAATGCGCTGCTTGAGTTCCGTCAGGAACATTTCGCGGCGCGTCTCCCACATCTTGTTGTTGAACACGACACGCTCGACTCCGCTTGATCCATTCACGCGGCCGGTCACCACGCTGCCGACCATCAAGTTGCCTTTCCAGGCAGGAAACTTGTCGCCCGTGTAGAACAACAAACCCGACGGCGTGATGCCCGGTAGCCAGACCAGCAGCGCCTGCTCGATGCCCGGCACATTGTGCGGATCGGGCAGCGGCGACGAGTCGTTCTGGCGGCCGTAGCTGTAATCCGGCCAACCGTAGTCGCCACCTGCCTTCAGGATGTTGATTTTGTCTCCGCCGTAGGGCCCCATCTCGACGTGGAACATCTGCCCGGTTTGAGGATGCGGCGCGAGTCCAAAGTGATCGCGATGGCCCAGTGAAAAGATCTCCGGACGCGCGCCGGCCTTTCCGACAAATGGATTGTCGGGAGGAATCGAGCCGTCCTCGCGCAGCCGGATCACTTTTCCGTAAACCGTATCGAGCTTGCGCGGATCCGGCCCATTCGGAATCCGGCCTCCGGCGCCGCTAACCGTGATGTAGATGGTCCCATCGGGCGCGAAGGCCATGCGTGAGGCCCCCTGTGTGACGGGATCGCTCACGTATAACTCCTGGACGTTCTTGAGCTGGCCGTTTTCGTATACCGCGCGCGCAAGCGCCAGCGGACTACGTGCCTCGGTGCCCGGCTTCAAGTAGTCGAAATACACCCACTTGTTCTCGGCGAACTTCGGATGCGTGACGATATCGAACAGACGGCGCACCTCCGGCAGTCCCGACACGGGCTTGGGATCGAGCACACCGTCATGAATCAGACGGATCTGATTGGAGAAGCGCATGCTGATGAGCATGTCGTCATTCGGCATCATCATCAGACTCCACGGCCGGTCGAGCCCGCGCGCGACCACGGATACGCGCACCTTGTGCTGATACGTCTCAAAGTCCGCTGGTAGCGGCGGCAACGGATATCCGCCCCGGCCCTGCCTGCCCGTGGGGATCTGAGCCGTTGTCGCGCCCTGGGGGGCGTTTTGCGCGGCCGCCTTTCGAGGAAGCGCCACAAGACCGCCGGCCAACCCCGCGGCAACCAAGACGGACGCAACAACCTGATAGCTAACTTTCATCGTTCATGATCCTTTCTATAGAACCTTCTTCAAGCGTTGCCAGGCATCCAGCCAGCCGGCCCGTACACGGAGGCAGATCGAGACTTCCGGCAATGCTTCATGGATGAGCTCCAGCTCAGTTCCACCTTCCCATTCGATGAAGCTCACCGTCACCTGGGTCTCCAGCATCTGTTCAAATGCGTTTTCCCACTTCCAGGTGTATATCAGCTTCTGGGGCACGCACACCTCAAGGAATCGGCCGTGCACGTACACCGTGTCTCCGCCCTCGATGCGGCGCATCCCCAGGCGGTAACTGCCGCTGACACGGAGATCGACTTCCATTTCGGCTGGAGTCCAACCAGCAGGGATCCACCAGAGGCGAATGTTATCGGGATTCGTCCACGCGCGAAATACCGCTTCCGGAGTTCGCGGAAACCGGCGGCACAGGCGCAGCGTAATCCCTTGGGACACCGCGATCGCCCCCGGGATCATGGCTCCTCCTCGTCGAGGTACCGAGCCAGCGAATCGAGCTGCTGATACCAGAACGCACGCTGCTGAACCATCCAGTCCGCGGCGTGCTGCAACTCATTCGGTCGCATGCGGCAGTAGTGCACCCGTCCGGCTTTCCTTCGCGTGATCAAGCCGGCGCTTTCAAGAACCCTCAAATGTCTGGAGATGGCGGGTACGGAGATTGGGAACGGTTCGCACAGTTCAGTGACGGAGCATTCCCTTTGAGCCAGGCTCGTGAGAGTCTTCCGGGCGTGGCGCATCAGAACCTCCCAATCGGCATCGCTGATTCCCATTCCGTCGTGCAGCGTCTTCATATCGCGGCCGAGATAAATCGCGGGTCCTCCCATCGAGGCGCACAGGAAATCCAGGGCGAGCTGGCGGGAGCGTCGCAGGCTGTCCCGGCTCGTGCCTTTCCAGTACACGCCGATCCGCGGATCGGAGATGGCTCGCGAGAGCAGGTCGTCGACAAACGCCGCGAGAGCATCGTATCCGCCGAGTCGGAGGTACAGGGACGGTCGCGGATCGAGCACGAAAGCTTCTCCTGTCGGTTCACGCTTAACAGACTGGTTAAGTATCACAGAAAGGCGCGCGTGCCAGCCGCAGTCCGCTTCTGGGAGATTACTCCTCACAAAACGCGCGTTAGTAGTTCCACTGCATGCCGCGGAGCCAGCCAACCGGAGTCGAAGGCCTCAGAGCAGAAATGTCGGTCTTGAATAGTATCTACTTCGATAACGCTTTGGCCTCATCGGCCCGCGCACCGGCTAGTATGCCCGCTAAGCCGATATTGCCTTCATGGCAAGCATACTCATAAACCGGCTGCGCCGACCGCTGCAGCGGAATCATCAGGCTCCACGGCTTGGTCCAGGTGTCCGGGTCGTTCACGGTAATCTCGTACCGAATCGTTTCGGCATCCTGACGCGCGAATCGTTCCGTGATGTGCAGCTTCTCGCTCGAGATACCCTGAAAAGCGCGCGGCCGGTAGTTCGTGGTGTCGACCACCAGGGTGTTGCCTTCCCAGTGCCCGCGCGAATCACCCATCCACTCATGCACCGCCGCCGGCACATGAGGCTGATTGTCAAGGCTGATAACTCGCACATCGTGGAACATTTCTGTCAGGATCATGACCGCTGTGGGCGTCTGCACGATCTGGAAATAGCTCTGGTATCCCGCCTGAATCACTGGCGAGCCGCGAGAGATACAGCGTTCCCCTAAAGACCGATCCTCGGGACCCTGAGCGGGACGCTGCCGGGCTATCCTCTGCTCTTCCTGCAGCTTCTTCGCCCGATCGGTCAACGGAGGCGTGCGTCCATCCGCCGGGTCCGTAATCAGCGAAGTCCGGTTATCCCAGACTCTGTGATCGTTCCACTCCGAGCTGTAATCGCCCGTCTCACCGTCTGTGCTCTTGAAGCCAACCTTCAGGCCCTTCACATTCGCCCAAGTCGTCAGAAAAATTTGATCGCCGAACGCGGCATCCACCTTCCCGGTGAACATCTCCTCACTTTTTTTCCGCATCGCCTGCACTTCAGCGTCGGTCAGCACCGGATGGTCGGCGAGTTCCTTCGGCCGTTCGAGCGGTGTGGCATTGTTGTTGGCCCAGAACCCCTGCAAATCGGGATGCCCATCCGAAGCCAAAGGCGCCTTATAGTGCTGTGCTTGGGCAAACGCTGCAAATGCTGTAACGCAAACAACCAGACCGAAGGATCGCAAGCTCATTTCCCGCTCCTTTTGCGCAACATTGTGTATGTAAGAATGTTACTGCCCGCTGATTGCGAGGTCAAGGGGGCGGGCGCCCTCGGTGCTATCGGGGTGCTTGGCCAACCGGCAGATGCTGATCGAAGGCCGCTAGCATCGTAGCTTCGCTCGCATGCTGGCCCATGACCGCTACCAAATCCACCAAGTCGCGCTCCCCGAAGACCTTCACGGCACGTGCGTAGGTTGTGGCGGCGACAACGTGTTTGGAGAATAGCTCACGGGCGAATTCGATCAGGCTTGCATCCTTCTCCGTCAAACCCGTGGTTGGTTTGTGCCGGCTGACCACATCGATCACTGAGGGTTCGAGACCGTCTTTTCCTGCCTCGAGTTCGTTCATTGTCCAGTCATACTGCGAGTCGTGCTCGCGGGCGGTAACGAGAATCGCGAGGTCAATATCACGACGGGCAACGCTGGCTTGAAGGGACTTCAATCCGCCCCCATGGCGCCGGATCTGCACCGGTCCCGTGCCCTCCGGCACCATCGGGCGGGTGTACAGCACAGTTGGGTTGTAGGGGACCGGCGGGAGCAGGGGCAACCGATTTCTGGAGTCCGGGTGGATGTCATCGGGCGGTGTGAAAGGCAGCGGGAGAAATTGCTTAAATCCCGGAGGCATTTGCTGATTGAAGGCGGTCAGCGTCGCGCAAACACCGGCGTAGTCGGCCATCAAGGACACTACATCCACCAGATTCGTGCTGCCGAGAATGCCCAGAGCACGCGCATAGGTGTCAGAGCCGAGCTTGTGAGTACGAAAGATTTCACGGCCAACCTGGATGATAACGGCTTCTTTGTCCCCTAGCTTCGAAGTCGGCTGGTTGCGTCGGATGACGTCGATAACGCTTGGATCCAGGGATACGGAAAGAGCTTGCAGTTCATGAAGCGACCACTCGTACGGTTGGTCGTGTTCGCGTCCCGTGATCAGTATAGCGACCTGCGCCAAACCCAGCCCGACCGGGGATTGCATCTGAAGGTTGGTTACCGGACTGGCGTGTAGTCGCATGGATGGCCCCTTGGGTTGGGCACCTGCGAAGTTGGCCATGGCCCGGTCGTAAGTCAGTCTTGCGCGCTCGGGTGCATTTTCGGGCTTCAGCAAAGGCAGCCTGTTGCGAGAGTCCGGAGATACATCGCTCGGCAACCCGTTGTTCTGCGCAAAGGCTCGGCTCGCCGCGAAGACCGTAATAGCCGAGGCTGCCAAAATGATGAATCGTTTCATGAACTCGTTTTCCTCGCCGGGATCTAGGATACCGCGTTAATCGACAAGGTCGAGTAGCGCAATGCTCGCGGTTCAGCCAAGCGCCTGGGCTATGGCTTTCTGCCTTATCTGTTCAAACGGCGCCACCGCCGACGGCTGCCTGTGCGATCCCTACAATCCGCTGCTCGGACTCGACGATGAGAACCGGCGATACGACCAGGGCTGGGGAGTCGTCCACAAGGCGTGGAAGTCTGAGAAATGGATCGCGCCCGCATTGCTGGATAGACTGAAGAAGGAATCCGGACGCAGCAACTAGAACTCATCTCATAGATACCGAAAAGGTACATACACGAACCTGTAGGACGCCACCCAAGGGGATAGGCTGTCCTTATGAATTCCCGCATTGCGAATCAACTAATCCGGCAATCCTACTTTCTTGCCAAGAGCTTTCACCCGAGGATCACCGCGAACGAGCGAAAACTCCGGATAAGTCAGATCCCGGCCGAGTCGCACCGGGCCGAGATTCGCCATGCGTTCAAGCTGCGCCACTGTTTGCTCTTTGTCTCCAAGCCCCGTAAATGCCAACGCATATTGAAATGGACCGCGGGTGTGTGGATAGAGCGCCGGCGCGTCCGCCATCAGTTTTTCGGCTTCTGCGCGCCACCTATCTGTTCGCGCCACTTCGAGGTCGGTAGCTGCGAAGTCAGGATCGTCGAACGCACCTGGTAGCGGTCCTCGTAGATCTCCCAAGAGTCGCGGCTCTCGGAGTTTAGTAACGGGTCATCGCCCAATCGTCGATTACCAGAACATTGATACGGCTGAGCCTGCGGCGCCATGAGGAAGTGTCGCAACACGGGCGTAGATAGCCTAGAGGAGAAACGTCGCGCATTGCGGGTTCACCTGCGAAACTGTAGGAGGAATGCTTTATCGCTTGCGGAGCCGCGACTGGTTTAGGCGGGCCGTCTTTTTCCGATGTTTGTTCGGCATTCGGCTGTGCGCTTGCGCTGCCCGGGGAGCAGACTCCTTTCATTTCGCGATTCTGGGCGACCGCACCGGAGAAGCCAAGTCAGGCGTTTACGAGCAAGTGTGGCGAGAAGTCGCAGCCGAAGAGCCAGCCTTCGTCATCAGTGTGGGTGACAGCATCGAGGGGCTGAACGATCAGACCGCAGCCACAGAGTGGCGCCAGGTGGATGAGCTTCTCAAACCCTTTCAGCTCTTTGAGCTTTATCTCACTCCCGGAAAGCACGATGTCTGGTCTGCGGGGTCAGAGCGGTTGTTCCAGCAACATGCGCGCGGACTACACTACAGCTTTGACTACAAACAAGCGCATTTCACGATCCTGGACAACAGCCGGTCTGAGCAACTTTCGGCCGGGGAACTGGACTTCCTGGAGGCGGACCTGAAGGCCCATGCTGCGCAGCCCTGGAAGTTTGTCATCTCGCACCGGCCATCCTGGCTAGCCAATGTGGCGCTGCAGAATACGAATTTCCCTTTGCATCGGATCGCCCGGCGATACGGAGTCCGGTACGTAGTCGCTGGCCATGTTCACCAGATGTTGGGTTTCCAACTCGAAGGCGTGACCTACCTCTCCATGGCGAGTTCCGGAGGGCACCTGCGATCATCTGGAGCATATGAAGACGGTTGGTTTTTCGGACACGCGCAGGTCACCATCCGCGGTAAAGACATCGAGTTTCAGATCAGGGAAGTTGGCCCGCCGCATGGTCAGAGCAGGATTACTAAACTGGCGGACTGGGGTATGCTCGGTCTCGCACAGAAACACGAACCGAAATCCGTGCGGGGAGATGTACACTAGCGTTCGAGTTCACTCGCGCGAAGGTAGAAAGCCCGGTAAGCAGGGTCTTGCGGGAGGTGCCGCCATAGGGTGACACAGGACGCTTGCAGTCCGTGTTCACGGACTGGGCCTCCGTGTTGTCTCCTGCGATCGTCGCTGATTGAATGGGTGGCCCAGCGTCTTCCGTTTGAACGCTCGCTTCCTGGCTGACTTCTTTCACCGTAGGGGGTAGCTGCCCAACGTCTGCAAGGTTCGCCGTTCCGCGACTCGCTCTGGAGTATTCATCCTTAGCAGGCAAGCAGTCACCGTTCCAATGTCCGTGAGCGGTTCGATGAACTCGGCGTTCAGACGGAAATGCTCCGACAGTCGGTGGACGGCTTGGCACAGGGACTGGGCGTGTTTTCGTAGAGCGAGATGCAGGGTGACGCCGTCCGCATCGCGGTCGTACCTAGCCCACAGCAGCGAACGCAATTCTGGTTGCTAATTTCATGAACTTACTCATGGCCCCCTGCTCCCACACTCCGGTTCGGCCAGCGCAGGGTGAATGGCTTCGAGGTCGCATGCGGATAGATGCTCCGATCCACCACCTCGGGATAGGGCGACCCGGCAGCGGACGGCCCGCGATAGTCTTCGACCATCATGTCCACTCTGGCCGAGAAGAACCGCCGCGCCTCGGGAAGCCACACGATGTCCGTCGTCAGGCCCTGGAAGATGTACATGGGTTTCACGGTCTGGTAGAGCTGTGTCTTGAGGTCGTCCTTCTGCGCGCTCGTGACGTCGGGCTGGGCCATCCGCACAATGTAGGTAAGGAACGTCACGCCGTTGCTCACGTACTCCAGGTCTTTGGACTTCTCCCGCGCGAGCAGCGTGCGGAACAGCCCTTCGGCCTTCTCAATATCGGCGAGCTTGTGAGTGGTCCAGAACCTTTCGAGCGTGTTAATCCCTTCTTTCACCTGCGGCTGGCTTTCCGGCCGCTCGCACAACAGTCCGGCCAGTTCGTTCACCAGTTGTTCCTGGGTCAGCCCCGGATCGGACGCCAGGCGGAAGTACACGTAGTCGTCGATGAACCTGCAGGGCGGCGCCAGCCGATAGCCCATCACGCCGTCTGCTCCCAGTTCGTCGCGCGCGTAGGCCGCTTCCTGCATACCGCGGCGAATGAGCGGGCGCGGAAACATGTTGATGGAAAACTCCGGGTTCATGTACCAGAACAGGTCGATCACCGGCTTGAAACCCTTCTCCTTGCCGAGCAGCACGGTCTCGCGCAAGGGAGGATTTCCAGCATCCTGAATGTACTTCCATAGAGACTGTGTGAGGGTCAGAACCGAGGTGTCCACCCAGGCGACGTTCTTCGGAAGCAGGGGAATGACGTCGTCCTGCATGGTCTTGTACTTCGGGTACTTCTCCAGGATCGGCTTGCGGATCATGACGTTCGACCAAAAGTCGAGTATCCAGTTCCAGAAGACGAACTGCGCGTCGTTGCCCGTCTCCTTCATGAGCTGGATATAGCTCCGGGTTGCGTCGGCAATGTACCCGGCGGGATCGGCAATGTCGAACGAGAAACCGCCTCCATCGCTGAAAATGATCTCCAGGCCATCCAGGCCGCGGAAGTACTCAAGCGTGTATTTCTGATTCTTGAGGATGATGTCCTTGCCTTTGTTCCAGCTCAGCCCATTGCCGGACCAAGAGCCGGCTTCCTGATCGGCTCGCTTGTCGGGGTTGTCCCAAAAAGCCTGCTCGGTGACCAGGCTCGGCGTGATGTACCAGTTGAACTTCATGCCTACCTGGTGGCAATAATCCATCACTTGCTTCCAGACTTCGTAGCGCCACTTCTCGCGCCAACTGTTGGGATAGTCGGGATGGTACATGCGCTCCGACCCCATGATCAGAGTCGTGATGTTGCACAGCCGCATGAAGTCGACGTATTTCTTCCAGTCCTCGAGCGACCAGCGGTCCGGGCTCAGGGCCGCAAAACCGTACGAGGCTCCGAAGCGATACGGCGACACGAGCATCGTCCGCAGCGCGAAGTGCGGCTTCTCCTCGATCGCCCACCGGCGCGAGAACGGGTCCTTGCGGTGTTCAATCATGAGCGTCCGCAGGAATGTGTAGATGCCGTTAGCAGCGCCTTCTTCGGTATTGCCGCGGATGGCGATCGCCCCATCCGCCGAGGAACGGATGGTGTAACCTTGCGTGGCGATACTTGGATTCGAGCTGGAGTTCAACTCGATCCGGACGACCTGCTGGCTGGCGGGCCCCCGCTCCACCGGCAGCATGGTGAACTGGGACAGACGATCGGCGGCGTGACGCACTGGAGTGGATGCGTTGTCGTAAACGGAGATATACGGCGATTCTGCCCGCCCAACGACGACGCCAAGCGCCATCGAGAGAGCGGCAACAGCGAATCTGAACGTGAGGTTGATTCGCATACCGGCTACTCGGGCGGTGCTAGCAGAAAGTTCGAGGGATGAAACAGTCTGATCAAGTCCTGTTTCATTGATGGAATCACCGAAAAGGGCATAGTGGGTCATATGGCACAAACTTTGCGCAAATCCTCGCAGGCGCGTGGGTCGCCAGAGAGTTTTCACGACCAGATCTGTCGGGCGATGGTCAATCGCGGGGTGATTCCGACCGATTCGCTTCGCCGGGGACATTTGGGACATCGAAGGAGCAAGTTATGCTCCAATAGTCAAGCCTGCACCGGTCTGTTGCTGCCGAATCCTGTTACACCCTTAGCGCTCAAGCTGCGCCCGAAGGAGGCCGGACCGGCGAGGGGGGTTGAGAAGCCCGCGTTGAAGCTGCAGTGCGCTCTATTAACTGCCAAACTCGTAGGCCGCATCGAGCGCGGCCACTGCGTTGGCCGCAGGCACGTCGGCCATGATGTTGTGCACGGTGGTCCAGACGAAACCGCCGCCGGGTGCGAAGATCTCGATCCGCCGCCGCACGTCCTCGCGCACTTCCTCAGGGGTCCCGTTCGGCAGGATACTCTGCGTGTCGCTGCCCCCACCCCAGAACGTAAGGTCGCGGCCGAACTCGCGCTTTAGCCGCTCGGGCTCCATATCGCG
The DNA here is from genome assembly GCA_020073265.1 of Terriglobia bacterium. GTDB lineage: Bacteria > Acidobacteriota > Terriglobia > Bryobacterales > Bryobacteraceae > Palsa-89. The sequence goes on along the minus strand of JAIQFN010000007.1, from coordinate 13,780 downwards.
CGCGCTCGTCTGCACCGGGTTGAGGATTTCCACGCCCGCCTCGATCAAATCGGGAATGAGCGGATAGATGCCGCCGCAACAATGCAGGAAGATGTGCGCGCCGCCTAACTCCTTGGCCCGTTTGCAGAGCAACTGGTGACGCGGGAAGAACAACTCGCGATACATTCGGCGCGACATCTGCGGCCCAGTCTGCATCCCCAGGTCGTCCCCGAGGACCAGGATCTGAACGTATCCCCGCACGCGCGGCAAGATCCGCTCGAGTGTTTCGAGGTGCGTTTCCACCAGCCGGTCGAGGAAGTGGGCCAACTTGGTTTTTTCTCCCGCCATGTACAGGTAGGCGTTCTCCATCCCAAACAGATACTGCGTCCACTCGAGCAGGTTGCAGCCGACCGAGAGCGAGATGGCGTACTCGGTTGTTTCGTAATAGTGCCGGGCAACGCTCGCGATCTCATCCAGGCGCTCAGCGGTGAGCGGGACTTCGTAAGGTGATACGGGCACGCCAGCCCAGTTCACCTTGCGCATCTTGGCCTGGAGCGGTTCGTAGTGATCCAGTCCGTCAGGGCCGGAGAGCGGCCAGCAAGCTTGATCGAAGTACAGCGCGCCGGCCGGCATCTGGGCGATGATGGTGCCTTCGGCGTCTCGCAGCACGAAACCGCCGTCTTTAGGCTGGGGCTGGAACCACGCCGGTGCCACCACCGCCGAGCCGTCCGGAAGGGTCCAGGGTCGCCACTCCTGAAGGTCGCGGAAGGCCCGGCCGAAGTCGACCGCATCCACGTGAAACCGGTCGAGATACCAGGTGTCCGGCTCCGCCAGTTGCTGCACGATGTCGTAGAGATGCGTCGGGCCAGCCGAAATACCGAGGCGCGTTTTCAGCCGGTTGTAGGCGATCGCCATAATGCCGGTGGAGCGCATCGAGCCCTGATCGATCGGGACTCGATCAGGCTCTTTGTGCGCTATTGCCGCGAGAACTCGTTCCCTGGATGTCATGGCCCTCCTGTATCACGATCGTGCACGTTGGCCCACAGCATTTTCCGTTCCGTTGGTCTTTGATCTCGGTCTGGCGACGATAGTCCAAGCCTGCGCAGGATTCAAATCACGTTCCTTCCTTGTTTTGAAGATTCGCGCGCCCTGGCCGCAACTCATACAGAGCTTTCGCGTGCTGGCTCGGAATGCCACAACGGCAGCATCGAGTTCGAGCCGGGCGGCGCGCATACGCTGCCAACGGAGCTTCCGGGGGGTGTTTTTACCGCCTATATATAAAAGAGGGAGACGGTAAGAACCCAGGCCGTTTGGAGTGCCAAGCCAACCCCGATCGGTCTTGTTGACGCTTCGCAAGCCGCACGCCTGCAGGTAGTTGGATTCGCTTCGCCGACCCCGCGCGTTGACACGAAACGAGCTAGAGGAAGGGGAAATAAACGGAAGCAAAGGAGTGCCGGGGGAGCGTCAAAACACCGGAAAGGAGCGCCGAGTGGAGCGGAAGTGCTCCAAGTGCTCCGGAGCTGCACCTCAGCTTCGCTCGCCCGTCAAGTAAGCCGTGGCATGCGCCGCGACTGGAGAATGGTTCGCGATCGAGGTTTGTATTAGAGCTTCGGGATAGCGCCGCGGTTGGGACCTAAGTTTGGTCGGGCGTCCTCACGCGGTCTGCGATTGCCGAGCCGAGCCGCAAGAAATCCTTGGTGTTCCACGTGTAGATCACTTCGGCCTGGGCCTTGAGGGTGCAGTGCGCCAGGATCACGTCGTAGATCGCGCCGCTGGCGAGACCGGCTTCCGCGGCCATCTCCGCCACCCGAAAGTACTCCCGCTCGTCGAGGGCGACCAGCGAGAGGCGATCGCGGACGTTGCCGAGGAATAACAGCGCTTCATCACCGCTGGCTCGCCGCCGCCCCGGCATTTCGGTTAGGGTGGCGAAGACCTCGGCCAGGCTGTGGGCGCCGCAGCAGGCCTCTTGCTGTCCGAAGCGCAGGAACAGATCGATGCTAGGCGGATGGTGTTCATGATCTCCATGAAATGTGGCCACCAGCACGGAAGTATCGAGAAGCGCTTTCACTCGCGATCTCCGACGTTCCGGCGCTGCCGTTGCGCCCGGATGTGGCGGAGTGTTTCTTCCGTTTCACCAGCCGTGAGCGGCTCACCGGTGCGAAGAACCCAAACGCCCCGCTCCTTCCGCAGCGGCGTGCCGGCCCGCCTGGGCCGCAGTGTCAACTGATCGCCGGCGACCGCGATGTCGAGCGTGTCACCCGGTGAAAGGCGTAGTTCATCGCGAAGATTCTTGGGCAGAACCACGCGGCCTGCCCGGTCCAGAGTGACTTTGTCGCGCACAATCCCTTTGTACAATGCCATATACCATTTGGGAAATAGCACAGAGCTTATCCATTTCGTTTGGTCCTGGGTGGCCGGCTGGACCGGGACAAAGCCGTTAGGGGTCGCTGACTCCGTATTGCAATCTTGATCTCATAGTGATATCATTTCGATATTCAAAAGGAGATCGCAATGAAAGAGAAAGAACGCCGGACCGCCTCTGGCTTCGTGTACCTCACGCTGTTGGCCCTGATCGCCATCGGCCTCCTCGCCAGCTTCATCATCACGCTTCGGCAAACCGCCGAAACTGGTAACCAGTGGGCCGCGCCGTTGTGTGCGTTCCTGCTGGCGATCGACTTGCTGTGCTTGAAAGGCTTGTTCGGCGTGCAGCCGAACCAGGGTGTAGTGCTTCAACTGTTCGGCCGCTATGTCGGCACAGAGCGAACGCCGGGACTGCGCTGGGCGAACCCCTTCTACGCAAAGAAATACGTCTCGCTGCGGACTCGTAACTTCGAAACCGGCCAATTGAAGGTGAACGATCACGACGGCAACCCCATCGAGTTCGCGGCCATCGTGGTGTGGGCGGTGATCGATACTGCCGAAGCGATTTTTCAGATCGACAATTACGAGAACTACATCAAGGTGCAGAGCGAGGCCGCGCTGCGAAATCTGGCCACATCCTATCCTTACGACGCTCATGAAGACGGCGTGAAATCGCTGCGAGGCAACACGGCCGAAGTTGCAGCTCACCTTCGCGACGAGGTGCAGGAGCGGCTGGCTGTGGCGGGTATCGAGATAAAAGATGTTCGCATCAGCCACCTCGCGTATGCTCCGGAGATCGCGGCTTCGATGCTGCAACGCCAGCAGGCGGGCGCGATTGTGGCTGCGCGGACCAGGATCGTAGAAGGCGCGGTGGGGATGGTCGAGATGGCACTGACGAGACTGGCGGAGAAGCAGACAGTGTCGCTCGACGAGGAGCGGAAGGCGGCGATGGTCAGTAATCTCCTGGTGGTCTTGTGCGGGGAGCGCGCGGCTCAACCCGTGTTAAACACCGGCACGATGTATCACTAAAACGCCGCAGTGAGAAAAAACTTTCCATTACGGATCGATGCGCGGCTGTTCGATCAAGTGCGGCGTTGGGCGGACGACGATCTTCGGAGTCTGAACGGCCAGATCGAGTTTCTGCTACGGGAGGCGTTGCGCAAATCCGGGCGGCTCAAGGAAGCAATCCCGGCTGAAGCACCTACCGATAGCCATGAATTCGTGAAGCTGACAGAGGAATAGAGCAACCGAGGAGTAGTGCATATGAAGAGGACCATTTTTTGGACGCTGGCGCTTGTGGCGATGGCCGGTTTCAGCGCCGCCGCCGACAAGCCGAACTTTTCGGGCGACTGGACGATCGATGTAACGAAGAGCAATTTCGGCCAGATTCCCGGGCCGGCGATGCGCAAGGTGGAGCACAACGATCCGTCCCTAACGATGACAGAAACCCAGACGGGCGGCGCGCAGGGCGAGGTGACCACCACAGCGAAGTTCTCGACCGACGGCAAGGAGACGATCAACAAGCTGTCGATGGGGGCCGAGGCGAAGAGCGCTGCAACCTGGGATGGCAACGCACTGGTGATCGTCATGAAATCGGATGTGCAAGGCCGCCCGCTTACGCTGACCGAAAGATGGACACTGTCGGACGACGGCAAGGTCATGACCGTGGTGCGGCACATTGTCCTGGCCCAGGCCGATATCGGCGCCGCGACTTACGTGCTGAACAAGACTCCCGACGGCGCCGCGCTTTATCAGCAACGCTGCGCCGGGTGCCACGACAATGCGCAGTCCGGGCTCCGCATGCCCAAGCGGGAAGAAATCGCCGCGCGCACACCTGAAGCCATCATGGACGCGATGTTCTCGGGAGCGATGATGACGCAGGCTTCCGGACTTACGCAACCGGAAGGACGGGCCATCGCTCGCTTCCTTACCGGGAAAAACATCGGCAACGTCAGCGAAGCCACTGCCGGGCAGTGCAGCGGGCCGGTCGGGAAATTCGCTCCTGACGCGAAGGCAGACTGGAACGGGTGGGGCGTCGATCCGGGCAACTCGCGTTTCCAACCCAACCCCGGTCTTTCTGCCGCGGATGTCCCCCGGCTCAAACTGAAATGGGCGTTCGGATTTCCGAGAGTGACCCTGGCAATGGCCCAGCCGACCGTGGTGGGTGGACGAATCTTCGTGGGCACTCTGGCGGGAAATGTTTATTCGCTGGACGCGTCCTCCGGCTGCACCATCTGGAGCTTTAGCACCGGCGCGGGGGTTCGCACGGCGATCACGGTCGCGGCCGCAAAGACACCGGGGAAGTACATCGTTTTCTTTGGCGATCTGCGCGCCTCGGCCCACGCGCTCGACGCCGAGACCGGTCAGGAGTTGTGGAAGACCAGGGTAGACGATCATCGCGCTGCGACGTTAACCGGCGCGCCGGCGCTCTACAACGGAACGCTGTATGTTCCGGTCTCTTCCAGCGAAGAAGCTTCCGCCGCCAGCAGCACCTACGAATGCTGCACCTTCCGCGGCAGTCTCGTGGCGCTTGACGCCGAGACCGGCAAGCAGCTCTGGAAGAGCTACACGGTGGTTGCTCCGCCGAAGCCATTCAAGAACAATTCAGCCGGCACCCAGCAGTACGGGCCCGCGGGGGCCGCGGTGTGGTCCGCGCCCACTATCGACGTCAAGCGCAAATTGATCTACGTGGCAACCGGCGACTCCTACACGAGCGTGGACATCAACTCGAGCGATGCGATCCTCGCATACTCGCTCGACACCGGAAAGCTTCAGTGGATCAGCCAAACGGAAGCGAAGGACAACTTCGTCAACGGTTGCCCGAGAACGGCCAATTGCCCGGAAAACAATGGACCGGACTACGATTTCGGCGCCTCGGTCATCCTTCGCGATATCGGCGGCGGGAAGCAGGTCCTGCTGGCAGGCCAGAAGTCGGGCATTCTGTGGGGCCTCGACCCGGACAACAAAGGCAAGATTCTGTGGCAGCTCAGACTCGGGGCCGGAAGCGCGCTGGGAGGCATCGAGTGGGGACATGCAGCGGACAGCCAGTACGCTTACGTTGCGATCTCCGATCGCATGGCTCAGGAGGGAGCGAGGCCCGGCATTTCGGCAGTTGATCTGGCGACGGGGAAGCAGGTGTGGACCACGCCAGCTCCGGCTGTCACGTGCGCGGTTCCGGCAGGATGCGCTCCAGGTCAGGCGGCAGCCGTCTCGGTTATCCCGGGAGCCGTTTTCTCCGGCGCATTGAACGGGCATTTCCGCGCGTATGCGACGGCCGACGGCAAAATCCTGTGGGACTTCGATACGGCCACGAGCTTCGATACCGTCAATAAAGTCATGGCGAAGGGGGGCTCAGTGGATGCTTCGGGCCCGACCATCGCGAACGGAATGGTGCTGACCAACTCCGGCTACGGAGCATTTGGAGGAAAAGCGGGGAACGTTCTGCTGGCCTTCTCGGTCGATGGCAAGTGAGACATTCGATGAACGCGATCCAGATTCAGGAAGTCACCAAAATGTTCGGCGGCGTTGCTGCCGTGAATGATCTTTCCCTGAGCATTCCGGAAGGATCTATATACGGGTTCATTGGTCCGAACGGATCGGGCAAGACGACTACGATGCGCATGATCGTCGGCATTCTCCGTCCGGATCGCGGGTCGATTGCGGTGCCCGGGGAGAAAACAAACGGCGTTCCGATCGGCCGGATCGGATATCTTCCCGAGGAGCGCGGGCTTTATCGAAAAATGCGGCTGCGCACGCTTCTCGAATTTCACGGCGAGCTCCGCGGAGGCCTCGATGTTTCGGGCGAGGTGACCGAATGGCTGCAAAGGCTCGGCCTCGCCGAGTGGGCCGACAAACCCGTCGAAGCCCTCAGCAAGGGCATGTCGCAGAAAGCTCAGTTTATTGCGGCTGTGCTGTGCCGCCCGCCCATTGTGATTCTCGACGAACCGTTCAGCGGCCTTGATCCGGTGGCCGCGGAGACGCTCCGCGAGGCCATTCTCGAATTGCGCCGGCGTGGCACAACCGTGGTCCTGAGCACTCACGACATGCCCACGGCGGAAGCGATGTGCGATTTCATTTTCATGATCTTCCGTGGCAGGAAGGTGCTCGACGGGTCTCTCGCGGAGATTCAGGAGATGTATGGGAGCGACATCATCCGCCTGTCAACCGCAAACGGGTCTGTCGGAGGCGGTCACGACTTCAGCGGCCTGCCCGGCGTCGAGCAGGTTCGGGATCTCGGCCAGGTTCAGGAACTGCGCCTGGCGCGCGGCTCGGATCCGCAGCTTGTGCTGCGCGAGCTTGTATCGCGAACCCAGCTGACGAGCTTCGCGCTCGCGAAGCCGTCTTTGCATGACATCTTTCTGCGGATCGCAGGTCCGGCTTCGGCCGGAGCCCCGGAGGTAACCAATGAGACGCCTGCCTCATAAAATCCTGCTCATCGCGAAGCGCGACTATCTCGCGGCGATCCAGACAAAAGCCTTTCTGATCGGCCTCGTGATTGCTCCCATCCTCTTTGGTGGCGGCGTCATGACATCGGTGATCGCGAAAAGACGTCCCGATATCCGACCGCGTCGAATTGCGGTTCTTGACCATACTGGCGTGGCGGCCGGTCCGGTCATCGCATCCATACAGCGCCTGAACCAGATGGAGCTTCACGATCCGAAAACCGGGCACCAGGTGATGCCCGAGTACAGTTTCGAAACCATTGCTTCCGATCCGGGCGACCCGAATGCGCAGCGTCTCGAACTTTCGCAGCGGGTGCGGAACGGCGAACTGTTCGGATTCCTCGAGATCGGTCCCGGCGCGCTGCATCCGACTCCCGCGATGCGCGCCGACCCGGCCGCTGGTCTCACATGGTACTCGAGCGAGGGCGGGGTCGGGGAAGTCCGGCAGTGGCTGGCGGCGCCCGTGAACGACGCGCTCCGCAGAATCCGTCTGGCGGAGCTTGGCGTCGACAAGAGCCGATTCAATGAAGTGCTTGCGAACATCGGCCTGCAGGGAATGGATCTCGTATCGCGCGACGCGAGAACCGGGCAATTCCGGACGGGGAAACGAGACTATATCGGGGGCACTGCCGTTCCGGTAGCTATGGCTCTCCTGCTGACGATGATCGTGATTATGACGTCCGCCCCCATGCTGCCTGCAATCGCACAGGACAAGATGCAACGCGTGCATGAAATGTTGCTGGCGTCAGCGACGCCATCCGAACTGATCCGGGGCAAAGTGCTGGCGGCTATCTGGCAGGCGCTGACGACCGCGGCCGTGTACCTTGTGGGAGCGCCGCTGGCTTTGAAGGCGCTCGACATGTCGGACCTCATGCCGGTGCATCTTCTGCCGTGGCTCATCGTGTACCTCATTGCCGAGGTCACCATACTCTCCGCGATGGCGGCAGCACTGGGCGCGGCGTGCGGCAGCCCTCAGGATGCTCAGAGTCTGAACTTCGTCCTGATTGCACCGGTGATTGTTCCGCTGATCATGCTTTCGCAGGTCATTCAGCAGCCGGGCGGTTCGCTGGCGACCGGCCTGTCGCTGTTTCCGCTCTTCACGCCGATCGTGATGCTGATCCGACAAGCCTCTCCGGGCGGCGTGCCCGCATGGCAGCCCTGGGTCGGACTGGCGGGCGTGGTGCTGGTAACCACCGCGATAACGTGGCTTGCGGCGCGTGTGTTTCGCATCGGGATTCTGATGCAGGGGAAGGCTCCGAGGGTTAGCGAGCTCGTGCGCTGGGCTGTGCGTGGATAATTGAACGACACTGGTGTTAAGTCGTGTGTTAAGTCGCCCCGCGTTTACTGACAGCGGCATACTTACCGTGAGGACGATGTCAATGGCGAAGAAATCATCCGCATCATCTCGGCGCGGGAAGCGAATCAGCGTGAGCGCCGAATCTATAGGAATCAAGGATTCCAGACTGGCTGGATTTCTTCCGCAACGAGCGTTTCGCTTGGCCGGAATCCACAACCGACGCGAGGCAGCCTTGACCGATTCCCAGCCATCCACAGATGCGCTTGCCAAGGCCGAAGCCTGGCTTCAGAAGAAAATTTTCAACCGGAACTAATGGGGGTCTTTCGCGCGGAGTTGACAAGTCAGGCGCCAGTGAAGTCTTCGAGTGTCATCACGGACGATTTTCGCGTTCCTTGCTGGTTGACATTGCCCAGCCCAAAACTGGAGACTCACGGCGTAAACTGATTCCGAGGCAGGAAACAGAATGACACCTGAAGAAGCGTTCGCTGAAATGGTCGCCGACGGCGAGATCGTTCTCGATAAGCTAGACTTCTATGCCGCCAGACTTCCCGATAAGATCTTCATTCATTACGGCGAAGACGACACTCGACTGACCTTCGCGGAGTTCAAGCGGCGCTCGGATGCGCTGGCCGCCGGCCTGGCCGAGATGGACGTCATGCCGGGCGACCGTGTCAGCGTGCTGACTCGCAATTCGCTGGTGACGGCGCTTTCCATGTTTGCTATCTGGCGGGCGGGCGCCGTGTTCGCGCCCGTAAATTTCAATTTGATCGGAGAGCTGCTGAGCTATCAACTCAAAGACACCGCGCCGGCCGCATTGATCACCGATGTTTCGTTCGCCGGGATTCTTTCGACAATGATGGAGGAGCTTCCCATCGAGCGATTCATCATTCATGCTCCCAGGCTTCAGGATCACGACTATACCGGGGCGCAACTGAACAGAGCTTTCGCCGGCAAGCAGGTGGTTTCTTTCACGGATGCTTGCGAAAACGCGGGGAGGGTTCCTTCGATTCCGCGCGGCCCGTTCGATCTGGCGAACATTATCTACACATCCGGAACTACGGGGCCCTCCAAGGGTGTGCTGCAGGGGTTTCGCTGGCTGAGCCAGTACACTTTCCTGAGCCGCATGCTGGGCACCGAAGAGGACATCATCTATTGCGACTTGCCGCTCTATCACGTGGGCGGAGCTTTCGCGCTCCTGGCGCGAGCTGTCTGGCGCGGCAACACCATCGGGCTGTGGGACCGCTTCAGCGCGAGCCACTTCTGGGACCGCATCGAGGAGTGCGGCGCATCCTCCTGCATCCTTCTGGATGTTATGGTTCCGTGGCTGATGAGCGCTGCGCCACGCGCGAGCGATCGGGCGAACACCATAAATCGAGTGCACATGCAGCCGCTTCCGGCGAATCATCACGAGGTTGCTCGGCGCTTCGGGTTTGATTTTGTGACGGCCGGCTTCGGTCAGACCGAGTCGGGTCACGGGTTTGCTGCGCTGATCGATGAGTTCGGCGACGAGGAAGGCACGCTTCGGGCGCTGTATCGAGGTTTTTCGAAAGACCAACTGCGAGCCACGGCTGGGCGATACGGATTTGCCGTAGTGGACGGCGCGAAGCCGCTCCCCAAGGGTTTTATGGGCAAGCCCTCGCCGCTCTTGGAAGCAGCCATAGTCGACGAGCATGACAATCTCTGCCCGCCCGGCGTGGTCGGCCAACTTGCCTTTCGGCCGCGCTTCCAAGGTCTTCTGTTGCAGCAATACTTCAACAAGCCCGAAGCGACGCTCAAGGCGCTTCGGAACTGCTGGTTCCACACCGGTGATGCTTGCTCGGCGCTGGAGGACGGCACGTTCGTTTTCGTGGATCGCATGGGCGGTTACTTTCGTGTACGGGGCGAGACCGTTTCTTCCTATGACGTTGAGACTCTGATCAACACACATCCTAAGGTGCGCGCTACGGCTGCGGTGCCCGTACCTGCGCGTGTCGGCGAGGAGGAGGAGATCGCGGTCTTTATACAACTCGTCGAAGGGGAAACGCTGACTGAGGAAGAGCTCCGAGATCACGCGCGCGCCTTGATGCCCAAGTATATGGTCCCGACGCATGTGCGGTTCATCGAGGCGCTCCCGTTGACGCCTACCAGCAAGGTCGAGAAATACAAGTTGAAGCGGCGCATCCTGGACGAACTCGGGATTGCACCTCGCACCTGAGAATCGATTCCGACCCAGGCGTTAGGAATACCATTCTCGTCACACGCATGAAACCATGGGATGACTCGACGCCTTACATGCGCCTAAGGCGTCTGGTCCTGGGATAGTCGCGTCCGGAGCGAAAAAACAGGCACGCGAACTTCCCGGATCGCCTCTGACGCGGGGAATCCCGCCTCGGTCAGGCGGCGCAGGGCGTCCGTGGTCGGTTCGTCGTAGAACTGCTCGGCACAGGCATCACAGACCTGGGCCGGGACGTCTTCGACGATACAGAGCCGATCCCCGAGCCAGATGGCGCTGCGGACCAGGTCGGCGCGCATCGGCTCGTCGCAGCGCGGGCAGAGTTCGGGCATTACAATCTCATGAGCTTCTGCGCAGCGTCGACGATCTTGGGAGCATCCGGCCGCATCCACGAGATCATCGATTTCGCTCCCGGGCCCGGCGCGTCGGGGAACGCGATTCTGGCAACCTTGGCGCCCGGCACTTTCTGCGCCATTTCCGCGACCACATGCGAACCGAAACCGTTGGTGTGGTTCCCGTGGTCGACCACCAGCAGTCTTCCGGTCTTCTTCACCGACGCGGCCAGGGTTTCGACATCCAACGGCTTGATGGTTCTGGGGTCGATGTACTCCGCGCTGATTCCGGCCTGGGCGATTCGCGGCAGAGCCTGGGCCACGTCCACCGTCGCCGGAGCCCAGGCCACCAGCGTCAAGTCTTTTCCTGGCTGCCGGACGGCGGCCTTTCCGATGGGCACTTCGTAGGCTTCGTCGGGCACGTCGGGCTGCTGACCTGCTCGGACTTCGGCGTAGTCGCGAAACACCACCGGGTCGGGATCACGGATGGCAGCGATCATGAGACCTTTGGCGTCGTAAGCGTTGCTCGGCGCCACGACTTTCAGTCCGGGCAGGTAGGCGTAAAAGGCTTCCTCGCCCACGTCGGTGTGCTGCCCTGCCATGCCCATTCTACGGCCTGCGCCACCGATCCACAGCACCAGCGGCAGATTGGCCTGGCCGCCGGTCATCGAGCGCAGCTTGGCGATCTGGTGCAGAACGAATTCGGCCGGGAAGATCGCGGCCTGATACGGAATCCTGGCGATCGCCGGGCAACCGGTCATCGCCATGCCGGCGGCCCAGCCGGCATACCAGGCCTCATCGATCGGCCAACCCCAGCGTCCGGAGGTACGCGGCGTGCCGAACTCTTTGGCCAGGTCGAGAATCTCGCCGCCAGGCAGCCGCGCCACCGGCGTTTCAAACTGATAGCAGAAGCACAGCGTCGGGTTCTTCCGCATCTCCTGAGCCACACCTTCGAGAACTGCAAACGCGTAGGTTTTCTTCGCCATGGCCCTTACTCCTAGTTCGTCTCTGGAGCCATGGCTCCGAAGAACTGTGTCGGCGCGACGCTCCCCTGGGCGTAGACATTCTTTAGTCCGTCCTCGGGCCGGGGATCGGGACTGCGGCGCGCGAATTCGATGGACGAGTCGACGGCGCGCTGCGCACCGGCGTCAATCGCGGCGAGTTCGCTGTCGCTAGCGAGCTTCCGCTCGAGCAGGAACGTGCGGAAGCGGGCGATCGGATCACGCGCTATCCATTGACGCACGGCTTCATCGGAGCGATACTCCAATCCGAACGCGCCATCCGCGCCCGCTTTGGCTCCGGCAACGCCGGCATGATCGTACCAGCGGAAGGTGATCGCCTCGATTACGCTCGGCCCCTCTCCGGCACGCGCCCGTTCGACGGCCTGATGTGTGGCGGTGTACATGCTCGCCACGTCGTTGCCGTCGACAGTCACCGACGGGACTCCGAGGCCCTTGGTGTAGTCAGAGATCTGCCGCGTGGGCGTCACCGTGGCCATGGGAACACCTTGCTGCTGGAAATTATTCTCGATGACGAAAATCGCCGGCAGCTTGTACATCGCAGAATTGCGGACGGCGCTGAAATAGTACACCGAGTTCGCCGCGCCGTCTCCGGCGAACGCCACCGCCACCTGCTTCGTCTTCCGGACCAAGGCGCTGTAGGCGGCTCCGGCGGCGATATAAAAGGATGCGCCGACGATTCCGTTCATACCCAGGATTCCCTTGTCCATCTCCACCATGTGCATCGATCCGCCGTAGCCGTGGTTGGCGCCGGTCTCTTTGAAGAAGATCTCGGCCGACATTTTGTCCAGATCCCCACCCTTGGCGACCAGGTGGCCGTGCCCGCGGTGGGTGCTGACGATATAGTCGTCGTCGTTCAGCGCGGCAACCACGCCGTTGGCGATCGCCTCCTGGCCCACATAGATATGAAACGCACCGTACAGGCCCTGGCTACGATCGAGAAACAGGTCCTTCATCCGGGTTTCCCACTTGCGACTTTTCACCATACGCTCATAGGTGACCAGCAACTTCTGTCGGGGAACGGCGGCGAAGACATCCGCGGCCCGGCCGGCGGGGATTTTTTGCGGAGGCAGGAATTTCAAGTCGTCCGCTGGGACGTACCGCGGATTTGCGCCCGGTCCGGCGGCGGCCAGCGTAATCGTTTTCCCGCCCGTCTGGGCAGTAGAAGGAGACACAAACGCGGCGGTCGCGCCGGCAGATCCTAAGGTACGGAGCAACGTGCGGCGATCGATGGTGGACATGCTCGGAACCTCCTTGCGGCTTCTTCCGGCTTGCGTATCCTTCCGCAGTATACGCCGTCCAGAGGTCCGGCGACCGCTCCTCGCGCAAGGCGTTCAGCGGCTCCCTTCATGAAGCGCGGCGATCCAGCCGGTAGCAACGTCCGCTGGAGCGGAGTTGCCGAGCGTGCGGTTTCCCTCCCCCGTGACCCCAGTCTAGGCAGCCGCTGTCTTCGGGCTTGCGAACGCGTTGTAAACGAATGCCAGCAAGCCGCCTGCAACCAGGCCGCTCACGAAGCCATAGACCAAGCCGACTAGGCTTCCCGGATAGCTGACCTGGTAGCCAATGAAGATGGCCGATATGTGACTCAGAATGTTGCCGATCCCACGCCCCGCCGCCACCAGCGTGATGATGAATAGCGCCAGTCCCCAAAGCGCGCCGGTTGCCAGCGCCAAAGCCTTCACGTTCAAATACATGGGTTCCTCCTTACGAGTGCTCTAATTTTCCCGGCCCATTATGTGCCCGCGCAGCCAAAAATGCAAACCGATGAGCAACGTGTTTGAGCGTTGCGCGGGAGCCTTGATCCTCCGCTTGGCGTCTCGGTCCAGTAGGCGCCTTAACAATGCTGGACTATCCGAGTCACAAGTCTGACGGCTCCTGGACTTTGGTACGCGCTACCAGGTGTTCTCAAGCAGGGATCTGGACGAAGATGATCGCCTCCTGGGGCTAGCGGGGACAGAGTTGCTGGCGGAGAGCGTCTGGAAACTGGACGAAGGTAGACTGACGAGGTGAGTGACGAGACATTTCTACGACTGGCGTTTAGATCCCCCGCTTACCGTTTCAGCGCGAGCTCGAAACGCAAACCCTCGGCCTTCTGAAGGTGCCCGATGACCTCAAATAAGTTGCGCGCTTGCGGATTG